>NZ_JBWKFF010000013.1:247745-253171 GCF_056434425.1 Streptomyces sp. NPDC044033 | reverse complement strand
GTGGTGTTTCTGTTTCGCGTGTGGTACGGGGTAGGGGGAGAGGGAGGTGGCGATGGGGCACAAGGAGCCTTTCTCCCCGCCCTCTCCCCCCCCCCCCCCCCCCTCCCACAGGTCCACGATCTCCAGCTCGGTGGGGGCGGGCCCGTCCGGGAAGTCGATCTCGGGCTTGTCGATGTTCACGAAATTTCTCCTACGGAAGACGCATTCGGTCGGCCGGTCAATTCTGGCAGATCATGGCGCGAATGCGCTGCTCAGACCCTTGACAGGGACTCCCCGGCTCAGGCCTTGCCGACGATGTCGACGACGAAGACGAGCGAGGCGTCCTTGGGGATGCTGCTGCCCTGCGGCGGCTTGTCAGCGTAGGCGAGCTTCGCCGGCAGGACCAGTTCGACCCGGTCGCCCACGTGCTTGCCGACCAGGCCCTTGTCCCAGCCGGGCACGACCGAGCCCGAACCGATCTGGAAGGCCGTCGCACCGCCGTGGTCCCAGGACGAGTCGAACTTCTTGCCGCCGTCCCACGTGACGCCGGTGTACTGGCCGATGAGCCCGTCACCGGCCTTGACCTCGGCGCCCTTGCCCTTGATCAGCACCTGCTGCTTGAGCTCCGAGGGCGCCTTCTCGCCCTTGGGCATGGTGAAGGTCGCGGCCTTCTGCGGCTCGGCCTTGACCTCCGGCATCCCCTCGTCCGGCTTGGCCTGGTCGCCCTTGGCCTCGCTCTTCGGGTCCACCTTCTGCGTGCCCGCGATGTCGAAGACCCAGACCAGACCGTCCTCAGGCTTGAGGACGTCCTTGTTGATCCCCTCGCCGAGGAGCGCCTGCGCCGTGCCCTCGACCTCGATGCGGCTGCCGGCCTTCTGGCCGATGAGCGCGTTGAAGACCTTCGGGGGCAGCGGCGCCGGCTTCATCTGCTCGGCCTGCTGCGTGCCCTGCTCGTTCATCGGCAGGACGATCTGGGGGCGCGCGGCCTTGGGGTCCTGCTGCGGCTGCTGGGTCTGCCAGCTGCTGCCCAGGTTCTTGTTGTCCTTCATCGTCTGGCCGGCGAAGTCGAACCGTACGAAGCCGTCCTTCTCGACCTTCGCGCCGTCGCCCTTGCTCACGGTCTTCACGACGAGCTTGTCGGATGCCTTGGCGTCCTTGGGGGCGGAGATCTCGGGCTTCTCCCCGAACTTCCCCGACACCTTGGCCACGGCCTTGGCGTCCGACGAGCCGCCGTCGTCCGAGCCACACGCCGAGGCGGTGAGCAGCAGGGCGGGGACGGCCAGCGCCACGGCGAAGCGGCGCGTTTTCTTCGTGTGGTTCATCAGTCCAACTCGGGCTAGAGGGGGTGTCGGGACAACGCCCGCCACTCTACGGCTTGCGCTCTGCCTATCAACCCTGCCGGACACGGCTGTGCGCCGGTGTCCGTGGACACCGGCGCACAGCCTTCGTACAGCCCGTACACAGGTCCGGTTCACATCCCGGCGATGAGCTTCTCCACCCGGTCGTCCACCGACCGGAACGGGTCCTTGCACAGCACGGTGCGCTGCGCCTGGTCGTTGAGCTTGAGATGCACCCAGTCGACGGTGAAGTCCCGGCGCTGCTCCTGCGCGCGGCGGATGAAGTCGCCGCGCAGCCGCGCGCGAGTGGTCTGCGGGGGCACGGACTTGCCCTCGAAGATCTTCAAGTCGTCGCACACCCGTGCCGCTTGGCCGCGCCGCTCCAGCAGGTAGTAGAGGCCGCGGCGGCGGTGGATGTCGTGGTAGGCGAGGTCTATCTGGGCCACGCGCGGGTGGGACATGGTGATGTTGTTCTTGGCTCGGTAGCGCTCGATCAGCTGGTACTTCATGACCCAGTCGATCTCGGTGGAGATCCGGTCCAGATCCTCTTCCTGGATGGCGTCGAGGGTGCGGCCCCACAGCTCCAAAACGCGCTCGACCGTACCCGTACGGATTCCGCGGCGCTCGCAGAAGTCGACGGCCTTCTCGTAGTACTCGCGCTGGACGTCCAGCGCGGACGCCTCGCGCCCGCTGGCGAGGCGGACCTTGCGCTGTCCCGTGATGTCGTGGCTGACCTCGCGGATGGCCCGGATCGGGTTCTCCAGGGTGAGGTCGCGCATGACCGTGCCCGCCTCGATCATGCGCAGCACGAGGTCGGTGGCGCCGACCTTGAGGAGCATGGTCGTCTCGGACATGTTGGAGTCGCCGACGATGACGTGCAGCCTGCGGTAGCGCTCGGCGTCGGCGTGCGGTTCGTCACGGGTGTTGATGATGGGGCGCGAGCGGGTGGTCGCCGAGCTGACGCCCTCCCAGATGTGCTCGGCGCGCTGGCTGACGCAGTAGACCGCGCCGCGCGGCGTCTGGAGCACCTTGCCCGCGCCGCACAGCAGCTGCCGGGTGACGAGGAACGGGATGAGGATGTCCGCGAGCCGGGAGAACTCCCCGTGCCGGGCGACCAGATAGTTCTCGTGGCAGCCGTAGGAGTTGCCCGCCGAGTCGGTGTTGTTCTTGAAGAGGTAGACGTCGCCCGCGATCCCCTCCTCGTGCAGGCGGCGTTCGGCGTCGACGAGCAGCCCTTCGAGAATGCGCTCACCCGCCTTGTCGTGGGTGACGAGCTCGGTCACGTTGTCGCACTCGGGAGTCGCGTATTCCGGGTGCGAGCCCACATCGAGGTAGAGACGGGCGCCGTTGCGCAGAAAGACGTTGCTACTGCGGCCCCAGGAAACAACTCGGCGGAAGAGGTAGCGCGCCACTTCATCAGGGGACAGTCGGCGCTGTCCCCTGAAAGTGCACGTGACGCCGTACTCGTTCTCCAGCCCGAAAATGCGGCGGTCCATGACTGAACATTACGCCTGATGGCCTGCTCTGAAACCGGGTTCGACGGCTGCGTTTCGATCATTTTCCGCCGCCCGTTCAACTACCGGAACGGCGTCGGCGACCGCGAGGAAGCGCCGGGCCGCGAGGAGTACGGCCAGCGCCGCGCATCCCCCGAACCCCGCGACGGAGAAGCCCGCGCCGGCCCCGCCGTGCTCGACGGCGGGCCCCACGACCGCGCCGCCGATGGCCGCGCCCACCCCGAAACTGGTGACCAGCCAGGAGAACGCCTCGGTGACGGTGCCGCGCGGCGCGTGCCGGTCCACGACGACGAACGCGCAGGCCAGCGCGGGCGCCAGGAAGACCCCGGCCAGCACCGTCAGCGCGGTCATCGCGGCGACCCCGGGCACGAGGACGAGCGGCAGATAGCCGACGGCGAGCGCGGCCACCAGCAGCCGCAGCCGCCGCTCGGGGGCGCCGGGCCACTGGCGGGCCCCGTAGACCACGCCGCCGATCAGCGCGCCGACGCCCAGCCCGGACAGCAGATAGCTGGAGACGAGGCCGCCGCCGTGGCCCTCCGCGTACGAGACCGCCGCCACCGCTATCGACCCCAGCGCGAGGCCGACGAAGAAGAACGCGCCGAGCAGGACGAGGAGTCCGGGCGAGCGCAGGGCGCCGAGCCAGTGCGCCTCGCGGGGCGCGCTGCGCCAGCGCCGGGACGGCGGGGAGACGACCACGGACAGCGCGCCCGCGATGCCGAGCGCGTTGATGACGAGCAGCGCCGCCGCCGGCGACCAGACGGCCACCACAAGCGTCACGAGCAACGGGCCGACCGCGAACATCACTTCCTGCGCGACCGCGTCGAGCGCGTACGCGGCGTGGATGCGGTCGTCCCGCTTGAGGACGCTCGGCCACAGCGCGCGCAGTCCGCCTTCGAGCGGCGGCGTGAAGAACCCGGCGAGGAGCATGGCGGCGAACGCCAAGGGCAGCGGGCTCAGGCCGCACGCCGCGAAGACGGCCGCGGAGAGCGCGGAGAGCACCGCGGCGGGCAGCATCACCTTGAGCTGCCCGTAGAGGTCCACGGCCCGGCCGAGCAGCGGCTGGCCGATGGCGTTGCCCACGCCGTAGACGGCGGTCAGCGCCCCCGCGAGGCCGTAGCCGCCGCCTTCCGCGCGTACGAAGAGCACGATCGCGAGCGTGGCGGTGGCGTTGGGGAGCCGCCCTATGAGGGTGCCGCACAGCAGCCGTGCCGCGTGCCGCGTCCGTAGCAGTTCACCGTAGCCCGCTGCCATCGCCCGCCCCTTCGCGCCCCGGGCCGCTCCCGAGGTGTTACGTATAATGTGCGGGGCTACACCTATCATGACCGTCGACCGCCGGTCCACCCCGATAGGGTCGCGGACGGACCGGACGGGGAGCAGAGGAGCGGGATCGGTGATGGGCGAGGGCGGCGCACCGCACGGGTACGGCGACGGAGCGGCGGAGGCCGCGGCCGCGGCCTCCCGGGCGGCCGGCGGCCGTATGACCAGCCGCGACGTGGCGCGCGCGGCCGGCGTCTCGCAGGCCACCGTCTCGCTGGTGCTGGGCGACAAGTGGCGCGGACGCGTCTCCGAGCGCACGGCCGACTCCGTACGGGCCTCGGCCCGGGAACTGGGCTACCGCCCCAACCTCGCGGCGCGCAACCTCCGGCTGGGCCGGACCAGGACCGTGCTGCTCGTCGTCCCCGCGCTCACCAACGAGTTCTTCGCCCGGGTCCACACCGGCGCCGCCCGGGTCGCGCGCGAGCACGGCGTCGGCGTCCTGCTCTACCCCTCACCCGACGGCATCGGCCCGGCCCGTGACCCCTTCGACTCGGCGCGGTCCGCCGTCGACGGGGTGATCGCCTCCTCGATGGCGGCGGACGCGCTGGCCGCCATCCGGGGCGGCGGGCTGCCGCTGGTGATGCTCGACAGCGATCCGCTGCGCTCCGGCTCCGCGGCCACCGTCAACCTCGACATCGCCGACGGCATGCGGCGGATGGCGGAGCATCTGCTCGCGCTCGGCCACCGCCGGTTCGCGCACATCGCGGCCGGCATCGACTCGTGGACGTTCTCCATACGGGCCGAGGCGCTCGCCTCGGCCCTGCGCCGGGTCCCGGGCGCCTCGGTACGGACCGAGCCGGCGGCGCTCGGCGTGGCGGAGGGGCGGCTCGCCGCGGAGCGGGCGCTGAGCGGGCCGGGGCCGCGGCCGACGGCGCTGGTGTGCGACGACGACCTGCTGGCGGCGGGCGCGTGCAAGGCCGCCCG
Organism: Streptomyces sp. NPDC044033; assembly: GCF_056434425.1. Classification (NCBI taxonomy): domain Bacteria; kingdom Bacillati; phylum Actinomycetota; class Actinomycetes; order Kitasatosporales; family Streptomycetaceae; genus Streptomyces; species Streptomyces sp. NPDC044033. The sequence goes on along the minus strand of NZ_JBWKFF010000013.1, from coordinate 248,100 downwards.
GCGGGTCGGGCTGCGGGTCCCGGACGACGTGTCGGTGACCGGCTTCGACGATCTGTCGCTGGCGACGGCGGTCGAGCCGGAGTTGACGACGGTTCGGCTGCCCGCGACGGCGGTCGGCGAGGCGGGCATGCGGGCCCTCATCGCGGTGCTCGACGGCCGCACTCCCGAACCGACGGAGCTGCTGGCCGAACTGGTCGTACGGGACTCCACCGCCCCGCCGCCGCACGACCGGTAGGCACGTGTGCCCGTGGGGGGGGGGGGGCGAAAGGCACAGGAAACAAGAAAGAAGAGAAAAGATAAGGCCCAGCAAGCCTCAGCGTAAAGAGACGCAGAGAGAGGTAGCCGAATAGTAGTA
>NZ_JBWKFF010000013.1:168835-247735 GCF_056434425.1 Streptomyces sp. NPDC044033 | reverse complement strand
ACGGTTGGCTTGCGTTTTTCGCATGATTTACCGTTCCCCCCCCCCCCCCCCCCTCCCTCCCCTGGTTGCTTTCTTTCTCTCCTGTCTTCCTTCCCCCCCCCCCCCCCCGCCCACACCGGGGACCGGGGCCGGTCCGCCGCCGGTTACTCCTCGGCGTCCGAGTCCGAGGAGTCATCGGCGTCCGTGGCGGCGTCGCCGTCCGCGAGCAGCCGGGTCAGCTGACGGCCCAGCAGCCGCTTGAACTTCCGCTGCTGCGGCCGCGTGCGGTCCAGGATCGCCACTTCCAGCTGCTCGGCGGTCAGCGTGCGCTCCCCGCCGTTGTTGTCCCGGGACAGGGACTCGACGGCGAGCTTGAGCGCCTCGCCGAGCGTCATGCCGTCCACATGCCGCTGGTCGAGATAGCTGCTGATCTGGTCGGCGTTGCCGCCGACCGCGACGGAGCCGTGCTCGTCCACGATCGAGCCGTCGTGCGGCAGCCGGTAGATCTGGTCGTCCTCGGGGCCGTCCCCGGCCTCGGCGACGATCAGCTCGACCTCGTAGGGCTTCTCGGCGGCGCTGGAGAAGATGGTGCCCAGCGCCTGGGCGTAGACGTTGGCTAGGCCACGGGCCGTCACATCATGCCGGTCGTAGGTGTAGCCGCGCAGGTCCGCGTAGCGCACGCCGGCGATCCGCAGATTCTCGAACTCGTTGTACTTGCCGACCGCGGCGAAGGCGATCCGGTCGTAGATCTCGCTGACCTTGTGCAGCGCGCGGGACGGGTTCTCGGCGACGAAGACGATGCCGTCGGCGTACTGGAGCACGACGACGCTGCGGCCGCGCGCGATGCCCTTGCGGGCGTACTCGGCGCGGTCGGCCATGGCCTGCTGGGGTGAGACATAGAACGGCGTCGACACCGGCTATCCGTCCCTTTCTGTCAGTGGCTGGGGGACCGCCCAGCGGCGGCTGGGGAACATTCCGGCAGCTCCGCGGCGCTAGAGCAGCTCGGCCCGCGGGCCGTCCGGCTCCTGGAGCCGGTGCTCGTGGATCGCGCGGACGGCCTCGGACGCCTCCCCCTCGGTCAGCCTCCGGAACCCCTCGTCGGTGATCACGGTGAGGACGGGGTAGATGCGGCGCGCCAGGTCCGGCCCGCCGGTCGCCGAGTCGTCGTCGGCGGCGTCGTACAGCGCCTGGGTGACGAGCGTGATGGTCTGACTCTCCGTCAGGTTCTCGCGGTAGAGCTTCTTCAGCGCTCCCCGGGCGAATACGGAGCCGGAGCCGATGGCCGCGAAGCCGTACTCCTCGGACCGCCCGCCGGTGATGTCGTAGGAGAAGATCCGGCCCTTCTCGCGGTTGGCGTCCCAGCCCGCGAAGAGCGGCACCACGGCGAGGCCCTGCATGGCCATGCCGAGGTTGCTGCGGATCATGGTGGAGAGGCGGTTGGCCTTGCCCTCCAGCGAAAGGGTGGCGCCTTCGACCTTCTCGAAGTGCTCCAGCTCCAGCTGGAAGAGCTTGACCATCTCCACGGCCAGCCCGGCCGTGCCGGCGATGCCGACGGCCGAGTACTCATCGGCCGGGAAGACCTTCTGGACGTCGCGCTGCGCGATGATGTTGCCCATCGTCGCCCGCCGGTCGCCGGCGAGCACCACGCCGCCCGGGAACGTCGCCCCGACGATGGTGGTGCCGTGCGGCAGCTCGATCGCGCCTTGTACGGACGGCAGCTCCCGGTTGCCCGGCAGCATCCCCGGAGAGTGCTCGGTCAGGAAGTCCATGAACGAGGACGAGCCGGGCGTCAGGAAGGCAGCCGGCAGACGCCCTGAACTACGAGTGTTGGCTTCCACGCGTTTCCTTCCAGGTATGCGATGGCCCGACGCATGGTGCCGGGATCGTCTCCCAACTTGCCGATGGCCGAATTGCAGTTGAAGCACAGTACGCCACGGACCCTACCCGTCTGATGGCGGTGATCCACATGCGCGGCTGGGGCGTTGAGACAGATCACGCGGATATTCATCTGCGCGGCGATCGTCTCGTCGCGCTCGGTTTCGGTAATGCCGTACTGACGCCTCGGATGATTCGCTCGCCCCTCGACGGCCCGGCGCGCTGTGCAGCGCGTCGGCAGGCCGCCGGAGGCCGTCGCATCGCGGTGCCACTCACCGTGATCCTCGGCTTCGCCGCACCTGCGGCAACGCTCGAACCCCACAGGTACAGCGGGGTTCTTGAACTCACGGCGCTCTTGCCGCTTCCGCCGTTCCCATGACGTCGCGTATTCACGGGCGCAGGATTTGCGGTAGCCCCGCAGACCATCATCCCGCCCGCCGCGCCGGCCAAAGGCTTCACGAGGCAGGGATGCCTCACAGCGAGGGCACCGCTTGAGCTCGGCGTTCATATCCTTGGACTACTGTCCACCCTTTTGAACGAACGAGCGTACGAAGTCCTCGGCATTCTCTTCGAGTACGTCGTCGATTTCGTCCAGAACAGAGTCCACGTCGTCCGACAGCTTCTCCTGCCGCTCCTTGAGGTCCTCCGCAGCCTGCGCGTCCTGCGCCTGCTCCTCGACCTCCTCGGTGGAACGCGTCGCCTTCTGCTGTCCGCCGCCGGTGTCCTTGGTCGCCATCTACCTCACCCCGCTCGGTTCGATGCACTTGATCAGACCCTACAAGCAGGGTCCGACATTGGCCCTTTACTTCCCCAACGTCCGGGAACCACCTCGATGATTCCCATACGCCGGCCCTTTCAGCCCCGGTTCAGCCCCCGGACAGCACCCGGACCAGTTCCTCGGCCGTACGGCACCGGTCCAGGAGCTCCTTGACGTGGTTGCGGGTGCCGCGCAGCGGCTCCAGGGTGGGGACCCGTTGCAGGGAGTCACGGCCCGGGAGATCGAAGATGACCGAGTCCCAGGAGGCCGCGGCGACGTCGTCCGCGTACTGCTCCAGGCAGCGGCCGCGGAAGTACGCGCGGGTGTCCTCCGGCGGCTTCGTACGGGCCCGCCCGACGTCGCCCTCGTCCAGCAGCCGCTTCATCCTGCCGCGGGCCACGAGGCGGTTGTAGAGCCCCTTGTCGGGCCGTACGTCCGCGTACTGGAGGTCCACCAGCTGCAGCCGGGCGGCGTCCCAGTCCAGGCCGTCGCGGCGCCGGTAGCCCTCCAGCAGCTCGCGCTTGGCGACCCAGTCCAACTCGCCGGCCAGGCTCATCGGGTCGTGCTCCAGCCGGTTCAGCACGTCCTCCCAACGGGTGAGCACGTCCCTGGTCTGCTCGTCGGCGTCCACGCCGTAGCGGTCCTCGACGTACTTGCGGGCCAGCTCGAAGTACTCCATCTGGAGCTGTACGGCGGTCAGCGTGCGGCCGCTGCGCAGCGTGATCAGATGGTGCAGGGAGGGATCGTGCGAGACCTGGTGCAGGGTGCGCACGGGCTGGTCGATGGCGAGGTCGGCGGTGATGAAACCGTCCTCGATCATCGACAGGACCAGCGCGGTGGTGCCGAGCTTGAGGTAGGTGGAGATCTCCGAGAGGTTGGCGTCGCCGATGATGACGTGCAGTCGGCGGTAGCGCTCGGCGTCGGCGTGCGGCTCGTCGCGGGTGTTGATGATGGGCCGCTTGAGAGTGGTCTCCAGGCCCACCTCGACCTCGAAGTAGTCGGCGCGCTGGCTGAGCTGGAACCCCTGCTCGTGGCCGTCCTGGCCGATGCCGACGCGCCCGGCGCCCGTGACGACCTGACGCGAGACGAAGAACGGCGTCAGGTGGCGCACGATGTCCGAGAACGGGGTCTCCCGCTTCATCAGGTAGTTCTCGTGCGTGCCGTAGGACGCGCCCTTGTTGTCGGTGTTGTTCTTGTAGAGGTGGATCGGCTGGGCCCCGGGCAGGCCCGCCGCGCGCTCGGCGGCCTCCGCCATGATGCGCTCCCCCGCCTTGTCCCACAGGACGGCGTCGCGGGGGTTGGTGACCTCCGGGGAGCTGTACTCGGGGTGCGCGTGGTCCACGTACAGCCGCGCGCCGTTGGTGAGGATCACATTGGCCAGGCCGATGTCCTCGTCGGTGAGCTGGCTGGAGTCGGCGGTCTCCCGAGCGAGGTCGAAGCCCCGGGCGTCCCGCAGCGGGTTCTCCTCCTCGAAGTCCCAGCGGGCTCGCCGCGCCCGGTGCATCGCCGCCGCGTAGGCGTTGACGACCTGGGACGAGGTGAGCATGGCATTGGCGTTCGGGTGGCCAGGGACGGAGATCCCGTACTCCGTCTCGATGCCCATTACTCGCCGTACGGTCATGCGGCCCTCCTTGCCCGGCGGCGCCCCCCGATGGGGTAGGCGCTCAAGTACCGCTGCGCTTCCGGTCCGTGTGCGGTCCCGATCCCCCACTGCGCTTCGCGGCGGTACCGCAGAGCCTAGAACGGCTTTGCGGCGGTGGGGAGATCATTACAGTCATTCCTCGGGTCCGGTCCTTCGACGGCGTCCGGATTTCGCTGCGGCTGCTTCGTTGAAGTTCGGTGCGGCTCGTCGGAGTCGGTTGAATGTCGGTGGAAATAGGCCCCGGAACTGCGGCGGGATGCGTCGGCGCCCGTCGAGATCGGCCGAGATTGGTTGAGGCGAAAAATACGTCCGGCCGCGGACGCCCCGTGCAGGACATCCGCAGCCGGACGGCGGTGTTACAGGTACTGGCCGGTATTGGCCACCGTGTCGATGGAACGGCCGGTGTCCGCGCCTTGTTTTCCGGTGACCAGCGTGCGGATGAAGACGATCCGCTCGCCCTTCTTGCCGGAGATACGGGCCCAGTCGTCCGGGTTGGTGGTGTTGGGCAGGTCCTCGTTCTCCTTGAACTCGTCCACGCAGGCGGCGAGCAGGTGAGCGACGCGGATGCCCTTCTGGTTGTGATCGAGGAATGCCTTGATCGCCATTTTCTTGGCCCGGTCCACGATGTTCTGGATCATCGCTCCGGAGTTGAAGTCCTTGAAGTAAAGGACTTCCTTGTCGCCGTTGGCGTACGTGACCTCCAGGAAGCGGTTCTCCTCGGACTCCGCGTACATCTGCTCGACGACCGACTGGATCATGCCGGAGACCGCGGAGGCGCCCGAGCCGCTGTGCTCGGCCAGGTCGTCCGTGTGGATCGGCAGGGTCGGGGTCAGGTACTTCGTGAAGATGTCCTTCGCGGCCTCGGCGTCGGGGCGCTCGATCTTGATCTTCACGTCGAGCCGGCCGGGGCGCAGGATCGCGGGGTCGATCATGTCCTCGCGGTTGGAGGCGCCGATGACGATGACGTTCTCCAGGCCCTCCACGCCGTCGATCTCCGCGAGCAGCTGCGGGACGATGGTGTTCTCCACGTCCGAGCTGACGCCGGAGCCGCGGGTGCGGAAGAGCGACTCCATCTCGTCGAAGAAGATGATGACCGGGGTGCCCTCGCTGGCCTTCTCCCTGGCCCGCTGGAAGACGAGGCGGATGTGCCGCTCGGTCTCGCCGACGTACTTGTTGAGCAGCTCCGGGCCCTTGATGTTGAGGAAGAAGCTCTTCCCCGCGGGCTTTCCGGTGACCTCGGCCACCTTCTTGGCAAGGGAGTTGGCGACGGCCTTGGCGATCAGCGTCTTGCCACAGCCGGGCGGGCCGTACAGCAGCACGCCCTTGGGCGGCCGCAGTTCGTGCTCCTTGAAGAGGTCGGGGTAGAGGTAGGGCAGCTCGACCGCGTCACGGATCAGCTCGATCTGGTTGCCCAGGCCGCCGATCTTCGTGTAGTCGATGTCCGGGACCTCTTCGAGGACGAGCTCCTCGACCTCGCTCTTCGGGATGACTTCGTAGACGTAGCCGGATCGGGAGTCGAGCAGCAGCGCGTCGCCGGGCCGGATGGTGATGTCCAGCAGCGGCTCGGCGAGCCTCACCACCCGCTCCTCGTCGGTGTGCCCGATCACCAGGGCCCGCTCGCCGTCCTCAAGGATCTCCTTGAGGGTGACGATGTCCCCGGCGCTCTCGAACTCCATGGCTTCGACCACGTTGAGCGCCTCGTTGAGCATGACCTCCTGGCCACGCCTCAGCTCTTCGAGTTCGACGCTCGGGCTGACATTCACGCGGAGTTTGCGGCCGCCGGTGAAGATGTCGGCCGTACCGTCCTCGTTCGCCTGCAGGAAGACCCCGAAGCCGGCCGGCGGCTGCGCGAGCCGGTCGACCTCCTCCTTGAGGGCCACAATCTGGTCGCGGGCCTCACGGAGCGTGTTGGCGAGCCGCTCGTTCTGAGCGGACACACCGGCCAGGTTGGTCTGCAGCTCGACGATCCGCTCTTCGAGAATCCTCGTATGACGCGGCGAGTCGGCGAGCTTGCGCCGCAGGACGGCGATCTCCTGCTCAAGATAGGCAACCTGGCCGGCGGGGTCCTCAGACCCTCGCCCCGGCCGGATGCCGCGGTTGATGTCGTCGTCGTGGGCTGCCACGGTCCTCACCTCCTCCAAGGGGAGCTGGACGCTTCCTGACCCTACCTGGGCCGGTGCAGGTTGAAACCCCTAGATCACAAACCCGGTCGGGGTGTGTCCGATCTTCACCCTTGCGCACGTCCTTACCTGAGGGGAATACCCACCCAACAACATCGGAAAGCGAGCGGTTGTATCGTCGAGTCGGTCAACACCCGTCAGGGCTGGCACGACTTACCGCAAGATTTAACGCGCGACGCAGGGAACGGCAGGCGAGATGACCGTGCAGGACGAAGCCCGGGAAAGCACCGAGGATCTTGAGGTCTGGATCGATCAGGATCTGTGCACCGGTGACGGAATCTGCGCGCAGTACGCCCCGGAGGTCTTCGAGCTCGACATCGACGGCCTCGCGTACGTCAAGAGCGCCGGGGACGAACTGCTCCAGGACAAGGGGGCCACAACGCCCGTCCCGCTGCCGCTGCTGAACGACGTGCGGGACTCGGCGAAGGAGTGCCCCGGCGACTGCATCCATGTGCGCCGGGTCGCGGACCAGGTCGAGGTCTACGGACCCGACGCCGACTGAGGCGGCGCGCGACGACACCGTGTGACCGGCACACACTCGCTGTGACCGGTCGGCCTGTGGCCGTCAGACGCTGCCCGGGACGGGCAGCGCGGTGAGGGCGAACTTCCCGCCCTTCCACTGCCACTTGACCCCGCGCTGCTTGTCGGGGCAGCAGCGCGGCACGTCCTTCGAGGAGTAGCCGAGCAGGGTAGCCGAGACGGTGGCCCCCGTCACTCGGAAGTCCATGACGCTCATCCGCTGCGCCGGGTCGAGGAGCGTCGCCTCGACCCGGGGCCGCCCGCCCTCCGCGGCCGGCTGCGCGAGCGCGTACACGCCGCTCGGCGGGGTGCCCCCTGCCGCGTGGCAGCGCACCACGGCGACGGTCTCGGGCCGCCCGTCGCCGTCGAAGTCGGCCGAGCCCTTCGCCACGACGTCCACCTCCGCCTGGCCGCAGTCGACCGGATAGTGCGCCGCGTGCGCATCGGGCGCTCCGGCAGGCGGCGTACCGGGATGTGGTGCAGATGTAGTAGCCGTGGCGTCCGCGGGCTGGACGAAGGCCGCGCCGGCGACGACGAGGGCGAGCGCGGCGGCGGTCGCGACCCAGTGCACGGGGCGGGTACGGGCGTGGGAAGGGTCAGTGCCGGGCGCGGGGAAGGGCCCAGTGCCTGCCAGGGGCTGCACGCGGGATGACTCCTGTGAGAGCTGTGCCGTCGGGGTGTCCAGCATCGTGCCACATGGCATGACGCCGTGGAACCACCGAGTCCGGCGTAGCTGGTGCCCTTCCAACGCGTCGGCCCCGCCCCCGAGTTCCGCCGGCGCGGGATTCGGTGGGCGGGGCCGGTCGTGCGTAGGGGGCGTGCCGGGCGTCAGCGCTCGGCGGAGCCGCTCTGGCTCCCCGGGCCCGTGTAGTCGTCGCCGTAGGCGCCCTTCGCGGGGCGGCGGCGGCGCAGCGGCGGCTCCACGCCGTCCGCGAGGCGGCGGGCGGTGAGCAGGAAGCCGGTGTGCCCGATCATGCGGTGGTCGGGGCGTACGGCCAGGCCCTCGACGTGCCAGGTGCGGACCATGGTCTCCCAGGCCGACGGCTCGTTGAAGGTGCCGTGCTCGCGGATCGCCTCGACGGTGCGGGCGAGCTGCGTGGTGGTGGCCACGTACGCGCAGAGGATGCCGCCGGGCACGAGCGCCTTGGAGACGACCTCCAGGCACTCCCAGGGGGCGAGCATGTCGAGGATCACCCGGTCGACCTCGGTGTCGGACAGGTTGTCCTGGAGGTCGCCGACGGTGAGCGTCCAGGCGGGGTGCGGGGCGCCGAAGTAGCGCTGCACGTTCTGCGTGGCGATCTCGGCGAAGTCGGCCCGGCGCTCGTAGGAGTGCAGCATGCCCTGATCGCCGATGGCGCGCAGCAGGAAGCTGCTCAGGGAGCCGGAGCCGACGCCTGCCTCGACGACGCGGGCGCCGGGGAAGATGTCGGCCATCGCCAGGATCTGCCCCGCGTCCTTGGGGTAGACCACGGCGGCTCCGCGCGGCATGGACAGGACATAGTCGGGGAGCAGGGGGCGCAGCGCGAGGTAGGCGACGTTTCCCGTGGTTCGGACAACACTGCCCTCGGGAGCACCGATCAGCTCGTCGTGCGGGAAGGCACCCTTGTGGGTGTGGAACTGCTTCCCGGCTTCGAGCGTGAAGGTGTAGTGGCGTCCCTTGGGGTCGGTGAGCTGGACCTGGTCCCCGACCTGGAAGGGGCCGCGACGGCGGGCGGCACCGGTCGGTTCGGACATGTGACCAGCCTACCTGGGGTCGCGGGCCGTCACTCCCGCGGTCCCTACTGCTGGGGCCGGGCCATGGCGGCGACGAAGGCCCGCTCGACGTCGGAGGTGGCGAGCACGCCGTAGATCTCGCCGGTCTCCTCGACGACCAGGTACTCGGTGGCGGGGGTGGTCCGCAGGGTGTCCAAGAGCTCCTCGCCGGCGAGCTCGGCGGAGACCCGCATGCCGTCCTTGAGGTCCTGGGCCAGGCCGCTGACGGCGACCCAGGGGCGCCGGTGCTCGGGGACGCCGACGATGGCGGACTCGCGGACGACGGCGTTCGGGGCGCCGGTGGCGTCCACGACGACCAGGGCGCGGGCCCCGGCGTCGTTGGCGCGGCGCAGCGCCTCGGAGAGGGGGGTGGCGGCCTCCACGGGGACGGCCCGCCGGGTGAGCGTACGGACCGTGAGTCCCGGGAGGCGTTCGCGCAGCCGGGCCACGCGCAGGCTGTTGCCGGCGCCGGTCCAGATGATCGCGGCGAGGATCGCGGCGAGCAGGGCGTCGGTGAGCGAGTCGACGCCGCCGAAGCTCTCGGTCTCGTCGCCGAGGCTGCCCGCCTGGGTGAGCAGCGGCAGCCCCACCAGGACGGCCACCGCGAGGCCCCGGCCGACCCAGGCGGCGGCGACGGTGCCGGTCATCGGGTTGCCGCTGATCTTCCAGACGACGGCGCGGAGCATCCGGCCGCCGTCGAGCGGCAGCCCGGGCAGCAGGTTGAAGATCGCGACGATCAGGTTGGAGATCATCAGCCCGGCGAGCAGCACGCCGGGCACGGTGCCGGGCTCGACGGTCTGCATGCCGAGGTAGAAGACGCCGGCGAGGACGAGCGAGAGCAGGGGGCCGACGAAGGCGAGGACGAATTCGCGGCCCGGCGTCTCGGCGTCCTTCTCGATCTCCGAGACGCCGCCGAAGAACTGGAGCTGGATGCGGCGGACGGGGAGCTTGAAGCGCAGCGCGGCGACGGTGTGGGCGAGCTCGTGGACGAGGACCGAGGCGTAGAAGGCGACGGCGAAGAAGAGCGAGACGAGGTAGCGGGCCCGGCCGAGCTCGGGCAGGACCCGGTCGAGCTGGCCGCCGAAGACCCAGGTGATGAGGGCGGCGACCAGGAACCAGCTGGGGGCGACGTAGACCGGTACGCCGAAGGGGCGGCCCATGAGGATGCCGCCGCCCCGCTCGCGCGGGCGGCGCGGCTTGCGGCCTTCGGGCTCTTTGGGCTCCTCGGCCTGGGGGCCCGCTCCCCCGCCGGACTGGCCCTGCCCGCTGTTCTCCACAGTGTCCCCTCGTCGGCGCTCTGCCCCGCACCCGCCTGGTGCGTTTCCACGATCATGCAGTGCGAGGCGGTCTGCCGTCGATGGTATGCGGCTCGCTGTCAGTGGGGGGCCGTAGGGTCTGCGGCATGGGAACGAGCACCGAGAAGACTCCGCAGGCCCGGCCGACCGCGCTCCGGACCGCGTCAGCCGAACGGCCCACGGCGCTGTCACCGTCGCGTGCGGGCGATTTCATGCGGTGCCCGTTGCTCTACCGCTTCCGGGTGATCGACAAGCTGCCGGAGAAGCCGAGCGCCGCGGCGACGCGCGGCACGGTGGTGCACGCGGTGCTGGAGCGGCTCTTCGACGCGCCGGCGGTGGAGCGTACGGCCGAGGGCGCGCGGGCCATGGTGCCGGGTGAGTGGGAGAAGCTGCTCGCCAAGCGGCCGGAGCTGGCGGAGCTGTTCGAGGACGATCCGCGGGGGGAGCGGCTGGCCGGGTGGCTGGGCGACGCGGAGCGGCTGGTGGACCGGTGGTTCACGCTGGAGGACCCGACGCGGCTGGAGCCCGCCGACCGGGAGCTGTATGTGGAGACGGTGCTCGATTCGGGGCTGACGCTGCGGGGCTTCATCGACCGGGTCGATGTCGCGCCCAGCGGCGAGGTGCGGCTCGTGGACTACAAGACGGGCAAGGCCCCGGCTCCGCAGTACCAGTCGGAGCCGCTGTTCCAGATGAAGTTCTACGCGCTGGTGATGTGGCGGCTGCGGGGCGCGGTGCCGCGCCGGCTCCAGCTGGTCTATCTGGGCAGCGGCGATGTGCTGACGTACGACCCGACCGAGGCGGACCTGCTGGGGGTCGAGCGCAAGCTGCTCGCCCTGTGGGAGGCGATCGCCCTGGCGACCGAGACGGGTGACTGGCGGCCGCGGCCGAGCAAGCTGTGCGGCTGGTGCGATCACCAGGCCGTGTGCCCGGAGTTCGGCGGCACGCCGCCGCCCTATCCGCTGCCGGTCGCGGGTGCCGGGGAGGCCGGGTCAGTGGCTTCGGGGCAGGTGCCGCAAGGCAGAATGGGGCAGATCTAGCGAAGGAGAGAGTCCCTGTGGCTATCCGCGTCCTACTGGTCGACGACCAGCCGCTGCTGCGCACCGGTTTCCGGATGATCCTGGAGGCCGAGCAGGATCTCGCGGTCGTCGGCGAGGCCGGTGACGGCCTCCAGGCGCTCGATCAGGTGCGGGCGCTGCAGCCCGATGTGGTGCTGATGGACATCCGGATGCCCCGGATGGACGGCGTGGAGGCGACCCGGCAGATCACCGGGCCGGGCCGGGACGGCCCGGCGAAGGTGCTGGTGCTGACCACCTTCGACCTCGATGAGTACGTGGTGGAGGCGCTGCGCGCGGGGGCCAGCGGCTTTCTGCTCAAGGACGCCCCGGCCGACGAGCTCGTACAGGCGATCCGGGTGGTGGCGGGCGGCGAGGCGATGCTCGCGCCGAGCATCACGCGGCGGCTGCTGGACAAGTACGCCGGGCATCTGCCGTCCGGTGAGGAGAAGGTCCCGGACACGCTGGACACGCTGACCGAGCGCGAGGTGGAGGTGCTCAAGCTGGTGGCGCGTGGCCTGTCGAACGCGGAGATCGCCGCGGACCTGTTCGTGAGCGAGACGACGGTCAAGACGCATGTGGGGCATGTGCTGACCAAGCTGGGGCTGCGGGACCGGGTGCAGGCCGCGGTCTACGCGTACGAGAGCGGGCTGGTGCGCCCCGGCGCGCAGTAGCGGCAGGGGTCCCCGCGCCCGCGGCGGGGACATGGGAAATGGCCGACGGCCCGCTTGGAGAAGCGGGCCGTCGGCCATTGTGCTGGGGTGTGGCTGTCCCGCGGTGGCTCAGACGCCGCGGCCGAGTTCCCAGGGCTGGATCTGGGAGGAGGAGTTGAGCGCCCACTCCACGCCGGTGATGTTCTCGCGCGCGGCCACGTACTGCTTGCCCTGCCACAGCGGCAGGATCGGCACGTCGTCGGCGACGATGTCCTGGGCCTGCTGGAACAGCGGGGCCGCGGCGTCGCGGCGCGCCTCCTGCCGGGTGTCCGGGATGAGCTTGTCGGTGATCTTCGGGTTCCGGTAGGGGGACTTGAGGAAGTTGCCCTGGCCGAAGAACGGGGCGATGAAGTTGTCCGGGTCCGGGAAGTCGGGGAACCAGCCCATGCCGTACACGCTGTACTCGCCGTTGATGCTCGCGGGGCGGAACTTGGACCACTCGACGCCCTGGATCTTCACGTCGAAGAGCCCGCTGCCGTTGAGCTGGTCCTGGAGCCCCTTGAACTCCTTGGCGGTCGCCTCGCCGTAGTGGTCCGTGGTGTACGTGAGGGTGAGCGGCACCGGGGTGCTGATGTTCGCCGACTGGAGGGTGGAGCGCGCCTTCTCCGTGCTGGGCATCGTCCCGTACTTGTTGGAGAAGGAGTTCTGGTGGCTGGTGATGCCGCTGGGGACGAGCGAGTACAGCGGCACGGTCGTACGGCCGTAGTCGTCGCGGGTCAGCGCCTGCCGGTCGATCACCTGCGCCATCGCCTGGCGCACCGCCTTGTTCTTCACCGAGGGGTCGTTGGTGTTGAAGGCCAGGAAGCTGATCTCCTGCCCCGGCGACTCGACGATGTTGATGTCCTTGGCCGTGGAGGCGCGCAGCCGGGTGATCTGCTCGGGCGACATGGAGCGGTTCATGACGTCGATGTCACCGGCCTTGAGCGCCTTCTCCATCGAGGTGGAGCTCTCGAAGAAGCGCATCTCGGACTTGTTGTTCTGGAGCTTCAGCCCGCCCTTGTAGTTCGGGTTCTTCGAGAAGACCGCCTTGGTGACCCGGCCGCCCGACTCCTCGGCCTTCATCGTGTACGGGCCGGACCCGACGAGGTCGTAGCCGTCGCGGACCTTCTTGCCGTCGTAGACCTCGCTGTCGACGATGCCGCCGGCCGGCGTGGAGATCTTCTGCGCGAAGGTGGCGTCGGAGCTCTTGAGGTGGAAGACGACCTCGTGGTCGTTGGGCGTCTCCACCCGGTCGACGTTGTCGAACAGCGAGGCCGGGCCGTTCTTGAAGTTGATGTTCCGGACGCGGTCGATCGAGAATTTCACGTCCTTGGCGGTGAGGTCGTGACCGTTGGAGAATTTCAGGCCATCGCGCAGCTTGCAGCGGAACTGCTCGTTCTTGCGGTCGCCGAACCAGCACTTCGAGGCGGCGTCCGGGACCGGTTCGGTGCCGGAGCGCGGCAGCCTCAGCAGCGTCTGGAAGGTGCTGCGCAGCACGGTCAGGCCGGCGATGTCGTACACCTCGGCCGGGTCGAAGGGCGCTGGGGTGTCCTTCGACAGCTCGAACCGGTCCGTGCTGCCGATGACGATGGCACCGCCATCCTTGCCGGCACCGCCGGACCCGCCACAGGCGACGAGCACAGGGGCCAAGAGGCCCACCACGGTCGGCAGCACCAGCGTCTTGCGGTTCATTGTCGGGGCTCTCCCTGCGATCGATCCCGGGACCATACCGACGTCGGGTGCGCTGGCCACAGGGTCAGTGGTGAAGTACTCGCGAAGACATTAGTGCGCGCGGCCAGCAACTCTGGAACGCGGCCGAGTTGAGCTGATATCACGCCCCGATAACGGGCGGCGATTCACCGATATCCGGACGCCGGAACGATTCGTACGCGAGATCATCAATCGGGACACAAGGGTGCTCCAAGACCGGTTTGCGGGGGTGTCGCGACGACCACCACCCACCTTGTCGACGCCGCTGTCCGTGATAAACCTCACTCCCCCGAAAAGGTTGCGCCGTCCTGCAATTCGGACGACCTATTAGTCACGCAAAATAAGCGGCCCTGCGCCGAGCGTTCCTCAGCGTCATTACCCGGCCCACGCTCAGTACCCGGTCAGTGCATTGCTGTAATCAGCGACCGGAGGAAAGTCAGGTCGACTTCCTCCAGCGAACCGACGACGCTGCGCCCGGCCGCGGCGGGGATCGGCGCGAGCGACGGCACCGCCACCACCCGGCACCCGGCCGCCTCCGCCGCGGCCACGCCCGTGGCGGTGTCCTCCACCACGGCGCACCGGGCGGGGTCCACGCCGAGCCGGGCCGCGGCGAGCAGATAGGGGTCCGGGTGGGGCTTCGTACGCTCCAGCTCGTCGCCGGCGACGGTCAGCGTGAAGTTCTCCGGCCCGAGCGTGCCGAGCACCCGGTCGATGATCTGCCGGTGCGAGGCGGAGACCAGCGCGGTCGGCACCCGGTGGGCGGCCAGCTCGGTGAGGAGCCGCCGCGCGCCGGGCATCAGCGGCACCCCGCCGACGATCGTCTTGGCGAACCGCGCGTTGAGCAGCACGCTCAGCTCGGCGAGGGCGATCCGCGCGCCGGTGGCCTGGATCAGATACGCGGCGCTGCGCGTCATCGGACCGCCGACGACCACCTCGCGGTACTCGTCGAGGAGCGTGTGCCCGAGCTCCGCGAAGACCGCGACCTCCACGTCCCACCAGAAGCCCTCGGTGTCGACCAGGGTGCCGTCCATGTCGAGCAGCACGGCCTGCAGGGCGGAGTCTTCGGCCGTACGGGTGTCGACGGCGGGGATGCTGCTGGTCATCCGCACACACCTCACAGAAGGGACGAGAAGGCCGGCCGCCGTCCCCGAAGGGAAGACGACCGGCCTTTACCGGACCGATAAGTGTACGTCGGGTGCTCAGAGGGTGCTCAGTGTCTGCGGTGAATCGTCCCGGCGCGCGGTCCGCGGCCCCGGGCGCGGCCGGCGCGCGGTCCTCGCCCTGCCCGGGGCCGGCGTGCGCTCCGGCTGCGGGCGGGGCTCCGGCCGCGGCCCCGGTCAGCGTGCGTTGAAGTACTTGGCCTGGGGGTGGTGGATGACGATCGCGTCCGTGGACTGCTCGGGGTGGAGCTGGAACTCCTCCGAGAGCTCCACGCCGATCCGCTCGGGCTCCAGCAGCGCCGCGATCTTCGCCCGGTCCTCCAGCTCGGGGCAGGCCCCGTAACCCAGCGAGAAGCGCGCTCCGCGGTATTTGAGCGCGAACATGTCCTCGACCTCGGCGGGGTCCTCGCCCGCGAAGCCGAGCTCGGCCCGTACCCGCGCGTGCCAGTACTCGGCGAGGGCCTCGGCCAGCTGTACGGACAGGCCGTGCAGCTCCAGGTAGTCGCGGTAGGAGTTGGAGCCGAAGAGCTCCGCGGTGGCCTCGCCGATCTTCGAACCGACGGTGACGACCTGAAGGCCCACCACGTCCGTCTCCCCCGACTCCTGCGGCCGGAAGAAGTCCGCCAGGCACAGCCGGCGGCCGCGGCGCTGGCGCGGGAAGGTGAAGCGGGTGCGCTCGCTGCCGTCCTCGTGCAGCAGGATCAGATCGTCGCCCTTGGAGACGCACGGGAAGTAGCCGTAGACCACGGCGGCTTCCAGGAGGTTGTCGGTGTGCAGCTTGTCCAGCCAGCCGCGCAGCCGAGGCCGGCCCTCGCTCTCCACCAGCTCCTCGTAGCTGGGCCCGTCGCCCGTACGGGCCTGCTTGAGGCCCCACTGGCCCTTGAACAGGGCGCCCTCGTCCAGCCAGGACGCGTAGTCCTTGAGGCCGATGCCCTTGATCACCCGGGTGCCCCAGAAGGGCGGGACGGGGATGGGGTTGTCGATGGCCGTGTCGGAGCGTACGGGCCCCTCGTCGGTGTCCTCCGGCGCTTCCGGGAGGGGCGTCTCGCGCTGGGGGACGCGGCGCTGCTTGAGCTCGGGGAGGGTGGCGCCGGGCACGCCGCGCTTGACGGCGATGAGGGCGT
Organism: Streptomyces sp. NPDC044033; assembly: GCF_056434425.1. Taxonomy (NCBI): domain Bacteria; kingdom Bacillati; phylum Actinomycetota; class Actinomycetes; order Kitasatosporales; family Streptomycetaceae; genus Streptomyces; species Streptomyces sp. NPDC044033. The sequence goes on along the minus strand of NZ_JBWKFF010000013.1, from coordinate 231,998 downwards.
CCATCAGCCGCAGCCCCTCGAAGGCGTCGCGGGCGTAGCGCACCTCGCCCTCGTAGATCTCGTGCAGGTCCTGTTCCACGTACGCGCGGGTCAGCGCGGCGCCGCCGAGGATGACGGGGAAGTCGGCGGCCATGTTGCGCTGGTTGAGCTCCTCCAGGTTCTCCTTCATGATCACCGTGGATTTGACCAGCAGCCCGGACATGCCGATCACATCGGCCCGGTGCTCCGCGGCGGCCTCCAGGATCGCGGAGACGGGCTGCTTGATGCCGAGGTTGACGACGTTGTAGCCGTTGTTGGACAGGATGATGTCGACGAGGTTCTTGCCGATGTCGTGGACGTCGCCCCGGACGGTGGCCAGCACGATCGTGCCCTTGCCGTCGTCGTCCGACTTCTCCATGTGCGGTTCGAGGTGGGCGACCGCCGTCTTCATCACCTCGGCGGACTGGAGGACGAACGGCAGCTGCATCTGGCCGGAGCCGAACAGCTCGCCGACGACCTTCATGCCGGCCAGCAGCGTGTCGTTGACGATCTCCAGCGCCGGGCGGACGGTGAGCGCCTCGTCGAGGTCGGCAACCAGGCCGTTCTTCTCGCCGTCGATGATGCGGCGCTGGAGCCGCTCGTCCAGCGGCAGCGCGAGCAGTTCCTCGGCCTTGCCGGCCTTCATCGACTTCGTGTCGACGCCCTCGAAGAGCTCCAGGAACCGCTGGAGGGGGTCATAGGCGGGCTCGTCGCCCTCTGCGGGGCGCCGCCGGTCGTAGATCAGGTCGAGGGCCACCTCGCGCTGCTCGTCCTCCAGCCGGGCGATCGGCAGGATCTTCGAGGCGTGCACGATCGCCGAGTCCAGGCCGGCCTTGACGCACTCGTCGAGGAAGACGGAGTTGAGCACCATCCGGGCGGCCGGGTTCAGGCCGAAGGAGATGTTGGACAGGCCGAGCGTGGTCTGCACGTCGGGGTGGCGGCGCTTGAGCTCCCGGATCGCCTCGATGGTGGCGATGCCGTCCTTGCGGGACTCCTCCTGGCCGGTGCAGATCGTGAAGGTCAGGCAGTCGATGAGGATGTCCGGCTCCAGGATTCCCCAGTTGCCGGTGAGGTCCGCGATGAGGCGCTCGGCGACCGCGACCTTCTCCTCGGGGGTGCGCGCCTGGCCCTTCTCGTCGATGGTCAGCGCGATGAGGGCGGCGCCGTGCTCCGCCGCCAGCGTGGTGATCCGCGCGAAGCGCGACTCGGGACCGTCGCCGTCCTCGTAGTTGACGGAGTTGAGGACCGCCCGGCCGCCCAGCTTCTCCAGCCCCGCCTGGAGTACGGCGGGTTCGGTGGAGTCCAGCACGATGGGCAGGGTCGAGGCGGTGGCGAACCGGCCGGCGACCTCCGCCATGTCGGCTACGCCGTCCCGGCCCACGTAGTCCACGCAGAGGTCGAGCAGGTGCGCGCCCTCGCGGATCTGGTCGCGGGCCATCTCCACGCAGTCGTCCCAGCGCTCGGCCAGCATGGCCTCGCGGAACTTCTTCGAGCCGTTGGCGTTGGTCCGCTCGCCGATCGCGAGGTAGGCGGTGTCCTGGCGGAACGGCACGGTCTGGTAGAGGGAGGCGGCGCCCGGCTCGGGGCGCGGGCGCCGGGCGGAGGGCTCCATGCCGCGTACCCGCTCGACGACCTGCCGCAGGTGCTCGGGGGTGGTGCCGCAGCAGCCGCCGATCAGCGACAGCCCGTAGTCGCGGACGAAGGTCTCGTGCGCGTCGGCCAGCTCGCCCGGGGAGAGCGGGTAGTGCGCGCCGTCCTTGCCCAGCACCGGCAGGCCGGCGTTGGGCATGGCCGAGACGCGGGTACGGGCGTGCCGGGAGAGGTAGCGCAGGTGCTCGCTCATCTCGGCGGGGCCGGTGGCGCAGTTCAGGCCGATCATGTCGATGCCGAGCGGTTCCAGCGCGGTCAGCGCCGCGCCGATCTCCGAGCCGAGCAGCATGGTGCCGGTGGTCTCGACGGTCACCTGGACGAGCAGCGGCAGATCCGCGCCGGTGGCCGCGAGCGCCCGGCGGGCGCCGATCACCGAGGACTTGGTCTGGAGCAGGTCCTGGGTGGTCTCCACCAGGATGGCGTCCGCGCCGCCCGCGATCAGGCCCTCGACGTTCTGCTGGTAGGCGTCGCGCAGCGCCGGGTACGGGGCGTGGCCCAGCGTCGGCAGCTTGGTGCCGGGGCCCACGGAGCCGAGCACCCAGCGCGGGCGGCCGTCGGCGGCGAACTCGTCCGCGACCTCGCGGGCGATGCGCGCGCCGGCCTCGGAGAGCTCGAAGACGCGCTCGGGGATGTCGTACTCGCCGAGGGCTGCGAGGTTGGCACCGAAGGTGTTGGTCTCGACGCAGTCGACGCCGACGGCGAAGTACTCCTGATGCACCGAACGGACGATGTCCGGGCGGGTGACGTTCAGGATCTCGTTGCAGCCTTCCAGGTCCTGGAAGTCGGCCATGCTCGGATCCTGCGCCTGGAGCATCGTGCCCATCGCCCCGTCCGCCACCACCACTCGCGAGGCGAGCGCCTCACGGAGTTCGGCTGCTCGGGCTGCGCTTGCGGAGGATGGCGATTTCAAAGCCATGGAACTGCTCCCAGGGTTGCGACGGCTGTCGGCTTTGCGCCCTCCGGTGGACGGCGCACCCGGCCAGGGTAGCGGGCGGCACCGGCTGCGGTATGGGGCGTCCCACGAGGCGGACGGTCTCCGGGCGGTCTCCGGGCGGGGGCTGTACGGCGGCTGTACGGCGGCACGATGAATATTGGCCGGGCCCGTATGGGTACCGCTGGGTCGGCATCGACCGATAGTGTTCAGCATTGTCGAACGGCTTGTGGAGGAGGTTGCGCAGTGGCTCGGACCATCCAGTCGCTGGAACGGGCAGCGGCGATGCTGCGCCTGCTGGCCGGTGGCGAGCGCCGCCTGGGCCTCTCCGACGTGGCCTCCTCGCTGGGGCTCGCGAAGGGCACCGCCCACGGCATTCTGCGCACCCTGCAACAGGAGGGCTTCGTCGAGCAGGACCCCGCCTCGGGCCGCTACCAGCTCGGCGCGGAACTGCTGCGGCTGGGCAACAGCTTCCTCGACGTGCACGAGCTGCGCGCCCGCGCCCTGGTGTGGGCCGACGACCTGGCGCGCGCCAGCGGCGAGAGCGTCTACCTGGGCGTGCTGCACCAGCAGGGCGTGCTGGTCATCCACCATGTCTTCCGTCCCGACGACAGCCGTCAGGTGCTGGAGGTGGGCGCGATGCAGCCGCTGCACAGCACCGCGCTGGGCAAGGTGGTCACCGCGTACGACCCGGTGGCGCACGGCGAGGCGGCCGAGGCCGAGCGCGAGGCGTTCACCGCCCGCACCGTCACCGCCCTCGCCGACTTCGAGAATGTGCTGGACCTCACCCGGGCCCGCGGCTGGGCCTCGGACGTGGAGGAGACCTGGGACGGCGTCGCCTCGGTGGCCGCCCCCATCCACGACCGGCGGCGGATGCCGGTGGGCGCGGTCGGGATCACCGGCGCGGTGGAGCGGGTGTGCGAGGACGGCGAGCTGCGGGCGCAGCTGGTCGCGGCCGTACGGGACTGCGCCCGCGCCATCTCGCGCGACCTCGGCGCGGGCCGTTTCTGACGACTTCCGACGCCCTTTCTGACGGCTTCCGACACTCTTCGGCTCGCTCGTTCGACCGAAAAGTTACGTCTGCATGGCTGAGAGTTTTCGGTCACATGACTCTTGACGGGCACTTAACAGTGAACAAAACTGCCGTTCGTCGGTCGGCATTGTCGAACACCTAACGACAATATTCGCTATGGTGGACATTGCCGCGGGCCGACCCGCCCTCACCGAGGGCGCGGACCACCGGAGGGACCCGGGGTACGGCGTTCTCGGTGTCCATCTGGACGAAGGACAAAGGAGTCACTGTGTCCAGCTCCGATATCTTCACTGGCGAGACCATCGGCACCGCCGTACTGGTTCTGCTCGGCGGCGGCGTCTGCGCCGCCGTCACCCTCAAGCGCTCCAAGGCTTTCCAGGCCGGCTGGGTCGCCATCGCCTTCGGCTGGGGCTTCGCCGTTCTGACCGGTGCCTACATCGCCCAGCGGTCCGGCGCCCACCTCAACCCGGCCGTCACCATCGGCCTGGCCATCGAGGGCACGACCAAGTGGAGCGACGTACCGCTCTACTTCGGCTCCCAGCTGCTCGGCGCCCTGATCGGCGCGGTGCTGATGTGGGTCTCGTACTACGGCCTCTTCAAGGCCCACCTCACCGACCCCGAGGTGCTGGCCGAGCACAACGGCCAGGAGGGCATGGTCGACAAGTCGGCCGCCCCCAAGGCCGGCCCGGTGCTCGGGATCTTCTCCACCGGCCCCGAGGTCCGCAACGTGGTGCAGAACGTCGCCACCGAGATCATCGCCACTACCGTGCTCGTCCTCGCGATCCTCACCCAGGGCCTCACCAAGGGCCTGGGCGTCTCCGGAACCGGCGTGCTCATGACGGCTCTCGTCGTGACCAGCATCGGCCTCTCGCTGGGTGGCCCGACCGGCTACGCCATCAACCCGGTACGTGACCTCGGCCCCCGCATCGTGCACGCTTTGCTGCCGCTGCCCAACAAGGGCGGCTCCGACTGGGGCTACGCATGGATCCCCGTCGTCGGCCCGCTGCTCGGCGGCGCACTCGCCGGCGGGATCTACCAGCTGGCCTTCGCCTGAGCCCCCGCCGAGACCACAGAACTTCCAGGAGCACACCGTGACCGACGCACACACCAGCGGCCCGTTCATCGCCGCGATCGACCAAGGCACCACGTCCAGCCGCTGCATCGTCTTCGACCGGGACGGCCGCATCGTGGCCGTCGAGCAGAAGGAACACGAGCAGATCTTCCCGAAGCCGGGCTGGGTCGAGCACGACGCCGCCGAGATCTGGGCCAACGTCCAGCACGTGGTGGCGGGCGCCGTCGAGAAGGCGGGTATCACCGCCGCCGACGTCAAGGCCATCGGCATCACCAACCAGCGTGAGACCACGCTGATGTGGGACAAGGCCACCGGCGAGCCCGTGCACAACGCCATCGTCTGGCAGGACACCCGCACCGACGCGCTCTGCAAGGAGCTCGGCCGCAACGTGGGCCAGGACCGCTTCCGCCGCGAGACCGGCCTCCCGCTGGCCAGCTACTTCGCCGGCCCCAAGATCCGCTGGATGCTCGACAACGTCGAGGGCCTGCGCGAGCGCGCCGAGCGCGGCGAGATCCTCTTCGGCACCATGGACTCCTGGGTCATCTGGAACCTCACCGGCGGCACCGACGGCGGCGTGCACGTCACCGACGTCACCAACGCCTCCCGGACCATGCTGATGAACCTGCGCGGCCTGGAGTGGGACCCGAAGATCCTCACCTCCATGCAGATCCCGGCCGAGGTGCTGCCGAAGATCCGCTCCTCCGCCGAGGTGTACGGCACCGCCAAGGGCGGCGCGCTGGACGGTGTGCCGGTGGCCTCCGCGCTCGGTGACCAGCAGGCGGCCCTGTTCGGCCAGACCTGCTTCTCCGAGGGCGAGGCCAAGTCCACCTACGGCACCGGCACCTTCATGCTGATGAACACCGGTGAAGAGCCCGTCAACTCCTACAACGGCCTGCTGACGACGGTCGGCTACCGCATCGGCACCGAGAAGCCGGTCTACGCCCTTGAGGGCTCGATCGCCGTCACCGGCTCGCTGGTGCAGTGGATGCGCGACCAGATGGGGCTGATCAAGAGCGCGGCGGAGATCGAGACCCTCGCCAGCTCGGTCGACGACAACGGCGGCGCGTACTTCGTGCCCGCCTTCTCCGGCCTCTTCGCCCCGTACTGGCGCTCCGACGCGCGCGGCGTCATCGCGGGCCTGACCCGCTATGTCACCAAGGCGCACATCGCCCGCGCCGTGCTTGAGGCCACCGCCTGGCAGACCCGCGAGATCACCGACGCCATGACCAAGGACTCCGGCGTCGAGCTGACCTCGCTCAAGGTCGACGGCGGTATGACCTCCAACAACCTGCTGATGCAGACCCTCTCGGACTTCCTGGACGCCCCCGTGGTGCGCCCGATGGTCGCCGAGACGACCTGCCTCGGCGCGGCCTACGCCGCCGGCCTCGCCGTCGGCTTCTGGCCGGACACCGCCGCCCTGCGCGCCAACTGGCGCCGGGCCGCCGAGTGGACCCCCCGGATGGACGCGGCCACGCGTGACCGCGAGTACAAGAGCTGGCTCAAGGCCGTCGAGCGGACCATGGGCTGGATCGAGGACGAGGAGTAATCATGAGCACCCTGCAGAGCGTCCCGGCCCTCGGGACGCACCCGGCTGCCGGTTCGAACCCGAGCCGCGCCGAGACCCGGGAACAGCTGTCCAAGGCTACGTACGACCTCCTGGTGATCGGCGGCGGCATTCTGGGCATCACCGTTGCCTGGCACGCCGCGCAGTCCGGACTGCGGGTGGCCATGGTGGATGCCGGCGACTTCGCCGGCGCCACCTCCTCCGCCTCCTCCAAGCTGCTCCACGGCGGCCTGCGCTACCTCCAGACCGGCGCCGTCAAGCTCGTCGCCGAGAACCACTTCGAGCGCCGCGCCGTCTCCCACGACGTCGCCCCGCACCTGTCCAACCCGCTGACCTTCTACCTGCCGGTCTACAAGGGCGGCCCGCACGGCGCGGCCAAGCTCGGCGCGGGCGTCTTCGCGTACTCCGCGCTGTCCGCCTTCCGCGACGGCGTCGGCCACGTCATCAGCGCCGAGAAGGCCGCGCGTGACGTGCCGGAGCTGCGGACCGACAACCTCAAGGCGGTCGCGGTCTACGGCGACGGCCAGATGAACGACGCCCGCATGGCGCTGATGACCGTACGGGCCGCGGTCGAGGCCGGCGCGACCGTCCTGAACCACGCCGAGGTCACCGGCCTGCGCTTCACGCACGGCAAGGTCACCGGCGCGGAGCTCAAGGACGGCATGGACGGCGCCGAGTTCGGCGTCGACGCCCGCCTGGTGCTCAACGCCACCGGCCCCTGGGTGGACCACCTCCGCGCGATGGAGGACAAGAACGCGGCCCCCAGCATCCGCCTGTCCAAGGGCGCGCACCTGGTCCTCAAGCGCACCTCCCCCTGGAACGCGGCGCTGGCGACCCCGATCGACAAGTACCGCATCACCTTCGCCCTCCCCTGGGAGGACCAGCTGCTGCTCGGCACCACCGACGAGGAGTACGAGGGCGACCCGGCGGACGTCCGCGTCAACGACAAGGACATATCCCAGATCCTGGACGAGGCCGCGTTCTCCGTCCGCGACCAGCAGCTCTCCCGCGACCTGATCACGTACTCCTTCGCCGGTCTGCGGGTGCTGCCGGGCGGCCCCGGCGACACCTCCAAGGCCAAGCGCGAAACGGTCGTGAGCGAGGGCAGCGGCGGCATGCTGTCGATCGCCGGCGGCAAGTGGACCACCTTCCGGCACATCGGCCGCACCGTGATGAACAAGCTCGCGCAGCTCCCGGGCCACCCGCTCGGCAGCGAGATGGAGCCCATCTCGCAGCTGCCCAAGCACATGCCGCTGCCGGGCATCGCCAACCCCGACGCGGTCACCCACCGGCTGCTGGTCGACGGCGGCGCGGGCGGCGTCCGGATGGCCCCGGAGACCGCGCGCCACCTGGCCACGCACTACGGCTCGCTGTCCTTCGAGATCGCCCGCATGGCGAACGAGAACCCGGAGCTGGCCGAGCGCATCCACCCCGAGGCCCCCGAGATCTGGGCGCAGGCCGTCTACGCCCGCGACCACGAGTGGGCCGAGACCGAGGACGACGTGCTGCGCCGCCGCACGACCCTGACGATCCGCGGTCTGGACACCGAGGACGTCCGCGCCAAGGTCAAGGACCTGCTGGACAAGAAGGGCTGACGCCCGGACAGTCGATGAGGGGAGGGCCGCCCGGGACGGGCGGCCCTCCCCTGCCGCGTACGGTTGCGCCTACGATCCGGGCATGGACGTGTACGCATCTCTGGTCGACGCGGTCGGCGGCACCCCCCTGGTCCGGCTCAACCGCGTGACCGGCGCCCTGACCGCCCCCGTCTTCGCGAAGCTCGAATACGTCAACCCGGGCGGCAGCGTGAAGGACCGCGCCGCCGTGGCCATGATCGACGCCGCCGAGGAGGCCGGACTGCTGCGGCCCGGCGGCACCGTCGTCGAGGGCACCTCCGGCAACACCGGGGCCGGACTGGCCATGGTCGCCGCCCAGCGCGGCTACCGATGTGTCTTCGCGATCCCCGACAAGAGCAGCGGCGAGAAGATCGCGCTGCTGCGCGCGTACGGCGCCGAGGTCGTCGTCTGCCCGAGCGGCGTGCCGCGCGAGCACCCGGACCATGTGCACGAGACGGCCGCCCGCATCGCCGCGCGGACCCCCGGCGCCTGGCACGCCAACCAGTACGACAACCCGGCCAACCCGCTGGCCCACTACCGCGGTACGGGCCCGGAGATCTGGCGGCAGACCGCGGGGCGCGTCACGCACCTGGTGGCCGGGGTGGGCACCGGCGGCACGATCACCGGGACCGGCGAGTACCTCAAGGAGGTCAGCGACGGCCGGGTCGCGGTGGTCGGCGCGGACCCCGAGGCGTCGGTCTTCTCGGGCGGCGACGGACGCCCGTACTTCGTGGAGAGCATCGGCCACTTCGTGCATCCGGAGACGGTGGAGGACCTGTGGCCGTCCTCCTACCACCCGTCGGTCGTCGACCGGTTCGAGACGATCCCCGACCGGGAGTCGCTGCTCACGGCGCGTCGGCTGGCGCGCGAGGAGGGGCTGCTGGCCGGCGGCTCGGCGGGGACCGCGGTAGCCGCGGCGCTGCGGGTCGCGGCCGGGCTCGGCCCCGAGGACCTCGTCGTGGTGCTGCTGCCGGACTCGGGCCGCAACTACCTCTCCAAGGTGCACGACGACGGCTGGCTGCGGCGCTGGGGGTTCCTGGACTCGGACGGCGCGCTGCCCTCGGTGGGCGATGCCCGGATCACGGCCGTGGGCCCGTACGTACGCCCCACCGACACCGTCGAGCAGGCGCTCGCCGCGGCGCGGGACGCGGCGGGCCCGGTGCTGGTGACCACCGTCGCGCTCCGCCCGGACCGGCCCGTGATGGCGCCCGAGGTGATCGGCGCGGTCTCCGCGGAGCGGCTGCGCGCGGCGGTCGAGTCGGGGGCGGCGCAGGGGGACGACCCGGTGGCGTCCCACGCGGCGCCCGCGCTGCCGCTGGTGGGCCGCGGCGAGTCCGCGGCGGCGGCGCTGGCGGCTCTGGAGGAGCAGTCCGCCGAGGCCGCGGTGGTGCTGCTCGACGGCAAAGTGCACGGTCTCGTGGACCGGTCGGCGCTGCGTACGGCCGTCAAGTAAGGACCGTCCCGGCCGCCGGTCCGGGTACGGGCGGACCGGGGCGCGGACGGAGGCTCGGGCGGGGGCGGACCGTAAGGTTTCGGCCACACCGGCCGACCGGGCGGCGCCCCGGCCGCCGGAACGCGGCAGAGGTGTGAACCCGGGAGAACTGGGGGCACGTCAGGTCCATAATGGGGCCAGACATCGGATGTATTGACGCGGCGCAGAGGCGGTACGGAAAGCGGTGCCGCGTCGATTCCGGGCGGGTCCGACGCGGGGAGGGACAAGATGGCGGTCACTGACGAGGCGATCGAGAAGATCAAGGGGATGATCGTCTCCGGGGCGCTGCGGCCGGGCGACCGGCTGCCCAAGGAGAGCGAGCTCGCGGCGGAGCTGGGCCTGTCGCGCAACTCGCTGCGCGAGGCCGTACGGGCGCTGTCGCTGATCCGCATCCTGGACGTGCGCCAGGGCGACGGCACGTACGTCACGAGCCTCGATCCGCAGCTGCTGCTGGAGGCGCTGAGTTTCGTCGTCGACTTCCACCGGGACGACACGGTGCTGGAGTTCCTGGCGGTCCGCCGCATCCTGGAGCCGGCGGCCACGGCGATGGCCTGCGCGCACATCAGCGACGCGACCCTGGACGCGCTCAGCACCCAGTTGGAGGAGCTGGGACCGCAGCCCTCGGTGGAGCAGCTGGTCGCCTGCGACCTGGAGTTCCACCGGGGCATCGTCCAGTCGTCCGGCAACTCGGTGCTGTGCTCGCTGCTGGACGGGCTGTCCGGGCCGACCACGCGCGCGCGGGTGTGGCGCGGCCTGACCCAGGAGGACGCGGTGAGCCGCACCCTGCACGAACACCGGGCGATCGTGGGCGCGCTGCGGGACCGCGACGCGGAGGCGGCCCGGTCCTGGGCGACCGTGCACATCGCGAGCGTGGAGCAGTGGCTGCGCTCGACCCTGTAGCCGCCGCTCAACAGGCGTTCAGCGGCCGTACGGACGTCGGACGTTTCGGGCGGCGCGCCGCCCAGGAACACGACTGCTGTGGCCCAGGGGAAGTTGGCCGGGAGAGGGCCGGGGACACCTCGGATGAATGGGTACTCGTCCGTGCACAGGGGCTGCGGTGAGGGGCCCTGGAAGCCGTAGGCTTGGGGCGCACGCATTGGAACTGCAACCGGTGGCGGTACGAGCCGTCCGCCCCGGTCGGAAGGAGGCGCTGGGTGATCGAGCTTGAGGGGGTTCCCGAGCTGATCGACCCGGTCATGATCTGTGCCTTCGAAGGGTGGAACGACGCCGGCGACGCCGCCTCCTCCGCGGTCGGGCACCTGGACCGGGAGTGGAAGGGCGAGGTCTTCGCGGCGCTCGACGCCGAGGACTACTACGACTTCCAGGTCAACCGGCCCACCGTGTGGCTGGACGGCGGGGTCCGCAAGGTCACCTGGCCGACGACCCGGCTCTCCGTGGTCCGCACCGGCGGCGCGAAACCACGCGACCTCGTGCTGGTGCGCGGCATCGAGCCGAGCATGCGCTGGCGCTCGTACTGCAACGAGATCCTGGGCTTCGCGCACGAGCTGGGTGTCGAGATGGTGGTGGTGCTGGGCGCGCTGCTCGGCGACACCCCGCACACCCGGCCGGTGCCGGTCAGCGGCGTGACCTCCGACGCGGACCTGGCGCGCACGATGGATCTGGAGGAGACCCGGTACGAGGGTCCGACCGGCATCGTGGGCATCCTCCAGGAAGCGTGCGCGCACGCGGGCGTGCCCGCGGTGAGCCTGTGGGCGGCGGTGCCACACTACGTGTCGCAGCCGCCGAACCCGAAGGCCACCCTGGCGCTGCTCAACCGCCTCGAAGACCTCATCGACCTGCGCGTACCGCTCGGCGAGCTGGCGGAGGACGCCCGCGCCTGGCAGCTGGGCGTGGACCAGCTGGCGGCGGAGGACAGCGAGGTCGCGGAGTACGTGCAGTCGCTGGAGGAGGCGCGCGACACGGCCGAGCTGCCGGAGGCGTCCGGCGAGGCCATCGCCCGCGAGTTCGAGCGTTATCTGCGGCGCCGCGACGGCCAGCCGGGGCCGGGGCAGCCGGGCGGCCACGCCACGGACGGCGGGGTCGCGGACGGCCGCGACGGATCGTATCTCCGCGATACGTCCAGCGGCCGTACGCGCCCGAGGAAGCCGACGGCGAAGGACGATGCGCCGCCGCAGGCGAGGCCCGGTACGGAATCCGGCCCTGACCGTGACCCGGAGCCTGACGCCAAGGACGCTCCCGACGCCACGGACGGCTCTGACGCCAATGGCAGCCCTGACTCGAAGGACAGCCCCGACGGCGCGAGCGGCTCCGGCGCCAAGAGCGGCCCTGGTGCCAAGGACAGCCCCGACGCCGAGGACGGCCCCGACGCCGAGGACGGCCCGGACTCCGACGGCCCGGACGACAGGGGCGAGAAGGACGACGGAGACGAGAAGAAGGACGGCGAGGACTGAACCCGCGCCGCGAGCGCAAAGGGCTTCGCGGAGGCAGGACGCCCCCGCTCCCCCGCCCGGGCCCGCTGCGCGCACGTAAAAGGGGCGCTTCCCCAACGGGAAGCGCCCCTGCCTGTACCCGGTCCGGTCAGAGCGCCACGCCGAGCAGCGCGTCGACGGCGCGGGAGACCACGCCGGGCGCGCCCTCCTCGGTGCCGCCGCCGGCGGCCTGCGCGGCGGCCCAGCGGTCGACCGCCGCGAGCGCGGCCGGCGCGTCGAGGTCGTCCGCCAGCGCCTCGCGGATCTCCTCGACGAGCGCGTCGGCCGAGGGCCCGTCGGGGCGCGAGACGGCGGCGCGCCAGCGGCCGAGGCGCTCCACGGCCTCCGCCAGGATGCCGTCCGTCCACTCCCAGTCCGCGCGGTAGTGGTGGGCGAGGAGCGCGAGCCTGATGGCGGCGGGGTCCACGCCGTCCCGGCGCAGCTGGGAGACGAAGACGAGGTTGCCCTTGGACTTGGACATCTTCGCGCCGTCCAGGCCGACCATGCCGGCGTGCACGTATGCCTTGGCGAAGGGGTGCTCGCCGGTCAGCGCCTGGGCGTGGGAGGCGCCCATCTCGTGGTGCGGGAAGGCGAGGTCGGAACCGCCGCCCTGCACGTCGAAGCCCATGCCGAGGTGGTCGAGGGCGATGGCGACGCACTCGATGTGCCAGCCGGGGCGGCCCGCGCCGAGCGAGGCGCCGTCCCAGCTGGGCTCGCCCTCGCGGGCGGCCATCCACAGCATCGGGTCGAGGGGGTTCTTCTTGCCGGGCCGCTCGGGGTCGCCGCCGCGCTCGGCGGAGAGCAGCCGCATGGCCTCGGCGTCGAGCCCGGAGACCCCGCCGAAGTGCGGGTCGGACTCCACGGAGAAGTAGGTGTCGCCGTCGAGTTCGTAGGCGGCGCCGATGTCACGCAGCCGTTCGACGAGGGGGACGATGTCGGGTATGGACTCGACGGCACCGACGTAGTGCTGGGGCGGGATCATGCGCAGTGCGGTCATGTCCTCGCGGAACAGGGCCGTCTCGCTCTCGGCGAGGGCTGTCCAGTCCTTGCCGTCGCGTACGGCCCGCTCCAGCAGCGGGTCGTCGACGTCGGTGACGTTCTGGACGTACTGAACCTGCCGCTTGGTGTCGAGCCACACGCGCTGCACGAGGTCGAACGCGTTGTAGGTCGCCGCGTGCCCCATATGGGTGGCGTCGTAGGGCGTGATGCCACAGACGTAGATACGGGCGACGGGACCGGGGGCGAGCGAGACTCGGCCGCCGGTCGCGGTGTCGTGGATTCGGAGGTCGCGGCCACTGCCAGGCAGGGCGGGCACCTCAGAAGCGGGCCAGGCATACATGCCTTGAGCGTAACCGGATGCACTGTCCGTATACGAACCGGATAGCGGTCGTTGGCTGGTTAAGCGGTCTTGCGCGGACCCCGGCCGCGTGCTGGTCAGACCGGGGGCCAGGGGATCGCCGGCCACTCACCGCTGGGCACGGGGTGTCGTCCGGTCCGCAGAAGATCGGCTACGCGACTCCGCAGAGCCTCGATTTCGACGGTGGTGATCAGCTCGGCCAGTCGGGCGACGAGCGGGCCGCCGTCGGCCAGGTCGGCCGCAAGCCGTCGCAGTGCGTCCAGCGCGTCGGACGGCAGCGGTTCGCCCGCCCAGCCCCACAGCAGGGTGCGCAGCTTGTCGTCCGCGTTGAAGGTCACGCCGTGGTCGATGGCGTAAAAGTGACCACCGGAGGCGGGCAGGAGATGGCCGCCCTTGCGGTCGCCGTTGTTGATCACGGCGTCGAGAACGGCCAGCCGGCGCAGCCGTACGTCGTCCGCGTGCACCAGCAGCGCGGTGCGGCCCTCGCCGACCTCGGCGAAGCCGATGGCCTTCCAGCCGGGGCCGGGCTCCTCGCCCTCGATCAGCGCCAGCAGCCCGGCGCCGCCGCCGAGCCCGTCCCCGTTCCCGTTTTCATGGGAGTCGTCGGTACCGGCATCGGCGTCGCCACCCGTCTCACCACCGCCACCGCCATCGCCATCGTCCTCCGCCTCCGCGGACGGCTCGATCCACAGCTGGCACATGCCCTGCCCGTACGGCCCGTCGCGCAGAACGGTCTGCGGGATCAGGCTCCAGCCCATGGCCTCGGAGAGCTCGTACGACGCCACCTCGCGCTGCGCGAGGGTGCCGTCGGGAAAGTCCCACAGCGGGCGCTCCCCCGCCACCGGCTTGTACACGCACGCCGCGCTGTGGCCCTCGTACGAGACCGTGCAGTACAGCACCGCGTTGGACGCTTCCCGCACCCTCCCGTGCACTGTCAGCTCGCCGAGCGTCAACAGCTCGGGCGGCGGCATCACGCCCCGCGGCGATATCCGTTCTGGCGCGGGCATACGTGTCCCTCCGGGTCGAGCGGCAGACTGCACAGCGGGCACGGCGGGCGGCCGGCGTTGACGAGTTCCAGGGCGCGCTTGGCGAACTCGCGGGCCATCAGCCCGGTGAGCCGCACGCGGAGCATCGGGGGACCGTTCGCCTCGTCCTGGAGCAATCGCTCCTCGGCCTCGGCGAGGTCCTCCTCGGAGTCGGCGTCGAGCTCGACGAGGGCCTGCGCCTCGACCACCATGCGCTGCTCCTCGCCGTCCCAGGCCAGGGCCATGGTGCCGACCCGGAACTCCTCCTCGACGGGGGTCTCCAGGGGCGCGGTGTCGGCGACCTCGGCGGGGGCGACGGCCGGTACCGGGGCGTTGCCCCCGGTGCGGCGCACCACCTCGTCGAGGAGTTCGTCGATGCGCTCGGCGAGCGCCTCGACCTGCGTCTTCTCCAGCGCGACGCTGGTGGTCCGGCCGGCTGCGGTGGCTTGCAGGAAGAAGGCACGGCGGCCAGGCAGCCCGACCGTACCGGCGACGAAGCGGTCCGGCGGGTCGTAGAGGAACACCTGACGGGACAACGTCCTGCTCCATTTTGTATCGACTGCGGATATCACGACTATGGACATGCGGATGGCGGGTCGGCCGCGATAGTGCTCAACTGCCGGTGCTGCCGGTACTGCCAGTCCGACGGAGCCGCCGGTTCGGCGACCGAAGCGGGCGACGCCGCGCCACCACCCTACTGCGCCCGTCGATCACGGCGCTCCGGAGCCGCCGCCCACCGCCGCGTCACCCGCTTCGCCGCCCCCGGCGGACGGCCCCTCGGGCGGCAGCAGACCGCCGAAGTCGCCGGTGTCGCCGAGGCGCAGCAGGAACGGCCGCAGCCGGGTGTACCGGATCGCGGTCACCGAGCAGGGGTCGACGGCGATGCGCTGGAACAGGTCGAGGTGCATGCCGAGGGCGTCGGCGACGAGCGACTTGACGATGTCGCCGTGCGTGCACATGAGGTAGACGGCGTCGGCGCCGTGCTCCTCCTCGATCCGCTGGTTCCACTGGCGGACCGCGCCCACCGCGCGCGCCTGCATCTCCCGTATGGACTCGCCGCCGGGGAAGGCGGCGGCGGACGGGTGCTGCTGGACGACGGTCATCAGCGGTTCGTCGAAGAGCTCGGCGAGTTTCCGCCCGGACCAGTCGCCGTAGTGGCACTCGCCGATCCGGTCGTCGGTGTGGAGCGGGAGATCGGGCCGATCGGCGAGCAGCGGGGCGAGCGTCTCCTGGCAGCGCTGGAGGGGGCTGGTGACGGCGGCGGCGAGCGGCAGCCGCGCCAGACGGGCCGGGAGCGCGGCGGCCTGCGCCGTACCGCTCTCGTCGAGGGCGATGCCGGGGGTCCAGCCCGCGAGCACTCCCCCGGTGTTGGCGGTGGACCGGCCGTGCCGGACAAGGATCAACGTGGGCATGGCGCCACCCTACGACTCGCCTTTGCCCGTGCCTGGTGTACATCCCAGTGGGGGGCGGAAGAATGCTCTCCGTGATCGTGGACTGTGCCATTTACCGCGACGGACGCCGCACCGACGGCCCCGCCGACTTCTCCGACGCCCTGGACCAGGCGCGCGCCGAGGGGCATTCCTTCCTGTGGATCGGGCTGCACGAGCCCACCGAGAGCGAATTCGCGCTGGTGACCAGTGAGTTCGGCCTGCACCCGCTGGCCGTGGAGGACGCGCTGGCCGCACACCAGCGGCCCAAGCTGGAGGTCTACGACGACTCGCTCTTCCTGGTGCTCAAGCCGGTCGAGTACGACGAGAAGGCCGACACGGTCGCCACGGGAGAGCTGATGGTCTTCGTCGGCGACTCCTTCGTCGTCACGGTCAGGCACGGCCACGGCAACCCGCTCACCCGGGTGCGGCACCGGCTGGAAGCGGACCCCGAGGTGCTCCAGCACGGCCCCACGGCGGTGATGTACGCGGTGAGCGATGCCGTCGTCGACACCTATATCGACGTGGCGGCGGAACTGCAGGTGGACCTGGAGGAGTTGGAGGCCGAGGTGTTCGCCCCGACCGGCGGCGACACCAAGCGCATGGCCGGCCGGATCTACGCGTTCAAGCGCCAGGTCGTGGAGTTCCGCCGGGCCACCGGCCCGCTCGCGGAGCCGATGTCCCGGCTGGCGAGCGCCGGCCTGCCGTACGTACACGCCACGTCGCAGCCGTTCTTCCGCGACGTCAGCGACCATCTGACGCGCGCGAACGACTATGTGGAGGGGCTGGACCGGCTGCTGTCCGACATCCTCTCCGCGCATCTCGCGCAGACGGGGGTGCGGCAGAACGACGACATGCGGAAGATCTCCGCGTGGGCGGCGATGGCCGCGGTCCCGACGATGGTCGCGGGGATATACGGGATGAACTTCGAGCACATGCCGGAACTGCGGTATTCGTGGAGCTATCCGGCGGTGATCACGGTGATGGTGGGGCTCGTCTTCGGGCTGCACCGCATGTTCAAGCGCCGGGGGTGGCTGTAGGGGCCCGTCGCCGCCGGGCGTGCGGGCGTAACCGCGTACGGGGCCGACCGCATACGGGCCTGACCGCGTACGGACATCGGGCGTACGGGCGTGTGCTCGGTCTCACGCCAGGCCGACGGCCCGGGGCGCGTAACCGCCGAGGCGGCCGGGGCGTTGTGCTCGGTGACGGCCGTGGCGGGGAAGACCCCCGAGCCCCCACCACGGCCGCAGACCTCTCCGGCGCTTCCGGAGCGCCTGCCGCGCACGGCATTCTCGCCGCTCCCGGCGCCTCCTCCACGCACGGCATTCCTGCCGCCCCCGGCGCCTCCTCTTCGCTCGGCGCCTGTCAGGCGAGCCCGGCCCGCTCCAGGGCGTCGACGCCAGCCCGCAGCCCCGCGATCCGCTCGTCGAGCGTGAAGCCGGCGGGGGCCAGCGACAGGGTGGTGACCCCGGCCTCGGCGTACGCCTGCATGCGCTCGGCGATGCGCTCCACGGGCCCGAGCAGCGCGGTGGAGTCGATCAGCTCGCGCGGGATCGCGGCGGCCGCGCCCTCCTTGTCCCCGGCGAGGTACTTCTCCTGGATCTCTGCGGCCTCCTTCCCGTACCCCATGCGCTGCGCGAGCTTGTTGTAGAAGTTCTGCTTGGCGCTGCCCATGCCGCCCACGTAGAGGGCGGTGTACGGGCGGAAGAGGTCGGCCAGCGCGTTCACGTCGTCGCCGATGGCCATGGGGACGGTGGGTACGAGATCGAAGCCGTCGAGGTCCTTGTCGACCTTGGCCCGGCCGGCGCGGAGCGCGCCGAGCGTGGTCTCCTCGGCGTGCTCGGGCGAGAAGAAGACGACCAGCGCGCCGTCGGCGATCTCGCCGGTCTGCTCCAGGTTCTTCGGGCCGATGGCGGCGACGTAGAGCGGGATGTGCTCGCGTACCGGGTGCACGGTGAGCTTGATCGGCTTGCCGGGGCCGCCGGGGAGCGGCAGCGTCCAGTGCTCGCCCTCGTGGCTGAGGCGCTCGCGGGACATGGCCTTGCGGATGATCTCGACGTATTCGCGGGTACGGGCGAGCGGCTTGTCGAACTTGACCCCGTACCAGCCCTCGGAGACCTGCGGGCCGGAGACGCCGAGGCCCAGCCGGAACCGGCCGCCGGAGAGCGAGTCGAGGGTGGCGGCGGTCATCGCCGTCATCGAGGGGGTACGGGCGGGGATCTGGAAGATGCCGGAGCCGACGTCGATCCGCTCGGTCTGCGCGGCCACCCAGGCGAGCACGGTGGCGGCGTCCGATCCGTACGCCTCGGCGGCCCAGCAGACCGCGTAGCCGAGGCGGTCCGCCTCGCGGGCGACCGCGAGATTGTCCGAGTCCATCCCGGCTCCCCAGTAGCCGAGGTTGATGCCAAGCCGCATACCGCTCCCCTTACTCATCAGTAACGTCCCTGTAGCGGGGACTCTAGCGCGCGGACCTCGGATACGTCAGGGCCGAGTTATCCACAGGCAGCCACGGAAAGTTCCCTGCCCACTAATCTGAGCGCTCATGGAGCAAAGGCATCTCGGCCGCACGGGCCTGCGCGTATCCCGGATCGGGCTCGGCACGCTCACCTGGTGCCGGGACACCGGTGAGCACGACGCCGCCGATCAGCTCAAAGCCTTCTGGGAGGCGGGCGGCACCCTGGTCGACACCGCCGATGTGTACGCGGACGGCGGCGCGGAGTATCTGCTCGGGCAGCTGATGGAGGGGCTCGTGCCGCGCCGCGACCTCGTCATCGCGACGAAGGCGGGCAGCGTCCCCGATCTGGACCGGCGCTTCGACGGCTCGCGGGGGCATCTGCTCTCCGCCCTCGACGCGTCGCTGGAGCGGCTGGGCACCGACCATGTCGATCTTTGGCAGGTGCACGCCTTCGACCCCGCGACGCCGCTGGACGAGACCCTGCAAGCACTGGACATCGCGGTCAGCAGCGGACGGGCGCGGTATGCCGGGGTGTCCAACTTCTCCGGCTGGCAGCTGGCCAAGGCCGCCACCTGGCAGCTCAGCGCGCCCGGTGTGCGCACCCGGCTGGCCAGCACGCAGATGGAGTACTCCCTGCTCCAGCGCGGCATCGAGCGCGAGGTGCTGCCCGCCGCGCTGGACCTGGGGGTGGGGCTGCTGCCGTCCTCGCCACTGGGCCGGGGCGTGCTCACCGGCAAGTACCGGCACGCCACTCCGGCGGACTCGCGCGGCGCCTCCGAGGCGCTGGCCCCCTTCGTGGCCCCCTACCTGGACGAGGCGGCGGGGCACATCGTCGACGCCGTCGCCACCGCCGCGGACGGCCTCGCCACGACCTCCCTCCAGGTGGCGCTGGCCTGGGTGCGCGACCGCCCCGGCGTGGTCGCGCCCATCGTCGGGGCGCGCAACGCAAAGCAGCTGAGAGCCGCGTTGTCAGTGGAGGCCCTTACGCTTCCTGACGAGATCTGCCAGGCGCTCGACGACGTGTCGGCGCCCGTGCACCGCTATCCCGACCAGGACTGGAGCACGCTGTGAATACGGACCGCCTCGCCCCCGAGGCCGCCGAGCCCCCCAAGGAGGCCACTCCAGCGGCCACGCCGGCAGGCGCCAACCCGGATTCGCCCGCACCGGACGGGGGGCATCAGGCTCCCGCGCCGGAGGCCGAGGTGGTGGGAGCGCCCGTATCGGACACCGGGACCCCGGTCGCGTCGACGCCGTCCGGTGACGCACCGGACGCGCCCGCGGAGGATGTCGACGCTTCGGAGGCGTCCGCGCCCGGCGTCGAGGCACCGGGCGACCCCGCACCGGGCAGTGGGGGTCCGGGGACGTCCGCGCCGCCCGATGGCGGCAGTGCGGCGGAGTCCGTACCGGCAGCGGGCGACGGCTCGGCGCCTGAGGCGGAAGCGGGCCCGGCCGCGCCCGTACGCGCCCCGGCCGCGGCCGGGGCGGAGGAGGCCGCGCGTGGGCAGGCCGATGCCTCGGGGCCGCCCGGTGACGCCGGGGACGGGGACGGGCAGCCCGCGCGGTCCGCTGCCGCCGAGGCGTTGGCCGCGGCCGTACGGGCCGTCGAAAACGGGGAGCGGTCGGCCGCGTCGTTCTTCAGCACGCCGAACCGCCCGAAACCGGCACCGGCGCCCACGCCCACGTCTGCTCCCGCTCCCGCCCCTGCTTCCTCATCGGCGGCCCGTGTGGGGCAGGAGCGCGGCGCTGACGCGGCGGCGCGCACCGCCGCCCCCACGGCCCCGCCTGCGCCTGCGCCTGCGCCTGCGCACCGGATGGTCCCGGCCGCCGGCCTGGACGGGGTCCGGCAGGTGCTCGCGGCGGGCGGAGCTCCCGAGCAACTGGCCGAGAAGGCCGTGGACGCTCTCGGCGAGCGCGCCGCCGAGGCGCTGCGCGAGGACCCCTGGCAGCTGCTCGGCGTGTCCGGCGTGCGGCCCGAGCAGGCCGACGGGTTCGCGCGGGCCCTGCTCGGCGGGGAGTGCGGGCCCGGCGACGAGCGCCGTGCCCAGGCGCTGGTCGGATGGCTGCTGGAGCGCGCCGCGCTCGAAGGGCACACGGTGCTGGAGTCGTCCGCGCTGCGGGCGGCGCTCGCCCAGCAGGCCGTACCGGACCCGGATGAGGCGCTGCAGGCCGCCATCGCCGACGGCGCGGTGCTCGTCTTCCAGGAAGCCGTCGAAACCCCGGGAGCCGGGGCCGGGCGCCCGTCGGCCGGCGGTGACGAGGACGAGGAGGTGCCGGTCCGCGTGCTGCTGGGGCTGGACCGCTATGCCATGGCCGAGGAGAGCCTCGCCGACGGCCTGGCCCGGCTCATCAACTCGCCGGTGGCGGAGGACGGCACCGGCATGCCCGCCGACGCGTGGGAGCGGGCGGCGTCCGGCGCGCCGTCCCCCTCCGCGGCCGAGCTGATCCGGGCCGCGGCGGGCAACGGCCTGGTGACCCACACCGGCGGCGAAGCCGCCCGCGCCGAACCGGCGGCGCTGGTCGCCGCCGCCCGCGCCGGCGGGCTGCGCGCGTACGCGGCCGCACACAGCGAGGACGGCAGGCAGCGGGCGAGCGCCCTGATCGGCCGGACCCCGACCGATCAGGGTCCGGCCGCCCGGGCTCCGTACGACCAGGGGCCCGACGGTCAGAGCCCAGCCGATCAGGCCCCGGACGATCAGGCTCCGTACGACCCGGCTCCGTACGACCCGGCAGTCACCGTCTCGGGACTGCTCGCCGGCCTGGAAGGGCCCGGGCGGGACGCGGACGGCGCCCTCGCCCTGGACCTGCTCGTCGTGCTGGACGCTCCGCAACTCGACGTGGAGACCGCGGCGATGCTCGTGGAATCCCTGGCGGACGGCGCCCGGCTGGTGCTCAGCGGGGATGCCGGAACGCTCTGGTCGGCGGGGCCCGGCCGGGTGTTCGCGGATGTCTCGGCGGCCCGCGTCTGCCCCGCCCTCGTCTCGCGCACCCCGGACCTCGGCCCGATCGGCGAGCTGGTCTCGGGGATCGGTATCGGCGAGCTGAACCAGGTCGAGGCGCCCGGCAAGGAGGTTGTCATCGTCCCGGTGCGGGACGCGGGAGAGGCGGTGCACCGCACCGTGCAGCTGGTCGCCGACTCGGTCCCGCGCGCGATCGGCGTCTCCTCGGACCACACCCAGGTGATCACGCCGGGCCATGGCGGGGCGGCCGGGACGCGCGCGCTCAACGCGGCGCTCAAGGAGCGGCTGAACCCGGGGCCGGGCCGGTTCGGCGGGTTCGACCCGGGCGACCGGGTCGCGTACGTACCGGCGCCGGGCCGGATGACGGCCGGCACCGTGGTCTCGGCGGACGCCGAGGGGCTGCGCCTGGAGTGCGCGGGCACGCCCGTCGTCGTGCCGCGCGAGCGGGTGGGCGAGACGGTGCGGCACGGCTGGGCCGTGACCGCTCACCAGGCGGCGGGCGTCCGCTGGCCCGCCGCCGTGGTGGTGCTGCCGGGCGACGCCGCCCAGGCGCTGAGCCGCGCTTGGGTGTACACCGCGTTCAGCCGCGGCGAGCGGCACCTGTCCGTGGTGCACGGCGTGGACCAGGCGCTGCCCCATGCCATCGCCGAGGTGCCGGCGAAGCCGCGGACCACCCGGCTGCGGTCGCTGCTCCAGGCACAGGACAGGGCCGAGGAGTGAACCGGAGGCCGGGCGACCGCGCGGTGGCCCGGCCTACCGCTCGGGCCGGGGTCAGCGCTCCGGCCCGAGCGGCTCCAGGTCGTCCTCCTCGTCGCTGATCTCGTCACTGGCCTCGTCGGTGATCTCGTCGCTGATCTCGTCCTCGGTCTCGTCCTCGAACTCCTCGTCGAAGACCGAGCTGACGTCGAAGCGGCACACCACCCGCTGCGGGTCCGTCTGATCGAACGGCGCGGTCAGCCACTCCCCCGGCTCGGGCAGTTCGTCGAGGGCCGCCACCCACAGCGTGGAGTCGCCTTCCTCCAGGCCGAACTCCTTGTGCCGGGAGGCGATCTCGTCCGGTTCGTACTCGCCGAAGAGCACTCCGAGAGCGGCGTGCACACTGCTGCCGACGATGCCCGCGGCGCCACCCGCCGTGCCGTTCCCGGTGTCGACGTCCGGGTCGAGATCGGCCACCCGCTGCGCCTGGGCGAGGAGGCGCTGCGGCTCGTCCACCGCGTAGTCGCGGCGGATCAGCACGCTCAGCGCGCTGGGCTCCTCCGGCCCCGCGTACGCGGGCAGGGACTCGTCGCCGGGGATCTCGAAGGGCGTTACCTCGTCGTAGACGTCGTAGAGCAGCTCGTCGTACGTCTCAGCGGCCGCGGCCAGTTCGTTGAACGCGGCGTAGACGTCCGGGTCGTCCTCCCCCGACCTGCGTTCGACGGCGTCGAGGTGACGATCCAGCGCGGCTTTGACCGCCTCGGCGGCGGCACGTACCTCGGCAGCGGTTGGCTGCGCAGCATCAGACATAGTGCAGACGCTATCCGCACCTGGGCTGTTCACGCGCAGTAGATGCGATGCCAAGACGCGAATATCCCGGCACGGCCGAGTACTTGACCACGGCAGAGTGGTCAAATGTCCATAATCATTCACATTTCGCCCGACGGTCGCCGTGCGGCACGGTGTGGCGCAGGGTGCCGAAATCGGCTCGCACCGAGCACAATGGTGGCGATGCCGGAATATGAATTCTGCGACGTGTACATGCCGCGCGGGGTCTCCCGCAACGCTGCCGCGCGCCTGCTGACCGACCACGCCGAGTACGGATACTGGGAGTTGGACCGACTCCGACTCAACCCCGACGGCAGCCGCAAGGCGCGGCTGCGGCGGCGGATCATCCGTCAGCTGCACGCCACGTGGTGAGCAAACACGGAGCGGGCCCCGCGCCGGCGGGGCCCGCTCCGCTTCGCCCCGGCCGCTGCCGGGGCCCCGATCCGCTCAGTGCCGCGCCACCCGGGCGCGGCGATACAGCATCGCACCGCCCAGCAGCAGTCCGGCGCCGACCGGGATGACCGTACCCAGCTGTCCCGCGCCGGTCTGGGCGAGTTGCTCGGTGCCCACGGTGTGCGGGGACGGTGCGACATCGTGCACCTGCGACACCTCGGACGTCTGCGACCGTCCCGGGTTCGGGTTCGGGTTCGGGTTCGGGTTCGGCGGGATCGCACGGCCGGTCGGAGGCGTGTGCGACTGCCCGGGAACCTCGGGGTGGCCGGGGCTCCGGGGGTGATCGGGCCGGCTCGGCGAGTGCGGCTGCCCCGGGTGCTGGGGCTCGTGCGGGCTCTCGGGCGAATGCCCCGGCCCCCGCGGGACGTCCGGGTTGGCGCAGTCGTTGCCGGTGGTCGAGTTGCCGAGACCGACCACGTTGACGCTGTTCCCGCAGGCGTTGACCGGCACGTCGATCGGCACCTGGAGGCCGTTGCCCGAGCCGATCCCGGGCGAGTGGTGGCTGCCTCCGTGGGCGACGGCCCCGCTGTGGCCGCTCGGCTTCGCGCCGTGGCCGTGGTGATGGGCGCCGCTTGAGCCATTGGCGCACTTGTTCCCTGTGGTGGGATTGAGCAGTCCGACGACGCTCACTGTGTTGCCGCACGCGTTCACCGGCACGTCCAATGGGACCTGTACCGAATTGCCGGACAGCACGCCCGGCGATTGTGAGGCGCCACCGCGGGCCACCGAGTCCGCGTGCGCGTAGCCGCCGGTCACGGCGAGTACGCCGCTCGCGGCCGCTACGGTGATCAGGCCTTTTCTCGCGACCTGTCGCATAGGTTCGTTCCCCTGACTTCTGCCTGCCTTGCGAAACGCGAGGGGGCTCGTTGCCCACTCGCCGGATGCCCAGCGGCCCCGGAGCGCAGGACACGCGCTCCGGGGCCAACCGGGATCACACCCTCACGGGTTGTGGCACAACGTCAGGTGTTGACGCAGGTGTTGCCGAAGGCGGGGTTCAGCAGCCCGACCACGGAGATCGCGTTGCCACACACGTTCACCGGAACGTGGATCGGCACCTGGACAACGTTGCCCGACAGCACACCGGGGCTGCCCACAGCAGCGCCCTGGGCGCCCGAGTCGGCAACCGCCAGACCCGCACCGGCGAGCACCAGACCACCAGTGACAGCCGCAGCGGCGACGATCTTCTTGATCATTATTCCTCCTTGTTGGCAATGCGATCCAAGCCGCGGACCGCACAACCTGTAACGAGGAGGGGGGATTCGAGCTACGAACCTACAGCTCCATTCACTCTTTCCGGTGAAGGTCGCACTCGCTGGCGACTATCGGATTCTCATGTCGGCACTCACCGGATCAGCACCGCTCCGCACTGGCGCCGGCCCGCCTCAGCACTGGTCCAGGAAGCGGTCCAACACCCGTACACCGAACTTCAGGCCGTCGACCGGAACCCGCTCGTCCACGCCGTGGAACATTCCGGCGAAGTCCAGCTCCGGCGGCAGCTTCAGCGGCGCGAACCCGAAGCCGCGGATGCCGAGGTCGTCGAAGGACTTGGCGTCCGTACCGGCCGAGAGCATGTACGGCACGGCGCGCGCGATCGGGTCCTCGGCCTGCAGCGCCGACTGCATCGCGTCGACCAGCGCCCCGTCGAAGGTGGTCTCCAGCGCCTTGTCCGCGTGCACGTCCTCGCGCCGGACTCGCGGCCCGAGGATCCGGTCGAGATCGGCGAGGAATTCCTCCTCGTACCCCGGCAGGAAACGCGCGTCGACGTGCGCGGTGGCCTGCCCCGGGATGACGTTGACCTTGTAGCCGGCGCCGAGCTGGGTCGGGTTGGCGGTGTTCTTCATCGACGCGCCGATGAGCTTGGCGATGCCGCCCAGCTTGGCGAGCGTGTCGTCCATGTTCTCCGGGTCGAGCTCGGTGCCGAGAGCGTCCCCGAGCTCGTCGAGGAAGGCCCGCAGCGTCTTGGTCACCCGAATCGGGAACTCGTGCCGGCCCAACCGCCCGACGGCCTCGGACAGTTCGGTGATGGCATTGTCCTTATGAATCATCGAACCGTGACCGGCGGAGCCGTCCACGGTCAGCTTCATCCAGTGCATGCCCTTCTGCGCCGTCTCGATCAGATACAGCCGCAGCTTCTCGTTGACCGTGAACGAGAACCCGCCGACCTCGCTGATCGCCTCGTTCACCCCCTCGAAGAGCCCCGGGTGCTTGTCGACGAGATACCGCGCGCCGTACGTGCCGCCGGCCTCCTCGTCGGCGACGAAGGCCAGCACGATGTCGCGCGGAGGCTTGCGCCCGGAGCGCAGCCGGTCCCGTACGACCGCGAGGGTCATCGCGTCCATGTCCTTCATGTCGACCGCGCCGCGACCCCAGACGCACCCGTCGGCGATCTCGCCGGAGAAGGGGTCGTGCGTCCAGTCGGCGGCATTGGCGGGCACGACGTCGGTGTGCCCGTGGATGAGCAGCCCCGGCCGGGACCGGTCCTCGCCCTCGATCCGCGCGACGGTGGACGCCCGGCCCCGGTGGGACTCGAAGATCTGCGGTTCGAGCCCGACCTCCGCGAGCTTCTCGGCCACGTACTCCGCCGCGACCCGCTCGCCGGGCCCGGAGTGGTCCCCGTAGTTGCTGGTGTCGATCCGGATCAGGTCCCGGCAGAGGTCGACGACCTCGTCCTCGCCCGCGCCCGTACGCGCCGGGTTCGCCTCGCTCACGCTGCCTCCTCATCGTTCGTTTCTCGGACCGCTCGGCCGTGGGGCCGCCCCGGTACGGACGTCCGCACGCGAGGGTCCACCGCCATCCTCCACCCCACGCCTCCGCAGCCCAAGGCCGCAATGCTGCCGACACACCCAGGCCACAGACCCCGCCCCGGCCCACTCCGGCCCGCCCCGGGCGGGTGATCGAGCACCCCCGGAGGTTTGCTATTGTTTTCCATGTCGGAACGGCCACGGGCCAACCGGCAGACACCTTGTCCGGGTGGCGGAATGGCAGACGCGCTAGCTTGAGGTGCTAGTGCCCTTTATCGGGCGTGGGGGTTCAAGTCCCCCCTCGGACACCAGCTGAGACCCCTGTTCATCAGGGGTTTTTTGCTTTTCTGGGGTGTGGCGTGACCAGCCACGTGACCAACAGCCCAGAGAGTTGCCTGGTCAGACCAGGGATGACAGGCCGAGCCTGTTGGCTCCGGAGGCGGCGAGCCTCCGGGCTCCGTTCTTACGTGAGTGGCCGTAGCGGGCCATGGTGTAGCCCGGCGAGCGGTGCCGGACATTGACGGAGACCTCTACTGGGTTCTCCCCGGCCTCCAGATCGTTCGTGACCTTGCTGCTGTGCCTCCAGTCGTGGATGCGGAAGTCGTCCGGCAGGTGCAGACGGTTGCGGAGGGTGCGCCACCGTGCCGAGACCTTCTCGGGGCCCTGCGGCCCGCCAGCCTCGCCCCGGTAGAGCTTGAAGCCATCGCGGGCGAACACCAGATCATGATCCGTCCATGCGGCGCCGAGTCGTGCGCGTTCGGCTTCCTGGCGTTCCTTCTGCCACTTGAGGACGTTTATCACGGACTGGTCCACGTAGATGACGGCGTTGGCGTCGCCGTCCTTGGTCAGCTTCTGCAGCCGGTAGGTGTTGCCTTCCTCGACCACCACCCATCCCAACTCGACGGAGCCTTCGACCCAGTTGATGAGGGACCACTTCATGCCCAGGGCCTCGCTGCGCCGCACTCCGGTGGCGGCGTAGACGGTCCACAGCGGAGCATCCCGAAGACAGTGATGAGTCAGGCCGCCGACGCAGGCACGGTTGCCGCACGGCTCCCCCACCGAGGACAGGAACCGGGCGGTCCCGTCGTCGCCCAGGGTGGGGAAGTCCCGTTCCTGCGCCCGTATCTCCCGGCCCGTGGGCGGGTTCGCGGCGGCGGCCGGATTGCTCGGTATCAACTTGGGCACGGCCGCACCGAGCGCACCGGACAGGATGTTAGGGACGTGCCGCACGGACTTAGATTCCGAGCGTGACCAGTGGCAGCAGTGATGGAAGTCGCCGCAGGCCGCTATGTGGGACGAGTCGTTCATTCCTACCGTGGCCGTGATGCTGACCTATTTCGGGAAGATCCTGGACGGTACGGCGAACGCTGATCATCAGATGGAGTTCCGCCACCTGGCCACGGCGCTTGGACTCACCGTGATCACGCTCTCCGAGGATGCCCGGCCGCTGTGGCGGACCGTTCGCCGGTACGCGCGCATCCTGGGCGAGACCCTGCCGGAGGGGCAGGCGGTATTCATTGAGCGGACCGCAGAGCAGACTCTCAGGGTGGCCGCCTGCCTCGCGGCCTCCGAGTGTTCCGAGACCATCACGGACGAGATCCTGACGGCCGCGTTCTCGCTCGTACGGCGCTCTGTCCGGGACGCCGTACGGATCACCAAGGGAACCGACGCTCCGAAGGTGAAGCGGCAGCCGCTCAGTCTCGCCGACAAGGTCCGGGCCCGGATCGAACTGCATGGCGGTCGGGCCACGTCTTCCCAGGTGCTTCCGTATGTGGGTGCGTCGGCCGCCGAGGTCAAGGAACTGCCCGGAATCGCCGTAACTGTGGAACGGGAAGGGAAGACCGGTCGCCCGAAAACGGTTCTGACGCTCAGCGGTGACGCTCCCGTTCACGCAGAGCAGCCGGTTCCGACTCCGCAGCCGATGCCGGCGGCTCCAGAGCGTGAGCAGAACCGCGCCACGGTCGTCCGCATGGACGCCTACCGCTCGACTCCCAAGCAGGCCCCGGAGCCCGCGCCCGAACCGAAGCGCCCGGCACCGCTCGACGCCAACCCCTTCCGAGCACTCCTCTGACCAACCAACACAACAGCCCCGGCCCGAAATGGGCCGAGGCTCATTCCGTTGCTTCGGCTCTACTCGGCCCGCTCCACCAGGGCGACCGATGTGCACAGGCGCCGGAATTGTGCGTGCTGGGTCCGGCCAGTGTGGCTCATGCACTCCACGTCCACGGCCGCGCCATCCGCCGAAGGCGCGGCCTCCCAGCCGCACGTCAGGCACTTCGCCTCGAACGTCACCTCTGTGTCTGGGTGCTGGGTGATCCGGTGCTTCGTGTACCGCAAGATTGAGCGGGGCATCGTTGCGTGCTCTCCCTCGTCAGGTGTCCGGCCGTCGGGCAGGGAAGGTCCGGCATGGCGCGATTCGGTGAGCAGCACACCAGGGCCAGGGACAGGTACGAGGGGCGTTCGAGGTAGAAGCCGTGGGACACGTCCCCGCCCCAACCGAGCCGTTCGGCAGAGGAGTTGACCAGTAGCGCCAGCCGCGTACTGTCACGGTCCGACTCGGAAGCGAACCGGGGCGCGTACTCGGTGAGCCGTTGACCGAGCCATTCCGCCGCTTCCTTCGGCTCCTCCCAGGTGCCCCGGACCAACTTCTCCGGCTTGATCAGCCAGTAGGCCGTTTCGAGCGGCGGGAGGTCCACGATGGGGAACTCCGTCTTCACTTCCCTGTGCCGCTAAATCAGTTCCGGCTTGCCGTCCGCAGGGGGCGGATCGGAGTTCGGGGGCCGTCTCAGCGCCTCGTCATCGAACCGCTGCTTGGAACCGGTCCACAGATACGCATGGTGGTGCAACTGTCGTCCCGTTCAATGCAGGAAGAAGGGGGAGGGCCCAACCGGCCCCGTCCCTCGGGGGATCGAGTCGGGGCCGGAGGACACCAGGAACGGCCGTCAGGCCGAGACGGTGAAGCGGGCCGGGTCGATACCGGCTGCAGTCAGTTCGGCGGTGGTAAAGCGCAACGGAGCCATGTCGGGGCGCTTGTCGTCGCCCAGCGCCCACGCGTCGGGGCCGATCTTCGCCAGCGTGGCGCAGGACTCGCCGTCCGGGTGCGTGTTGCCCCCGCACACCTTGAAGAACGTAGCTCCGTCGATAGGCAGGCCGTACAGGTCGGTTCCAGGCATGGGTGTGCCTTCCCGTGAGGTCAGTGAAAGGGGGCAGGCTCAGGACTGGTATTGCTCCGACTTCCGCACGTACACCACGCCAGGGCCAAGAGCCGTCGCCGACTCCCGGAACAACTCATGCAGCATCGATCGGGAGTTGTTCTGCGTGGCGTTGGTCAGATTGTCCGCCAGCAAGGCGGCCTCAGACGGGAGCAAAACCATTTCCGTGTCTGCCATGTGCCGACCGCTCTTCGTCAACCACATGGGCACACGAATGTTCCCATCAACATCCCGGTACGCCGGACGGCTTGGGACGGGGTCCATCCGCCAACCCTGCGGGGCCTTCTGGCTGTCGCTCTTCGGTTCGGTCGGCATAGGTACATCCTCGGCCCGTAAGCATCGAGTCTCCAGCAATATTCGCGTTGCGGGGTAGACGATCATGAACGGTAGGAGGTAGCCCAATCTCGAAACAGCTCTCTGGCATCTTCGTCGAACAACGCATGACGCTCGTACAAGCCGAACACTTCGAGGTGTTCCGCGATGTCCCGAGCGTCCTGAAAAACTATGCGCCCGGTGAACGTCTCTACAGTCACCAAGCGTTGGTCGTAAACCGTGAAAGTATTCATCGGGCCACGACCAATGGCCGACCCCAACGGAATCACGCCAATGTGCACGTTGGGGAGATGGGATAACGAGACGAGGCGGTCAATCTGCACGGCCATTGCGGCACGGGGGACCACTGCCCACCTGACGGCCTGCTCCGTCAACAGGAACGTGAACCGTTTCCAGGTGTCGTAGAGGACCGCTTGCCGGTCCAGCTTCTTCGCGACTGTCTTGGAGATGTCCACTGGCGAGTGGCTCAGGCTATCCCTGATGTACTCAGGTGTGGCCAGGAGTCCTGTCACCATTGCGGGCAGGAAGTACCGGAGCGTCACGGCTTCCGCTTCGAGGCCAGCCAGTTCCGACTGCCGCTTTTCCAGTCCTCGACGCCACGATGCCCGCTTACCCTGCCACTCCGTATTGGCGAGCCGCGCGAGGGTGGCCACTTCTGCCACCATTTCCGGGGGTGCGTCGAGGGCTCTAAGAATCAACTCAACGTCGACAAGTCCGGGTGTGATTCGACCGGTCTCGATGTTGCTGAGCTTGGTTTGGGACATGTTGCAGCGCTGGGCGAGCCAAACCTGTGTGCGGCTGGCTCGCCTGCGCATCGTGCGGAGTGTTTCCGCCAGGTCAGCCTTCGACTGTCCTAGCTGCTCAGGATCAAACGTCAAGGCCCTTCACGTACTCCTCGAAAGGCACTGCGTGTTCTAGGGCGATTCGCTTCCACTCCCGATAGGGAGCGGGGTTACCCTCGTACGCCTCGCGATTGATCTGGGTACCGTCCTGTCGAAAGTTCAGGTACGCGATGCGGATTTCGTCGAACATCCACCAGTCACGCCCGGAGAGCGGCAAACCGTAGTCCTCCTGCGTCACGTCCAAGACGCGGATATCCTCCCCGGCCGCGATATTGCCAGGAATGCCCCACGCGAATTGGTACCGCTGGTAGTCAGTGAGCGGCTGGCGCACGATGCGCACGCGACCGATGCGCTTGCCGGACTCGACGTATCCGCGTACCCGTTCATGCCAGCGAGCATTGTGGTCGTCGGGCTTGCTCTCGTCCCGCAGGAAGCGGGCGACGTTCTCCTGCTCCTTGGGCATGGTGTATGTGGGCTGCGCCTCGAACCGCCACGCTTCGCGCTCGAAGGCGTCGAAGTACCTACGCCACTCCTCACCATCCAAGAGCACGGACAGCCTCCCTCAGAACGTGTTCCGGGATCTCCACCAGGGCCTCACCTGCGGGCGCGGTGAACGCGTCAGACACGTCCCCCTGGATAACGAATGAACCGCTCTTGGTCCGGTAGACGTTGGGGCAATCGTCGTCGTCGCACTCGGGCCCTCCGGCCTGGCCGGTAAGACGGGTCAGTTCCTCGCGTGCCATCGTGCCCTCCTTCGATGCAGGGGCGGTCCCCGGCGCCAAGAGGACGGTAGGTCGGATGAGTCTGCCTGGTCTATGGCACATCGCGGATATTCGCGTTGTCGGGTAGACGATCATGGGGGATAAGTGCAGGTACCCGCTCCGCCCTGGTTGGTCACGTGACCAACGCGTGACCAACAGCGGTCCGAAACGGCCCGAAACAGGGGGAAAGCATGACCAACGAGCCCCGTCAACTCTGTGGCGTGTCGGGGATATTTCCGCAGGTCATCCAAGTACAGTGCTGGTGTCCGAGTGGAGAGTTCAAGTCTCCCCTCGGACACCAGCGAGAACCCCAGTTGATCTGGGGTTTTCTGCGTTTTCTGGCATTTACGTGACCTGCAGCGCGCCCCGCGGCCGGAGAACCCGCCCTTGGCCAAGGGACGACAGGCCGGCCGAGCCGAGCCGCACCGGAGGCGGCGGGCTTCCGCGCTCCGCCCGTCCTTACGGGAGCGGCCGTAGCGGTCATGGCGCAGCCCGGCGGGTAATGCCGGGCGTTCTCGCACAGACCTCGACGGGGTTCTCCCTGGCCTCCGGATCGCTCGTGACCTTGCTGTCTCGCCATTCGTGACGCGGAACTCCGCGAGGGCTTCAACCGGGCGCGTAAGATGCGCCACCGCTCCGGGCACTGATCCGCCCATATCTGGAAGCGGGTCCGCTGGGGGATACGTGACCTCCCTGCCAATGTAATCGGCCACCATTGGCGGAACCGTCAAGATGTCCTCGCATGGCAGTGTCCGGCCGGTACTCGCCGCCAGCCTCTTCCCGACACTGAACCGCGCGAACAAAGCAAGCCCCCCCCCGCCAGTTCCAGCGGAAGGGTTCGCATGGCCGAGAAGATCAGCGCTTTACGCCGCGTACGATCAGGGTCCCGATATGTCCCTCGGTGGGGGCGTCCAGGACGGTTGCTTCGACGTCCTGGAAACCGCTTTTGGCGAGCAGCGCGGACCACTTGCGGGGGGTGTAGCTGTACCGGTAGGTGAACATTGCTTTGCCCGCGAAGCCGCCCTTGTACATGCCCTGGGGTCCGTAGGCCCCTGGAATGGCCGGGGGTTGGGAGAAGACCAGCGTGCCACCAGGGTTGAGCCGCGTGGAGATCAGCGGAAAGAGTTTCACGGGGTCGGTGAACCAAACCGCGCCGAAAATGGAATAGACGGCGTCGTACGTCTCAGCGCTCGCCACCAAGTGCTCAAGCACTTCCGCACAGACGAACTCCGCGCCCCTGGTCCCCCAACGTTCGGTCAGGTGCTTGACTGCGACCGGAGACAGGTCCAAGCCCGTGACCTTGACCCCCTGGCTCAGGAGGAACGCCGACGCTCGCCCGGTACCGCAGCCGATTTCCAGTGCCGTCCTTGGCGAACCCAGGAGTTCGTGCCCTGGGCCGTGCCCGGCGTACTGCGTCCAGCAGAGCACCGGTTCAGCCTCCAGGGTCTTGTCCTTTGTGCTCTCGGCGAAGGTGTCCCAGAGCTCGCGTTCGGAGTCGATGTCGTGCTGAGCGGGCAACTGTCGTCCTTAGTTCCAGCTGGTTCGGTGCCCCGCCCTAGAAGGAAGGCGGGGCACCCTGTACAGGGTGGTACTAGTGGCTGTCGGGCACCTTGTTGTCACACGGCGAACACTCCGCCGCGTCCATGTCCCACAGCTCATCGTCCACGGCGAATCCGTTGCCCCGCAGAATGTCGGCCGTCCGCGTCACGGTGCCGTCGCAGCGCCGCTGGATCAAGGGAGCGTGGTGCTTGTAGTGGCCGCTGTTGTACTCATCGCACAAAGCGAAGTACAGCGAGGTGTCGAGGATCAGGGCGTGAACAGCCACGTCCACCGTGTAGCCGACGCCCATGTCCACGCCCTTCCGCTCCATGGCGGTGATCGTGTACGCGATGGCCTGGCCCAGCAGCCGTTCGGCGGTATCACGGGTCATGACGCTGTTGTCGCGCAGCAGGAGAGCGACTTCTCGGTCCCACAGCGTCGGCTCGGTGTCGGTGATCAGGCGGGGCACTTGATGGACCAGAGCGTTGAGGATGATCTGCGGGTCACGGGTGCGGGTCTGAACGGCTGTGCTCATCGTGCGTGCCTCCAGGGAGAAGGGTTGCGTGGAGCCTTCGGGCCGGCCAGTTGCGCTCAGGCCCCCCTGATGCAGCGCTCACTCTCGGGAGCGCACGGGTTGCCCACGTGAACGGGGCAGCGACACAGGGGGAAGCGGTCGACGCTGAAGGACCTGAAGCGGGTGCCACCTCGTGCTTCGGGACCCGCCCCGTGATGCCGCCTCTCGTCACTCGATAGGCCGGGATGGACATCGCCATGCTTGCCTCCGGCTGTCAACTGGCTGTGCCAAGGACGCTACGGAGAGGGGAAGTCGGCGGTCCACGTTCTTGCATGGACTTGCACATGGATTATCGGAGTGCGCTGACCGCCTGCGTGATGAGGGCACGGGCGTCCGAGCCGTAGACGGCCATTTCTGCCAGTTGGGAGAACGCTTTGGCATAGACGTTGATCTCGCTTGGAGCCGACACGTTCACAGCAGCCGTAAGGAGCTCGACGCTCGCACGGTGGTCGTCGAACAAATAGAACGCCTCCAGCGGCCACACGCGCCGCTCGGCGGCGAACGGGATGATGCCCAGGCTCACGTTCGGAAGTGCCATCACTGCGAGCAGGTAGCCGAGCTGGCCGGCCATCGCGTCGGCGTCGCCGATGCGATAGCGAAGCACGGTTTCTTCCATGAGCAACGCGAACCGGTGGCCGCCTTCGTGGAGAACCTGCGAACGCTCGACGCGGGAAGCTGCGGCATCGGACGAGTCATCAGGAGTGCCTTGAAAGGTGGCGATTGTGGAGAGCAAGGCGGACGCGTATGCCTCGGTCTGGAGCATGCCGGGCACGACGTTCGAGCAGTACACGCGGAAGTGCCGGGTGCCCTGGTACAGGGGAACTATTTCCTCCTGCGCCCGGCGCATTCCGTGACGGTGAGCCCTTTTCCAGTAGACATACATTTGGTCGGCTTGGCGGTTCGCTGCGATGAGGTCCACGGTCTGGTCTTCCGCACCGCATGCTTTGCACCATGCGCGGATATCGGCATCAGCCGCGGGCGTCCTGGCCCGCTCGATGCGTGACGACTTCGCGGGGCTCCAGCCACACCGAAGGGCCAAGTCATGCCCGGTCAACTCCGCATCCTTGCGTAGCTCCCCAAGGCGAGCGGCAAGGACTTCGCGGGCGGCCTGAGCGCTGGACGAGGGAGACGCAGACATGAGTGGCTCTTCAGTGTTTCGCTAAGTCAGACCGAGTACTTCTCGTGCGGGATACCCCGCTCCCATACCGCCTCGAACGCGGCCGATGCCAACCGAACTACCTCCGGTTCGGGGCGAAACTCCCAACCCGGTTCGGACCAGTTGCCATCACCCGAGAAGTGGTTGAAGAGCACGGTCTCACCGTCGAAGACCCAGCAGTCGTTGCCAGGCAGGGCAATGTCCGACGCATGCCGCCTGGGAAGCCAGCGAACCTGTTCCCCGGCCTGGACATTGACCACGGTGCCGGCGTGCTCGTAACGGATGTAGTCGGTGACGGGTTCGGAGACGACGCGGGCGCGGCGGACCGCGACGCCTCTAGCCACTGTGCCCCGCATTAGATCGACCCAAGGCGTCCAGTACTCGGAAGCGGGATCCACATCGCGTTGCCCCGTGCGCCTCCAGTTCTCGAAGTCCTCGGCTTCATCGCCCACACCGTACGAGTCGCGCATCTCCAGGTGTACGGCCGAGTGCTTGGCTGCCGCCAGCAGCTCGTCAAAGCCCGGCGCGTTCTGCGACATCACATGCCTCCCTGAGCATCGGCGCCATGCGGGCCGGAATCCGAATGACGGCCTCGTGCACCGGAATGCCCGGCGCGTGTCCGGGGGCCATGAACGCCGCGCACTCTGCCCCCAGCTTCTCGTCTGGCTTCCAGCCCTGCAGCACGAGTTCCCTCTTCGCCTCATCCACCCAAATGGTGGGGGAACCCTGCTGGCCCGTGTCTGGATCAATCCCGATGAACCGCAGTGCCATGGCTGCCTCCGGTGTCGAGTGGCTTACGCCGACTTGCACGAGCTTCGCCGTGGCGGGCCCAGGTCGTCAAGGGTGTACGAGCGAACTGACGAACCGCCCGGCCACCGGGATAGCCGACTGGTGTAGCTCCAGCCGAGGTTGGCTACATGACTCGGTCCCAGCGGGCGGCGGGCTTGGAGTGGTCGTCGGCTGCTTGGCGTTGATCAGTCGCAAGCTACGGCCGGGGCCTCTCGGGGTGGTCGGTCAAGGCAGGATCTCGATGTATCCGTCGGTCCCGTGCACGCGGATCCGCTGCCCGTCCCGGATCAGCCGGGTGGCCTGCTCTACGCCCACGACGGCAGGCAAGCCGTACTCGCGGGCGATCACTGCGCCATGGGTCATGAGGCCGCCGACCTCCGTCACCAGGCCGGTGATTCCGACGAACAGCGGCGACCAACTGGGGTCCGTGAAGGTCGTGACCAGGATGTCGCCGGCTTCGAGGTCGGCCTCCGCCATGTCCAGGATGACGCGGGCTCTTCCCTCGACGGTCCCGGCGGAAACCGGTAGACCGACCAGGGCGCCGGCCGGCACGTCGTCGCGCCGGTACGCCCCGGTGACGGCCTCGCCATCCGAGGTGAGGACCCGGGGCGGTGTGAGCGCGTGGTACGACCGGAAGGCGTCCTTGCGCCGCTGGATGAGCTGGCCGTCCACCTGGTTCGTGCGCACGGCGTCGTGAAACTCCTGGAAGGTGAGGTAGAAGACGTCTTCCTTCTCAGGAAGCACGCCTGCCTGCACGAGGCGCTCGGCTTCCTCCAGCAGGGCCTGCTTGTAGACGGAGTAGCGGCTGACGATGCCGTACTTCGGGTACTCCCGGTATCCGATGAAGGTTCGCACCCGGTCGATCATCCGCTTGGTCTCGTCGGCTTTCCGGTCCCCGTCCGGCAGGGCCCGCAAGCGGGAAAGTACGTCCTGTTCCTTCTTCTGCGCCTTCTGTCGGCCTTGCTCGAAGCGCCGTTCGGCGGCGCCTGGTTCGAAGTTCCTGACGTTGTCAAGGATGACGGGCACGAGCGTGGTGGGGCGCTCACGCCAGCGCGGCCTCGTGATGTCGATCTCGCCGACGCAGCGCATGCCGTACCGGTCGAGGTAGGTCTCTACGGCATCACGCGCTTCGGTCCCGCCCGCTAGCTTCGCCAGCTCGTCCAGGAAGGCTTCGTCCTCGACGTGCTCGACGCCCTGCAAGTACGCCACCACCTCCGGCAGCGGACGGATCACGTCCGCGACGTCTAGCAGCGCCAGCCCCATCTGGGACGTGATGTTGTCGGGGGCGGACAGTGTGAGCGTGTCAGCCGCGTTCTTCTCGCCCAGCCACTCCCGCAGCTTGTCGTTGAGCCACCACGTGGCCTCCATCCCCGCCATGATCGCCTGGAGGTTCAGCGGATCGCCGAGGACTCGTTTGTGCTCCTCGAAAGCCTCCAGTAGGAAGTCGAACAGCGCCGGGCCGGTCTTCGTCCGGATGTCGTGCTCCAGGGCGGCGATGGACGCCTGGCTGCGTTCGATCAGCCCGGTGACGATGGCCGGGTCGGTCTCGATCGGGGCGGGCGGGCCGTCGGCCGGTGGCCCGCCCGCCGGTGGCCCGCCGGGATCCGCGTCCGGGAGCGACGGGACGAAATCCTCGCGGTCGAGAACGGTCTCCAGAGCGTCCCTGATCAGCGGATCGCCTCTCCCCATGACGTCCAGGAGGGCGGCGCGGCTCGCGGGCGAGGCCAGGCGCCGGGTGACGTCGACGAACAGCCTCCCGCCGGCCTCGTGCATCGGCACCATGGCCGTCAGCTGCCACATGGAGAACCCCAGGGGCCTCATGGGGTCGGTCATCATCTGCTGGTGGCCGACGGAGACGTAGACGTGGTTCTCTCCGTCGCCGGTCTCGGGGACGGGGAACAGCGTCGTGATCGGCCGGCTCTGAACGACCTGGAAGTCATCGTCGACCAGACACCATTCGATGTCCTGCGGGCGGCCGAAGTGCGCTTCGATCCGCCGCCCGAGCTGTACGAGCCGTACGACCTGCGCATCCGTCAGCGCCGGCTGCTCCTGCCGCTGCGGGTCGATCGCCACTTCCCGCGTGCCACCGCCCGGCAGGGCGTGAACGGCACTCCGTTTGGCGGCGATCGACTTGGCGACGACTTCGCCGTCTCGCACCGTGAAGACGTCCGGGTTGACCAGGCCGGAGACCAGGGCCTCGCCGAGGCCGAAGCCGGCGTCCACGGTGGCGGCCTTCCGGTCGCCCGTGACGGGGTCGGCCGTGAACAGGACGCCGGCCGCGTGCGGGAAGACCATCTGCTGCACGACCACGGCCATGTGGACCGTACGGTGATCGATGCCGTTCCGCAGGCGGTAGGTCACGGCCCGCTCGGTGAACAGCGAGGCCCAGCACCGGCTGATGTGCTGGAGGATCGCCGTCGTCCCCACGACGTTCAGGTACGTGTCCTGCTGGCCGGCGAAGGAGGCCGTCGGCAGGTCCTCCGCCGTCGCGCTGGACCGGACGGCGTAGGCGGCTCGCTCGCCGAGCCGGGCGAGCGCGCGGGTGATCGCCGCCGCCAGATCGGCCGGAATGGCGATCTCTTCGATGGTCCGGCGGATCTGCGCGCTGAGTGTGCCGATCGCCTCCCGGTCGTCCGGGTTCAGGCGCGACAGCTGATCGAGCCGGTCGCTGATCGACGGCGCCTGCGCCTGCGCCAT
Source organism: Streptomyces sp. NPDC044033 (assembly GCF_056434425.1). Lineage (NCBI taxonomy): Bacteria > Bacillati > Actinomycetota > Actinomycetes > Kitasatosporales > Streptomycetaceae > Streptomyces > Streptomyces sp. NPDC044033. The sequence continues at coordinate 194,354 of NZ_JBWKFF010000013.1, read as the reverse complement.
GATTCGCCGGAAGGCGTCCGTCGTCACGCAGAAGCCGGCCGGCACGCGGACGCCTTCGATCCGCGACAGCCCGCCCAGGTGCGCGCCCTTGCCGCCGACGGCCGCGACCCGCATCTCGTCAGCCTCTTGAAGGTCCGACACGTACTGCTCGCTCACTGCGATACCTCCGAGGCAGCCGTGCTCCCGCGCACCACGGTGGCCGATCGAGTCAACAGCGCCTCCATCTCAGTCGGACCTCCCGTCGGGCACGTCCTCACCTCTGGTTGCCTTCCTTCTGACGAGTCCGTCGACCGTTCCACTCTCTCGGGCGGCGCGCACCCCCGCACTGCCGGTCCCCCCGCTGGTTCGACGTGACCGCCTCCCCCGTACATCGACAGCAATACACGCACGTCGTGCCCTCATTTCCGCAGGTTGTGGCCTCGGCCGACGATTCTGCGCCGGGACCCGGGCCTTGCCGCAAGCCCCCTGACGCGCTATACCTTGGTAGTGGCAGGGAGAGAGATCTCCTTGCCTTTGCTTTTGCCTTTTACCGTCCGCTGGGACTGACCAGCCTGTCGCGTAACGGGGCCGCCGCGTATGGGTACGCGGTGTTGGCCCAGGCGGATGTGGCAGATGTCCAGTCGGCTTGTCGTACTGGGTCCACGAGCCCCCAGCGGTCACCCGGGGCGCCCACCGCCACCCCGTCGTTCATGTAGATGAACCTGCTGCTACGAACCCCGCCCCCGCTTTGATCCGATGTTTGTGATGTCAGAAGGCTTCCGGTACCAGCGAGTCGGCTGCACTATGCAGGGTGGGTTCAAGTAGGGGAACCAGTAGCACATACGTGACTGGAGGCTGGGCGTATGACCGAAGCCACTACCCGACGCACCGTGCTGACCGCCGCGGCGGGCGCGGGTGTGCTGCTGGCCGTGGGGGCCTCCCCGGCCGCGGCCTCCCCCGGTGCGGGCCGCCACCGTGGGCGCCGGTTGCCGTTCCTGTTCGATATGGTGCACGCCAACCCCGGCGAACCGATGACGGCCTCGCGCTACAACGACCCGGCCACGCTGGCCTCGTACGACTACAACGGCCAGGTCATCAACGAATTCCGGCCGCCGCACACCGCGATCACCTTCGAGACCGTCGACGACCGGATCTTCCCCGCCGGATCGGCGGGCCGCGCCTGGGTCGAGGACAACGCCCGGCGCGTCCAGGAGCACATCAGCCGCGCGCACGCCGCCGGCATCGGCTCGTACTTCTTCACCGACATCATCGTGCTGCCCAAGCGCCTGGTGGAGTTGTACGGCAAGGACGTGCTGGACGACAAGGGGCGTATCAGCCTGCACCGGCCGAAGACCGCCGAGATCCACCGGCTGATGCTCCGCGAGGTCTTCGCCCGCTTCCCCGGCATCGACGGGCTGGTGATACGCACCGGCGAGACCTACCTCCAGAACGTCCCCTTCCACACTGGCAACAACCCCATCACCGAGGGGCAGTCCAGCCACGAACTGCTGATCAATCTGCTCCGTGAGGAGGTGTGCGTACGGGCCGGGAAGCAGCTCTTCTACCGGACCTGGGCGACCGGCAACGACAAGTTCCGGGAAGATCCGACCTATTACCGCGCCGTCACCGACCGGATCGAACCCCACGAGCGGCTGCTGTTCTCCATCAAGCACACGGCGAGCGACTTCTGGCGGACCATCCCCTTCAACCGGACCCTGGGCGTCGGGCGGCATCGGCAGATCGTCGAGGTGGAGTGCGCGCGGGAGTACGAGGCCAAGGGCGCCTGCCCCGACTATGTGGGCGACGGCGTCATCAACGGCTTCGAGGAGTACGCCGCCGGGTCCGTCCCCCGCGGGCTCGCCGACCTCGCCGCGAATCCCCTGCTGGCGGGGGTGTGGACCTGGTCACGGGGCGGCGGCTGGCGCGGCCCGTACATCTCCAACGAGCTGTGGTGCGACCTCAACATGTGGGTCCTGGCCCACTGGGCGCGGGACACCGGGCAGGGCGAGGCCGGGGCGTTCGCGGCGTACGCGCGGCGGATCGGGCTGCGCGGCGACGCGGTCCGGCGCTTTCGGCGGCTGGCCCTGCTCTCGGCCGCGGGGACCCTGCGCGGCCACTACAGCGCCCGTACCCCGGTGCCCAACATGACGTGGACCCGCGACCAGTACCTCGGCGGCTCCGACAAGGACCTCGCCGGCCACTACAAGGCGCTCGTCAACGGTGGTCTGGTCGGCGCGGCGCTCGCGGAGAAGGCGCAGGCGGCCCGTATCTGGCGGGAGGTCGTCGAGCTTGCCGACGGGTTGCCGTTGCGGGACCGGGAGGACCGGGCGTATGCGCGGGTTTCCGCTCGTTATGGGCTCTGCCTCTATTCGGTTGTCCACCATGGGTGGCAGGTGATGTTGCGCGGTTTCGCCGGTGAGCGGAGCCATGTGATGGGCAGTCATATGCGGGCTTATGACGCGGCTTGGCGGGAGTGGGAGCGACTCGCCGAACGTCACGCGTCTTGCGCTTCGCTTTATCAGCCGCTCGGGTTCGGCAAGAAGGATGCCGATGGGGTTTACGGGGCCGACCCGGATCACGGCATGGGGCCGTCCGTGGATCGCTACCGGGCATTGCTGGCGCGGTGAACACGGTTCAGTTCGGAAAGCTCCTTCTTTCCCCGCCCGGCCCCTTCCCTTCCCGTAGCCGAGGCGCTGCCCCGGACCCCGGCCCTCAAGCGCCGTAGGGGCCGGGTGGTCCAGCCGGTTATCGACAATAGGAGGCACACCTGTGCACAGTCCCGGAATTCCTCGAAGAACTCTGCTGGCCTCCGCCGCCGGAGCCGGCGCGGCTCTCGCGCTGGGCGGGGCGCCCTCCCCCGCTCTCGCGGCGGCTCGACGGCATCACCAGCGCTACGAGCCGACGCCCGAGTCGCTGGCTCGGCACCCGGTCGCCCGCTGGTTTCGGCAGGGCAAGTTCGGAATCTTCATCCACTGGGGGCCGTACGCGGTTCCGCACTGGGGCGACGACGCGTGGAGTTCCGAGTGGTACCTCTACGCCATGAACGCCTACGCCAAGGGCGGCGTGTTCGAGCACCACCGGGCCACGTACGGGCAGGATTTCCCCTACGACGCGTTCCTTTCCCGCTTTCGCGCCGAGCGGTTCGACGCCCGTTCCTGGGTGCGGCTCTTCGAGCGGGCGGGGGCGCGGTATTTCGTGCTCACGTCCAAGCATCACGACGGGTTCCAGCTCTTCCCCAATTCCGCCTCCAACCGCAATTCGGCGCTCATCGGGCCGCGGCGCGATCTGGTCGGCGAGCTGTTCCGGGCGGCCCGGGGCACGGGGCTGAAGCGGGGGCTGTACTACTCGCTCGGCGAGTTCTACAACCCGGCGCTGGGCACCGCGCCGATCAATCCGTATACGCGCGAGCCCGTTCCGTACACCGGGTACAAGCCGGTGACCGACTACGTCGAGGAGTACGAGCACGCCCATCTGCGGACGCTCATCCACCGCTACGACCCCGACATCCTGTGGGGCGACGGGCACGGCAGCCATAACTTCGCGGGCGGCGCGGGCCATATCTTCCGGCCGGAGCGGTGGGACTGGCGCAGCGACGAGATCCTCGCGCACTACTACAACCACGCCGAGGAGCGGGGCCGGCCCAAGGAGGTGATGGTCAACGACCGGTTCATCGCCTCGCACGCCGACTACACGGGCATCGAGGGCGACAAGCCGTCGTACGCGCTGCGGCCCGCGCCCTGGGAGGCGTGCCTGACCATGAGCAGGTCGTGGGGGTACATGGACCCGACGTACCGGATCAAGTCCAAGGAGAAGCTGGTCCAGTTGCTCGTCGACATCGTCTCCAAGAACGGCAATCTGCTGCTCAACATCGGCCCGCGGGCGGACGGCACCATCCCCGACTGGCAGCGCGATCGGCTGCTGGCGATCGGTGAGTGGCTGGACGTCAACGGGCGGGCGATCCACGACTCGCGGCCCTGGCGGCGGGCGGAGGACGGGCCGCTGCGCTACACGGTCGGCGACGACGGCCACTTCAACATCATCACGCTGACCCGGCCGGGCCCGCGGCTGACCGCCCCCGCCGATCTGCCGGTACGTGACGGCGACCGCATCCGGCTGCTCGGCCACCCCTCGCACGGTCTCCGCTGGTCGCGCACGGCGGACGGCATCGAGATCGCGCTGCCCGCCTCCGGGCCGCCGGGACCGCGAGCGGATCAGGGCGAGGCGTATCCGATGGTGCTCTCCGTCGCGAACGGCGGCCGCTCATGACCTCCGCACGCCGCGAACGCGGTTTCCCGGTCCGGGCGTTGGCCGCTCTCGTCACGCTGCTGCTCGCGGCCGCCCTCGCGCACGGGCTCCCCGCCGCAGCCGCCGAGAACGGCCACCCCTCCCCCGCCCGTTCGCAGCACTGGGTGGGTGGCTGGGGCACGGCGATGACGCCCCCGGGCATCTCCGGTTATTCGGCGACCGGCTTCGCCGACCGTACGCTCCGCATGGTGGAGCGGCTGTCCGCGGGCGGGAGCGCGGTGCGGCTGCGGCTGTCCAACGCGTACGGGACCTCGCCGCTCGACCTTGGCGCGGTGAGCGTCGCCCGGCGGGCGAAGGGCTCGGCGGTCGAGCCCGGCAGCAGCCGCGAGGTCCGCTTCGGCGGGTCGCGCTCCACGACGGTCCCGGCCGGGGCGGAGGCCGTCAGCGACCCCGTGCCGCTGTCCACGAAGGCCGATACGGACCTGGTCGTCAGCGTCCATCTGCCGACCGCCACGGGCCCGACCACCTGGCACCCGTGGGCCAAGCAGACCAACTACCTCTCCGGGGCCGGGGATCACACCGGGGACGAGTCGGGGGCGGCGTTCGGGGAGAAGACGACTTCCTGGTTCTTCCTGGACGGCGTGGACGTCCTCGCGCACCGCGCCAAGGGCACGGTGGTGGCGTTCGGCGACTCCATCACCGAGGGCGGGGTCACCGCCGACGACAGCAACCGGCGCTGGACCGACGAGCTGGGCCGCAGGCTGGCCGCGCGCCCCGGCGGGCAGCGGCTGTCCGTCGTCAACAAGGGAATCGGCGGCAACCGGGTGCTCACCGACGCCGGAACCCAAGGGCAGGGCAACCGCAACCTCGGCAACAGCGCCGAGTCCCGGTTCGCCCGGGACGCGCTCGGCCAGACGCGCGTCAGCGACATCATCGTGCTGGAGGGCACCAACGACCTCGGCAGCAACGCCGGGGTGCACCCCGGCACCCCGCTCACCGCGGACCAGCTGATCGCCGGGCTGGGCCGGCTGGCGCAGCGCGCGCACGCCGCGGGGCTGCGCGTCCACGGCGGGACGATCACGCCCAACGGGAAGCTGAACGCGCGGGCTGAGCGGATGCGCGAGGACGTCAACCGCTGGATCCGTACCGGCGGGGCGTTCGACACGGTCGTCGACTTCGACGCGGCGCTACGGGACCCGGCCGACCCGCACCGCATGCTCGCGGCGTATGACGGCGGTGACACGGTGCATCCCAATGACGCGGGGCTGCGGGTGATGGCGCGCACCGTGGATCTGTCGGTGCTGGGCCGCGGCTGACAGCGGTAGGCGCGTCGGACTACGGCGTTACGGGCCGGGGCGCGTGCCCCGGCCCGTACGGCGAGCCGTCCCGCTCAGGCGCCGCCCTCCGCCGACGCGGCGTCCGGGTCGATGACGACCTCGCGCGTGATGCCGATCTCCTTCAGGAACGGCCGGTCATGGCTGGCGACGATCAGCGCTCCCTCGTACGACTCCAGTGCGCTGACGAGCTGCCGGACGCTGGCCATGTCCAGGTTGTTGGTCGGCTCGTCGAGCAGGAGGAGCTGCGGGGCGGGTTCGGCCAGCATCAGGGCGGCCAGGGTCGCCCGGAAGCGCTCGCCGCCGGAGAGGGTGCCGGCCCGCTGGTCCGCGCGGGCGCCCTTGAAGAGGAAGTGCGCGAGGCGGGCGCGGACGCGGTTGTTGGTGGCGCCGGGCGCGAAGCGGGCGACGTTCTCGGCGACGGTCAGCTCGTCGTCGAGGACGTCGAGCCGCTGCGGCAGGTAGCGCAGCGGTACGTGCGTCCGCGCCTCGCCGGACTCCGGTGGGATCTCCCCGGTGATGGTGCGCAGCAGCGTGGTCTTGCCGGCACCGTTGGGGCCGAGGAGCGCGATCCGTTCGGGGCCGCGGATCTCCAGGTGGGCGCGGGCGCCGTTGCGTACCTCCAGGGAGTCCAGGGTCAGGACGCCGCGGCCGGGCGGTACGGCGGTGTAGGGCAGTTCGACGCGGATCTCGTCGTCGTCGCGGACGGCTTCGACGGCTTCGTCGAGGCGTTCCTTGGCCTCCTGGAGCCTCTCGGTGTGCATGATGCGGTGCTTGCCCGCGGAGACCTGGGCCTCGCGCTTGCGCTCGTTCATGACGATCTTCGGTTCGCGCTTGTTCTCGTTCATCTTCTTTCCGTAGCGGACCCGGCGGGCCAACTTGACATGGGCGTCGGAGAGTTCCCGCTGCTGCCGCTTCACGTCGGCCTCGGCGACCCGCACCATGCGCTCGGCGGCTTCCTGCTCGGCGGCCAGCGCCTGCTCGTACGCGGAGAGGTTGCCGCCGTACCAGTGGACCTCGCCGCCGCGCAGGTCGGCGATCCGGTCGACCAGTTCGAGCAGCTCCCGGTCGTGGCTGACCACCACCATGACGCCGGACCAGGCGGCGACGGCGTCGTACAGGTGCTGCCGGGCGCGCAGGTCGAGGTTGTTGGTGGGCTCGTCGAGGAGCAGCACGTCGGGGCGGCTGATCAGCAGGGCCGCGAGCCGCAGCAGCACGGACTCGCCGCCGGAGAGCGCGCCGGCGGTGCGGTCGAGGCCGATGCCGTCCAGGCCGAGCCGGTCGAGGGTGGCGCGGGCGCGCTCCTCGACGTCCCAGTCGTCGCCGACGGCGGTGAAGTGCTCCTCGCTCGCGTCGCCGCTCTCGATGGCGTGCAGCGCGGCGCGGGTCCCGGCGATGCCGAGGGCCGCGTCGACGCGGAGCGAGGTGTCGAGGGTGAGGCTCTGCGGCAGGTAGCCGATCCGTCCGGCGACGCGCACGGCTCCGGCGCTCGGGGTCAGCTCCCCCGCGATCAGCTTCAACAGGGTTGATTTTCCTGCCCCGTTGAGGCCGATGAGTCCGGTGCGGCCGGGGCCGACGGCGAGCTGGAAGTCTTCCAGTACGGGCGTGCCGTCGGGCCAGGAGAAGTCGAGGCCGGTGCAGGTGATGGAGGCTGCCGAAGGGGGCATATGAGACATAGGGGTCTCCATGGTGCTCGTGAATGCTCAAACGGAAAGGGCACAGCACGTGGAGACACCACGAGGGTGGGTGGAGGCGGCTCTGTGCCGAGGTCGCACGCACACGTCCGCGCACCAAGAGGCGCGGTCGCGGTGTCTCAGGACCTCAGTAGAGCAACTGCCTTCTCCCATCAACGGCAACAACGTTCGACACCGAAGGTAAGGGAGCGGGCGCGCGCCCCGCAAGGGGTTTTCCGCGCGTGGCGCACACCCGGATCAGTGGCGCGCACCCGGATCACGCGGCCCGCCGGTGCGTATCATCTCCGGGATGACCTCGAACAACGCGCGCCGCCCGGCGCCCGCCGCGGGATCGTGCCGGATCACGGTGTGCCGCGGCTGCTGCTGCGGTGACGCCCGCAAGGTGCCCGGTGTCGATCACGCGGGGCAGATAGCCCGGCTGCGCGCGGCGCTCGGCGGCGCGGCGCCGGTGCGGGCCTCGGAGTGCCTGGACGTGTGCGAGCAGGCCAATGTCATGGTGGTGCAGCCCTCGCCCGCGGGGCGGGCGGCGGGCGGGCGGCCGGTCTGGCTGGGGCTGGTCAACGACGACGGGGCGCTCGCGGACATCGCGGCGTGGGTACGGGCCGGGGGGCCGGGCGTGGCCGAGCCGCCCGGGGTGCTCGATCTGTACGGGTTCACGGTCTCCCGGCGGGTCGGCAAGGCGCTGGAGGGCTGAGGGCCGCCGCTGTCGCCCCGGCTGACTCGCTGCTGTCGCCGGCCGGGCGCCCGGGTGTGCCGCTCCGGCCGCGCGGGGGCGCCTCGCGCAGGGGTTCGGCGGCGTCGTGCGCGTACTCGGCGGCGTCGTACGCGCACTGTGCCGACTCCGACTCCGTCCCCGGCTCCGCGGGTGCCCCCTCCCCGCCCTTTGACCGACCGCGCGGCTCTGGTCATGGTTGACTCTGCATAGGGTTCCTCCATGACGATGTTTGACGAGCTGCCCGCCTTCGAGCTGGCGTTCCCGGGGCCCCTGCGCGACCAGTTGGTCGCGGCCGTGCTCTCCGGCGCGAAGACCTCCACCACCGGCCTGGTGCGGGAGTACGAGGTCGCGGGTGATCCGCTGCCCGTAGTGGGAGAGCGGTCCGCGGTGATCGACTCGGCCGGCCGGCCGGTCGCGGTGATAGAGGTGACGGAGGTACGCGTCATACCTCTGGGCGAGATCGACGAGGCACACGCGCGCGACGAGGGCGAGGGCCACGAGAGCGTCGCCGCGTGGCGGGCGGACCATGAGGGCTTCTGGCACGACCCGCGGATGCGGCAGGCGCTCGGCGACCCGCATTTTCTCGTGTCGGACGGGACGCCGGTGGTCGCGTGCCGATTCATGGTCGTGGAGTGCGGGCGGGTGCCGGTCGAGAACGGCGAGCTGTACTACGAGGCCGCGGGCAGCGGCCCGGCGCTGGTGCTGCTGCACGGCGGGATGCTCGACATGACCATCTGGGACGAGCAGTTCGCCCGGCTCGCGCGGTCCGGGCGACGCGTCATCCGCTACGACGCCCGCGGGCACGGCCGCTCCTCGGTCAGCGACGGCGACTGGTCCGACCACGACGATCTGTACGCGCTCCTGGACCAGCTGCGCGTCGTACGGGCCACTCTCGTGGGGCACTCGTCGGGCGCCCGGATCGCGGTGGACACGGCGATCACGCACCCCGGCGTCGTGGCGGCGCTGGTGCTCCTCGCGCCGGGCCTCAGCGGCAGCGAGGGCACCGACCCCTATATCCAGGAGCACCTCCAGGGGCAGGAGAAGTGCTTCGGCGCGCCGGACGGCGCGGAGCGCTTCGTCGAGCACTATCTGCGGATGTGGGTCGACGGCCCGTACCGCGAACCGGAGGCGGTGGACCCGGTGTTGCGCGAGCGGATATGGGCCACGGCCACGGCGAACGTCACGGCCAACGTCGCCACCCCGACCCTGGGCCGGGCGATCGAGGCCCAGGGTCTGGAGCGGCTGCACGAGATCCAGGTGCCGACGGTGGCCCTGGTCGGCGAGCTGGACAGCGGCGACATCGCGGGCAACCTCGCGGACATCGTCTCGGTGGTGCCCGGCGCGCGGGCCGTGGTGGTCCCGGGCGCCGGGCACCTCGTGAGCCTGGAGGGGCGGGCGTCCTTCGAGCAGTCGCTCGACGCGTTCCTGCGGGCACACCCCTGGGTATAGCGGTTCAGCGGTGCGGTAGACGAGCTCACCCCTCCGCGTGGCAGTGGCCGCTCCCGCTCTCCCTGGGCAGGTCGAGGGCGGGGTTGCGGTCGAAGAAACCGGTGGGCCGCAGGGTGAACCCGCTGTGGTCCACGGGCATGACCGGCCACTCCTCAAGCCGGGGCAGGTGGGTGGGGCCGAAGGTGTGCCAGAGGGTGAGTTCGGTGTTCTCCAGCGACTCGTCCCCGACGGCCCAGGCCGGCAGCCCCGCGCCGCCGGGATGCTGGTTGGGGCGGTCGCCCGCCGGGTAACGGCGGTCCGTACGGTGCCGGGTGACCCACAGGTGCTTCGTGCCGTACGCCATGCGCCGGGCGACGGCGGAGCCGGGCTGCGCCAGGAGCACCGGGCCGGGCTGCGGCACGAGGGTGTACGCGACGGGGCGGCCCATGCGGTTGAGCGAGGCCGGGTTGGTGATCTGCCAGCGCCTGCCGACCGCGGGGTCCGCGAGCCGCCCGCCGTCCCCGGCGACGGCGATCGGGGTCGTACGGGCGGTGAAGGCGTTGCCCGCCGGGTTGCCGGGGCCCGTCGGCATCGGCACGACGTCGACCTCCTCGACGGTGTTGGCGGGGCCGTCGACGGCGGCGTCGAGCCGCACGCAGAACAGGTGCTGGTGGTACGGGGCCAGCAGGCCCGGCGCGATCTCGGTGCCGTGCAGCGAGCCCGCGCCCGGCTCGACGGCCGCGGTCTGCACGATGCCGGTGGACTTGGCCTCGAAGCCGATGGAGCCGTCCTGGTGGAAGTACCAGTAGAAGCCGTAGTCGTAGTTGCCGACGGTCGCGATGAAGGAGACCACGAGGCGGCGGGCGCGGCGGCTCTCGACGGCGTCGTCGTTGAAGCTGTCGGTGTGCTTCCAGAGCAGTCCGAAGTCCTCCTCGTGCACGCAGACGGCGTTCGGCAGGGTCAGCGGCTCGCCGAGGTCGTCGGCGAGCACGGCGTCGAGGTAGCGGATCTCGCCGAGGCAGTCGCAGCCGAGCCGCAGCGCGTTGGTGCTCCGGCCCAGCGAGTACTCCCCCGCGTCGAGGAACGCCACCCAGTTGCGGCTCTCCTCCGCCTCCCCGTACGCGACGGCCATCTCGGCGAGCGAGGCGCGGTGCAGCACGGACCGCTCGCGGTCGCCGTCGCGGTGCGTGATCCGGTGCAGGACCAGGCCCTCGCGCGCGTTGAAGTCGATCCGGAACGACCAGTTCTGCCAGCTGAGCCGGTGGCCGTCGAGGGTGAACGAGGGGCCCTGCGGCTGGGTGATCTCCAGCGGGCGCAGATCGGTGCGGGCGGGCCCGTTGAACTCGGTCTCGTAGCGCCCGCACTCGGCCGGTACGGGCACCGGACCGGTGTCGATGAGCCGTACGACGCGCCGCTCGATGACATCGACGTCGGCGACCAGGCCGCCCACCGGGTGCGCCCAGGCGCTGTCGTCCGCCGTGCAGCGCAGCCAGGTCAGCGAGCGCATCAGGCGGCGGCCGGGGCGCCCGTCCACGGCGAGGGCCCCGGCGGACAGCGGCGCGCAGATCGCGAGGTCCGGCTCGGCGATGCCGCGCTCGGCCATCGCCTTGCGCCAGCCGGGGTCGGCCTTGACGACCTCGTCGACGATTCCGTACTCCTCGACGGTGATCCCCGCCTGCCCCTCCGAGGCGGCGTCGAGTCCGCGGTAGGAGAGGAGGGCGCCCGCGGTGACATCGACGACCGCCTCGGCCGCCGCCCCGGTCGCGGAGTCCAGCAGCGTGACCCGCAGCCGCCGCGTGACCGGGTCGCCCGCGCGGTGGGCGGCTGCCGTGTGCCGGTCGGGTTCGTCGAGCAGGACGAGGGGGAAGCGGGTGGCGGCCCCGACCTTGCCGGCCTCGTCGAGCACCCGACGGGCGGCGGAGATCTCGTCGGCCGTGAGCGGGTCGAGCGGGTGCGGGCCGAGGGCGGAGGGGCCGTCGAGGGAGTGGGAGTCGAGCGGGTGCGGGCCGGCCGCCTCGGGGGCCGGGTGACGCCACGTCATGGGTGCTCCTTCGGTTCGTCCTGACGGCTTGCTGGGTGCGGCTGCCCCGGTGGGGTCGGGCTGGTCGGATGGGGTCGAGCTGGTCGGGTGGGGTCGGGGCCCGCCGGTGGGTCGGGGCCGCCTGGTGGGGTTGCGCTCGCCCGGCGGGTCGATTCGGCCCGATTGGGTCGCGCTCGTCCTGCCGGGTCCGGCGGGACTGATGGGTCCTACTTAGACCGGCAGGCCCGGCAGGCCCAGCGATGGCCGACAGTCCACCCGACCAGGGTCACCCGGTGGCCCGAGTATGCGACGCCTCGTCGGACGCCTTCTCCAATTGGAACGCCTCGTTGCCCAGTCCGATACGGGCGTGCAGCGCTGGGCGTACGGACTTCAGCACGAGCCCGTAGACGATCCCGCCGACCGCGGCGGCCCCGATGATGCCCGGCAGAATCCAGCTCAGCGCCGAGCCGGGGTGGGTGCCCAGCAGGACGCCGAAGTCCTTGACCGTGAAGACGGCGATGACCAGCAGCGCGAGGGCCGCGACGGCGGAGGCCAGCAGCCGCCACGCCTGGGCGCGGCCCGCGCCGCGCCGTACGAAGAAGGCGATGACGGCGACCGAGGCGGTGGCCATCAGCACGATGATGCCGAGCGCGCCGATGTTGCCCATCCAGGCGAAGAGGTGCAGCACGGGAGCGGTGGGGTCGCCGATGGGCCGGCCGTCGGTGACCGCGAAGAGCACCACGACGACCAGCGCCACCGCGCTCTGGAGCAGCGAGCCGTAGGCGGGGGCGCCGCTGGAGGCGGCGGTGCGGCCGAGGGCGGCGGGCAGCAGCCCCTCACGGCCCATGGCGAAGGCGTAGCGGGCGACGACGTTGTGGAAGCTGAGCATCGCGGCGAACATGCCGGTGACGTAGAAGACGTGCATGACGTCGGTGAAGACCGGGCCGTAGCGGTCCTCGGTGAGCAGGAAGAGCAGGTTGGGCCCTTCCTTCTGGGCGGTGCCGACGATCGCGGAGGGCCCGGCGGCGACGGTCAGCGCCCAGGAGCTGACGACGAAGAAGAGGGCGACGAAGCCGACGGCGAGGAACATCACGCGGGCGACGAGGACGTTGGGCCGGCTGGTCTCCTCGGCGTAGACGGGGGCCTGTTCGAAGCCGACGAAGGCCGCGATGCAGAAGCACAGCGCGGTGCCGAGGCCGGCGCCGCTGAGGGTGGCGGGGTCGAAGGCGTGCAGCGACACCCCTTCCCCGCCCGGCCGGGCGAAGCCGGCGATGTCGAAGGCGATGACCATCGCGCACTCGACGAGGAGCAGCACGCCCAGCACCTTGGCGTTGAGGTCGACCTTCAGCCAGCCGAGTACGGCGACGATCAGGACGGCGCCGAGGGACGGTATCCACCAGGCGAGGGTCATATCGAAGTGGCGGGCGGCGAGGTTGGAGACCTCGAAGCCGAAGATGCCGAAGACGCCGACCTGGAGGGCGCTGTAGGCGACCAGGGCCACCAGGGAGGCGGCGGTGCCCGCGGTGCCGCCGAGGCCGCGGGCGATGTAGGCGTAGAAGGCCCCGGCGTTGTGGACGTGGCGGCTCATCTCGGCGTAGCCGAAGCCGAACAGCGCGAGCACGACGCCGAGGATGACGAACAGCAGCGGCTGTCCGACCATGCCCATGACACCGAAGGTGGTGGGCATGACCCCGGCCACCACCATCAGCGGCGCGCTGGCCGCGAGTACCGACAGCAGCAGGCCGGGCATGCCCAGCCGGTCGGCGCGGAGCCGTCTGCCCTGTCCTTTGAACGTGCTGATCTCGTGCGCCGTGCCCGTAGCCATCACGGGGTCCTCTTCCATAGGGGAGTCGGGGGAGCTGTCACTGGGTCAGACGGAGCCGAGCGCGCTGTCGCGCGCGGCGCGGAAGACCTTCTTCGGATCTCGGTCGGGGTAGGACCACGGGGCGCGGGTGGCATGCGGTCCGATGCGGGTGAAGAGCGCGGCGGCCTCGGCCATCCGGCCCTCCAGGAACTTGGCGTGCGCCAGGAAGTTGAGGTCGATCTTGCGCCGCGGGTGCTCCTCGCCGTCCCATTCGAGCCACCAGTCGAAGGCGGACTTCATGACCTGCCGGGCGCGGCGGGTGGTCCAGTGGCCGCTGCGGGCGGGGTCGCGCGGTTCCAGTCCGGCGCGGGCCAGCACGCGGTAGCGCTCGGCGTGGGCGACGACCGGCAGGACGGCCAGGGGCGAGTCGGCGGGGGCCTGTTCGGCGGCCCAGGAGGCGAAGTCGTAGACCTCGTGCAGCGGGTCCCGGCCGCCGCGCTGTTCGGCGAGGCAGGCCGCCATCAGATGGTGTGCGTGGTGGTGGTCCCGGTGGCGGGCCCGTACCTGGTCGAAGGCGCGTACGCACACGTCCCCCGAGCCGGTGCGGTGGGCGAGGATCTGGAGCGCCAGCCAGGGCGAGGGGTCGGCGGGGTCCATCCTGGCAGCGCCCAGACACGCCTCGCGCGCCTGCTCGGGGCCGTCCCTGCCGCGCGCGGCCCGGAAGACGGCGGCGCAGGCGAGCAGCGCCGCGGCGTCCGCGCTGTCCGGCTCGGCCAGCTGCCACTCCCGCGCCCAGGCCAGGCTGCTCTTCCCCGCGCCGAGGACGACGAGCCGGTGGCCGCGGCGGTCCCAGTCCTGGCCGGTCCGGGCGAGCAGGTCGCGGGCCGCGGGCCAGCGCCCGCGGGCGAGCGCGTCGCGGACCGTGGCGAGGGGTGCGTCGTCGAGCGCCGGGTCGAACGCGGGACCGTCCTTGTTCCGCGGCCGGCCCAAGGGCGGTGGAGGCGTCATCGGCGGACTTCCTCCATGGCGCACGTCCCCTCCGGGCGCGGGGTCAGCGCGTCCGCCTACGGATACAGACTCACGTGATCACGCACAGCAAACCGGTCCCCATGGGTCTGCGTCAAGAGCGGTCGCTGGACTGAACTTTCCCCAACTCCGGGGCTACCGGGGAGAGTTGATCAACAGGATCGTTTCAGCTGAGTTCTGCGGGTGTACGGACCCACGCGGCCTTCCCGCACGGACCCGCGCGGCCTTCCCATACGGACCCGCGCGACCTTCCCGCACCACCGCGGCAGCCTCGCCATACGGCCGTATGACCGTACAGCCATACGGCCGTACGCTGCCGACCAAGGCCCAGCCGCCCGCTCCCAGCCGTCCAGCCGACCAGCCGTCCGCCCCCTCAGCCCACCGCCCTCGCCGCCGCCCGCCCCGCCGTACGCCCCGAGAAGAGGCAGCCGCCGAGGAAGGTGCCCTCCAGCGAGCGGTAGCCGTGCATCCCGCCGCCGCCGAACCCCGCGGCCTCGCCCGCCGCGTACACGCCGGGCAGCACCTCGCCGCCCTCGGTCAGCACCCGCGAGGAGAGGTCGGTCTCCAGGCCGCCGAGCGTCTTGCGGGTCAGGATGCTCAGCCGCACGGCGATCAGCGGACCGGCCGCGGGGTCGAGGAGGCGGTGCGGCGCGGCGGTGCGGATGAGCCGGTCGCCGAGGTAGCGGCGCGCGCCGCGCACCGCCGTGACCTGGAGGTCCTTGGTGAACGGGTTGGTCATCTCCCGGTCGCGCGCGACGATCTCGTCGCGCAGCTCCTCCTCGACGATGAGCGGCTCCTTGGTCAGCTCGTTCATGCCCCGCACCAGCGCGCCCAGGTCGCGCTCCACGACGAAGTCCACGCCGTGGTCCATGAACGCCTTGACGGGGGCCGGCACCGCGGTACGGGCCCGGTCGAGTACGCCGCGGATGCTCTTGCCGGTCAGGTCCGGGTTCTGCTCGGAGCCCGAGAGGGCGAACTCCTTGCCGATGATGCGCTGGTCGAGCACGAACCACGTGTAGTCGTAGCCGGTCTCCATGATGTGTTCGAGGGTGCCGAGCGTGTCGAAGCCCGGGAAGAGGGGGACCGGCAGCCGCCGGCCGATCGCGTCCAGCCACAGCGAGGAGGGGCCGGGCAGGATGCGGATGCCGTGCCGCGCCCAGATCGGATGCCAGTTCTCGATGCCCTCGGTGTAGTGCCACATGCGGTCGGGGTTGATGACCCGGCCCCCGGCCCGCTCGGTGATGCCGAGCATCGCCCCGTCCACGTGCGCCGGTACCCCGCTGAGCATCCGGGCGGGCGGCGGGCCGAGCCGTTCGGGCCAGTTCGCCCGTACGAGATCGTGGTTGCCGCCGATGCCGCCCGAGGTGACGATCACGGCCTGGGCGCGCAGCTCGAAGGAGCCGGTCACCTCGCGGCTGCTGGCCGTGCCGCGCGCCGCCGCACTCGGCTGGAGGACCTCGCCGCAGACGGTGTCGACCGCGCCCGCGCTGCGGGTCAGAGTGGTGACGCGGTGCCGGAAGCGCAGGTCGACCAGGCCGCGGGCGGCCGCGGCCCGGACCCTGCGTTCGAAGGGCGCGACGAGTCCGGGGCCGGTGCCCCAGGTGATGTGGAACCGCGGCACGGAGTTGCCGTGCCCGGTGGCGGAGTACCCGCCGCGCTCGGCCCAGCCGACGACGGGGAAGAAGCGGACGCCCCGCTCGTGCAGCCAGGCCCGCTTCTCGCCGGCCGCGAAATCGACGTACGCCTCGGCCCAGCGGCGCGGCCAGTGGTCCTCCGGACGGTCGAAGCCCGCGGCGCCCTGCCAGTCCTGCCAGGCCAGCTCGTGGCTGTCGCGGACGCGCAGCCGGCGCTGCTCGGGCGAGTCGACGAGGAACAGGCCGCCGAAGGAGAAATGCGCCTGGCCGCCGATGGACCGCTCGGGCTCCTGATCGAGCAGGATGACCCGGCGGCCGGCCGCGGCGAGTTCGGCGGTGGCGGCGAGCCCGGCCAGGCCCGCGCCGATCACGATCACGTCTGCGTCGTAGGCCATGGGGGCGTCCGTCCTGCTCGGCTGGGTCGCTGCGCTGCGGCTGGTCGCTTTGATCCTCGGATCGCGCGGCCCGGTGCGTCAACTGTTCGGAGCGAGTACGCGCGCGCCCCGGCCGTCACCCGTTCGCGCCGGCCCCTCGCGGGATACGCCCCGGCTGCCGCGTCCGCGCGGGGATGGCAGACTGCGAATCCGGGTACTCGGCCGCCGCGCCACCCCCTGCGGCGGCTAAGGTCTTCTGCCAAGTCCCCCACACCCGGCCGGTCTTGAGGTACGCGACGTGACTGTCCTCGTCTTCATCTACGCCGTGGGAGCAGCGTGCTGCCTGGGTGTCGGCTTCGTCTTCCAGCAGAACGCGGCGCAGCGGGCCCCCATGAGCGACTTCCTCTCTCCCCGGCTGCTGCTCGACCTGATCCGGATGCCGCGCTGGGTGGCGGGCATCGCGCTGATGGCGGCGGGCATGGTGCTCGGCGCGCTGGCACTGGGCTGGGGCGAGGTCTCGCTGGTGGAGCCGTTGCTGGCGACGAATCTGCTGTTCGCGATGGCCCTGTCCAGATGGCAGACGCGGCAGCCGCTCGGCTGGACGGGCTGGGGCGGGCTGTGGCTGCTGGCGGGCGGCGTGACGGCGTTCATCGTGGCCGGGCAGCCGCGCGGCGGCGACACCGTCGCCTCCCCGCTGCGCCACTGGCTGATCATCGGCCTGATGCTGGGGTGCGCGCTGCTGATGACGCTGACCGCCAAGCGGGTGCGGATGAGCGCCGAGGCCGTGCTGCTGGCGGTGGCGGCGGGCCTGCTGTACGGGCTCCAGGACGCGCTGACCCGGGTCAGCAGCGAGCGGCTGGCGGACGGCGGCTGGGCGGCGCTGGCCACCGGGTGGCAGCCGTACGGGGTGCTGGCGCTCGGCGTCACCAGTCTGGTGCTGGTGCAGAGCGCGTTCGAGACGGCGCCGCTGCGGATGTCGCTGCCCGCCCTGACCGCCGCCCAGCCGCTGGCGGGGATCGTCTGCGGGGTCGGGTTCCTGGGCGACCGGCTGCGGATGACGACGGGCGCGCTGGCCTGGGAGGCCGCGGGCATCGCGGCGATCGTCCTGGGCATCGTGCTGATCGGCCGCCACCCGGCGATGCCCGCGGGGACGTCGGAGGCCGGGCGCGTACGGGACCTCCAGCCGCGCTGACGGGGGCGGGGACGGACGTACGGGCCGGGGCGGGCACGCGCCCCGGCCGGGCACGCGCCCCGGCCGGGCACGCGCCCCGGCCGGGCGCGCGGCCGGGACGGTCGTACGGGGCGTACGTACCGGCCGGGTCGGGCCGAGGGCCGGAGCGGGCCCGGTCGGGGCGGTGTCCGGGGCGTACGGGCCGGTGGCCGCCGTGGCGCTTCGGGGCGTGGATGATGTGATGGACGTATGGCTGATACACACGAGGAGCCGCCGCTCTCGGCGGACGAAGTACTGGACATCGTGGACGACTGCGACGAGGTGGTCGGCCAGGCCCGGCGCGACGACGCGTACGTGCGGGGGCTGCGGCACCGGTGCGCCTTCATCCTCGTCCGGGACGGCGAGGGACGGATCTTCGTGCACCGCCGCACCGCGCGGAAGCTGGTCTTCCCCTCGCACTACGACATGTTCGTGGGCGGGGTCGTCGGGGCGGGTGAGACGTACGACGAGGCGGCGCTGCGCGAGGCGGAGGAGGAGCTGGGCGTGCGCGGGCTGCCCGCGCCGCTGCCGCGGCTGAAGTTCCTGTACACATCGCCCGACTCCGACCACAGCTGGTGGTCGTGGGTCTACGAGGTGCGCTGCGACCTTCCGGTCGATCCGCAGTCCGAGGAGATCGCCTGGCACGCCTTCCTCACCGAGGAGGAGCTGGACGACCGGCTCGCCGAGTGGGACTGGACGCCGGACGGGCTGGAGGCGTACCGACGGCTGCGGCTGCTCGACGGGGAACACGGAAAGTAGAGTCCTGCCATGATCGATCGTGGCAGGCCCGCCTCCGGGGCCCTCGCGTCCGCCGCCGCGAGCGTGCGGCTGTGGTTCGCGCCGCGGCGCATCCACGAGGAGGGCACGACCCCCGACTACCGCTTCACGCTCGCCAACGAGCGCACCTTCCTGGCCTGGCTGCGCACCTCGCTGGCGCTGGTGGGCGGCGGCTTCGCGGTCGATCAGTTCCTGCCGCGCATACCCCGGCCGCTGCGGCTCACGCTGGCGCTGGTGCTGCTGGTGGGCGGCGCGCTGTGCGCGGTGCGGGCGGTGAACCAGTGGGTGCGCTGCGAGCGGGCGATGCGGCGCGGCGAGGACCTGCCGATCAGCCGGTTCCCGACCATGCTGGCGCTGCTGCTGGCGGCGATCTCGGTGGTGCTGGTGCTCGTGGTCGCCTTCGGCTGGGCGGGCTGATGGAGCTGGCTCCGGGCGGGTCCGAGGAGCAGGAGCAGGAGCGGCGGCGGGAGCGGGACCCGGGGCTCCAGCCGGAGCGGACCCGGATGGCGTGGCGGCGTACGACGCTGTCCTGTGCGGTGGCCGGGGTGCTCGCCGTCCGGCAGGCCCTGCGCAGCGGCCCGGACCCGCTCGCCGTACTGGCCGTGGCGCTGATCGCCCTGGCCTTCCTGGCCTTTCTGGGCGCGGCCAACCGCCGCATCCACGCCCTCGACGCGCCGCGGCCGCCCGCCCTGTCCCCGCGGGCGGCCGTGGCCGCCGCCGGATGCACGATCGCCCTGGTGGCGCTGGGCGTGGGGGTGCTGGCCCTCGGAGAGTGACCGAACGGGAATCAGCGGTAGCGCATCCATCCTGATCCCGGTTCGGTGACCTCCCTGTTCTGCCTGGTCGGCGGGGTCTGCGTTGCTGGTCACGTCTGTCTCCCCCAAGGGCTACGAGCCGTGGCAGCCGGGTACGAGACGAGAGCGTACGTCTCCAGGGCGGGGTCGCCTTCGCCGCTTTGCGGCCACGGCTCCCGATGAGGAGTCGCCGGGCGGTCCCTATGCGGGCCGGGCGAAGCGTTCTTTGAGCGCGTCCAGGCCGGTGGCGTAGATGTTGTCGCCGAATTGCCTCTCGATCTCGGGGACGAGTTCGTCGGCGGCCTCGTATGTCGCGGTCCAGTGGATCTCGGCGCCCGCGTCGTGCGGGTGTACGGACAGCGTGGAGACGTAATCGGAGACGGGGACGGCGGATTCATGGATGGTGTAGCAGAGCATCCGGCGCGAGTCGTCTTTCTCCAGGAGCCGTTCCCGGATGACCACTTGGCCGTTGAGGGAGAACGCCTGCACCGCCCCGGGCGTCTCGGGATCGGCGCCGTCCTCGATGACCGACGGTGGCAGCAGGGGGTGCCAGTCGGCGAGGCCGCCGAACGTTCCGATGAGCCGCCAGACGGCATCGGGGTCGGCGGTGACCACGGTGATGCGGGTGAGCGTGTGCACGGATGAGCCTCCGATGGCTGCGGATCGCGGGTTGTCTCCGACCGGCCGTTCCCCTTCGCGGCTCACCAAGTGCCGTCGCCGCGCAGTACGGCGTCGGCGCCGCCGTCGATGAAGACGACCTGGCCGGTGACCAGTTCGTTCTCGGGGGAGGTGAGCCAGGCCAGGAGGGGAGCGATCTGTGCCGGCTGGGCGTGGCCGTGGAGCGGCATGGGGACAGTCGTGTCGAGGAGCTCGCGCACCTCTGGGCTGGCCAGCATGGGTTCGGTCATGGGGGTGACGACGGTGCCGGGGGCGACGGCGTTGAGGGGGATACCGGCGCCCGCCCAGTCGGCGGTCACGGAGGTGCGGCGTATCCATCGGGCGATGGCGGCCTTGGTCGAGCCGTAGATCGCATAGCCCTCTCCCCGGTCGACCGCCGCCTGGGCGGCGGCCAGCGCCGCCTCCTCGTCACCGGCGAGCGCCGCGTCGGCGATGGCCGTGTCGTGAGGGTGGACGGCGGTGGCCGAGGCGATGACGACGGCGCGGGGGGCCGCACTGGCGGCCAGCAGGGGGCGCAGCCCTTCCAAAGTGGCGACCGCGCCGAAGTAGTTGACGCTGACGGCTCGGGGGTCGAAACCGGCGAGGCCGGCGCCCGCGATCACGGCGTCGAGTCGCCCACCGCTCAGCTCTTTCGCCTGCTGGACCAGATGGACCCGGCCATAGGGGGTGGCGAGGTCCGCGACGATATCGGCGTCCTTGAGGTCAGCGCCGATGACCGTGTGCCCCTGCTCCTTGAGGCTGGTGGCGGTGGCCTTGCCGATGCCGGAGGCGGCTCCGGTGATGAGGTAAGTGCGGGACATGGTCCGCTCCTTCGCTGACGCTGTATGTTCGCCGGTCGCCGGTCGCCGGTCGCCGGTCTCGATCGCCGGTCTCGATCGCCGTTCGCCGTGCGGCCCACCGGCGCGCGGGCATGCGGCCATGCGGCGGTGGCGCGACAGCACGGGCACAGCGGATGAATCGACCGCCGGCCGATCGGCGCTTGATCAGTCGTTGATCAACATAAGCTTTTTTGGCGCGGCGTGCCAATAAATCTCTGTGAGAATGAGGGCCAAGGCGAACCATGGCAAGGAGCGAACGATGGCGGCAGCGCGGGGCCGTCCGTCCCTGACGGAACACCGGCGCCTTCAGACCCGGCTGGAGCTCGCGGAGGCCGCGGCGGCCCTGTTCGCGGACCGCGGCTACGAGGCGACGACGGTCGAGGACATCGCCTCGGCCGCGGGCATCTCCCTGCGCACCTTCTACCGCTACTGCCCGACGAAGGAGGACGCCCTCGCCCCCCTCTTCACCTCCAGCGTCAGCCATCTCGTGGACGTCCTCGCGGAACATCCGATCGATGAACCGCTCAGCGCCGCCATCGAGGCGTCCTTCGGGACAGCGACGGCCGAGCGCCGTCTGGAGGACGCTGCCCGGGCCCGCCGACTGGTCCGGGTCCTGGGGACCGTCCCCGTCCTGAAGACGCGCTGGCTCGCCGCGGGGCGGGAGATGCGGGAACGGCTGGCGCCCGCCCTGGCATCCCGGGCGGGCGCCCCTGCCGACAGTCTCGAAGTGCGTCTGATGACCACCGCGGTGCTGGATGCGTTCACCGTCACCATGGAGTACTGGGCCTGGCAGGACGAGCCCGAGGAACTCGTCGACCTGATGCGCCGCGCCCTGGCGTTTCTGCGACTCGACGAGCTCCAGGCGAAGCCCGACCCATCCGTCGACACGTAGTCAGAATGCCCGTTGGGGCCTGGCCGATGGATCGGAGCCGGGCTCGCGACACGCGACGCGCCCCAGCGGCACAGGAGTTCCTGCCGGAACCCGCCACCCGACGCCTGCCGCGATTCCCCGCCCGGATACGACCGGGAGCCGTGACGGCGCCGATCCGGCCAGGGAGATGACACGGACTCCGGGACGCCGGCCCCCTCGGGGTCACCAGCGCGGTACCGCCGGGGTCGTCCAGTTAGGGTCGGCCACCCGCATCGCCGCCGCGTCGTCGCGTTCGCGCATCGTGCCGTCGTCGTCCAGCCAGCGGCGGTGGAGCGCGGCGAGGGCGGGGCGGTCGAGTTCGACGCCGAGGCCGGGGGCGTCGGGGACGGTCAGGCAGCCGTCCTCGAAGACGTGGCGCCGGGTGATGACGTCCTCGGTCTGCCAGGGGTAATGGCTGTCGCAGGCGTAGTCGAGGTTGGGGACGGTGGCGGCGACATGCGTCATGGCGGCGAGGCTGATGCCCAGGTGGGTGTTGGAGTGCATGGACAGGCCGACGCCGAAGGTGCGGCAGATCGCGGCGAGTTCGCGGGTGTTGCGCAGCCCGCCCCAGTAGTGATGGTCGGAGAGGACGACCTGGACGGCGCCGCGGGTGAACGCCTCGCGTATCTCGGGGAAGGTCGTCACGCACATATTGGTGGCGAGCGGCAGGCCGGCGCCCGCCGCCACCTCGGCCATCCGGCCGGTGCCGCTGGCGGGGTCCTCCAGGTATTCGAGTACGTCCCCCAGCGCGCGGGCCACGCGCAGGGAGGTCTCGACGGACCAGGCGCCGTTGGGGTCGAGGCGCAGCGGCTGCCCGGGGAAGGCGGCGGCAAGGGCCCGTACGGCGGCGATCTCCTCGTCCGGCGGGAAGACGCCGCCCTTGAGCTTGAAGGAGCGGAAGCCGTACTCGGCGGCGAACCGCCGCGCCTGGGCGACGATCCGCCCCGGGTCGAGGGCGGCGCCCCAGTCGTCCTTGGGGGCGTCGGGGGCGGGGTGGGCGGCCCAGCGGTAGAAGAGGTACGCGCTGTACTCGACGCGGTCGCGGACCTTGCCGCCGAGGAGCGTGTGCACGGGCAGGCCGCGCGTCTTGCCGAGCGCGTCGAGGCAGGCCACTTCGAAGGCGGAGACCACGGAGAGGCGGAGCTTCGCGGCGCTGCGGACGCCGCGCAGCCCCCCGGCGTCGACGCTCGCGTCGGCCGTCCCTACGCCCGGCGCGCTTCGCGCGGAGCTCGCGGCGGCGGCTTCGGCTGCTCCGGCGGTTTCGGTGGCTTCGGCTGCTCCGGCGACTTCGGCCGCTTCGGCGAGCGAGAAGAGCCGGTTCATGTCCGTGATCGGGTGGCCGATCAGGGAGTCGGCGAGCGGGCGGGCCAGCGCGAGGTAGTCGCCGTCCCCGTAGGTCTCCCCCACCCCCGTCACGCCGCCGCGCGTGACGACTTCGACGATGAGCCGTGGTGTGTAGGGCTGGTGGACGCCCTGGGTGTTGAGCAAGGGCGGGTCGGCTATCAGGATCGGGGTGAGATGAACCTCTTCGATCGTCAGCGACGTATCCATACGTGAACCATATTCAGGGATGCGTCCAGTGCGCTAGATCTCATCACGAGATCACTGGACGACATACCGACTGGTCGGCATCATGTTCCGCGTACGCACGTCCCCACCGTTTCCATCCGTCTACGTCCAAACTGAGGAGCACGCGATGAGCAAGGGCAACCCGCCAGGGCTCGACCTGGAGCGGCTGAGCGCGCACCTGGACCGCGAACGCCCCGGACTCGCGACGGCGCCGCTCACCGCCGAGCTGATCGAAGGGGGCCGCTCCAACCTCACGTACGCGGTCACCGACGGCGCCTCCCGCTGGGTGGTGCGCCGCCCCCCGCTCGGGCACGTCCTCGCCACCGCCCACGACATGCGGCGCGAGTACCGGGTGATCAGCGCGCTGCAGGAGACCACCGTGCCGGTGCCCGAGACGCTGCTGCTCTGCGAGGACGAGTCCGTCACCGGCTCGCCCTTCTACGTCATGGAGTTCGTGGACGGCACGCCGTACCGCAGCGCCGAACAGCTCACGGCCATCGGCCCGCGCCGCACCCGCGAGGTGGTCCTCGCCCTCGCCGACACGCTCGTACAGCTGCACGCCGTCGATCCGGCCGCGGTCGGCCTGGCGGACTTCGGACGCCCCGACGGCTTCCTGGAGCGGCAGCTCCGCCGCTGGGGCAAGCAGCTGGAGGCGTCCCGCAACCGCGAGCTGCCCGGCATCGACGAGCTCCACCAGGCGCTCGCGAAGAAACTGCCGAACTCCCCCGCCCCGGCCGTCGTGCACGGCGACTACCGCCTCGACAACGTCCTGGTCGGCGCCGACGACCGCATCAAGGCGATCCTGGACTGGGAGATGTCCACGCTCGGCGACCCGCTCACCGACCTCGGCCTGCTGATGATGTACAGCGAGCTGGAGGCGTTCGAGGGCTCGCCCGTGGCCACCACGCGCGGCGCGCCCGGCCACCCCGAGCCCGCCGAGATCGTGGAGCGCTACGCCGCCGGCTCCGGCCGCGACGTGAGCGCCCTGCCCTGGTACACGGCCTTCGCCTACTTCAAGCTCGCCGTGATCCTCGAAGGCATCCACTACCGCTACACGCTCGGCCAGACCGTCGGCGCCGGCTTCGACAGCATCGGCGCCCTGGTCCCGGTCTTCATCGACAACGGACTCACCACCCTTCAGGAGGGCTGAGCACACCATGGACTTCGCATTCGACGCCCGTACCGAAGAGCTGCGCGAGCGGCTCCTCGCCTTCATGGACGAGCGGGTCGTCCCCGCCGAACCGGTCGCGGCCGAGCAGCGGGCGAAGCTGGCCTCCCCGTGGGGCACCCCGGCGATCGTCGAGGAGCTCAAGGCCGAGGCGCGCGAGCGGGGCCTGTGGAACCTCTTCCTGCCGGACGAGGAGTACGGCGCCGGGCTGACCAACCTCCAGTACGCGCCGCTCGCCGAGATCACCGGCCGCAGCCCGCAGCTCGCGCCCACCGCGCTCAACTGCGCCGCCCCGGACACCGGGAACATGGAGGTGCTCGCGCAGTTCGCCACCGCGGAGCAGCGGCGGCGGTGGCTGGAGCCGCTGCTCGCCGGGGAGATCCGGTCCGCCTTCGCGATGACCGAGCCCGAGGTCGCCTCGTCCGACGCCACCAACATCGAGACGCGGATCGAGCGCGACGGCGACGACTACGTCATCACCGGCCGCAAGTGGTACATCTCCGGGGCCATGAACCCCGACTGCCGGATCTTCATCGTCATGGGCAAGACCGACCCGGACGGCACGGACATCCGCCGCCAGCAGTCCATGGTCCTGGTCCCCCGCGACACCCCCGGCGTCGACGTCCGCCGCGCCATGCAGGTCTACGGCTACGAGGACCACTCCCACGGCGGCCACGCCGAGGTCGTCTTCGACGGCGCCCGGGTGCCCGCGGGCAACCTCATCGGCGAGGAGGGCGGCGGCTTCGCCATCGCCCAGGCCCGCTTGGGCCCCGGCCGCATCCACCACTGCATGCGGCTGATCGGGATGGCCGAGCGGACCATCGAGCTGATGTGCCGGCGCGCCGTGGACCGTACGGCCTTCGGCAAACCCCTCGCCCAGCAGGGCGTCGTCCAGGAGTGGATCGCGGACGCCCGGGTGGCGGTGGAGCAGCTGCGGCTGCTGGTGCTCAAGACCGCGTGGCTGATGGACACCGTCGGCAACCGCGGCGCGCACACCGAGATCCAGGCCATCAAGATCGCGACGCCGCGGACCGTCGTGGACATCATCGACCGGGCGGTGCAGCTGTACGGGGCCGGCGGCGTCAGCCAGGACTTCCCGCTCGCGGAACTGTGGGCGGGCGCGCGCACCCTGCGGCTCGCGGACGGCCCGGACGAGGTGCACCAGCGCTCGCTGGCTCGCCGGGAGCTGAAGAAGTACCTCTGAGCCGGTGGCACGAGAGCGGGGGGGGGAGGGGAGGGGCGGGGGGGAGAGAGAGGGCGGGGCGTGGAGCCACACCAGCACACCCCACAAAAAAAGACGAGGGGGGGGGGAACCAAAATAGCGGGGGGGGGGTGTCCGTCT
>NZ_JBWKFF010000013.1:0-168825 GCF_056434425.1 Streptomyces sp. NPDC044033 | reverse complement strand
GGATTCTAGAGGGAGAACAAACGGAGGCGCACAACTTCCGTTGTCCTGGGAGGGAGAAAAAGACCCCCTGCGGAGTAGGTGCAGGGAGGAATTTCCCCCCCCCCCCCCCCCCCCCCCCCCCGCTCGTACGGCCGTCACACCCGCAGCGCCCTCAGCAGCAGATCGGCGAGGTGGTCGGCCACCTCGCGCGGCGTGAGCGGGCCCTGCGGCCGGTACCAGGCGCTGAGGTGGTGGATGGACCCGAAGTGGTAGTCGACCACCAGGTCGGCGGGGGTCTCCCGGCTGAAGACGCCGGCTTCCTGGCCCTCCTCGATCAGGGCGCGGAACCGCTCGTGGTAGCGACGCCGCTCGGCCCGTACCTGCTTGTGCTTCTCGGGGCTGAGCTGGTGCATGGAGCGGAAGAAGATGGTGGCGTCGTCGAGGTTGTCGATGGTGGTGACGACGACGTCGGCGGCGGCCTCGCGCAGCCGTCGCTCCACCGGCGCGGCGGAGTCGGCGATGCCGTCCAGCCGCTCCTGCTGGAGGCGGAGCAGCCGCGCGTACACCTCGTGCAGCAGATCGTCCTTCGAGCCGAAGTAGTGGTAGAGCGCGCCCTTGGTCACGCCCGCCGCCTCGACGATCTCCTGTACGGAGGTGCGGTCGTACCCCTGGTCGGCGAAGAGGCGGGTGGCGGCGGCCAGCAGCCGTTGCGGTACGGGCTTTCCGTCGCCCTCCGTCGTCCTGGCCATCGCCATCGCCCGCCTTTCCCCTGTGCTGTGCTGTGCTGTTCTGTGGCGCGTTACGTCGCGCTTGACGCGGTTACGCGCGGGTGCGCAGTTCCCGCCGCAGGATCTTCCCACTCGTGGTTTTGGGGAGGTCCGGCAGGATCTCCACTTCCCTCGGGTATTTGTACGCGGCGAGGCGCTCCTTGCAGTACGCGACGATCTCGGCGCCCTCGGCGGGGGCGCCCGGCCGCAGGCTCACATACGCCTTCACCGACTCGCCCCGGTAGCTGTCGGGCACCCCGACGACGGCGGCCTCGCGCACGGCCGGGTGGGTGTACAGGACGTCCTCGACCTCCCGCGGCCAGACCTTGAAGCCGGACGCGTTGATCATGTCCTTCTTGCGGTCGACGACGTAGAGCCAGCCGGTCGGGTCCATGAAGCCGATGTCCCCGGTGCGCAGCTCACCGCCGGGGAAGGCCGCTTCGGTCTCCTCGGGGCGCCGCCAGTAGCCCGGTACGACCTGGGGGCCGCGCACCGCGATCTCGCCGTGCTCGCCGAAGGGCACGTCGCCGCCCTTCTCGTCGATGATCCGCACCACGGTGTCGGGGCCGGGCACGCCGACCGCGAGGGTGCCGGAGGCCGGGTCCACGGGCGCGTCCGTGCCAGGCGGGACGCTGGCACAGGGGGCGGTGCACTCGGTGAGTCCGTAGCCGTTGTGGAGATACGGGCCGAGGGCGTCCCGGAACTCGTCGGTGAGCGCGGGCGGCAGGGGCGCGCCGCCGGAGGAGATCGAGCGGAAGGACGCGAAGTGGTCCCGGGTGACCTGGGGCTGGGCCAGCAGCGCCATGAAGGCGGTGGAGGGGCCGACGGTGAAGGCGGGGCGGTGTTCGAGGAAGGCGTCGAGGACGACGCCGGGCTCGAAGCGGTAGGTCAGGGCCAGCGTCCCGGCGTTCGCCACGCAGGCCGTGAGCTCGTTGACCATGCCGGTGATGTGGAAGAGCGGCGCGAGGGCGAAGTAGGTGGCGCCCTCGGGGATGCCGCCGCCGGTGCGCTGGCGCTCGGCGTTGAAGGTGATGTTGCCGTGGGTGTTCATGGCGCCCTTGGGCGCGCCGCTGGTGCCCGAGGTGTAGCTGATGAGGGCGGTGTCGTCCGGGGTGAGGCCGGGGTCGGCGGGGCGGTGCGCGCCGGAGCGGGCGACGGTGCACAGGTCGTCGGCGTCGGTCGCGGGGGCGGCGCGCTCGCCGCGCAGCACCCGCGCGTCGTCGCGGCTCTGGAAGTCGAAGGCGCAGGCGGTGACGGCGATGCGGACCGGTGAGTCGGCGGCCGTGGCGCGCAGGTACTCCTCCCAGGCGCGGTCGGCGCAGAACAGCGCGGTCACCTCGGCGTCGCGCAGGACGTGGCCGACCTCGCCCGCCTTGTACATGGGGTTGACGGGGACGGCGACGCCGCCCGCCTTCCAGACGCCGAACAGCGCGATCACGAAGTGCGGGGTGTTCTGGAGCATGATCACGGCGCGGTCGCCGCGCCGGAACCCGCGCTCCACGAGGTGGGCCGCTATCGCGTCGGACAGCGCGTCGGTCTCCGCGTAGGTCAGCCGGCCGTCGAAGTAGGCGAGCGCGGTACGGCCGGGGGCGCGGCGGACCGCGGCCTCGAACGCGTGCAGGACGCTGGTCGGCGGGGTGATGGGGGCGCGCTGCACCGCGTTGAGGTGGGCGAGCCAGGGCTTGTCCTGGTACGTGGTCATGGGTACGGCCCTTCTTCGCGCGCGACTACTCGCCGGTCTCGGCTGCGGCTTGCGTCTTCGTGGCCGGCGCTGTCGCCCCGGCCGGTGTCCTCACCGCGTCGGGCCCCGCGTTCACGGCGGTCTGCCCGGCGGATCGCCCGGTCTGCCCGGCGGGTTGTCCGGTCCGCCCGGCGGCTGATCCGTCCTGCCCGGCGGCTGGTTCGTCCTGCCCGGCCCCCTCGATCCGCTCAAGCTTCTGCTGGAGATGGTTCATGCCGCTCAGCCAGCGGTCGGTGTCCGCGGCGCGCGCCGTGTAGTAGTCGGCGACCTCGGGGTGCGGCAGGACCAGGAACCGGCCGGTGGCCATGGCCGCGAAGAGCGCGTCCGCGACCAGGGCGGGCTCGATGGCGGTGGGGCGCAGGACCAGGTCTCCGGCGGCCCCGGTCACGCCGAGCATGTCCGTACGCACGCCCTGCGGGCAGATGGCGTGGACGTCCACGCCGCGGTGCCGGTAGGTGGCGGAGAGCCATTCGGCGAAGGCGAGGGCCGCGTGTTTCGAGACGCTGTAGGGGGCCGAGCCGACCATGGTGAGCAGCCCGGCGGCGGAGACGGTGGAGACGAACCGGCCGCTGCCGCGCTCCAGCCACTCGGGGAGCAGCGCGCGGGCGGCCCGTACGTGCGCCATCACGTTGACGTCCCAGGCGTCGGACCAGATCTCCTCGCCGGCCTCGGGGCCGCCGGCGGGGGCGACCCCGGCGTTGGCGCAGAAGACGTCGACACGCCCGCCGAGCGCCTCGCGCGCCGCGCCGACGATGCCGGAGGCATCGCCCGCCACGGGGATCGCGCCGATCTCCTCGGCGACGGCGGCGGCCTTGGCGGCGTCGAGGTCGTTGACCACGACGCGGGCGCCCTCCGCGGCGAATCTGCGGGCCAGGGCCGCGCCGATGCCGCCGCCCGCTCCGGTGACCACTACTGCCGCGTCCCGCACGGTCTCCACGTTCGCGTCTCCCTCGACTCGACTGTGCCAGCAGACTAACCAGTCGGTATGTAGAAGCGGAAGGGGGCGACCCGGGGCTGCCGCGATCATTCCTCCAGGGCTCCGGGGGCGTTAGCGTGCCTGGGCATGGACCTGTCGAGAAGAACACTGCTCGCCGCCACCGGCGCCGCGGGGACGGTCGCGGCCACCGCCTCCGGCGCCCGCGCCGAGGCCCGTACGCGCGGCCGCGGAAGCCACGGAGGGGCCCGGGTGCGTACGGGCTTCGACCGGCTGGCCGCCGACGGCTACGCCCGGCTCGCCGGCCGCCGCGTCGGCGTCGTCACCAACCCGACCGGCGTCACCGCGGACGTCCGGCACATCGTGGACGTCATGCACGCGGACGCCCGTGTGAACGTCGTCGCCGTCTTCGGCCCCGAGCACGGATTCCGCGGCACCGCGCAGGCCGGCGGTTCGGAGGGCGGCTCCAAGGACCCGGCGACCGGGCTGCCCGTCTACGACACGTACGGCAAGAGCGGCAAGGAGCTCGCCGGTATCTTCACCGCGTCGGGCGTGGACACCGTCGTCTTCGACATCCAGGACGTGGGCGCCCGCTTCTACACGTACATCTGGACCCTGTACGACTGCATGGTCGCCGCGGCCCTCGCGGGCAAGCGGTTCCTGGTGCTGGACCGGCCCAATCCGCTGACCGGGCGCGCGGCGCGGGGGCCGGTGCTGGAGCGGTCGCAGGCGTCCGGGGTCGGGCGGGAGCCGATCGCGCAGGAGCACGGGATGACGGTGGCGGAGCTGGCGCGGCTGTTCAACGGCGAGTTCACGGCGCGGGCGGCGGGCCGCCCGGTGGAGCTGGAGACGGTCTGGATGTCGGGGTGGCGGCGCGCGGACTTCTTCGACGCGACGGGGCTCCCGTGGGTGCCGCCGAGCCCGAACATGCCGACGCCGCAGACCGCGCTCGCGTATCCGGGCACGTGCCTGTTCGAGGGCACCAACCTCTCCGAGGGGCGGGGCACGACACGGCCGTTCGAGCTGCTGGGCGCGGAGGGCATCGACCACCGGTGGGCGGCGCGGGCCAACGCGCTGGACCTGCCCGGCGTGCGGTTCCGGGAGGCGTACTTCGTGCCGGTGTTCTCCAAGTTCCAGGGGAAGACGGCGGGCGGCGTCCAGCTCCACGTCCACGACCCCCGCTCCTTCGACCCGGTCCGTACCGGGATCGCGCTGCTGGTCACCGCGCGACAGGTGTGGCGCGGATTCGCGTGGCGCTCCGACAACTGGATCGACAAGCTCACCGGGTCGTCCCGGGTCCGCACGATGATCGACGCGGGGGCGTCGGCGGACGAGGTGGTGGCCGACTGGCAGGACGGGCTGGCGGCGTTCCGCAAGACGCGGGAGCGGTATCTGCGCTACCGCTGAGGCGCAGACGCCCCTTCCCCTGAAGCGGTGGCGGCGCAGGCGGAGGCGGCCCTTCCCCTGAAGCGGTGGCGGCGGGGACGGGGCGGCCCCGCCCCCGAAACGGCACCACCAGGGGTGGTCCCGGGTCTACCGTCGAACTGGTGCCAGCCGGATGGAAGTTGAGGTGTACGGGCCGAAACCATGGCCCGCATGACATCAGACCGAGACCTGGCGTCCGACCGGCAACGGCACCGCCACCGGCGCCATCCCGCCCTGCTCCTGACGCTGCTGCTGTGCCTGGGCGCCACGGCGCTCGCCCAGCCCGCCGCCCAGGCGCGGCAGCGGGCCGGCGCACCGGCACGGACCGACGGCCCCATACGGGCGCTGACGCGTGTCGCCCACCCGTTACGGACCACCGAACCGGCGGGCGACACGCGGGACCTGCGGGCGTTCGGCCCCATGGTCGGTGGCGCGAAGGTGGTCGGGGTCGGCGAGGCCACCCACGGCTCGCACGAGTTCATCACCAACAAGGACCGCCTCTTCCGCTACCTCGTCGAGCAGAGAGGATTCACCACCTTCGCCCTGGAGGTGGACTGGAGCGCTGGGCTGCGGATCAACGACTATGTGCTGCACGGGAAAGGGGACGCCCGGCAGATCATGAAGGAGGAGTTCCAGAACTCCTACCGCTTCTGGAACAACCAGGAGTACCTGGACCTCATCGAGTGGATGCGCGCCTACAACACGCACCACGCCGCGAAGGTCCAGTTCATGGGCGATGACGTCGGCTACGCCGGGCCGGTCCTCTTCGACCGGGTGACGGACTACGTGGCACGGCACCACCCCGCCCTGCTGC
The DNA here is from genome assembly GCF_056434425.1 of Streptomyces sp. NPDC044033. NCBI lineage: Bacteria > Bacillati > Actinomycetota > Actinomycetes > Kitasatosporales > Streptomycetaceae > Streptomyces > Streptomyces sp. NPDC044033. Next base: position 163,165 of record NZ_JBWKFF010000013.1, on the reverse strand, counting down.
CGCGCTTCACCGGCCTCTACCGCGATCAGCGCCCCACGCCCGGCAGCAGCGTGGACGGCTGGATGGCCGCGTACTTCAAGAAGCCCCTGACCGAGCGCCGGGACATGGCCGCGCGGGCCGGGCAGGCGCTCGATCTGCTCCGGCGGCAGCGACCGGGCGAGGACCGCGCGGAGTACGCCTGGACGGTGCAGCACGCGCGGGCCCTCTCGCAGGTCGCCTCCCTCTTCGCGTACGACCTCGAATCGGCGCGGGGCAACAGCGCGGCGATGCGCTTCCGCGACGAGGCGATGGCCGCCAACACGGCGTGGTGGCAGCGGCAGACCGGCCACAAGATGCTGCTGTCCGCGCACAACGCGCACGTCGCCTACGAGAGCGACGATCCGGCGAACTACCCGAAGACGCAGGGCGCGTTCCTGCGGGACCGGCTCGGCGAGGGCTACCGCAACGTCCGGCTCACCTTCGACGCGGGGTCGTTCAACGCGACGGCTCCGAGCGGGGGGACAACCGCCTACACGGTCGGCCCGGCGGAGCGCGGCAGCAACGAGTACACCCTGGACCGGGTCCCCTGCCGCGACTACTTCCTGGACATGCGCACCGCGCCGGCCGCCGCCCGCGCCTGGCTCGGCGAGGCCCGCCCGACCCGCAACATCGGCACGGGATACCCCGACCTACCGCGGACGACGGCGCTGGGGCGCTCGTACGATCTGCTGATCCATCTGCACCGCGTCACGGCGTCCCGGCTGTTCGAGGACCGGTGAGGAGCGGGGGGGGGGGGGGGGGGGGGGGGGGGGGGCGGGCCCCCCCCCCCCCCCCCCCCCCCCCCCCCCGCTCGTAGCGCCCGTACGGGCACGGGACGCGCCGGGGGCGGGGCGGCCCGGGTGGCGGCGAGGGCCGGACTTCAGTGGCGGCGAGGGGCCGGGCTGAGGATGAGCGGCAGGTACACCTCGTCGATGATGTCGGCGATGGTCTCGTCCTCGATGGGCGCGCCGAACAGCAGGAACTCGTTGCGCAGGAGGTCGGTGGCGACCGTGACCCGCCGGGAGCCCATGACCCGGGGGTCGACCTCGCCGCGCTCGACCGCCCGCTCCAGGACCGTTCTCATCACCGCCGGGCCGGCGGGGTGGACCCGCTCCCGGATGAGCTTGGCGAACGCGGGTTCGCGCGTCATCTCGGCGAGCAGGCCGCGCATGACGCCGCCGAACGGGGTGCACATCTTGGCGGCCATCTGCCGCAGCACGGCGATCACGTCCGTACGCAGCGCACCGGTGTCCGGGACGGCCATCTCGGAGATGCCGAACTTCTGCACCGCGTCCATGACCAGCTCGGGGCGGCCGGGCCAGCGGCGGTAGAGGGCGGCCTTGCTGGTACGGGCACGGGTGGCGACCCGCTCCATCGTCATCCGGGCGTAGCCCACCTCCACCAGCTCCTCCAACGTCGCCGTCAAAATGGCGTGTTCCAGCTCCTCACCACGGCGGCGGGGACCTTTGCGGTGGTCAGGGGCTGATTCGACGGCCTGATCGGCGTTGGGTGACAGAGTCACTCCTCAGAGTTTACTCAGGGATCATTGCGTTCTCTAACTTGGCACTTTAGCCTCTCGGTTAGAGAACTGGTCGTTCTTTAAGTGTCAGAGACTTCGAGGAGATCGATGACTGAGACTGCCGCGACAATCCACCAAGAAGACGCACCAGCATTCCCGAACGACCGCACCTGCCCCTACCAACTGCCCAAGGAGTACGGACAGTTAAGGGACTCGGAGGGATCGCTCCGCAAGGTGACCCTCTTCGACGGCCGCCAGGCGTGGGTGGTGACCAAGCACGAGACGGCCCGGAAGCTGCTCGCCGACCCACGGATCTCGTCCGACCGCCAGGACGACAATTTCCCCGCCACCTCCCCGAGGTTCGCCGGGTTCCGTGCCTCCCCCCAGGCGTTCATCGGCCTGGACCCGCCGGAGCACGGCACCAAGCGCCGGATGATGATCAGTGAGTTCACCCTCAAGCGCATCAAGGGCATGCGACCGGGCATCGAGCGGATCGTGCACGGCTTCATCGACGACATGCTCGCCGCGGGCCCGACGGCCGACCTGGTCAGCCAGTTCGCGCTGCCGGTGCCGTCCCTGGTGATCTGTCAGCTGCTCGGCGTCCCCTATGCCGACCACGACTACTTCCAGGACGCCTCCCACCGCCTGGTGCAGTCCGCGGACGCGGCCGGCGCGCTCGCCGCGCGCGCGGATCTCGCGGACTATCTGGGCGGGCTGGTCACCAAATTCGAGGCCGAGCCCGGCCCCGGCCTGCTCAGCACCCTGGTCACCGAACAGTTGGCGAAGGGCACCGTCGGCCGCGACGACCTGGTCTCGGACGCGATCCTGCTGCTCGTCGCGGGCCATGAGACGACGGCCTCGATGACCTCGCTGAGCGTCATCACCCTGCTGGAACACCCGGACCAGCACGCCGCCCTGCGCGCCGACCCGAGCCTCATACCGGGCGCCGTCGAGGAACTGCTGCGCTATCTCGCCATCGCCGACATCGCGGGCGGCCGCGTCGCGAGGGCCGACATCGAGATAGACGGGCAGCTGATCCGCGCCGACGAGGGCGTTATCATCTCCAACTCGATAGCCAACCGCGACGGTTCGGTTTTCGAGGACCCGGACGCCTTCGACGTGCATCGCTCGGCCCGCCACCACATCGCCTTCGGCTACGGGGTCCACCAGTGCCTCGGCCAGAACCTGGCCCGCCTGGAACTCGAAGTGATCCTCACGGCCCTCTTCGACCGGATCCCGACGCTACGGCTGGCCGTCCCGGTGGAGTCCCTGAAACTCCGCCCGGGCAGCACGATCCAGGGCGTCAACGAACTGCCGGTCACCTGGTGACCGCGGTGAAAGGAGTGACCATGCGAGTAACCGCCGACCGGGACGTCTGCGTCGGCGCCGGTCTGTGCGCGCTGACCGCCCCCGCCGTCTTCGATCAGGACGACGACGGACTCGTCACCGTGCTCAAGAGCGCCCCGGACGGCCTCACCGAGGTGTCCGCCGCCCGTCAGGCCGGCAACATATGCCCGTCCGGCGCCGTCCAGATCGCCGAGTAACCCCTCCCAGGGCCGGCCCACCCCCGGGGCCGGCCCGCTCGGGTGCGCGGGCCGGCGCTCTCGCGGCCCGTCTCAACGCTCAAGACGCCGCAGGGGGAGTATTGACGCGGGCGCGGCGCTGACGTGAGAGTTCGCGTCGTGCTCAACGATGCGACGCCGGTGACGGCGGAAGAAGACGACGAGAGACGGCCCGGCGCGGACCCGGCGGGCCCGGGCGGACCGGAGGCGGCTCCGGAGAGCCCGGAGAGCCTGCGGCGGGTGGCCGTGGCCAGTTTCATCGGCACGGCCATCGAGTTCTACGACTTCTACATCTACGGCACCGCCGCCGCGCTCGTCCTCAACGACGCCTTCTTCCCGACGCTCACGCCCGTCAACGCGACGCTCGCCTCGTTCTCCACGTACGCGGTGGCGTTCGCGGCCCGGCCGCTCGGCTCCGTGGTCTTCGGGCACTTCGGGGACCGGGTCGGCCGCAAGTCCGTACTCGTCGCGTCGCTGCTGATGATGGGGTTGTCCACGGCCTTCGTCGGGCTGCTGCCCGGCTACTCCACGCTCGGCCTCTGGGCCCCGCTGCTGCTGGTGCTGCTCCGCTTCGTCCAGGGCATCGGGCTCGGCGGCGAGTGGGGCGGGGCGGCGCTGCTGGCCGTGGAGCACGCGCCGCGCGGCAGGCGCGGGCTGTACGCGGCGTTCCCGCAGCTGGGCCCGTCCGTCGGGTTCTTCGCGGCCACCGGGGTCTTCTGGCTGCTGTCGTCGGCGCTGAGCGACGCCGCCTTCCGGTCCTGGGGGTGGCGCGTCCCCTTCCTGCTGTCGTTCCTGCTCGTGGGGGTCGGGCTGTTCGTCCGGCTGAAGATCAGCGAGACGCCGGTGTTCGCGCGGGTCATGGAACAGCAGGAGGCCAGCAAGGTCCCCACGCTGGACGTGCTGCGGCGGCACTGGCGCGAACTGCTGCTCGGCGCGGGCGGGATGATCATCGCGTACGGGCTCTTCTACACCGCCACCACCTACTGCCTCGCCTACACCACCAAAAACCTCGGCATCGCCCGTTCCACCATGCTCGGCCTGTCGATGGTCGCGTGCCTCTTCCTGGCCGCCGGCACCTGGCTGGCCGCGACCCGCTCCGACGCGGGCGGCCGCCGAAAGGTCGTACTGGCGGGGACGGGGCTCTCGGTGGTCTGGGGCCTGGTCCTCTTCCCGCTGCTGGACACCGAGCAGCCGGTGCTGATCGCCCTGGCCATCGGCGGCGCGCTGTTCTGCATGGGCGTGGTGTACGGACCGATGGGCGCCTACCTCCCCGAACTCTTCGGCCCCCGCGTCCGCTACTCGGGCGCCTCCCTCGCCTACAACCTCGGCGGCGTCCTGGGCGGCGCCGTCTCCCCCTTGATCGCCACCCGCCTCCAGCCCGCGTTCGGCTCCTCGTCGGTGGGCTGGTTCGTGAGCGCCATGGCGGTGGTCTCGCTCCTGTGCGTACTGGCCCTCCCGGAGACCCGCGAGCGCGACCTGGGCTGAGGGGGGAGCGGGTCCGGCGGGGCTCGGGTTCTGGTTCGGGCCCACGCGTTCCGCGCGCCCGGCATACTGAGGCGCGGCGGTCAGCGCCTCAGTGCGCCCGCCGTCCGCCCGCCGTGTTCGCGAAAGGACGCCATGGGTATCGCCGCCCCCCTCTACGCCCTGTACGCGAACCGGCTGCGCCGACAGGCGCAGGCCGCGGCGCTGCCCGAGCACATTGGGCTGATCATGGACGGCAACCGCCGGTGGGCCCGGCAGATGGGGATGGCGGATCCGAGCCAGGGCCACCAGCGCGGCGCCGAGCACGTCGAGGACGTGCTGTCCTGGTGCGAGGCGCTGGGGGTCAAGCACATCACGGTGTTCGTCTGCTCCACGGAGAACCTGCGGCGGCGCGAGGACACCGAGGTCGCCCTCCTCATGAAGCTGATCGAGCAGGTCGCCGCCGACAAGCTGTGCCGGCCGGACGCCCGCTGGCAGGTGCACATCGCGGGGACGCTCGATGTGCTGCCCGACAGTACGGCGCACGCGCTCAAGGCCGCCGTCGAGGCGACCCGCTCCTGCCCCACCGGGGCGCATGTCACGCTCGCCATCGGCTATGGCGGGCGGCAGGAAGTCATCGACGCCCTGCGCGAGTTGATGGCCGAGCGCGCGGCCGAGGGGCAGTCGCTGACCGAGCTGGCGGCGTCCCTGACCGTGGACGACATCGCCCAGCACCTCTACACGGCGGGGCGCCCCGATCCCGATCTCGTCATCCGCACCAGCGGCGAGCAGCGGATGTCGAACTTCCTGCTGTGGCAGAGCGCCTACTCCGAGCTGTATTTCTGCGAGGCGTACTGGCCCGCCTTCCGGGAGATCGACTTCCTGCGGGCGCTGCGCAGCTTCTCCGCGCGCGAGCGCCGGTACGGCGGCTGAGCGGGCGCGCGGACGTACGACCGTACGGGCTCTGCGGGCCCTCGACGAGGCCGCCCCGGCCCGCGCCCGGCCCGCGCCCGAACCCGCGCCCCCGGCAAATCACTTCCCCGGCGTATGGCCGAGCCCCCCGCGCGGCGGGAGGATGCGGCACATCGGACCACTGAGGGGAACCGCCATGGCCGATTTCAGTGTGAAGCCGTTCTGGGAGCTGACGTTCGACGCCGACGGGGATGTGAACACCGGCCAGCGCGACGCGCTGACGCGGGAGGCCGCCCGTGCGGACCTCACCGACCTGGTGCTGTTCGCGCACGGCTGGAACAACGACCGGTCGATGGCGACCCGGTTGTACGACCGGTTCTTCGCCCCCTTCCCCAAGCTGCTGGCCGGCGCCAAGGGGGTGCGCGTCGGCTACGTCGGGGTGTTGTGGCCGTCGATGCGCTTCACGGACGAGCCCATCCCCGACTTCCCGCCCCAGGCCGCGGCGGCGGCCGGCGCCGCCGGCATCGGGCTCGACAAGAACACCCGGCACGCGCTCAACACCGTCTTCCCCGGCCACGTCATGACCGTGGCGCGGCTGGCCGAACTGCTCGACAAGCAGCCGGACACGCGGGCGCGGTTCCAGGAATTCGCCTCCCTGGTGCGGCAGTTGACGGAGGTTCCGGAAGGCAGCCCGGCGGCGGGGTTCGCGGCGGACACGGACCACGACGGGCCGGACGGAGCCGTTCCCGCGATGCTCACGGACGACGCGGTACAGGTCTGCGAGCGGTTCACCAACGCGCTGGCGGAGGCCGGGGGCGCGCGGCCGGAGCTGTTCGGCGGCGGGCTGAAGCGGCTGTGGAACGGGGCCCGCGAGATGCTGCGCCAGGCTTCGTACTACGGCATGAAGCGACGGGCGGGCACCGTGGGCCAGCTGGGTCTCGGCCCGGTGCTGGGGCTGCTGGCCCATTCCTCCCCCACGCTGCGCGTGCATCTGGTCGGGCACAGTTTCGGCGGGCGCCTGATGTCCTTCGCGCTGCGCGGCCTGCCCGAGGGCGTGAGCAGCGTCAAGTCGCTGACGCTCCTCCAAGGCGCCTTCTCGCATTACGCGTTCGCCGAACGGCTGCCGTTCGCGACCAACCGGGCCGGCGTGCTGCACGGGGCGCAGAACCGGGTGGACGGGCCGGTGGTGGCCTGCCATTCCAGCCATGACACGGCGCTGAGCGTGCTGTACCCGGCGGCATCGAAACTGGCCGACGACGCCGAGTCGGTCATGGGCATCGGCGACGAGCGCTGGGGGGCGATGGGGTTCAACGGCATCAAGGCCGTGGACCTCTGCGAGAAGATGTCACTGGCGGACGCGGTGCGCGGGCCATTCCCCGCCTCGGGCTGTGTGAGCGTGGACGCGTCGGCGGTCGTCGCGCGCGGGCTGCCGCCGGCGGGCGCGCACAGCGACATCTGCCATGAGGAGCTGGCCCACGTGGTCCTGCTGGCGGGCCGCGTCATCCCCTGAGCACCCCGGGCGCGGGCCCCTGCTCGTACGGGCGGGGTCCGCGCGGGCGGCCCGTACCACCGAAGTGTCGGTGGTACGGGCCGCTTGGCCGTGCTCGTACGGGCGCTCCTCGCTCAGCGGTGCGCGGGGAACTCCACCACCTGCTGATAGGTCGGCCGGTTCTGCCAGGTGATGGACTTGTGGGTCAGTCCGCCGACCGCGCGCTGGATGATCGAGTCGGCGCACCACTGGTCGCCCGCCTTGCAGCTGTCGTCGCCCGGGTAGACCTTCGCGGCGGGCTGGGACGCGGCCTGGCGGAGGGTGTCGAGCAGGGCGGAGCGGCAGGCGGACAGGTCGCCGTCGCCGCAGAACCGCTTGGCCAATGGGCCCTTGACCGGTTGGCCGAGTACGGAGCGCAGGTCCTTGTCGACATAACTCCACCAGCCGGTGAGGAAGGCGGACCCGGCGTGCGAGCCGGTGGGGCCGTGGCCGGCCGACGGGGATTCGTCGATGGCGGCGTTGGCCTGGAGCGCCTGGTAGAGGTCGCCGCCGAGCCCCGGTTCGTACTCGGCGCGCACCAGCAGCGGCCACCAGGCGTCCATGGTCCGTACGGCGTCCGCGTGCCCGTAGGCGTGCGAGCCGGGTGCGGTCTCGCTGCGCTGTGCGCCGTCGGCGCGCCAGGACTCCAACTCCTGCACCACTGAGGACAGTTGAGGGTCGGTGATGGGCTTCGACCTCAGTACCTTGATCAGGTCGGGCAGTACGTCCTCGCCCCGCAGGTCCGTGACGGCGGCGTCGGCCATGGCGCGGGTGAGGGAGGCGCGGGTGACGCCGCCGTCGGCGACGAGCCTGCGCACCCGGTCGTCGAGGAGATTGGCGCGGTGCACCGAGCCGGCCGCGAAGTTGGCGGAGGTGTAGTCGTTCGATTGCTTGTTATTCCATGAAATGTAGTAATTCTGGTCGATGTCGTTGGGATGCTGGGCGGCCGGGGTGTAGTCGGCGGTGTTGCCGTCCGGGTCGAACCCCTTCCACTCGTACGCCTTGTCCGCCTTGACGGGCAGCGACGGGTCGACGTCGGGGGCGCGCACCGGGTTGAGCCCGCTGTTGAAGTAGGCGGTGTGCCGGGAGTCCGCGTAGAACCAGTTGAAGGCGTAGCCGATGTGGTCGGCCGCGCTCTGGAAGGACTCGGGGTCCCGCACGTAGCCGGGGTCATTCAGCATCTGGAAGCCGATGATGGAGTCGGCCTCGTGCCGGTAGGTGGAGCGCAGCGCGGTGTAGGCGACGGGTTTGCCGTCGACGGTCGCGCGGTGGGTGACCGTGCCGTACTCGGTGCGCAGCACCTGCATGCGGTACGAACCGGCGGCGCTGGAGTCCGCGAGGGTGGGCTTCCAGGCGTTGGTGCGCTCCAGTTTCTCCATGGGGAGGCACTTGCCGCGGAAGAGGTAGTGCTCGGAACCCTCGGTGGGCTTGCCGCCGCCTGGCTCGCAGAGGTCGACGGCGTAGGTGTCGGTGATGTCCTGGCCCGCGGAGGTCGCGCTCCACGCGTAGTCCGCGCCGCGCCCGAGCTCGACGTACATGCTCACGCCCGCGAAGGACGCGCCGCGCGCGCTGATGCCCGGGCCCTGGATCTCCTGGAGCATCAGCAGCTGCGGGGCGAAGTAGCCGGTCTGGGGGCCGAAGACGGCGACGGGGTGGCCGCTGGCGGTGTGCTTGCCGGAGACGAGCAGGGCGTTGGACATGCCGTGCTTCTTGCTGAACAGGTCGCCGGGGAGCACGCCTTTGTCGAACATGCCCTGCGCGGGCTTCAGCTTCTTCGGCGCGTCGACCGGCGTCTTCGCGGGCTTCTTGGCGGCGGCCGCGCCCGTACGGTCGTAGACCAGCGGTTCTTCCTTGACCGACCCGGCGTCGGGCAGGGCGGTCCCCTTGGCGTGCTCCGGCTTGCCCGCGTACGGGAAGCTCTGGCCGTCGTGCAGGGTCTGCACGGCTTCGGGGTCGTCGCGCTCGCGGAAGGACTCCCACACCTTGGTGCCCTCGACGGCGCCGTACCGCTTCTGCGCGGCGAGCAGGGAGAGCGCGGCCTGCACCTCGCCGCCGCCGCCGTTGCCGAAGAGGCCGCCCACCACGGAGGCGAGGGCGATGAGGTCGGTGAGCTGGAAGGGGGCGATCTCGCCCTTGTTGGTGATGGCGTCGACGTGGCCGGTGAGGACGTATTCGCCGGGGAAGTACCGGCCGTCCTTGGACTGCTGCCGGTAGGCGTTGATGCCGTCGACGTACGCCTGCGCGTCGCGCATGGCCTGTTCGCCGCGCGGGCCGCTCGCGGCGATCTTGTCGACCTGGGCCTTGAGGTCCTTCTCGGTGTACGGGGCGGTGCGCCAGAACTGCTGTTCAAGGCCCTGGTTGGCGGCGGCGCCGCCCGCGAAGGAGGTGAGTTCGCCGCGGCCGATGTGGCGGAAGAGGTCCATGAGCCAGAGCCGGTCCTGGCCTGCCGCGTAGCCCGCGCCGTACTCGGTCCCGTAGCGGGTGGTGCCCTGGATGTGCGGGACGCCGGTCTGCTTGTCGCGGGTGATGGTGACATCGCCGCGGGGCTTGTCGACCTTGGCGACGTCCTTCTCCGGCACGCCGAAGGAGGAGTCGTTGAAGAAGTCGCGCAGTTTGTCATCGGTCAGCGACCGGTAGCCGCCCGCGAGGTCGCCGTACGGGCCCAGCTGGTCGGTGCTGTGCTCGGGGTGGGTGCCGAAGGCGCGGTTGCCGAGGATCTGGACGAGGGTGGCGTTGCCGTTCTCGCCGGGCGGCAGGATGTCGCCGCACTGGCCGCGGCAGTAGTCCGCGGCGGGCGCGGGCGCCGCCCGGCCGGCCGGGGCCGCGCCCGCCTGCGCCGCCGGGGCGACGAGGGCCGCGCCGAGCGCCAACAGCGCTGCGGTAGCGGTAGTTCTGAGCCTGCCGATGCGCCGTCGCATTCGTGCTCCTCCCGGTGGCCGTCGCGGCGGACGTTACCGCCGGTACGGCCGGGTCGGAAGATGAGCACCCGTCACCTTTCCAAATCCTCACAACTGGGCAGGACGAAAGGCGGATGGAACGGATCGGCCTCGGTACACGTCCATTCCACAACGGTCCGAGTCCGCTTGTCGGAGGTGGGATGCATTGGCCGGTTTCAGAGCGCTCGCACGAGAAGTGCGCAATCCACGCAACAGCACCGCGCTGCGACGGACGTCACTGCGTAAGTGCCTCGAACGCTTCGCCCCCTACGGACACCGGGCCACCTGGCACCACCTGTGCTCCCGCGCCGGGCTGTCCCCCGAGGACCGGGGCCCCGACCCGGCCCGGCTGATCATCGCGCTGGAGGAGCTGGAGGAGGCCCGGGCGGTCTGGCTCGCCTACGAGGCCGAGTTCGCGGCCCGGCGGCGGCGCGAGAAGCACGACGGAATCCGGCAGCCGAGCGACATCGACGAGTGGCACCGCCGCACGTGGGGCGGGTGCGACATAGTCCCGTGCGCGACCCCCCTGCACCATCCGACCGCGCGCCTGGCCGACGTTCTGCGGCGCATGATCGCGGCCATGGAGTCCGGTCCGGGCGACGGCTGCCCGGTCTGCTCGCAGGGGCCCCTCGAATGGCACGACGACCTGGAGCGCCACCCGCTGTCGGGCCCCGTCTGCACGGGGTGCGGCGTCGTGGTGCCGCTGCCCGTACTCACGCCGGAGGCGCTGTCCATCGCCCGGCGGCCGCAGTTCGAGAGGCGCTACGCGGGGGTTTGATCCGGCCCGACCCCGGCCGGCCGGGGTCCGGGAAGCTCTGCGGTCCGGCCCACCGGGCGGCGGGTCTTCGGCGGACTTCGGCGGCGGGGCTCCCCGCCGGGGCCCCGCCCCGGCCGCCGGGTGCGGCGGGGCCGGGGCTCCCGCGCCCGCGGCGGCAGGGCGGGGCTGTATGCCCGTACTGCCGTATCCCCGTACTGCCTATGCCCGTACCCGGGCCGCGGAGGCCGTCGGACCCTCAGGCCGTCAGGCCGTCAGGCGCTGCTGATCACCGAGACCACGAGGACGATGACCCCGAGCGCCGCGAACGCGCAGCCGACGATGCCGAGCACGATGCCCGCAACCGCCTGGCTGCGGCCGCCCGCCTCGCCCCGGTCCGCCTTGCGCCGCGCGGAGATCCCGAGGCACAGCGCGATGACCGGCAGGACCACGGGCAGGAACAGCAGCCCGAGGATGCCGAGCACCATGGACGCCGTCGCCTGACCGCTGGGCGGCGGGGCCTGCCAGCCGTATCCGGGACCCGGCGCGTAACCGGGCCCGGGCGCGTAATGCGGCAGCGCGCCGGAGCCGCCGTGGGGCCGCGCCCCCGACTGCTCCTCGCCCGGTGCTCCCCAGGGGTCCGCGGGCGCGTTCTCAGCCCCCGGTGTACCGCTGGGCTTGCCTGGCTCGTCAGCCATGTCTTCCTCTCTTCGGAACGAAACGGACGTCCATGCTAGGCGCTATGCCCCGCCCGTCACGGCAGGCGGGGCGCGGCGCCGGGCGACCCGGCGCCCGGTGGTGACGGCGGCCCGGCGAGCGGCAAAGCCCGTTGCCGTTCCGGGGAATTCGGGCGTTGACCGCGTTGACAGAGAAGCCCCCGCGAACCATGCTGAGCAAGCGCTTAGACACCGCAGACACGATCGCCCGCATGACTTGGTTCATGACGGCTCACGACTGCTCATGACTGCTTGGGAGGCCACGACATGGCAGAGCCCCGGATCTTCACCTCGCTCGACGAACTGCGTGCGGCAGTCGGCGAGGAACTCGGCACCAGCGACTGGCTGGAGATCGACCAGAAGCGGATCGACCTGTTCGCGGAGGCGACGGGCGACCACCAGTGGATCCACGTGGACCCGGAGCGGGCCGCGGCCGGCCCGTTCGGCGCCACCATCGCGCACGGCTATCTGACGCTGTCGCTTCTGCCCGCGCTCGTACCGCAGGTGGTGCGGGTGGAGAACATCAAGATGGGCGTCAACTACGGCACCAACAAGGTCCGCTTCCCCTCCCCCGTACCGGTCGGCTCCCGGCTGCGCGCCTCGGCGCGCGTCGCCGAGGTGACCGAGGTCCCCGGCGGCGTGCAGCTGACCACGACGGTGACGATCGAGCGCGAGGGCGGCGAGAAGCCGGCCTGCGTCGCGGAGACCGTCAGCCGCTTCTACCTCTAAGCCGCCGCCCCTGGGGCCGCCCGCCGAGGTCAGGCCGGGTTCACCGGCCGGACCGACCCGCGCCGACCATCCGCAGCGCGAGGCCCGCGTAGAGCGCGCCGACCTCGTCCGGGGTGCGTCGGCCGTCGGCGTTGAACCAGCGCGCGACGTCGATGCAGAGCGAGAGCACCGCGAGCGCCGTGCCGTGGACGTCCGGCACATCGAAGTCGCCCGTCCGCACGCCGTCCTCGATGATCGAGCGGACCGCGCCGTCACTGCCCCGGCGCAGGGCGACGATCTCGGCGTAGTGGTCCTCGGCCAGCGCGCCCAGCTCGTACTGCACGACACGGGCGGTGGTGTGGTGCTCGGCGTGCCAGCGGACGAAGGAGCGCACCGCCTCGGTGAGCCGCTCGACGGGGGTGCCGTCGGCGTCCCGTGCGGCGGTGAGGATGTCGAGGGCCAGCCGGTGGCCGACGCTGCTGATCCGGTAGAGCAGCTGCTCCTTGTTCTTGTAGTGGATGTAGAGCGCGGCCGGGCTCATGCCGGCCCGGCCGGCGATGTCACGGGTGGTCGTCGCGTGGTAGCCGCGCTCGGCGAACGCCTCGACGGCGGCGGTCACCAGCCGCCGGGCCGCGTCGGGCGTGACATCGGTCCACACCTCGCCCCGCTGCGCCTCCGCGTCCATCGCTCGCCCCGCTTCCCCGTCCGGCCGGGGGACCCTCCACCGGCCGGACGGACACCATACCCGAAGCTGAGCAAGCGCTTAGGTGCGTACGGTACGGGCACGGGTCCGACGGCGGGCCATGGGGCGCTTCCGGGCCGAAGCCGCCCATACCGGCCGACGGGATCACTGCCCCATACATCCAGTTGCCGGGGGCGGCCTCGGGGCCGCCGTGATCGTCCGGTATGAAAGGAGTCGCGCGCCGCAATCCCACGGCGGACGACTCCTCGTGACGCCGGAGAGAGAACGTGCAGCGAACAGCCGAAGCAGTCCGGGTGCCGACTCCCCCCTACCGCTTCCTGACCGAGGTCCTCAAGGGCCAGGGTCAGGTCACCTTCATGCCGAGCGCCGTCACCGGCCTCTTCTTCGCCGCCGCGCTCTTCGCCGCCGGCTGGGAGTACGGGCTCTACGGACTGCTGGGAACCGCCGTCGGCACCGCCACCGCCCGGCTGCTGGGCGTGGCGCGGGGGCGGGTGGAGGCGGGGCTCGAAGGGTTCAACGCCTGCCTGGTCGCCACCGGTTGCGCCGTCTTCCTGGGGGCCGACCGGATCTCGTCCGTGCTCATGGCCATCGGCGGAGCCGTCGTCGTGACGGTCGTCACCGGGGCGCTGACCAACGTGTTCGCCTCCTGGAACCTGCCCACCTTCACCCTCCCGTTCTGCCTCGTGGCCAGCGCGACGACGATCGCCGCCCCCGGCTTCCACCGCGTCTGGGAGGGCGCCGCGGGCACCGCCGCGCTCACCCGCCCGGCGACCGGGACGACATCGCTCACCTGGACCGAGCTGTGGCATGCCTTCTTCGCCGACATCGGCCAGATCTTCTTTATGCCGCAGTGGTACGTGGGACTGCTGTTCCTGCTGGGCATCTTCGCCGCCAGTCGCTCCGCGGGGGTCGTGGCCTGCCTCGGCAGTGTGGTCGGCATCGCCACCGCCTGGGCGCTGGGCTCCCCCGCCGACGGCATCGCGCAGGGGCTGATGGGGTACAACGCCGTGCTCACGGCGATGGCGGTGTGCGGCGTCTTCATCGTGGCCGACCGCTGGAGCTTCGGCTACGCCGTGGTCGCGGCGGCGACGGCCACGGCTCTGACGGCGGCTGTGACGTCGTTCTTCGCGCCGTCGGGGGGGCATACGTTCACGTGGCCGTTCGTGTTGACGTCGCTGGTGTTCGTGGCCGCCGTGCCATCGTTTCCGCGCCTGCGGAGGGTGTGACCGGGGCGCTGCCCCGGGCCCCGGTCCTCAAGCGCCGGACGGGCTGGGGGACGGGCTCGCATGCCCGGCGCGGCGCGACGGGCTGTCCTCAAGCGCCGGACAGGCTGAGCGGCGCGGGCTTGCATGACGGGCGCGGCATGACGGGTTGTCCTCAAACGCCGGACGGGCTGAGGGGTACGGGCTCACATACCCAGATCGGCACGACAAGCTGTCCTCAAACGCCGGACGGGCTGAGTGGCACTGGTTGTCCTCAAGTGCCGGACTGACCGAGGGATACGGGCTCGCATGCCCGGCGCCCGGGTCTGGCCTGCGGGGTCAGTCGAGGGTGCGGGCCAGGTATGTGCGCAGCAGTTGCTTGGTTTCCTCGATTATCGCCGGGTCGCCGGCCGGGTCGAGGCGGAAGGCCAGGCGCAGCAGGGCGTCCGCGCTCTCGACGGCGACGAGGAAGGCGACGCGCAGCCGGGCGTCGTCCGCGTCGAGGTGCAGCCGCTCGGCGAGCAGGGCGCGCAGCCGGTCGGCGACCAGGTGGTTGGGACGGTCGGGGGCGGCCGTGGCCGGGACGGGCATGCCGAACTCGACGAGGGCGAAGCCGGGGGCGCCGCGCTTCATGGCGAGGTATTCGTCGACCACGACGTCCATGGCGTGCCGCCAGTCGCCCTCCCGGCCGGGCACGGCGAACCGGTCGGCGATGCGCGCCGCGTAGACGTCGAGGTTGCGGTGGGCGAGCGCCTCGGCCATGGCGCGCTTGTTGGGGAAGAAGCGGTATACGGAGCCGATGGGGACGTCGGCGCGGGCGGCGACGGCGCGGGTGCTGAGCTCGTCATAGCCGCACTCGTCGAGCAGTTGGGCGCAGGCGTCGAGGATGCGGTCGAGCCGCTCGGCGCTGCGCCGCTGTATCGGGGCGCGGCGGAGGGGTGAGGTGGACACGGGCCCCATCCTGCCGTCACGCGCGGCCGGAACCGGAACCGCGTACGGGCGGGGCCGTCTGACCAGGCGCCGGCCCGGCCCGCACCCGTGAAAAGCGGTGCCGCGGACGTCCGTTCGTGCCGCCGCGAAGGGGTCGAACAATGCCATTGACGCACCCCCTCAGCATTCCTATGGTCTTGCACAGGAATCGTTGAGCGTCGGGAGCACACGATGAGCGGTACGGACAACGAACAGGCGAGGAAGACGGCCGAGGGGCTGGCCTACTCGTCCGGGTTCGGTAACGAGCACAGCAGCGAGGCCGTTCCCGGCGCGCTGCCGCACGGCCGCAACTCCCCGCAGCGCGCACCGCTCGGGCTGTACGCGGAGCAGCTCAGCGGTACCGCGTTCACGGAGCCCCGGCGCAACAACCGCCGGTCGTGGCTGTACCGCGTCCGGCCGTCGGCGGCGCATCCGCCGTTCTCGCGGATCGACAACGGCGCGCTGCGCGGCGCGCCCTTCACCGAGGTGGAGGCGGACCCCAACCGGCTGCGCTGGGACCCGCTGCCCGAACCGGCGGCGGGCACCGACTTCCTGGCCGGGCTGTGGACGCTCGGCGGCAACGGCGACGCCGCGCAGCGCACCGGCATGGCCGTCCATCTCTACGCCGCCGACTCCTCGATGACGGACCGGGTGTTCAGCGACGCCGACGGCGAGCTGCTGATCGTCCCGGAGCGCGGCGCGCTGCTGCTGCGCACGGAGTTCGGGCTGCTGCACGCCGCTCCGGGCCATGTCGCGCTGATCCCGCGCGGGGTGCGGTTCCGCGTCGAGCTGCTGGAGGAGAGCGCCCGCGGGTATGTGTGCGAGAACTACGGGCAGCCGTTCGTACTGCCCGACCTCGGCCCGATCGGCGCCAACGGGCTCGCGAACGCACGGGACTTCCTCGCGCCCGTCGCCGCGTACGAGGACGTCGAGGGCCCGGTCCAGGTGGTCAACAAGTTCTGCGGCAACCTCTGGTCGGCGACGTACGGCCACTCGCCGCTGGATGTCGTCGCCTGGCACGGCAACCACGTTCCGTACGTCTACGACCTGCGGCGCTTCAATGTGATCGGCTCGATCAGCTACGACCACCCGGACCCCTCGATCTTCACGGTGCTGACCTCGCCCTCGGACACCCCGGGGCTCGCGGGCGTCGACTTCGTGGTGTTCGCGCCGCGCTGGCTGGTGGGCGAGGACACGTTCCGGCCGCCGTACTTCCACCGCAATGTGATGAGCGAGTACATGGGGCTGATCGAGGGCGCGTACGACGCGAAGACCGCCGGCCGGGGCGGCTTCGTGCCGGGCGGCGGCTCGCTGCACAACATGATGTCGGCGCACGGCCCGGACCGGGACACCTTCGAGGCGGCGAGCGCGGCCGAGCTGGCGCCGCAGAGGATGTCCGAGGGGCTGGCCTTCATGTTCGAGACGCGCTGGCCGGTCACGGCCACCGCGCAGGCGCTCCGTGCGGACCACCTGCAGAAGGGGTACGACACGGTGTGGGAGGGTCTGGAACGCCATTTCCGCAGCTGACCGGAGCCGATGTGACCACCTTCGCCCCCGACTCCCTCGCGCTCAACCGCAAGCTGCCGCTCTGGTATCAGGTCTCGCAGTCGCTGCGGGCCTCGATACTGGGCCGCAGCCCGCAGGACCCGCTGCGGCTGCCCACCGAGGACCGGCTCGCCGAGCACTACGGCGTCAGCGTCCTGACCATGCGGCAGGCGCTCAAGGAACTGGAGACGGAGGGGCTGATCAGCCGCCACCGGCGGCGCGGCACCTTCATCGAGCCGAGCGCCCGGCGCACCTCGCCGGTGCGGCTGCTCGGTTCGGTGGACGCCATCGTCGCCCAGCAGTCCGGCGAGCGGACCACGCTGCTCGGCCACGGCCCGGCCCCGGTGCCGACCGGGCTGGCCGAGTACTTCCCCGGCGTCGAGGAGGCGGTCCGCTACCGGCGGCTGCGCTGCGCGGAGGGGACGGGCGAGCCGACGAACTGGGCGGAGAACTATCTGCGCCCCGACATCGCGGCCCGCCTCGACCCCGCGGACCTCGCGCGGTGGCCGATGACGAAGGTGCTGCGGGACGCCGTCGGGGTGCGGATCAGCCGCATCACCGACACGGTGGAGGCCCGCCTCGCGGACCCGGAGACGGCCCGGCTCCTCAACGTGCCGCTGCTCAGCCCGATCCTGCACTACACGGGCGTCACCTACGACGAGGACGGCGCGGTGGTGGACGTGGTGCTCATCCACTACCGCGGCGACCGCTTCTCGTTCACCGTGACGATGGAGGCGCGCTGAGAGCGTCCCCGCTCCTGGCCGTTGCGTACCGCGTGCCGAGCGCCGCGGGGCGGCGGTCAGGCACCGCACAGCGCGGCAGGCGCGCCGAGGGTCTCGCCTCGGGGCGGGCGCATGAGGCCCGTCGCAGGCCACTCCCGCCGGGGCGGCACAAGAGGTACGCCGCACGCCCGCGCCGCACCGGCGCGGACGGGGCGCTGAGGAGCGCGGCCCCGGAGTGGGCGTGCGAGGCTCGCCGCGCGTCCCGCCCCCTGACTTGAGGACCGCGCCTGGAAGGTCGCAGGCGGCGCTCCAAGGGCCGGGCCCGGACCGGAAGGACGCATCGCATCCCGCCCCGAACCGGCACGTATGGCGTGCCGGGCACCGCGCCCCCGGCCCGGGCGGGAAGGCCCGTAGAGCGCCTCGCCCTCCCACCGGACCCGCGCCAGTCCCGCGAACCGGGCCCCTCCTCCGCCAGAGGCACTGGGTAGCATGCGTGCGGTGAGCGACGACGCGCCCCTCCTGAGCGACCTCATGCCCTGGTCCGTCGGCCCGCTGCGGCTCGGACGCGGCTGGGTGGCGGGGCCCGATCCGACAGCGCTGAAGGCGCGCTGGGAGGCTCTTGTCAGCGGCGGGAGCGAGGCGGAGCGCAGTGCGCTGTTCCGGCCGACCCGGGCCCGTACGCTGCACAGTTCGGTGGCCCAGCTGCCCGGGCGGCCCGCCTCGACCGGCCGGCTCGCGCGTACGCCGGGGCCGTGCCCGGAGCCGGTACGGGTGCTGCACGGGCCGTACGACCAGCAGTGGCTGCTGCCGGACCACCGGCTCATCGACGTGGCGCGGCCCGAGCTGTGGCGGGTCGCCGACGGCCGGCAGCTCTTCGCCGTGCCCCAGCCCCGGCTGCCGGGGCAGCCCGGCCCCGCGCTGGTCTTCTCCGCGCTGCTGCCCGACGGGTACGCCCCGGCCGGGCGGCCCGGCCGCGTCCATCCGCTGTACCGCCGCCCCGGCGGCGCGGAGCCCAATCTCGCGCCGCAGCTCCTGGACCACCTCTCCCGCCGCCTCGAAAGGCCGGTGTCCGCGGCGGACTTCCTCGCCTGGACCGCCGCCGCGGCCCGGCACTCCCCCGCCGGGTGCGCGGTGCCGCTCACCGCGGACCCGGACGTCTGGGAGGAGGGCGTGGAGCTGGGCCGCCGGATTCTGTGGCTGCACACCCGCGGCGCGCACGACGGCGAGCGGCCCCGGATGCCGGGCGGCCGACGGCCGTACGTACGGGCCGCCCCGCCGTCCGCCGTGCCGCCGGGCGCGCTGTCGTACGACGCGGACGGGGAGGCGCTGTGGCTGGGCGAGGGCCGGATCGCGCCCGTACCGGCGGCGGCGTGGGAGTTCCACGCGGGCGGGGCGCGGGTTCTGGAGAGCTGGTTCGCGAGCCGTACGGAACCGGCCGAGCCCGGCACGCTGGCGGCGCTGCGCCCGGCCGGCTGGCCGCGGGAGTGGACGTCCGAACTGCTGGAGCTGATCACGGTGTTGGCGCTGCTGGCCGAGGTGCGGCCACGGTGCGCGCGGCTCGGGGAACGGGTCGAGGCGGGGCCGCGCCTCGGGGCGGCCGGGCTGCGCGGGGCGGGCGTGCTGCCCGCGCCGGACGGCGCCCGTCGGCCGGCGTCCGTGCTGGACCATCACGAGGAGGGCCCGGAGGGGCAGTTCGTGCTGATGTGAGCGTGCGCGGCGGGGTGCGGCGGGGGCCATCCGCACGCCTTGCCGCCCCTGAAGCGTTACGCCCCGCGGCCGCTCTCCGCCTCGAATCCGGCGAAGATGCGGCGCAGGGCGCGTTCGAAGAGCGCGTCCTGGTCGGCCGGGGAGGACGCACCCTCGAACGTACGGGCCATCCGCGGGTACCGCCCGCTGGCCAACTCCCGCGCCAGGTAGGCCGACCGCGCCGCGCGCTCCTGTTCGGGCGAGTGCGGCGAGGAGCGGTGCCGCTCGGCGGCGGTCAGCTCGCTGCCGACGAAGGAGGTGACGACGGCGGTGACCATGGCGAGCAGCTCCATCTTCGCGCCGTCCTCGACGTCGAGCCCGTCCAGGGCCCACAGGACGTACTCGAAGTAGCGCAGCGCGTTCGGGCTGAAGCCGTACACGGGCGACATCAGGCCGGGCAGCCAGGGGTGGCGGTGCATCATCGCCCGGGTCTGCCGGGCGAGCGCGAGCAGGTCGGCGCGCCAGTCGCCGGAGGGCCGCTCGGGCAGCTCGTACTCGGCGGCGACCGCGTCCACCATCAGCTCGTACAGGTCTTCCTTGCGCGGCACGTAGTTGTAGAGCGACATCGTGCCGCAGCCGATCCCGGCCGCCACCCGCCGCATGGAGACGGCGTCGATGCCCTCGGCGTCGGCGGTGCGCACCGCCGCGGCCGCGATCTCGGCGCGGGTGTGCGCCGGGCGGGGGCCGCGTCCGGCGCGCTCGGGCCGCGCCCAGATCACCTCGGGTCCGGCCGTACGACCGCTGGCTGCCATGGATCATCACCTCGCCCCCCATCCTAGTTACGTACAGCGTACGCAGTGCGGTACGGTGTGCCGCATGACAACTACGTACGCTGTACTTAGTGAGGGGCTGCACAAGCGCTACGGCGAGGTGCACGCACTGCGCGGGCTGGATCTGGCGGTGCCCGCGGGCACCGTCTGCGGGCTGCTCGGCCCCAACGGCGCGGGCAAGACGACGGCGGTCCACATCCTGGCGACGCTGCGCGCACCCGACTCCGGCACCGCCCGCGTCGCGGGCCACGACGTCGCCGCCGACCCGCGGGCCGTACGCCGCAACATCGCCCTCACCGGGCAGTTCGCCTCGGTGGACGGCGACTTGACGGGGGTGGAGAACCTGCGGCTCTTCGCCCGCCTCCAGCGGCTGCGGCCGCGCGCGGCGGCCCGCCGGGCGGACGAGCTGCTGGACCGGTTCGGCCTCGCCGAACTGGCCAGGCGCCCCGCCCGCACCTACTCCGGCGGCCAGCGGCGCCGGCTCGACCTGGCCGCGTGCCTGCTCACCGAGGTGCCCGTGCTCTTCCTCGACGAGCCCACCACCGGCCTCGACCCGCGCAGCCGCGGCGACATCTGGGACGCCGTCCGCGAGCTGGCCGCGGGCGGCACGACCGTGCTGCTCACCACGCAGTATCTGGAGGAGGCGGACCGGCTGGCCGACGACATCGTGGTCATCGACCACGGCCGGGTCAGCGCCAATGGCACCCCCGAGGAGCTGAAGGCCGCCATCGGCTCGTACGTCGAGGTCGTCGTCGGCGACGAGAGCGAACTCGCCGGGGCCGCGGTCGCGCTCGGCCGGCTGACGGGGGCTCAGCCGGCGGTCTCACCGGAGCGGCGCACGGTCGGCTCCTCCTGCACCGACCCGGCCCTCACCCTGCCCCGCGTCGTACGGGAGCTGGACGCGGCCGGCATCGGCCTGGCCGACGTATCCGTACGGCAGCCCACCCTCGACGAGGTCTTCCTGCGCCTCACCGCCGACAGCGCGGGCGCCACCGAGCCCCTCCCCCTGAAAGAGGACGCGGCATGAGCGACACTTCCCTGGCCTGGGCCGCCCGCGACGCGTCGGCCATGATCGGCCGCCAGACGACCAGGCTGCGGCACGCCCCCGGCCTGCTCGTCATGACGCTGACGGCGCCGCTGCTGATGCTGGTGCTCTTCGGCTATCTCTTCGGCAGCGCCATCGACGTGCCCGGCGGCGGCAACTACCGCGAGTTCCTGGTGCCCGGCCTGCTCGTCTCCGTCTCCACGCTCGGCATCTTCACGGGGACGCTCCAGGCCGTGCAGGACCGGCAGCGCGGCGTCATGGACCGCTTCCGCACGCTGCCCATGAGCCGCTCGGCGGTGCCGGTCGGCCAGGCGGTCGCGGAAGTGCTGCTCGCCGCCGTGGGGCTCATACCGCTCATGCTGGCCGGGCTCGCGATGGGCTGGCGGATCCGGGACGGGGTGGGCCACGCGCTCGGCGCGGTCGGCCTGCTGCTGCTCTTCCGGCTGGCCACGGCGTGGATCGGCCAGTACCTGGGCACGGTCGTCAAGAACGAGGAGGCGGCGGGGCAACTGGCCGGGCTGACCTTCATCCTGCCGATGCTCTCCAACACCTACGTGCCGACCGCCGGGATGCCCGGCTGGCTGCGCTTCCTGGCCGAGTGGAACCCGATCAGCGCGGTCGTCGGCGCCTGCCGCGACCTCTTCGGCAACACGGTGGCCTCGGCGGCCGCCGCGCATCCCGCCTGGCCCACGGCGCATCCCCTCGCGGCCTCGCTGCTGTGGTCGGCGCTGCTGCTCGCCGTCTTCGTGCCGCTCACCATCAGCCGGTACGTACGCGGCGGGCGCTGAACGCGGAAGGTGCGGGGATCGCCCGTTCGTACGTACGCGGCGGGCGCTGAACGCGGAGGGTGCGGGGATCGCCCGTTCGACGGGCGGCGGCGCGGTGGACACACCGAAGCGCTCCCCGAGCGCCCCGGGGATAACGGGCTCTCAGGTCTCAGCGCTGCGCCGGGTCGGTGTGGCCGCCGGGCCTCGGATGTCCGCCCGCCGTCAGTGGCGGCTGCCGAACAGCGAGCGCCGCAGCCGCCGCAGCGGCGCGAAGAGCGACACCCTGGCGGTCCGGCTCTGCCTGGCGCGCGAGTGGTCACGCGCCGTCAGCTCGCGCATCAGCACGGTCGCCGACTCCGTCTCGCGCTGCGGCACGGCAGGGCCGCCCAGCACCGCGAGATGGCGGTCGAGGCGCGCGCTGGACGCGCCGCTCCCGCAATTGATGGCAGGCACTCGTGGCCTGCTGCGCATTGCTATCTGCTCCATGAGACTCCCCACCCGTACGAGATACCCGGCCCGGGCAGAGTAACCCTACCGCCCCTTCACGTCACCCGCGCATCCGCGGGCCGGATTCACCACTCCGTCAAGGGCGTTGACGCAACTGGCGTGAACCCATCGCGAAGTAGGGCCAGTTGGAACATCCGAACCCCTCCTGACAGGGGGCGATCACACTGCGTCGCGGTACATTCACTGTCGTTCGCCTCGCGGGGGCGGCCCCCGTTCCACGCGGGCCCGCATGTTCTCACCGGGGCGGGGGGATCCTCCCCCGGAGAGAACACGGCTGTGGATCGCTCTCTCGCGGGAGGGGCTCGTCGATGAGCGGAATTCCTTCGGATGAGCACGGCGGAGGCGGGCGGCCCACCCGCGTACTCGCGGGCCGCTACCGGCTCCTGGGCGAGCTCGGCCGCGGCGGCATGGGCGTGGTCTGGCGCGCGCGGGACGAGGTGCTGGGCCGCGAGGTGGCCGTCAAGGAAGTGCGCGCGCCCTCCGGGCTGCTCGACCGCGAGGTGCGGCAGCTGTACGCGCGCCTGGACCGCGAGGGCCGGGCGGCGGGCGCCGTCTCGCACCCCAATGTCGTCACCGTCCACGACGTGGTCTCCGAGGACGGCCGCCCGTGGATCGTAATGGAGCTGATACGCGGGCTGTCGCTGGCCGAGGTGCTGGACGCGGAGCGGACCCTCTCCCCCGCGCGGGCGGCCCGCATCGGCGCGGAGGTGCTGGCCGCGCTGCGGGCGGCGCACACCGCGGGGGTCCTGCACCGGGACGTGAAGCCCGGCAATGTGCTGCTCGCCAACGACGGGCGGGTGGTCCTCACCGATTTCGGCATCGCGATGGTCGAGGGCAGCACCGCGCTGACCATGACCGGGGAACTGGTCGGCTCCCCGGAGTTCCTGGCCCCCGAGCGGGTACTGGGCCAGCGGCCCGGCCCCGCCTCGGACCTGTGGTCGCTCGGCGTCACGCTGTACGCGGCCGTGGAGGGGCAGTCCCCGTTCCGCCGCGAGACACCGCTCTCCACGATGCGGGCCGTGGTCGACGAGGGACTGCCGCCGCCGCGCCGCGCCGGCCCGCTCACCCCCGTACTGGACGGGCTGCTGCGCAAGGACCCCGCGCTGCGGGCGGACGCCGCCACGACGGAGCCGATGCTGCGCACGGTGGCGGCCGGGGGAACGCCGAGGGCGGCTCCGCCCCCGACGGTCGCGGCGACCCAGGTCGCCCCCGCGGCCCCGCCCCCGACGCCCGCCGGGGGTACGGGCGGTGGGGCCGCCCAGGGCGTGCCGGGCGGCGAGGGGCAGCCGCCCGCGGCGGGGCGCAGGCCGCGCCGGACCGCGGTGGCGGTGGGCGCGTTGGCGGCCGTGCTGGTGGCGGGCGGCATCACCTGGGCGCTGCTGGCCGGCGACGGCTCCGGCGGCGGGTCGGACGGCGGTACCGGCGGCGGGTCGGCGTCGAGCGGCGGGGCGTCCGGCGGCAAGGGCGCTACGTCCGGCGGCTCGGAGTCAGGCGCGGGCTCCGGCGGTAAGGGCGGGGGCGCGAAGTCCGGTTCCGTGGCGGTCACGGTGGCGGCGGCGCGCGATCAGTACACGGGCGCGTGTCCGCCGCGGGCTGCCGAGGCCCCGTACTTCGTGGCGACGCTCACCGTGAACAGCACCCCGGCGCGGGTCTCGTACCGGTGGATCACCGGAAGCGGGAAGGTCACCGACGGCGGCTGGAAGTCCGTACGGATCGACGGCGCGAAATCCCGGACGGTCGGGCACACGGAGCTGAACTACCACTCGGGGGCCACGGACGACGACTGGATCGCGCTGGAGGTCAGGAGCCCGGCCCGGGCGACCTCGCGCCGGGTCCCCTTCAGTGTGTCGTGCGAGGAGACCCCGACGGGCGGGGCCTCCTCCACGACGTCCGCCGGTTCCGCCGGCTCGACCGCCGGTGGCGGCCCGAGCGTCAGCGACGGCCCGACGAAGGCGTCGGGCGGTGGCGGATCGGACGGCGGATCAGGGGGCGGCGGGTCAGGCCGCTGACGAGAAGGCGGGAAGGTAGCCGTCGGCCTGGCCCGCCGCGGTGGGGTGGTAGGACTCGTCGACGGGCAGCGTCACGCTGTGCAGCCAGGCGTTCGAGGAGCAGATCTCGTGCCCGCTGAACGGTGAGCTGATGTCGCCGAAGGTGAAGCCGTGGTCGGCGGCGCGCTTGGCGGTGACGGTGTTGATCTCGTCGGCGGCGCCGTTGATCGCGGTGCGGGACTTCTCGCTGAGGCCCACCGAACAGCCGCCGCCGAGCTTGTAGAACCGCGGGTAGCCGACCACGACGACGTGCGCGGAGGGCGCCTTCGAGGTGATCGCGGAGTAGACCTTGTCGAGCTGGGCGGGCAGGGTCTTGTCGATGTACGCACGGGCCTTGGCCACCCCGCTCAGGCAGGCGGCCTCGCCCTTGAGCACGCAGGTGGACATGGTGTCGGCGAACCCGGCGTCGTTGCCGCCGATGCTGATGCTGACGAGTCCGGTGGAGGATGTGAGCGAGCCCAGCTGTCCGCTGAGAACATCACCCGTTCGAGCGCCCGAGCAAGCGGCGAAGGTGAAGCTCGAAGGGGTGTGCTCGGCTGCCCAGAGGGCGGGGTACGCCTTGGTGCTGCGCTTGCAGTCACCGCTCGCGTCGTCGTAGCTGCCCGCTCCGACCCCGGCCGAGTAGGAGTCACCGAGCGCCGTGTAAGCGGGCGTTGCCGGGTTCTCCCCGGCATACGCGGCGCCCGCCCCGGTGAGGGCGAGCGCGGTGGTCAGGGCGATCGCGGAGACGAAGCTCGCAATTCTGGACAGTTTCATGGAACCTCCCGTTAGCAGGATCTCTGCCGCATCTGGTGTACCAGGACCCATGCGTCACGGGAAGTGTCCATGCCAACGACACAAGGGACCGTAACCGACAGGTTGTGATTTCCTGTCACTTTCGTGACTTCTCGCTGATGGGACGGGTGCGGGGGCGTGCGCTCCGGCGCGCGGCGCACCGGCCGGGCGTGCGCAGCTCACTGACGGTGCGTCAACTCCCGGCGGAGAGCGGGCGAATGAACGGTCAACTGCCGGTGACCGGAGGCCGTTTGCACACCCTTCACATCTTGACGCGCATCCGCCGATTGCGCGACATTGAAGCCTGGCATCCGGCGCTTCGGGGGGCAAAGTCGCCAATGCGGAACATCACTGGAAAGAACGCCACCGGCGGGAGATCCACGCTCGGGGAGTCGCTCCCCGCTGTCGCGGGCGCGGCCGTCGGCGTCGGAGGGGTGGGCGCCGCGCTGGCGCTCGGCGACGTCGGTTCGCCGCTGCGCGCGCCGTTCACGCTCTTCTTCCTCTTCGTCGCGCCCGCGTGCGCCGTGGCGGCCGCGCTGCGCGGTCTCGACCCGCTCAGCAAGTGGGTGGTGGCGGCGGGCGGGGCCATCGCCATCGATCTGCTGATCGCCCAGGCCATGCTCGCGCTGCACATCTGGTCGGTCACCGGCGGGGTCGCCGCCGTCGCCGCCGTGAGCCTCGTTCTCTACGTTCTCCCCCTGCTGGCACACGCGCGGCACCACCGCGACCGCGCGGCGAGAAGTCGGACCTCTTGACGTGAGCATCAGCGTGTACCGTCCCGGCGAGTTGAGCGCCGGGGACCGTGCGGCGTGGACCGCCATGCAGTCGCAGTCCTTCGAGAACGGCACGCCGCAGCTCGCCAACCCCTTCCTCGCCCCGGAGTTCGCCCTCGCCGTGGGCCGCTGCCGGCGCGGGGTGCGGATCGCGGTGGCCCGGGACGAGGGCGAGCCGGTGGCCTTCCTGCCGTTCCAGCGCTCCGCGCTGGGGGTGGGGCGGGCGATCGGGCTGGGCGTCTCGGACGCCCAGGGGCTGGTCCACCGGCCGGGGTTCCAGTGGGACGCGCGGGAGCTGCTCTCCGCCTGCTCCCTCTCGGTGTGGGAGTTCGACCACCTGGTGGAGGGGCAGAAGCCGTTCGAGGTGGGGGCCGCCGGCTCGTACGCCTCCCCGGTGATCGACGTCGAGCAGGGGTACGCGGCGTATCTGTCGCAGTTGCGCAAGCAGGCGGGGAAGTTCACCCGCACGACCCTGGCGAAGGAGCGCAAGCTCGGCCGGGACGTCGGCGAGGTGCGGTACGAGCACGATGAGCGCGATCCGGACGTCCTCGCGACGCTGATCGGCTGGAAGTCCGCGCAGTACCGAAGAACCGGGCGCAGCGACCGCTTCGCCCACGCGTGGATCGCGCACCTCGTCGAGCAGCTCTTCCACTCCCGGGCCCCCTCCTTCGCCGGACTGCTGTCGGTCCTCTACGCGGGCGGGCGGCCGGTCGCGGCGCATTTCGGACTGCGGTCGGAGCGGGTGCTGGCCTGCTGGTTTCCCGCGTACGACCCGGCGTTCGCGAAGTTCTCGCCCGGCCTGGTGCTGCATCTGCGGATGGCCGAGGGCGCCGCCGCGCAGGGCATGGCCTATCTGGACCTCGGGCGCGGCGAGAAGGGGTACAAGGACTCCCTCAAGACGCGGGAGCTGACCGTGTCCGAGGGCTGGGTGACGCGCCGCCACCCGGTGGCGCTGGCGCACCGCGTGCGACGCGCCCCGGTGCGGGCGCTGCGCAATACGGTCCTCTCCCGGCCTGAACTCTTCGATCCGGCCGACCGGCTGCTGAAGCGAATGGGCCGTTTTCGGGCGGGCGACTGAGGAACAAAGGGCTCCGAATGCGCCATCGAAATCCGGCGCAAAAAACATCGAGGGAGGGGTCTGCGCTCAAGGTCTTGCCTTAGAGTCTCAAACGTCAATACCGTCGTACATCCACCCGCATCGGTCCATCACGCAAAGCAGCGCTGGGGGAGGGCTCAAGCGCCGCGATGAATACCGGCGCGGGGCGCGGTGGGGGGGCACCGTATCCGGCCGAGCCAGTTGTGCCGAGCTACGGGCCGCGCGGCCAGCACCACACGCCAACTCGTCCTGCCCGGACGGCGATCCATGCCGTCGGACACAGGGTGAGGACCCTCCTTTCGAACCGGATAAACCAACGGACCGCTCTGGGCGGGCGGTCCACCGGACGAGAGGGAAAAAGACTCATGAGTTCTGTTCTGCGTCCTGCGGCAACCAGCCAAGATCAATTAATTCCGGGCCAATACAGGCCCGTGACCTCGGATTTCGCAATAGCTCCGCCGGTGAGCGTCGTCATACCGGCGATGAACGAGGCGGAGAATCTTCCTTACGTCTTCAAGACACTCCCGGACTGGATACACGAAGTGGTCCTGGTCGACGGGAATTCGACGGACGATACGGTGCGGGTGGCCCGTGAACTGTGGCCGGAGGTCAAAGTCGTCGAACAGCGCGGCAAGGGCAAGGGGGACGCGCTGATCACCGGATTCGCCGCCTGCACGGGCGAGATCATCGTCATGGTGGACGCCGACGGCTCGGCGGACGGCGGCGAGATCGTCTCCTACGTCTCGGCGCTGGTGGGGGGCGCGGACTTCGCGAAGGGCTCGCGGTTCGCCAACGGGGGCGGCACGGACGACATGACGCCGATCCGCAAGCTCGGCAACCGGGTGCTGACCTCGGTGGTCAACCACAAGTTCGGCGCCCGCTACACCGACCTGTGCTACGGCTACAACGCCTTCTGGAAGCGGTGCCTGGACGAGATCGCGCTGGACTGCGCCGGGTTCGAGATCGAGACCCTGATGAACATCCGGGTCGTCAAGGCCGGGTTACGGGTCCAGGAGGTGCCCAGCCACGAGTTCGAGCGCATCCACGGCGTCAGCAATCTGCGGGCGGTCCACGACGGGCTGCGGGTGCTCAGAGTGATACTGCGCGAGCGGTCCGCCCGGCAGCGCAGGCGTCGGCCCGCGGCCATGGCGCCGGGCGCGAGCCGCGGGGAGGTGTCTTGAACCGCACCCCCGGGCCCAGGGCGGCGGGCTCCGGCCCGCCGCCCGTCTCGGTGGTCGTCTGCGTCTACACCGAGGACCGCTGGGCGGACATCCTGGCCGCCGTGGCGTCGGTGCGCGACCAGTCGGCGCCGGCCCATGAGACGTTGCTGGTGGTCGACCACAATGCCGCGCTGCTGCGCCGGCTCGCCAAGCACTACGGCGACGACGGGGCGGGGGCCGTGTCCGGCCCCGGGGAGGTGCGGGTGCTCGCCAACGCGGGCCCCCGGGGCCTCTCCGCGGGCCGCAACACCGGGGTCGCCGAGTCCACCGGCGAGGTCATCGCCTTCCTCGACGACGACGCCGTCGCCGAGCGGGACTGGCTGCGCCGCTTCGCCGCCGCGTACGCCGACCCGCGGGTGATGGCCGTGGGCGGCCGCACCGTGCCCGTATGGGAGTCGCGCCGCCGGCCGGTCTGGTTCCCCGAGGAGTTCGACTGGGTCGTGGGCTGTACGTACCGGGGGCTGCCGCCGGGCCGGATCCGGGTGCGCAACGTCCTGGGCGGCAACGCCTCGTTCCGGCGGACCGCGTTCGAGGCGGTCGGGGGGTTCGCCTGCGGCATCGGGCGGGACGGCGACCGGCTGCCGCTGGGCTGCGAGGAGACCGAGCTGTGCATCCGGCTGTCCCGCGCGATGCCGGGCGCGGTCCTGCTGATCGACGACCGGGCGGTGATCCACCACCGGGTGCCCGCGCCCCGTGAGCGGTTCCGCTACTTCCGCACCCGCGCGTACGCCGAGGGCCTGTCCAAGGCGCTGGTCGCCGGCAGCGTGGGGGCACGGGCGGGGCTGGAGACGGAACGCCGCTATGTGACGCGGGTGCTCCCGGCGGGCGTCGCGCGCGGCGTGCGCGACGCACTGCTGGCACGCCCCGGCGGGGCGGGCCGCGCCGGGGCGATCGTCGCCGGGGTGGCCGCCGCCGCGGGCGGGTACGCGCTGGGCAGCGTACGGGCACGGCGGGGCGCCGGCCGGTTCGTGATCCCGGCGGCGGTCGCGCCGCCGGGGGCGGAGGGCGACGGAGTATCCGGCGGGGAACAGGGGCGGCACCGGTCGCGGGGAGGCGAGCGGACATGAACGGCCCGATACGAGGCACCGGCCCGGACGGCGGGATGAGAGGCACCGGCCCGAACGGCGCGGCACGGGACACCGGCCCGAACGGCGCGGGGCGAGGCACCGGAGCGAACGGCGCGGGGCGAGAGACCGGAGCGAGCGGTCCGGTGCGAGAGACCGGGCCGGTGCCGATCCTGATGTACCACGCGGTGGCGCACGCCCCCACGCGCGCGGCGCAGGGACTGTCGGTGTCGCCGAACGCCTTCGCCGAGCAGTTGGAGCTGCTCGGCGAGCGCCGGTTCACGCCACTCACGGCCGGGCAGCTGGCCGGGGCATGGCGCGACGGCGCCCCGCTGCCGCCGAAGCCCGTGCTGATCACCTTCGACGACGGCTACGAGGGCGTGCACCGGCACGCCCTCCCCCAGCTCGCCAAGCACGGCTTCGCGGCGACCCTGTTCGCCACCACGGGCTGGCTGCGCGGCGCGTACGAGGGTGAGGGGGCGCCGGATCTGATGCTCGGCTGGGACCAGGTGCGGGAGCTGGCGGCCGCCGGGGTGGAGATCGGCGGGCACAGCCACACCCATCCGCAGCTGGACCAACTCACCGATGAACGGCTGCGGTTCGAGGTGGAGCGCTGCCGGGAGATCCTGGCCCTGGAGCTCGACGGGCCGCCGGCCTCCTTCGCCTACCCGTACGGCTACTCCAGCCGCCGGGTGCGACGGGCGGTCCGGGAGGCCGGGTTCGGCGTCTCGCTGGCGGTCGGCAACGCCCTCGCCGCGCGGCGGCAGGGCCCGTACGCCCTGGAGCGGGTGACGGTGCGCCGCTCCACGGACATCGGGGAGTTCGAGCGGCTCGTCGAGGGCCGCGCGCTGGGCCGCAACTTCGCCCGGGACCACGCCCTGACCAAGGGGTACGCCGTCGTCCGCAGGACCCGCCGGGCCGCCCGGCTCTGCTTCCCCGGGGGGTGAGCGCACCCTCGGCCGACGCGTACGAGCTTGACGAACCGTACGAGCCGCACCAACCGTGCGAGCGAGCGGCTCCGGCCCGCCCGGAGCCCCAGCGTGCGGCATTCTTCGAGGAAGGCAGCCGAAGCCCGTGTCTGACACGACCACCCGGACCGAGGAGCGCCAGGGGGAGCGGCCGACCGGCCGCAGACTGCGCCTGCGGGGGCGGGGCGGCGGCTCGCCGCTCTTCCGCAACGCGTACGCGCTGATGCTCAATACGGGCATCAGCGCGAGCCTCGGCATGGGCTACTGGCTGATCGCCGCCCGCTACTACTCGGCGGACTCGGTGGGCCAGGGTTCGGCGGCCATCGCCGCGATGAAGCTCCTCGCGGGGCTGACCGCGGTGACGCTGACGGGGGCGCTGGCCCGCTTCATCCCGATCGCGGGGCGCGCGACGGCGCGGCTCGTCCTCCGTACGTACGCGGGAAGTTCGGTCGTCGTGGCGGTCGCGGCCTCCGTCTTCCTGCTGACGCTGAACCTGTGGGGGCCGTCCTACCGGTTCCTGCACGGCCCGCTGCACGGCTTCGGCTTCATCATCGCGGTGATCGCCTGGTCGCTGCTCACCCTCCAGGACGGGGTGCTGACCGGGCTGCGCAGCGCGATGTGGGTGCCGGTGGGCAACACCGTCTTCTCGGCGGTGAAACTGGCGCTGCTGGTGGGGCTCTCGGCGGCCATCCCGGCGACCGGGGTCTTCGTCTCCTGGGTCGCCGCCATCGCGGTGTCGGTGCTGCCGCTGGGCTGGCTGGTCTTCCGGCGGCTGGTGCCGCGCCATGTGGAGCGCACCAAGGAGACGGCGCGGCCCGTGCCGTACCGGGAGATGGGGCGCTTCCTGGCCGGTGACTACACCGGCTCGCTGTTCTCGCTGGCCGTGGTCTATCTGGTGCCGGTGATCGTCGCCGCGCAGGTCAGTTCGGCGGACAACGCGTACTTCTACATCACCACCACCATCGGCGGCACCATCAACCTGCTCGCCATCAACATGGGGGCGTCGCTGACGGTGGAGGGCGCGCACGACCCGGCGCGGCTGGCGGAGAACTGCCGGGCGGCGCTGCGCCGGATGGCCCGGATCATGCTCCCGGTCTGCCTGCTCCTCTTCGTCCTGGCCCCGTACATCCTCAGGGTCTTCGGCGCGGGGTACGCCCAGGCGGCGACGCCGCTGCTGCGCTGGTTCGCGGTGGGCGCGGCGCTGCGCGTGGTGATGGAGGTCTACTTCGCGGTGCTGCGCGCGCAGAGCCGCACCCCCGGGCTGGCCTATCTCCAGGGGCTGTTGTGCGCCCTGGTACTGGGGCTCACCCTGTTGCTGCTGCCCCGGATGGGGCTGACGGGCGCGGGCGTCGCGGAGATCTCCAGCCTGGCCGTGATCGTCTCGATCGCGGCGGTCAAGCTCCGCAGGATTCTCGCCGCGCATCCGTCGGCGCCCGCCGTCAAGGTCACGGCGGAGGTGGCCGCGCCCGACGGCGACCTCGCGGACCTGGCGGTGGACGGCGACAAAGGGGACGCGGGCGCCGTGATCCGCCCCCGGCCCGGTACGGACGAGGAGAAGAGCGGCGCGTACGGCACGCGGTGGGCGCTGCGCCACGCGCTGGACGCGGACACGGTGCCGCTCGGGGTCCGGCTGGACTTCGACCATCCGGAGCGACGGCCGGACGTACGGCACACCCCCGAGGGGATCGGCGAGCCTCATCCGGCGCCGGAGCGCGCCCGGCCGGGCCCGACGGCGCTCCCTTCACCGGAGGGCGGGCCCCGATGGGCGCACACCCTGCGCTCCACGCTGCCGCTGGGGACGAACCCCCGGCGGCGGCCGGCCGAGGTGCCGGAGAAACCCGAGATGCCGGAGCGGCAGGATCGGCAGGAGCGGCAGGATCGGCAGGAGCGATGGGAGAAGTCGGAGCGGCCGGAGCAGGCGGAGCCACTGAAGAAGGCGGAGAAGGCGGAGAAGGCCGAGAAAGCTGAGGAGTCGGAAAGGCCGGATCGGCTGAAGTGGCCGAAGATGCAGCGTCCCGCCGCGTCCCTTCCGGCCGCCGTGCCGCCCTCTCCGTCCTCTCCGCCCTCACCGCCCTCACCGTCTGCTCCGCCCGGCACCCCCACCGCGCCCGCCGCACCCACCGCGCCCGCCGCGCCTGTCTCCGTGCGGCGCGTCCTCCCGTTCGACGCGGCCCGCGCGCTCTCCCGGCCCCGGGCGCCTGAGCTGGGGATCTGGCTCCTGCTGGCCGCCGCGCTCGGCCTCTACTGGCTGCCGTTGCGGGCGCTGGGCGATGTGTCGCTGGACGACATGGGCGGGCTCGGGCTGATCTCGGTCCTGCCGGGGGCGACGCTGCTGGGGGCCGCGCTGCTGGTGCTGGCGTTCGCCTCCACGCTCTGGCTGGGGCGGCCGAGGAGCGGGCTGCTGCTGGCGATCCTGCTGCTGACGGTGGTCTCGCTGCACGCCGTGCCCGCGGTGCTGGAGAGCGAGCCGCGGTTCGCGACGGCCTGGCAGCACATCGGTTTCCTGGACTTCATCGACCGGACCGGCACGGCGGCGCCCGACCTGGACGCCCGCTGGAGCTGGCCGGGGTTCTTCGCGGGCGCGGCATTCGTCGCGAGGGCGTGCGGCGTCGACGACCTCTCCGGGGTGCTGCGCTGGTGGCCGCTGGCCGTCCAACTGCTGTACCTGGCCCCGTTCATGGTGCTGCTGAAGGCGGTACGGGCGGGCTGGCGGGCGAAGTGGACGGCCGCCTGGCTGTTCGCGCTGTGCGGCTGGGTCGGCCAGGACTACTTCTCTCCGCAGGCCCTGAACTACCTGATCTATCTGCTGTTCGTGGCCGTGCTGCTGGTGTGGTTCCGCTGGCCGCGGCCGCTGCACGGCAGGCGGCTGCCGGGCGAGAGCGAGGTCGAGCCGACCGGCCGCAGGGAGCGGGCGGCGCTGCTGGCGCTGCTCATCGGCCTGTTCGCGGCGTCGGTCGCCAGCCATCAGCTGACCCCGTTCGTGATGCTGGGCGTGCTGACCGTACTGGTCCTGGCGCGACGCTCGACGCTGCGCGGACTGCCACTGCTGTGCTGCGTGATGCTGGTGGTGTGGGTGGGGTTCCTCGCGGAGCCGTACTGGTCCGGCCACTTCGACGAGCTGTTCGGCGGGCTCGGCTCGCTCGGCGGCAACCTCAACTCCTCCGTCTCCGGCCGCATCCAGGGCGGCAGCAGCACCCACAAGCTGGTGCTGTACACCCGGGTCGCGCTCGCGGCCGGCATGCTGGCCTTCGCGGGGTACGGCTGGCTTCGGCGGCGCAAGGCCGGACTGAGCGATGTGTCACTGCTGGTGCTGACGGCCGTGCCGTTCCTCGCCTTCGGGATGCAGTCCTACGGCGGGGAGGTCGCGCTGCGCGTCTTCCTCTTCGCGCTGCCCGGCGCCTGCGTCCTGGCCGCGCTCGCGATCTTCCCGCGGACCGGCGGCGGGCGCGGCGCCCTCGGCCCGATCGCCGCCCTGCTGGCGGGGCTCGTCCTCATCTTCGGCTTCCTGGTGGCCCGTTGGGGCAACGAGCCGTTCGAACGGGTCCGCCCCGGCGAGGTCGCCGCGATGGACTATGTGTACGCCCACGACAAGCCGACCGCGCAGCTGCTGTGGCCGAGCAGCGACCCGGTCAACAGCGTCACGCCCGCGATGCCGTGGGGCGCCCGGGACATGGAGCGCGTGAACTACCGGGCGACGCTCGCCCCACGCGACCCGGTGCTCGTGGACGGCCTCGTCGAGGCGCTGCGGGACGCCGGCCCCAACGGGTATCTGATGATCAACCGCAGCCAGGCGGTGTCCCTGCAGCTCGACTCGGGGTACGCGCCGACCTGGGAGCAGCGGCTGCTGCGCGCCCTGGACGCCCGGCCCGAGCTGCACCGGACCCTCTCCAACGCCGACGCCACAGTCTACGAACTGGCGCGGCCCCCGGCGGGCCGGGCACCGGAGCCGAACCCCGGACCGGTCGGGCCGAAGATCACCTGGACGCCGATGTCGGTGGTGGGCGGGCTCGCCGCCGTGGCGCTGCTGGTCCTGCTCTCGGCGCGCGAGCTGGCGCGCGTGGCCATGCGGCCGGGCGTACGGCAACTGCGGTTGCTCCAGGGCACTTTCTGGTTCTCGCTGCCACTGCTGGCGACGCTGCTGGTCTCGCTGGTCATCCGGCTCTGGACCATGTCGTGACGGGCCGGTGCGCCACGCGCCCGTACGGACCGGGAAGCGGACCGTACGGGCTCGGGAGTGGTCCGTACGAGCGCGGACGCCGACCGTACGAGCGCGGGAGCGGACCGTACGAGCGCGGGCGCGCGCCGCCGATCCCGCTGCCGCTGCCGATCCCGCCGTCGCCGGTCCGGGCGCTACCGGCCCATCCAGCGCACCTCGTAAGCGTCCATGTCGAAACTCCGGCCGTCGACCGACGCCTTGATACCGCGGTCGAGGGTGTTGACGACCAGCACGTTCTTGTCGGAGGCGAGGGTCAGGACATTGGGCCGGTCGTCGGCGGCGACATCGACCTGGCGCAGCCGGGTGCCGGGCGGGAACGCCTTCTCGAAGCGGGAGAGCAAGTCCATCATCGGCAGCTTCCCTCCCCCGCCGTCCAGTTCGGTACTGCGCCACAGGCAGCCGGGGCAGTCGGCGCCGGTGTTCTGCGGATTCCAGTAGAAGGCGGCGGCCACGCCCGCACGGGCCATCCGCAGCAGCGCGGCGGCCTGCACGGCGGTGCGGTGCTCCTCGGTCCAGCCCTTGCGGTCGTCGTCGGCGTCGGCGGGCTCCACGTACCACTCGGCCCACCAGACGGGCAGGTGGGTGGTCTGCCGCAGCCATCTGGTGACGTCGGCGAACTTCTGGGTGGCGGTGAACTCGTCGGGAATCAGCCGGTCGTCCTCGCGGGTGTAGCTGGAGCCGTCCACCACGACGAAGTCGGCGCCGTCCTTGTT
Organism: Streptomyces sp. NPDC044033; assembly: GCF_056434425.1. Taxonomy (NCBI): domain Bacteria; kingdom Bacillati; phylum Actinomycetota; class Actinomycetes; order Kitasatosporales; family Streptomycetaceae; genus Streptomyces; species Streptomyces sp. NPDC044033. The sequence continues at coordinate 128,203 of NZ_JBWKFF010000013.1, read as the reverse complement.
CCGGTTCCAGTACTCGACGGCGTCGAGGGAGCGCTGGTCGATGACGCCCCAGGGGCCGCTCAGCGCGGACGCGCCGGTGGCGTCGCCCGGCGGGTCGCTGTCCATCACCGCGTACGGGCCGCCGACCTGGTTGTCCTTGTTCTGCTTCTTGAGCTCCTGGTAGACGAGGTTGTAGAGCTTGGTGTAGCCCTCGTAGTCCCAGCGGTTCCGGTCGTTGTCGTAGAACCCCTTGAGTTCGTTCCACACGATGAAGTGGCGGATGTCCGGGTACCGTTCGGCGATCTTCCCGACGAGGTCGGCGAAGTCCTGGTAGTGCTCGGGCTCGGGGGCCTTCTCCAGCGACTTCTTCGACCAGTCCGTGCCGCCCTCGGAGCCGCCCTTCATCCAGTCGGGCGCGCAGCACAGGGTGAGTACGGGCGTCGCGCCGGTCTTGCGCATCAGGTCGACGCGCCGGTCGAGATCGCTGAAGTCGTACCGGCCGGGCTCGGGCTCGGGGTTCTCCGCGCCCCACCCCATGATGTGCTGGTTCTGCGGCATGGGGTCGGCGGACAGCAGCTCGTCGGCCGACTTCCTGGCGGCGCTCCCGCCGTGGTCGGCGCTGTACTGGGTGTGGGTGAACCCCCACCCCAGCTCGGACGGCGAGGAGCCGCCGGGCTTCTTCGGGGTGCCGTACACCCCGGTGCTGGTGGTGGGCGCCGGCTCGGCGCCGCCGCCCGGCCAACCGCTGCACATCGTGATGGCGATCGCGAGGGCCACCGCGCCGGCCCCCATCAGAGTGAGGAGCCGCCAGCGTGCCCTCACCCGCGCCCGTAACCCCGCCCGTCCCCCGCCATGACGCCCCATGAAGGGCAAGGGTATCGGCGGGCGCGCCGCTTCCGGGGGCTTCCGGCCGAACAGTTCGCCAACTCCCCGGCGCGCCCCTCTTGGACTGCGGGGGAACCCGAAAATCTGTGTACGCCGGGGCGTTACGTGCCGGATCATGGGGGGCATGTGCGCCGAGAACCACCCTGCGATCAGGAGGCAGACCCTGCCCACGACCCCCGCCGAAGCCGTTCTCCCCATCCGGCTGAACGTCGACGACAGCGATTCCTGCTCCGATGTCGTCGACGCCCTGTTCCTGGGCCGGTTCACGACCGGTGAGCAGCCCTACGCCCGCAGCCACTCCGTCGACCGCGTCAGGTCCGGCGCGACGCTGCTGCCCCCCGCCGCGAAGGTGCTGCGTTCGGCGCGCGACGACGACCGCAGCGCGACCCTCGCCGAGGGCGACGGCTGGACGCTGCTGGTCTCCCGCTGGAACCGCGGCGCCGACGTCACCGTGACGGCCACCACCGACGAGCTGGCCGAGCGCGTGCTGGGCCAGGCGGTGGACGGCGCGGAGGACGAGCCGGAGCCGCAGCCCGACCACGTCACGATGGGCTTCTGGTACGTCTCCCCGCGGCGCGGGCCGCACCGCACCAGCCGCCGGATCTCCGCCGGCACCTGGGACGAGATCCGCCCCAACTACACCGCGCCGGTCGCCGACGCCATGGACCGGCTGATGAAGGTCACCCCGGACGACATCGCGGGCCGGCTGCTCCTCCTGCACGGCCCGCCCGGTACGGGCAAGACCTCGGCGCTGCGCACGCTGGCCCGCTCGTGGCGGGACTGGTGCCAGGTGGACTGCGTGCTGGACCCGGAGCGGCTCTTCAACGACGTCGGCTATCTGATGGACATCGCGATCGGCGAGGACGAGGGCACGCCGAAGGGCCGGTGGCGGCTGCTGCTCCTGGAGGACTGCGACGAGCTGATCCGCGGCGAGGCGAAGCACACCGCGGGCCAGGCGCTGTCCCGGCTCCTGAACCTCACCGACGGGCTGCTCGGCCAGGGCCGCAACGTCCTGGTCGGCGTCACCACCAACGAGGACCTGGAGCGGCTGCACCCCGCGGTCGTACGGCCGGGCCGCTGCCTGGCCCGGATCGAGGTCGGCTCGCTGACCCGCAAGGAGTCGGTGGCCTGGCTCGGCCACGAGGAAGGCGTCGGCCGCGACGGCACGACGCTGGCGGAGCTGTTCGCGCTGCGCCGCGGCACGGGACCGGCCTCGGTCCCGGCGCAGCCCGACAACGCGGACGCGGGCCTGTACCTCTGACAGCCGCGCCATCCCCGCCGCCTCCGCCGGCCCCGGCATCCCCGCCGCCTCTGGAACAACCGCCTCTGGAACATGGGAGACATCTGGTGACTTCGACCTCGGTCAACGGCATAACGGTCGGCTACGACGACGAGGGCAGCGGCGCGCCGCTGCTGCTCGTGCACGGCCATCCCTTCGACCGCTCGATGTGGGCGCCGCAACTCGCCGCGTTCGCGGGGCCGTCGCGGCGGGTGATCGCCCCGGATCTGCGCGGCTACGGCGAGTCGGGCGTCGTGCCGGGCGTCACGCCGCTGTCCGTGTTCGCCACGGACCTCGCCGCGCTCCTCGACCATCTGGAGATCGACGGCGCGGTGGTCGGCGGGCTGTCGATGGGCGGTCCCAACACTCCTGACTACCGGTTCTGAGCATACGCGCACGTCAGAGAACACTGAAGCCCCGCCCGGCGCGTGGCCGAACGGGGCTGGTGATGCTGTCTGCGCGGGGCTACCTACGTCTGTACACCTCTCCGGGAAGCGGGCCGGGGGTAAGTCTCGTTGCGCATGTGGGGCAGGCGTACAGGGTGTGTCCGGGGCCGCTGGCACGCTCGATGTAGCGGATGGCTATCGGTGCCCTGGTGAGTTCGCGGCAGACGTAGCAGGGGGCGACCCGGGCGGGCGGGACGTCGGGTATCAGGTCGTCGGCGGTCATGCGGCCACCGCCTGGCGCACGGGACGTACGGGGGTGATGTTGGTCGTTGGGTGGTCGTAGTCCACGCCTTCTTCCGCCCACGCCATTGCCCACCAGTGCTCGCGCTGATCGGGGGTTAGGTCGCGGACTTCTTCGGCCTTGAAGATCGCGCGTGCTTCGCTAGAGCTAGGGCCGGTCCACGGTCGGGTAGCTCGAAGGGGCGGCGCGGCAGGTGCGGGTGTCGGCACGGTTTCAACGGCGGGGGCCGGTCCGCTGTGGCGACCGGTAGCGGGGAACAGTAGGTTCAGCACCCATACGAGGGCGCGTGCGATAGCGTCGCTCATGGTCGTTCAGCTCCTTAGCAAGCTGTTCGGCAAGCCCCGGCGGACCGCTTAGGACCGGTTCCGCTGGGGCGTTCTTGTTTCCGGGCCAACATTAGAGCATCTTGTATAGGTACGTATAGACACGTTCAGGCACGTGCAGCGACGGCCGCTCGGTTGGCTGAGTGTCTACGCTTTCCTCATGACCCCGCTTGAGATCGACTACCAGGCACCGGAGCCCCCATACCGGCAGATTGCCGCTGACTTGCTCGGTGAGATTGAGCGGGGCGAACTTGCGCCCGGCCGTCCCATTCCTTCGGAGAATCAGCTCGTCCAACGGTACGGAGTCGCGCGCAACACTGCCCGGAACGCCATTGCCGCACTACGTGAGAGCGGGCATGTCTACACCGTTCCGCAGCGTGGCACATACGTACGCGACCGGAACACTCAGGACGAAAGCTAGCCGGTCTCGGCACAGACGCGAAAAGCCCCGCCCGTGCACCTCGGGGGAGAGTGCTCGGACGGGGCTGCTTGGGTGCTTCGCCTTCCCTAGGTGCGAAGCGCATGCCCTCACTGCCTAGGGCAGCACCCCAATGAAGGGGCAGACCGGGGCGAGAGCCTGAACGCGTCAGTTCAGGCGGGACACGCCCTGTCCCTGCTCATGGCTTGTCCGGTCGGGGGACGATCCGGCGCGTCCTCCGCGAGGGAAGGGCACGCCGGAGCCTCTTAGACCCGCCTCACGGCGTCCGGTGGGGCTGACCACTCCGCGCCCCCACCTACGGGCCGCAGGAAGGCTGTGGGTCGCTTGCGGCGCTTACTGGGCGGGTCTGACGGGTCTACGTAGTCCGGGATCACGTCGCGAAGGATGCCGACCCTGCCCATCGCGTCTTCCACCTCGCGGCCAATGTCCTCTTTGGTGATCACGAGTGACCCTCGGGATGGCGTCGCATGAGGACGTTGCAGTCCGAGATGGTGGACGTGTCGCCGACGACACGCGCACGATCCCGCACGTTCGCGAGTTCGGCGCATCCCGCGCACCCCGCCACGGGTGTCGGCTCCAGCGCCAGGCGCGATGGCTTAGGCGGATTCCTCTTCGGCTTATGCGTGTGCATAGACGCCCCTCGAACGTTGCTCCACCCCTAGCGGGGCTGTGCTCTAGCTCAGTATTGGAGTGACCGAAGCACTCTCGCTACCGTTCTAAGTGCACTAGTGTGCTCGTCCTGACGTCACGTCAACTTCGCGGAGGGGATAGCCGAATGCCTAGCCCAAAAACGTTCACGAAGATCGCCGACCACTTCCGAGAACGCATCCTGTCGGGTGAGTTGGAGCCTGGGTCCAAGCTTCCGAGCAACCGGGAGATTGCTGGGCAGTGGCAGGCAGCAGCGGCCACCGTCTCCCGAGCCTTGCAAGCCCTACAGGTCGAGAACTACATCCGGACCACCCCAAGGGGTACCTACGTCGCCGACGACCCGAAGTGGACACTCTCGGCGCGCGACCGGCTGTCGAGGGTCCAGCGAGTTAAGTCCTTCTTGGCTGAAGGCGAGACAAGCCGCGTGACAGCAGCCGAGTTGATTGCACCCCCGCTCCACGTGGCCGAGATTTTCGATCTTGAGGCCGGAGATCAGATCGTCCGGCGCGAGTGGCTGGCCGGCCGAGGAAAGACGCGAACGGTCTTCGCGGTGACTTGGTACCCAGCGCCGTTCGCCGCTCTGGTGCCTGACTTGCTGAATACCGCACCAGGGCGAAACCACGGACTGACGTCAAGGGTCCTGGACGCCACGGGACGGACGATCGCGCACGCCAGGGACGACATGCATGCCCGTCCCGCCGACGCGCGAGAGGCGAGCGCTCTAGGGCTTGCCGTGGGGACATCGATCCTGGCGGGCGCGCACAGGTGGTCGGATGCGGAGGGGGTCATCGAGTACGGGGAATGGTGCCTGCCCCCCAGGTTCACGATCGGTTACGAGTACAAGCCCTGACAGATAGAGGGCCGCCTACCCGATCAGTCGGTAGGCGGCCCTCAAGTCGGGCTGGGTCACTCCATGTCGGCAAGCGCGCGGTACAGCGTCGCGCGGGACACCTTGAGAGCCTTGGCAATAGCCGTGACGCTCTCTCCCTTGGCGCGCCGCGCCTTGGCCGCAGCGAGCTTGTCGGCATCCATCACGGCCGGACGGCCCCCGGTGCGCCCCTGTGCCTTGGCAGTGTCCAGACCTTCCATGGTCTTCTCCCGGATACCCTCGCGCTCCACCTCCGCGCTCACCGCCAGGACGGCGAACACGATCGCCCCCGCCCCGTGCGGGTCGTGCACCCCCTGGAGCGGGCCCGACAGGATCTCAAGCTGAATGCCATCCTCCTGGAGGGCGGACCCCAGAGACATCAGCTCCGCAGCGCTGCGCGCCAACCGCTTCATCTCATGCACCGCCAGGATCACAGACTGACCGGGCGCAGCGGCCTTGATCTCACGGGCCAGCGTCAGAGCCGCATCGAACTCCGGACGGACCTTGATCCGCGTACTGATCTTCTCCGAGAACACCCGCGTGCACTGCGCACGGGCAAGAGCGTCCAACTGGCTCTGGAGTTCCTGGCGGGCCGTGGAGCAGCGCGCGTACCCGATCCGGATGGGAGGAGCGCCGGGCGCAGCGTCCGGGACCGTCACAGGGGCGTCTGTGGCCACCCAAGCCTTGCCGGGGTTCCGGTCGGCAGGAGTCTTCACCGTCAACTCCGCCTTGAGGGAAGGCACCAGAGCGAAGCGGCCCGTGTGGTAGCTGGCAGCCACCCTGCCCGCAGCCGTGCAGCACGGGTTCCCGGACGGGGCGTCGCACTTCGGGCAGGCGTGGCGCTCGGTCAGTTCGGCGGAAGCGGCGCTGTTCGTCGTCATGCACCAACCGTCTCATAAACGCGTCTCGAAACACAGAGGGCTCCCCAGGGTTTCGCGACGGGTTGCGAGACGGGTGAACTGATCAAAACGGACACCCGCCTCACCTACGGTCGACCGTCTCACAAGCCATCGTTTGATAGACGACCCACCGGTCGTCACGCTGCGCCACAACCGCGCGAAGCTCCCCAACCCCCAGACTCGTACGCACCGAGAAGGGCGGTCACCCGCCGGTCACTCGGGGCGGCTCGAAGGGATCACCCCCCGCCCCCGTCTCCCGCGCAAACACCCCAATCAGCCACGCGAGAGTTCTCCCTCCCTGCCGCTCAGCGTGGCGAGGGGAAGGGAGTACCCCCCTGGTCAGAAAGGCGGACGCTCACCCGATTCACGACGAGAAACAGCCTCAGCAGCAAAACCACCACGCTGATTACGCGCCGTCTCGCGGTTATGGCAAGCGACGCACAAAGGCCGAAGATGCTTCGCCGCATCCGGATTCGGATCACCCCGCGCGATCAACTCACGTCGCGACAAAGGGAAATGGTCCGCGACATTCGCCGCTCGACCACACAGCACACACCACGGATTCGCGTACAGGTACGCACGCCGGATGCGCTGCCAACGCGTCGAGTAGACAGCACCACCACGCGACGCACGATCCTTGTTCGCCTCACGCTCATGCCGCTCACAGCGTCCGCCGGCCCTGGTCAGTTCGGGGCAACCGGGGACCGAGCAAGGGGGGCGGGGCTTACGCGGCATGGGGGTCACTCCAGAGGGGTGGGGTAGCGCGTCTGGCATCCGGCCCGAGCACTCTGGGAGGGGCGCAGAAACACACCCCTTCAAGTCGCGTCATGCTCGCGTGCGCCCCCCGTGCGCCCTCACCGTGTGTTAGGTCACGCACCGGGTCACGCTCAGTGGGCACACTCAGCGCATGACCCACGTGACGAAACCCAAGGAGCCTCCACAGCTTGAACTCCGCTGCGGCGGGCTGCACTTGACGATTCAGCGCGTCCCCGGATGGCTAGTAGCAGCGCTCACTACGACGACGGGAAGCGGGCTCGTCGCGTGGATCACGTCGCGCTAACCCCGAACTCCGTACGGGTCTTCAACCCGTGGCACCCGCGACACAAGACCTGAACGTTGCCGTCCACGTCCTCCCCGCCCATCGCGAGCGGCCTCACGTGGTCGACGTCCACCAGGTCCGCCGGGAAGTCCCCCAGACACCAGTCACACCAGCCGTGCCCCCGCTCGACCAGCCGCCGGCGAAGCCTCGCAGCAGCGTCAAAACGGGCCGCACGCCGCCTACCGCGAGCACGCCGGGACCGGACACCCACACGCCCCTCAAACGCCCCGTAGTGAGCCTTGCAGCGTCCCTTGTGCGTGGCGGTCTCGGTGCAGTCGATACAGCGCATGAAGTGCCCCCTTGTGTCGGTCCTGGTGCTCGTCGTCGTTGCGGGCTTCACCCCGAGCCGGCGAACCGGACCGGGCAGGGGACTGCACCGACCACCCCCGAAGCGGCACCCCGAAAGGCAGCTACTCATGGGCAGTGCAGCCCCCGCACGCTGCCTCACGACCCCAGCGGCCACCCCGAGTAACGCGGGGTGCGTGGTGCACGGGCAACGCTTTCCGAGAGCGGGCACTCAGACCGCCTGAGTCCCCCTTGGAGTGGGTGCGCGGTAACCCGCTCTCGGAAAGTAGTGGGAAGCAAGACTTGCCGTGGTCCGCTTCACAGCGAAGTGACCGGCACTGTCGTGCTCCTACTTCTTTGGGGAGAGCGGACCTTGCCCGTGCCCAGCGGGCACGTCGTGGTCTCGCTCTACTTCTTTGGGGAGAGCGAGCCTTGCCCGACGCGAGGCCCAGTGGTGTTGTGACGACAGGGACCCCGGTTTCTCTTTCTCTTAGGTTTTTCTATGTCATCCAAAAAAAGTACTGAAGTTCGTCACTCCGTCACTCCTTGCCTCGCTGCAGAGCGGCCCATGGCCCGCCCCGAGCCGGCGGAGCAGTGAGAACCCCTACGGAAGGCCGTGTACGCCTGTCTGTGGGCATGGCAGAGCCCCGCGGTGGCAACGGGGCCAACCGGGGCTCTGTTCGGCGCTGTACGGGGCCGCTACGCGGCGAGGTCGGTCGTGGGGGTGTCGTCGCTCCGCTTGACCAGCCGTATCCGGCTCGTCGGTGCGTGCGCGTTCTCGTCGGTCACGGTCAGCTCTTCTCGGAGAGCCGCGTACTCCTCGATGGCGGGGTCCAACTCTCCCGAGATGGTGAACGTCACGCGCCGTTCGTCCAGGGTGCGCCACCCGCCGCGTGAGCCCTTGCGGACTTCGAGTCTTGCCCCCGCTTCGATGAGCATGTGTCGTCGTGTCTCGTCGTTGGCGTCTGCCCACTCGTCCGCGAGCGTGCGTCCGGTCAGTGTCACGTCGCGTGTCTCCGGCCGTGCGGGGGTGGCCTCAAGCATGGCTAGGCGGTTGTCGAGAGCGTCCGCGCGTTCTTGCCAGGCGCGCTTTGCTGCGTTGGACCTCTGCCGTCCCTTCTCCTCCTGGTGCGCGGCGAATTCTGCTTGGGTCGCCTCAACTTCCGGCGTCGGGTCGTATCCAGGCGTGATGACTGTGCGGCTGACAGGGATCGGTCCGACTAGCCGTAGGAACTCGGCGGTCACGTACTCATCCACCCAATCTCCTCTGATGTGCGCGGGCTTCTCGCACTTGAATCCACGCGAATACCAGTTGCACTTGTACGTGGGGTATTGATTCTTCTTACTTTCCTTATTCAGGTACATACGCCCGTCGCACGAGTCGCAGTGAATCACCCGCAACAGCAGCGCGCTCGTGTCCTTCCTGTCTTTGTTGTTAACGCTGCGCTTATCCAGAACCGCACCGATGTGATCGAACTCTTCTCGCGTCATGATCGGCGTTTCCGCCTGCATGATCGGGTTGCCCTCGGCGTCCCGGACAGGCTTACCCTTATGCATCTTCCAGCCGAGCAGCGCTTCGTTACGCAGCATGCGCGTAATGACCACCGCGTTCCAAAGGAACGCATCCTTCGCCAGTTTCTCGACTCCGCCGGTCTTGCCGCCCTTCTTGCGCCCCTTCTGCACGGCCCAGTGATCACGGGGACTCAGAACACTGCCTGCGTTGAGCCCTACGGCGATAGCCGAAACGGTCTTGCCCTCGCACAGCTCGCGCACGATGCGTTCAATGACCTCCACGGCGTCCGGATCTGGGACGAGCGTCCAGCCGAACTTTCCGTGTTCCTTGGGCATGGGGGCAGGCATGTAACCGTACGGAGGACGCCCACCACTCCAACGCAGTGGCATTTTGCGCATTGCTGCATGTGCACCGGTAACACGGTCTTTGATGCTCTGGGATTCAACTTGAGCGGCAAAAGCCAACATGAGCATCATGAGTTCGCTCATGGGGTCCATCGGATTGCGGAAGTCGAACACCAGCCGACCCCCACCGATACCCTCGGCGAAAACAAGCATCTTGCGATGGTCCTTGGCCCACTTCGCCAGCTCGTGCATGTGAGCCATGGACCGGATAGCACGGTCAAAGCGCCACCACACCAGCGCGTCGAAGTCATCGGGGCGGGCGAGCCACTGGCCGAGTTGCGGGCGGTCGAACGGGCCGAACGTAGAAGCGCTGACGTCAAGGTCCACGGCTTCGCGGAGCTGGTCACCCTCGCCGAAATCGATGCCGAGTGCGGCAGCGGCTATGTCGTCTGCCTCGCGCTGCCGCTCGGGGCTGGTGGTCTCGTCGGTCAGTACGGAGAGGCGCACGCATCGCACACCCCGAAGGGTCTTGGTATGGACCGTCCCCGCGAGGAGGGTCCGGTGGTCCTGTGTTCTTTCCATACCCTCTGAGGAGGGCAGAGGTTGCCTACATTCGGTCTCTTCCATGCCCCCTGTAGGGACCGAGGAATTCCTGCTATCCGACTTGACCAGCCTCGATGCCACCATGCTTGCACTCCAGAACATCTAGTTCTGAGTGTTGGGCGGTCAGATCGTCATGGAGTTCTACCGGCTCTTCCCGGACCGGGTGCGGGGGCTGCTGCTCGCGGACACCTTCCCGGCCGCGGAGACCGGGGCCGGGAAGGCGGCGCGGAACGCGATGGCGGACCGGCTGCTGCGCGAGGGCATGGCCGGGTACGCCGACGAGGTGCTGACGAAGATGGTCGCCCCGGCCAACGTGGCGGCGCTGCCGGAGGTCGCCGGGCATGTGCGCCGGATGATGGCGGGCACCTCGCCCGAGGGCGCGGCGGCGGCGCTGCGGGGGCGCGCCGAGCGCCCCGACTACAGCGAGCTGCTCACCCGCGTCGCGGTGCCCGCGCTGGTCGTGGTCGGGCGCGACGACGAGTACACGCCGGTCTCGGACGCGGAGGACATGCACGCGCGGCTGCCGGACTCGGAGCTGGTGGTGATCGAGGGCGCCGCCCATATGCCGAACCTGGAGCGGCCGCAGGAGTTCGACAAGGCGCTGGGGGCCTTCCTCGACCGCGTTCAGCCCGTGCGGCCCGTTTAGCCCCGGTTCAGCCGGTGCCGTAGGCGGCCCGCAGGGCGTCGTCCACGGCGGCCCGCGCGGCCCGTTCGTCGAGGCCGAGGCGGTGGGCGCGCTGGGCGTACGCCTCGGCGGCGCTCGCGGCCTCCTTCGCGGCGGAGTCTCCGGCCGCGGCGACGAAGGTGCCGTTGCGGCCTCGGGTCTCGATCACGCCGTCCGCCTCCAGCGCGCGGTACGCCTTGGCGACGGTGTTCGCGGCGAGGCCCAGTTCCTCGGCGAGGCCGCGTACGGTCGGCAGTTTGTAGCCGGTGGGGAGCGCTCCGGAGCGGGCCTGCCCGGCGATCTGGGCGCGGAGTTGTTCGTACGGCGGGTGCTGCGCGCCCGGGTCGACGGTGATACGCAAGGCCACGGCGGGACTCCCGGCTGGGGGGTGGTTTGTCGCACTCATTGTGCGCCACGCCCCGCGCACCGGTCGCCCCGCCGTGGCCGATCGGTGCGGCTACAGCTCCAGCTCGGTGCCGTACTGCCGCAGCCAGGTGTCGAGGCCGAGGACGAGCTCTGTGCCGGCCCGGTTGGCGGCGCCGGTGGGGTCGGCGATGGCCTCGGCGACGACGCCCGTGTCGAGCAGCGCCTGCACCGGGGCGTTCTTGTCGGAGACGACCTGCTTCAGCTCGTCGCGCAGGGCGACCGCGTAGCGCGGGTCCTGGGTGCTCGGGTAGGGGCTCTTGACGCGGTCGGCGACGGCGTCCGGGAGGACGTCGCGGGTGGCCGCCCGCAGCAGGGACTTCTCGCGGCCGTCGAACGTCTTCATCGCCCAGGGGGTGTTGAAGACGTACTGCACGAGGCGGTGGTCGCAGAACGGCACGCGGACCTCCAGGCCCACCGCCATGCTGGCCCGGTCCTTGCGGTCGAGGAGGATCTGCACGAAGCGGGTCAGGTGCAGATAGCTGATCTCGCGCATGCGGCGCTGGAGCCCGGTCTCGCCGTCCAGGTGCGGGACTTCGGCGAGCGCCTCGCGGTAGCGCTGGTGCTCGTAGCCGGCGAGGTCGAGCTTGGCGAGCAGGCTGCGGTCCAGCAGCCCCTCGCGGCCGGGACTGCCGCTCCCGCCGCCGGCGAAGGTGCTCGCGACGCCCGCCGCGATCCAGGGGAAGGCGTCGGCGTTCACGATGTCGGGCTCGTGGAACCAGCGGTAGCCGCCGAACACCTCGTCCGCCGACTCGCCGGACAGCGCGACCGTCGAGTGCTCGCGGATGGCCTTGAAGAGGAGGTAGAGAGAGGTGTCGCCGTCGCCGAAGCCGATGGGGAAGTCGCGGGCGGTCAGTACGGCGCCGCGGTGCGCCCGGCTCATCAGGTCAGCGGTGTCGAGGGTGATGTCGGCGTGGTCGGAGGCCACGTGCTCGGCGAGCGCGTGCGCGTACGGGCCGTCCGGGGTGGGCCGCAGGTCGTTGGCCTGGAAGTTCTCGGTGTAGCCGGTGAAGTCGACGGCGAAGGAGCGGACCGGCCCCGTGCCGGCCTTCTTGAGCCCCTGGGCGGCGAGGGCGGTGATGGCGGAGGAGTCGAGGCCGCCGGAGAGCAGGGTGCACAGCGGGACGTCGGCGATGAGCTGGCGGGCGACGATGTCGTCGAGCAGCTCGCGCACCGTGTGGATGGTGGTGTCCAGGTCGTCGGTGTGCTCGGAGGACTCAAGGGCCCAGTAGCGGTGGACGGTCAGCTGTCCCCGGCGCACCCGCACGGTGTGTCCGGGGCGGACCTCGTGCATGCCCTTGTAGATGGCCTGGCCGGGGGTCTTGGTGAAGGCGATCAGCTCGGACAGGCCCTCGGCGTCGACGACGGGACGCACGGAGGGGTGCGCGAGTATGGCCTTGGGCTCGGAGCCGAAGAGCACGCCGTCGGGGGTCGGGTAGTAGTAGAGCGGCTTGATGCCCATGCGGTCGCGGACGAGCAGCAGTTCTTCCATGCGCGGGTCCCACAGTGCGAAGGCGTACATGCCGTTGAGCCGCTCGGTGAACGACTCGCCCCATTCGAGGTAGGCGTGCAGCACGACCTCGGTGTCGCTGCTGGTGCGGAAGGCGTGGCCGAGGCCCTCCAACTCCGCTTTGAGCTCGCGGTAGTTGTAGACCTCGCCGCTGTAGGTGGTGGCGATCAGGGTGCGGCCGTCGCGTTCGACGAGCATCGGCTGTTTGCCGCCCTCGATGTCGATGACGGCGAGGCGGCGGTGCCCGAAGGCGGCGTGGGTGTCCAGCCAGACGCCGGCGGCGTCCGGGCCGCGGCAGCTCATGGTCTGCGTCATCGCGTCGAGCGTTCCGCGCTCGGCGGTCAGGTCCTTGTCGTAGGAGATCCAGCCGGTGATTCCGCACATGGTCGCGGACTCTCCTTTCGGTCGGCCGTCCCGGGCGCACCGGGACACAGCTCCGCCCCCGTCGGTTACGGTCTGCCACGTCCCGGCGGCCGACCGCGACGATGACGGTACGCTCTGTTTAGATGCATTCACCATCTATGGCTGGCAAAAACCTGTTGGAACCGGCCATGGCACCCCCGTACCGTGCGACGCCATGACCTACGTGATCCGAGATTTCATCCTGCCCGACGCGGAGGCCGCCGCCGCGGTGCGGCGCGCGGCCGTCCCCTTCCTGCTGGCCACCGCCGAGTCGGTGGCCTGGGAGGTGGCGCACGCGCCCGCGGAACAGCGGCACCGGCTGCTGGTGGCCGAGTCGGACGGCCGGGTGGTCGGCACCGCCCGGGTGGGTCTCTACCACGACAGCGACGAGCCGGGGCAGGCGTTCGCCCAGCCGTACGTCCTTCCCGAGGAGCGCGGGCACGGCGCGGGGATCGCGCTGACACGGGCCGCCGAGGAGTATCTGAGCGGCCTCGGGGCGACCGCCGTGTACGCCTGGGTGCTGGAGGACGGGCACGCGCCCGCCTTCGCCGAGCGGCGCGGCTACCAGCGGCGCCGCCCGGGCCGCTTTCTGCGGCTGGATCTCGCCGGTACGCCGCTGCCGGAGCTCACGCCGCCCGCCGGCGTCGAGCTGCGCTCCTTCGCCGACTTCGCCGACGACCCCCGCCCGCTGTACGAGGCGGACGCCGAAACCGTCGCGGACGAGCCGGGCGACGTGGCGTCCGACGGCGGCACGTACGAGGACTGGCTCCAATGGGCCTGGCCACTCCCCACCCTGGACCGCGACCTGAGCACGGCGGCCGTCGTGGACGGGACCGTCGCCGCGTTCACCTGCGCCCACACCGACGGCCGCACCCGCTATGTGTCCGGCATGACCGGCACCCGCCGCGCCTTCCGCGGCCGGGGCCTGGCCAAGCTCGTCAAGGCCCGCTCCCTGCGCCTCGCCCACGCCGCCGGCTGCACCGAGGCGTTCACGGGCAACGACGACGCGAACGCCCCGATGCTCGCCGTCAACAAGTGGTTCGGCTACCAGCAGGCCGCCGCCGAGTGGCGTTACGTACGCGAACTGGACGGCAGCACCACCGCGCGCGACGGCGCGCCGGGGGCGTAGCCGATGGCGTCGCCGCTCTCGTGCAGATGCAGCACGAACCGCTCCCCCCGGCGGTAGGCGTCCAGCGCGGCCCGGCAGTACGCCACCATGTCGTCCGGCAGCGCGTCGATCGAGAACCAGTCGAGCTGCGAGCACTTGTGCGGCTCGCGATTGACGGGCTCGCCGCCGCAGTCCGCCGCATCGGCCTCGAAGAACCACCCGACACGGGCCGCGCTGCCGGGCGCGCGATGCTGCATGACCAGCGCGACGCGCAGGTCATCCGGGTCGAGACCGACCCCGATCTCCTCCCGCGCCTCACGCACCATGGCGCTCCGCACGTCCTCACCGTCCTCAAGATGCCCTGACGGGGCGTGCAGCAGCCCGTCCGCGTACCCGGTGTTCAACCGGCGCCCCAGCAGCACATCACGGCCGCGCCGCAGGATCAGATGGACGTCGACGATCTCCCGGTGGCGGGCGGGCTGCGCGGGGTGGGCGATCACGGCGTACCGCTCGTCGGAGACCGGGCCGCCCCACAGCAGCGGGTCGTGCGCGAGGTGCTCGACCTGGGTGCGGGCGGCGACCGGGGCGAGGAGGCGCGCCAGCTCGTCGGCGGGGATGCCGACGCGCTCGGACTCGCCCCAGCGGCCCTCGATCAGGACGAGCCTGCCGCCGGGGCGCAGCAGGGCCGCCCAGTCCGCGAGGGCGCGCCCGGGGTCGGGGAGCAGCCACAGCACGTGGCGGGCGAGGACGACGTCGAACCGCCGGTCGCCCACGGGCGGTTCGCCCGCGTCGCCGATGAGCACCTCGGCGGCCCCGCCGGCCGCGGCGAGCTTGGCGCGGGCGCGCCGCGCCATACGGAGTGAGCTGTCGACGCCGGTGACCCGGTGTCCCTGCTCGGCCGCGAGCAGGGACAGGGAGCCGGTGCCGCAGCCGACGTCGAGCACATCGGCGGGTTCCCGCGGCAGCCAGGACCGCAGCCGGGCGGCCCACGCGGCCCGTACGGACGGGTCGCGCAGGCCGTGATCGGCGGCCTCGTCGAAGTCGGCCGCCGCGCTGTCCCAGTACTCGGTGGTCATGAACCGATCGTCGCATCCGCCACTGACAACCGGCCCGGCGCGACGGACCGGCGCAGGTCAGGTCAGGTAATGGAACGCGGGCGGTGGGTGCATCAGGAAGTCGTGGTGGGAGATGTTCCAGGCGTACGCCCCGGCCATCGCGAAGGCGACCCGGTCGCCGACGCGCAGTCGGGTTACGGGGGCGCGGGTCGCGAGGACGTCCTTGGGGGTGCACAGCTGGCCCACCAGGGTGACCGGGCCGTTCCGGACGCCGGGGCGTGGCCAGGGTCTGGTCCAGTCCTCGCGCGGCAGGACGGTGAAGGGGTGGCTGTGCCCCTTGGCGGCGGGGGTGCGCATGTGGTGGGTGCCGCCGCGGAGTACCGCGAAGGGTTCGCCGTGGCTGTGCTTGATGTCGAGCACGTCGGTGACGTACCAGCCGCAGTAGGCGGTCAGCGCCCGGCCGGGCTCGACGCGGAGCGTGCGGCGCGGGTGCCGGTCGGCAAGGGCGCGCAGGCCCTCGCCGTACGCGCTCCAGTCGAAGCGCTCGGCGGGGCGCGCGTAGTCGACGGCCATGCCGCCGCCCACGCCGACCTCGGTGAGGGCGAGGCCGTGCCGGGCCTCGAAGTCCCGGGTCCAGTCCGCGATCCGGGTCGCCACGGCGAGTTGCGCGGCGGCGTCGAGGCCGCTGGCCAGGTGCGCGTGGATGCCGCGCAGCCGGAGCGGGCCGGCGCCGGTGAGCAGGGGCAGGCAGGCTTCCAGCCGGTCCGGGTCCAGGCCGAAGGGGCTGGGGCGGCCGCCCATGGCCAGCGCCGCGCCGCCCAGTTCGGCCGCGTCCAGCGGCAGGTTGACGCGTAGGAGGACCTCCACATCGCGTCGGGACGGGGCCAGAGCGGCCAGCAGGCGGATCTCCTGTTCGCTCTCCACGTGGAAGCGCTCGACGCCCGCCTCCAGGGCGAGCCGGAGTTCCGCCTCCGTCTTGCCCGGTCCGCCGAAGGCGAGCGGCAGTCGGGGGACGGCCTTCCGTACGTGCGCGAGCTCGCCGCCGGAGGACACCTCGAAACCGTCGAGGTGCGGGGCGAGGGCCGCGAGGAGTTCGGGGGCCGGGTTGGCCTTCGCCGCGTAGTACAGCTCGACGCGGGGCGGCAGGGCGGCCCGCACGGCGCGGGCGTGGGTGTCGAGGGCGGCCAGGTCGTGGACGTACGCGGGCAGTTCGTCCAGCGCGAGCGCGCGCTCGGCGGCGCGGGCGGTGATCATGTGGCGCTCCGGGACTCGGTGCGGGCCGCGCCGGACAGCAGGTCGCCGACCAGCGGCGAGGCGATGCGCACATAGCCGGCGTCGCGGTCGGCGCGGCGCTCCCAGCGGGTGAGGAGGTTGGCCTTGGCGGGCAGCGGCACGCCGGCGACCAGGGCGCGCAGCGGCGGCGGGTTGCCGTGCGCGGCGGCGCGCTCGGCGAGGACGCGGCGGACGGCCGCCCACAGCCGCGGTTCGAGGGCGGGGTGCCGGTCGGCGAGGGCCGCGAGGAGTTCGGCGAGGTGGTTGACCACCAGGCAGTAGACGACGCGGTCCCAGCCGCGCTCCCGGTCGTACGTCATGGGCCGCGCCACGTCCTGCGGGAGCCCGGCGAGGGGCCCCGCGTGGTGTTCGGGGAGGAGCTTGACGCCCTCCAGGTCGCGCAGCAGGACCTGGCGGGGCGTGCCGTCGGCGGCGACGCCGACGACCACGTTCTGGAGGTGCGGTTCGAGGACGACGCCGTGGTCGAGGTAGGCCGCGAGCACGGGCGGCACCAGCAGGCCGAGGTAGGCGTCCCACCAGGCCAGGGCCTCGGCGGGGCCCCCGTCGCCCAGCAGCCGGGACAGTTGGGCGCCGCCGGTCGGGTACTCGTCGGCGACGGCCGCGGCGAGCAGCCCGGTGACGCCGGGCCGCAGCCGGCCGCCCAGCCCCTCGCGGATGATCACGCCGAACCCTTCGGCCAGTTCGCGGCTGCCGAGGTCGAGCGTGCGGTAGCCGGGTTCGCGCAGCAGGTCGAAGCCGGGGAAGCGGGCGGCTAGGTCGCGGGCGACGGGCTCCAGGACGCGGGTCAGCGCGACGGCCCCCGCCAGCTCGTACTCGGCGTTCTTGCGGAGGCAGTTGGTGATCCGCACGTTGAGGCTGAACTTGAGGAAGTCCCGGCCGTCGTAGAGCGTGCGGACGGACGCGGTGGGCGCGAACTCGGGCCCGCCGGGGCCGAGGTCGAGGACGTCGCCGTATTCGACGGCGCGTGCCAGGGCCGGGTGGTCGCGGAGCATGGCGTACTGCCAGGGGTGGGCGGGCAGCAGCCGGTAGCCGTCGGGGACGGGGCGCTGCCGGTCGAGGGCGTCCAGGGGGCCGGGGCGGCCCGCGCCCGTACGGACGTGCTCCTCGCGCACGTACCGCTCGCGCACCGCCAGGTGGTGCAGCGGGAAGCGGACCCGGCTCTCCGGCGCGTACCGCTCCCAGTCCTGGTCGCGGCCGGTGCGGGCCTTGGGGGTGGGGTGGAAGCGGTGGCCGAAGAGGAGGGACTGCTCGGAGTCCAGGTAGGCGTCCGGGCCGGGCGGGCGGCCGGGCAGCAGGGCGGCGGACACGCCCGCGTGGGTGGCGGCGACCTGGTCGAGGAACTCGTCGTTGCGGACGCCGGTGCGCAGCTCCAGTTCCCGGTGGATGTACTCGGCCAGGGTCTGCCAGGACACCTCCCGCCAGACCCCGTCGCGCTGTTCGGCGGGCGGCCCGGTGAACCGGTGCGCGCCGATCAGTGAGGTACGGCGCAGCGCGATCCCCAGCAGCACGCCGCAGCGCGGCATCCGCAGCAGCAGTCGGCCGCCGGTCACGGCCGTCTGGTGCTCGGGGCCCGAGACCTCGCGGAGCAGGCAGTTGAGGAGGGTGTGGGCGACCACGTGGTCGGCGTGCGCCACGGCCGTCACGGCCGTACGGGAGGGGGCTGTTGACATGGAGCGGCTCCAGCGGGTGCGGAGGGGACGGGGTGCCGGGGGCCGCCGCGCGCGCGGCGGCGGGGGCGGGGGCGGCCGGAACCCGCCCGCCTGGGGAGGCGGCGGGCCCGGCCTGGGGTATGGACTCCGAGCGGCTGTGCGCCGCCGATGCCATCGCGGAATCCGGGCAGCCGTGCCCCGCCCGCTCCTGATCCGCCGTGCCGCCGTCGCGATGACGGGGTAACGCCGTCGTCATCGGCCCGCCGTCCGCAGGTAGTTGGGGCCGCTCACGTAGTACTTGTTGATGTCGGCAGCCCCGGAGCGCTCCTTGCTGAGCAGGGTCCCGGCGGTGACCATCGCCTTGATGGGCAGCCGGTCGGCGTCGAGCACGCGGGCGCGCAGGACGGACGCGGGCGCGCCGGGCACCCCGGAGGCGTGTTCCAGCCGGTCCACGGACTCGCGGAGCCGGTCGGCGAGCTGCCGCAGGAGTACGTCCAGGGGTGCGCGGCCGGCTTCGGCGAGCCCGAAGGCGAGGGCGCCCGCGCACAGGTGGACGGTGATGGTGGCGAAGACGTCGGCGACCGGTTTGTCCGCGCCGACCAGTATGCGCCGGTCGTCGAAGCCGCACAGGTCGGCGGCGCCGCCGCCGGTGACGGCGGCGAGCCGCACGGAGTGCACGCGCGGCCCGTCGTTGTCCTTGAGCAGCAGCCGCAGCCGGGTGCGGCCGTCGTCGTCCTCGTCGAGCACCAGGGAGGTGTTCTGCTGGTGCGATTCGAGGGCGATGCCGTAACCGAAGAGAGTGGTGTGCCAGTCGAGGAGCAGCGTCAGATAGGCGTCGAGGAGATCGGTGAGCGAACCGCCGTAGTAGCGGTCGGCGAGCGCGTCGATGACGAGCGCCCCGTCGGGGCCGGGCGCCAGGAGCGCGGCGACGGGGACCACCTGGGCCCCGTCGAGTCCGGCCGGGTAGCGGCGGACGAGGGCCGCGAGCAGTTCGTGCCCGGCGGTGAGGTGGGTGCGCTCGTCGGCGAGGAGTACGGTCCCCGCGAAGCGCGGCTGCCGGGCGATGACCGACTCCAGGAGCCGCTGCCCGGTCGCGCCGTCCACGAGGGTGCCGGGCTTGATGGTGCGGCGGTTCCGCAGGCCCAGGGTGGCGGTGGCGAGCGGGAGTTTGAGGTGGACGGCGGGGTCGTCGGCGACGGCGACGGTGCGCATGGACAGGGTCGGCCGGACGTCCAGCCAGGGCCGGTCGGCGAGGCGCGCGGAGCCGTCGAGTCCGGCGGCGCGCAGCGCGTCGGCGAGGGAGCGCCGGGCGGTGAGGGGGTGGACGGGCAGGGCGAGGTGGGTGGCGTCGAGGTAGGGCAGTCCGAGGGCGCCGGGGGCGGGCCACCAGGCGGGCAGGGCGGCCGGGTCGCCGCGCACGGCCTCGCGCGGCAGGGCGAGCCAGCGCAGCGCGAAGGAGGGGTGGAACTCCGGTGCGTAGTCGCGCAGTTCGGCCTCGGACAGGCCGGAACGGCCGCGCCCGGTCGGGTAGACGGGGTGGTCGCGGAAGGCGGCGAGGGTGTCGTAGGCGAGGGTCCGCCGCAGCCCCGCCCAGTGGCGGGCGGGGTCGGGGCCGTAGCGCTCGGCGAGGGCGCCGGTGACCTTCTCGCGCACCCGGCCGTGCAGCCGCATGGCGTCCAGCGCCTCGTCGCACTCGACGACGAACGCGTCGAACCCGGGGCGGTCCTCGGGCTCGGCGGCGCCCCGCAGCCGGGCGAGGACCGGGCGCAGCCCGGTGAGGGTGCCGCCGGGCGTCTCCAGTTCGGGCCTGCGCGGCCCGACCTCGCACTGGAACCCGTCGGGCGCCACGGGCAGCAGCAGCGCCTCCCCCGCCACGTCCAGGCGCAGCCAGTCGCCGTCGGCGCGCCGCTCGGTGTGCGCGGCGGCGCGCAGCCCGTAGGCGTTCTCGCGGAGCAGGGCGGCGAGGACCCGGCCGAGCAGCGCGCTTTCGAAGGCGTCGGGGGCCGCGCCGGTCGCCTCTGAGGCCGCGCCGACCGCGCCGGGGGCCGCGCTGCCCATGTCCGGGGCCCCGCCGCCCGCGTCCGTCACCGCGCCGACCGTGTCAGGTGCCACACCGGCCATGTCAGGTGCCACGCCGGCCATGTCGGGTGCCACGCCGCTCATGAGGCGATCTCCCAGCGGTGCGTGGCCAGGAATTCCTCGACGGCCCGGTCGATACGGTCCTGGTCGCGACCGGTGGCGCGCAGCACGCCGAGGTAGTCACGGTTGGTGTGGCGCAGCGGATGTTCCTCGTTCAGCTCGCGCAGCGGCCGGTAGTCCAGGCGCACGCCGTCGGCGGTCGTACGGTCGCTGGCGGCGGGCGCCGCGACCAGCCGCCCGCCGCGTTCGGCGCGTATGTACTCCAGGCGCGCCCGGCCGTCGGTACGCGCGTCCAGATCCGTGGGCAGGGGGGCGCCGAGGTGGGTGCGCAGAACGTGTTCGAAGAAGGGGATGCCGAGCACGTCGGCGAGTACGAGGTCGCACTGGTCTCCGATGGCGCGGTAGTTGACCTCGATGACGCGGGCCCGGTCGCCCTGGACGACGTACTCGGTGTGGCAGGCCCCGAACCCGACGCCGAGCGCGGAGAGCTGGGCGAGTACCTGCTCGGTGTACGGCTGCGGCGGGGCGGGGAGCAGGGTGAGCCGTTCCTCCATGAAGTACGGGAGCGGGGACATGTCGGTGCGGAACGAGCCGACGGCGTGCAGGGTCCGGCCGTCCCCCAGCGTTTCGAGGGTGTGCAGCGGCCCTGCCAGGTACTCCTCGACCACGAGCGCGTCGCCGGGCCGCCGCGCTCCGATCTCCCGGCAGCGGTCGGTGAGCTGCCCGGCGTCGGCGGCCAGCACCACGTCTTCGCTGGCGACGCCCTCGCGGGGCTTTATCACGCAGGGGTAGGACAGCCCGGCGGCGGCGATCGCGGCGGGGGCGTCCTCGGGGTCGCCGCCGGGGGCGAGTTCGGCGGCGCGTACGGCGTCGAGCCCGGACGCGGCGAGGGCGCGGCGCAGGTGCGCCTTGTTCTTGGTGCGCAGCGCTGCCCGCCAGTCCTTGCCGGGCAGCCCGAAGTAGTCGGCGGCGAGGGCGGCCTGGGCCTGGAGATGGTCGCTGTTGGTGAAGACGGCGTCGGCCGGGCCGAGGTGTGCGCCGCGGCTGATGACCTCGCGGAAGTCGCGTACGTCGCAGCCCTCGACGGCGAGCGGCGGCAGGGTGCCGCCGCGGGCCGCGTACCGGTCGTAGGCGGCGCGGTGGGCGTCGGCCTGGTCGGTGAGGAGTGTGACGTCGAGGCCGAGGCGGGCGGCGGCGGGCAGGAACCCCTCGGTGACGGAGTCGGTGGGGTTGCGGGCGAGGAGGTGGAGGCGCACGGGGTGCGTGCCTTTCGGGCGAAGGGAGCGTCAGCCTGCGGCGCGCGGGGGCTCGGTGCGGCTGAAGGGGTGGCGCGGGGAGGGCCTGGGGCCATGGAGGGCCCGGGGACCGGGGGCGGTGCGTGCTACAGGGGCACCGGGAGGCCGGTGCCGGCCGTGGCAGCACGGCCGTCGGCGTGGGGCGTGCGGGTTCCGCCGCCGGGCGTACGGACGGCGGCGGAACGGAGCGTTCTGGCTCCACCGTACGTGCGCGGGGCGGCGCCGGGTGTTCGGGAGCCGCCGGGCGTACGGACGGCGGGGCGGGGGATCCGGGCTCCGCCGTACGTACGTGGGGCGACGCTGGACGTCTCGGGTTCGCCGGGCGTACGCGCGGGGCGGACGCGGGGCCCGCCGGGCGTGCGTACAGCGGCGCCGGGGGTTCGTGCTCCACCCGGCGTAGCGGCGCCGGGGGTTTGTGCTCCGCCCGGCATGCGTACAGCGGCGCGGGTGGGCGCGGCCGGTACCGCGGCGGGGAGTCGCGGGGTGTGTGAGCCGGTGGCGGCCGGACTCGGCGCCGTACGGACGGAGAGCGCGGCGGTCACCGCAATCGGCGTGGCGGCTCCGCGAGTTGCCGCAGGGCGCCCGGCAGCATGCCGGGCGGTTCCGAGATCGGTCCGGTTCACAGGAGAGACACTAGGTTAGGCATACCTAACTTTGTCAATTTGCCCCGGGTGTATGCCCCCGATGCACCGTTTCGCGCTCTGCGGCCGGTCCCTGCGGCAGCCCCACCCGGCGGTACCGCGCCCGCCTGGCGGCGAGCCGTTCGCCGCGCTCCCGCGCGCGCAGCGCGGCCAGTTCGTCCCCGAGCACCGCCCCCAGACGGTCCGTGAAGACGCCAGGCCCCGCGCCCTCCTCCACCACCCGGTCCACGATGCCGCCCGCCAGCAAGTCGGCGGAGCGCACGCCCTGTCGGGCGGCGACCTCGTACGCCCGTTCCGTGGTCCGGTACAAGATGGCCGACGCGCCCTCGGGCGGCAGCGGCGACAGCCACGCGTGCCGGGCGGCCACCACCCGGTCGGCGGGCAGCAGCGCCAGCGCGGCACCGCCCGCGCCCTGCCCCAGCAGCAGGCACAGCGTCGGCGCGGGCAGCGTCACCAGGTCGGCGAGCGACCGTGCGATCTCGCCCGCCAGTCCGCCCTCCTCGGCCTCCCGGGACAGCGCGGCCCCCGCCGTGTCGACGACGGTGAGCAGCGGCAGATCCAGCTCGGCGGCGATCCGCATGCCCCGCCGCGCCGCCCGCAGCCCGGCGGGCCCGAGCGCCTGCCCGGCGGGGGCCGCGCCCGCGCGGCGGCTGCCCCGGTCGTGGCCGAGCACCACGCACGGCACGGACCCCACCCGCGCCAGGGCGAGCAGCAGCCCGGGGTCGCGCTCCCCCGCGCCCGTACC
The DNA here is from genome assembly GCF_056434425.1 of Streptomyces sp. NPDC044033. NCBI lineage: Bacteria > Bacillati > Actinomycetota > Actinomycetes > Kitasatosporales > Streptomycetaceae > Streptomyces > Streptomyces sp. NPDC044033. The sequence continues at coordinate 105,428 of NZ_JBWKFF010000013.1, read as the reverse complement.
GCTGAGCGGCGTCACCTCAGTGGCGACGGCGTCCAACAGCTCCCGCACGCCGATGCGTTGCGGCAGGCGCGAGCGCCGGATCGACTCGGCGGCGGTAGGTGGCTCGACGGCGGTAGGTGGCCCGACGGCGGACGACGGCTGTGCAGCAGGCGACGGCCCGGCAGCGGTCTGCGACTCGGCAGCGGGCGACGACCCAGCAGCGGACAGCGGCCCGGCGGCGGACGGCGGCTCAGCAGTCCCGTCCATCGCGGCGCTCGGGTCGCCCTGCCGGCCGGGCCCGGCGGCCGGCGGCCCCGGCTCGCCCGCCCCGCTCGCCCCGCTCTCCCCCGGCTCCCCGCCGCCCCGCGCCGCATCCGCGCACAGCACGTCCAGCGCCCGCGCCGCGATGCCCGCGAGCTCCCCCGCGGGGAGCACGGCATCGATCAGGCCGTGGGCCAGCAGATGCTCCGCGACCTGGACGCCCTCCGGAAACCGCTCGCCGTAGAGGGCCTCGTGGACGCGTGGGCCCAGGAAGCCGATCAGGGCGCCGGGTTCGGCTGCCGTGAGGTGGCCCAGGGAGCCCCAGGAGGCCAGGACGCCGCCCGTCGTGGGATGGCGGAGGTAGACGAGGTACGGCAGTCCGGCGCCCTTGTGGTCGGTGATCGCGGCAGTGACCTTGACCATCTGGAGGAAGGCGACCGTCCCTTCCTGCATGCGCGTGCCCCCGGATGCCGGGGCGGCCAGCAGCGGCAGCCGCAGCTCCGTGGCGCGCTCCACCGCCCGTACGAGCCGCTCGCCCGCGACCACGCCGATCGACCCGGCCAGGAAACGGAACTCGCAGGCCACGATCGCCACTCGGCGCCCGAGCAGCCGCCCCTCGCCGGTGATCACGGACTCGTCCAGGCCGGTGCGCTCGCGCGCGGCGAGCAGGTCCGCGCGGTAGACGGGGTCCGCCGTGTCGGCGAGCGCCCCGGCCGGCTCGTCCCAGGAGCGCCAGCTGCCGGGGTCCACGACGGCTTCGATCAGTTCCAGCGCGGGCGCGCGAGGGCTCGGTGCGGTCATGGGATCACCCTGCCACGCGCACGGCGAAGCGACCGGCCCGAGGGGCCGCCGCCCGCCGGCCCGAACGGACGGGCGGCCATGGGCTCCGACGGCCGCCCACCCCCGGCTCGATCAGACCTCCGACCGTCGACTCAGCCGAACCGCCGTCTCCAGCACAGGCCAACCGCCCACCCCCGGCTGAGACCGCCCGCCCTCAGCCCACACCGACCGCCCGCGCTCCCGGCTGAGGCCCACACCGGCCGCCCCGCCCCGGGCTGAACCAGGCCGCCCCGCCCCGGCTCAGCCGGGCTGCCCGCCCCCGGTCGGCTTGCGGGCCAGCACGAACGCCTGCGGCGTCCGCTCCGGGAACTCGCTCTCGACGTCACGCTCGCGCCACACCTTGGCGCGTACGGTCAGCCCGGCCTCCGTCAGCAGTTCGGCGATGCGGTCCGGCTGCCACCGGTGGAAGTCGAGCGCCACCGAGTGCCCGAGCGCCTCCTCCAGCCGCAGCGACTCGTCGCCGACCTGGAAGGCGAGCAGCACCTCGCCGCCCGGCGCCAGCACCCGGTGGAATTCGGCGAAGACCTCCGGCAGCCGCTCCCCCGGCACATGGATGGTCGAGTACCAGGCGAGGACCCCGCCGAGGGCGCCGTCCGCCACGTCCAGCGACAGCATCGAGCCCTCGTCGAACCGCAGCTCCGGGTGGTCCCGCCGGGCCGCCGCGAGCATCCCCGGGGACAGGTCGATGCCGTACACGTCCACCCCGAGGCCGTGCAGATGCGCCGTCAGCCGGCCCGTACCGCACCCGATGTCGGCGACCGGCCCGGCGCCCGCCCGTTGTACGTACTCGGCGAACCCGGCGAGCACCGCCCGTTCCAGCGGCTTGGCCGCCAATTCGTCACGGGCGAATGCGACGTAGTCATCGGCCATGGCGTCGTAGGACGCCCGGGTGGAGGTCAGGAAGTCGGCTTCGGTCATGGAGGGGGACCCTACGCCACGGCCCCGGGGCCCGGACCGCCGGTCACCGGCGTGCCCGTCAGCCGCCCCGCCCCGCGCTCCGGACAGGCCCCTACCTCGTCATCTCGTATTTCGCGACCGCCTCCGCGTCGAATTCGATGCCGATTCCGGGGCGGTCGGGCACGAACACCTGGTTGTCGCCGTACGTCAGCCGGGTCTCCGGCGTCAGCAGCGTCTCGAAGTTGTAGATGCCCTTCTCCGGCGCGAAGTACTCGACCACGAGGGCGTTCGCCACGGCGGCCGTCAGATGGACGTGCAGGTTGTGGTGCCAGTGCGGGGCCATCCGGAGGCCGAAGCTGTCGGCGGTGTGCGCCACCCGCAGCCATTCGGTGACCCCGCCGACGACACCGGCGTCCGTCTGGAGGACGGAGGCGGCCCGCGCCTCGATGAGGCTGCGGAACTCCCAGCGGGTCTGGTGGATCTCGCCCGTGGCGACCGGGGTGCGGATACGGCTCGCCAGTTCGCCGTGGCCCACGATCGCCTCCGGGGAGAGCGGCTCCTCGAACCACCACAGCGGGGTGTCCCCGGCGGCGCGTTCGAACGCCTCGACGGCGACCTGGGCCTCGCGCACGGAGTGGTAGGCGTTGTTGGCGTCGAGGGCGAGCCGGCCGCCGTCGCCGTGTTCGGCGATCGCGGCGGTGGCGGCGGCTACCCGGCGGGCGTCCTCGGCGACGGAGAGCCCGCCGACCTTGATCTTGTGGTCGGTGAATCCCTGAGCGGTGTTGAACGCGATCTCATCCGCGACCGCCCGGGTCCACTCGCCGTCGTCCGGGCGGTAGTAGCCGCCCGACGCGTAGGCCGGCTGGGGCGCCCTCGACCCGCCCAGCAGCGCGGCGAGCGGCTGCCCGGCACGCTTGGCCTTGAGGTCCCAGAGCGCGATGTCGACGGCCGACAGGGCCCGTACGACCGCGCCGCGCCGCCCCGCGAGCAGCGTCTCCTGGTAGGCGCGGGACCACAGGCCGGTGCTGTCGTCCTGGTCCGCGCCGAGGTAGACCGGCGCAAGGAGGTCGTCGACGGCGGCCTTGGTCAGGAAGGCGCCGGCGGTGCCGGCGTAGGTGTAGCCGGTGCCGGTGCGGCCGGCGTCGTCGGTGACCTCGACCAGTACGTAATGGCGGTCGTCGAGGACCCGGTTGGACATGCGGGTGGGCTTGTCCACCGGGATGCCGATGGCCCGGGCGCGGACGTCCGTGATCGTCATGGAGCGTGTCCTTCGCGAAAGAGGGGGGGTACGGAGGTCAGGCAGGGGTACGGGCGGCGGTGCGCACGGACTGGACGTTGGCGAACTCGACGGCTCCGTACGCGCCGAGCTCCCGGCCGTATCCGCTCGCCTTGACGCCGCCGACGGGCAGCCGCGGATCGGACTCCGAGATCCGGTTGACGGCGACGGAACCGGCCTCGATCCGCCCGGCCAGCGCCTCGGCCCGGTCCGGGTCGCGGCTCCAGAGCGAGCAGCCCAGGCCGTAGCGGGACGCGTTCGCGGCGTCGACGGCGGCCGTCCCGTCGGGCACGGTGAGCACCGCGCCGAGCGGGCCGAAGGTCTCCTCCCGGAAAGCGGCGTTCGCGGTGTCCGGCACCTCGACGAGCGTCGGTGTGAACCACGCGCCGGGCCGCTCGTCGGCGGTGCCGCCCGCGAGCAGCCGGGCGCCGCCGGCCAGCGTCTCGGCGAGCTGGCGGCGCAGCTCGTCGCGCAGGTCCGTACGGGCCATCGGGCCGAGGTCCGTACCGGCGGCGGTGGGGTCGCCGACCACGAGCCGGCCGAGTTCGCGCACCAGGCCCGCCAGGAACGCGTCGCGCGCCGGGCGCTCCACGATCAGGCGCTTGGCGGCGATGCAGCTCTGGCCCGTGTTGAGGAACCGGGAGCGTACGGCGGCGCGGGCGGCGGCATCGACGTCGGCGTCGGCGAGCACGACGAAGGCGTCGGAGCCGCCGAGTTCGAGGACGGTCTTCTTGGCGGCCGCCCCGGCGCGGGCGCCGACGATCGCGCCGACGCGGTTGCTGCCGGTGAACGCGACGGCCGCGATGCGCGGGTCGTCGATCAGCGGGCCGATGCGGTGCGGCGGCAGCACGGCGGCGGTGAGCACCCCCGGCCCGAACACCGCGTCGAAGAGGCTCTGGACGGCGCGGGCGCTGCCGGTGACGTTGTCGGCGTGTTTGAGCACGACGGCGTCGCCGATCGCGACGGCGGGGATCATGGAGCGGAACACCTGCCAGAACGGGTAGTTCCACGGCATGACGGCCAGGACCGCGCCGAGCGGCAGGAGCCGGACGGAGCCGGTGTCCGGCGCGACGTCGGCGGGCCGGGGCGCGAGCAGCTCTTCGAGGCGGTCGGCGTAGTACTCGCAGGTGACGGCGGACTTCTCGATCTCGGCCGCGGCCTGGTCGAGCGGCTTGCCCATCTCGGCGGTGACCAGCCGCGCGAACTCCCCCGCGCCGAGGCGCAGTCGCGCGGCCATCGTGCGCAGCCGCGCGGCCCGCTCGGCGGCCGGCTCGCCGCGCCGGTCGGCGACGGTGGCGGTCGCGGCGTCGAGCGCGGCGTTCAGCTCGCGCTCCGTGGTGAGCGGGTACGCGGCGATGGGCTGCCCGTCGGCGGGGTTGACGGTGGTGATCTCCTTCATCGCGCGCCCTCCCGGGCGGCGGGCGCCTCGCCGGTCTGCGCCGCCAGCCAGTCCTGGAAGCGGCGCCCCAGAACGACGGGGTCCTCCAGCAGTTTGGGGACGCCGGTGGCGTTGCCCACGTCGATGCGTACGTGCAGGAGTACGGGCCCTTCGTCGGTGAGCGCTCCGGCGAGTTCGGTGCGCAGTTCACCGGCGTCGCCCGCGCGGCGCACCGTCCAGCCGGCCGCCGCGGCGAGGCGGCCGAGGTCCACGCGCCCGGCGTAGGTGGGGAGGTTGGCGGTGGCGCCGTAGACGCCGTTGTCGAGGAGGACCATCAACAGCTTCTCGGGCCGCAGATAGCCGCCGGTGGGCAGGACGTTGGGGTTCATCAACAGCGAGCCGTCGCCCTCGATGGCCACCACCCGCCGTACGGGCGTATCGGCGAGGGCCAGGGCGAGCCCCGTGGCGACCGAGCCCGCGAGCCCCATCGCGTCCAGCAGGTACAGGTGGTTGGGGCCGCCCGCGACGGCGGCCAGTTCGCGGCTGCCGGCCGCGCAGGTCACCACGACCGGCAGGTCGGACGTCGGCCCGGCCACGATCTCCAGCGCTTCGATGCGCTTCATGCTCACGCCCCCTTTCCGTCGGTGGCCCAGAAGTGCGCCAGGACCACGACCGGTCGGTAGGTCATCCGCGCGTGCACTCCGGCCTCGGTGACCACCGCCTCCCAGTCGTCGGGCCCACTGCGCCGGTCGAGTTCGAAGACGCGCACGCCGAGCCGGTCGAGCACCCCGGGCACGTACTGGCAGAGCGAGTGGATCATCGAGTTGTACTCGCCGAGTCCGCCGCGGGTGTTGGCGACGATCAGCAGCGGCAGGTGGTAGGCGGCGTTGAACGTGGTGAGGGCGGTCAGCGCGTTGCCGAATCCGTTGTCCTGCATGACGATCGCCCCGAACTTGCCGGCCAGCGGCAGGGCGCCGAGTACGCCCATGGCCTCTTCCTCGCGGGAGAGCGGGAAGACCTGGCCGGGCCGGCTGTCGCCGCCCGTCCCGCCGTCTCCGGTCCCGTCGCCGCCGGTCCCGGTCAGCGCGGTGATGACCGGGGCGACGCTGACCGACGGGACGTAGCCGACGAGATCGGCGCCGGAGGCCCGGATGCCGCGGGCGATCGAGGCCGCGTAGGGGGGTGGGGATGAGGTCAAGGGATACCCCTTCCTTCTCTTGCGTCTCTTCCGTCTTGATCAGCCACCGCCGTGAAAGATGGCAGTGGCTGATCACCAATGAGAAGTAACGTACTACTCCTATTGAGTAGCATGCAACACATACGCATAGCGCGGGCCGGCCCCAGCGGTCTTGCGCCGAGGGCCTGTTCAGCCTTGGGGCACGGGCGGGACCAGCGCGTGACGGCCGATGACGTGGGCCAGACCGATGACGGTGTCGGCGATGGCCAGGCCGATGGCGGTGTCGGCGACGGCGCCCGCGGCAAGGACAAGCTGGTGGCGGGCGACGGACGGTGCGGCGGTGAAGCCGGCCCGGTCCGGATCCACGCCCGGGACGGTGCCGGTGGCGTCGGTCATCGCGGTCCGCGGTACTTGGCAGACGGTCAGCAGAGCCCAGACTTCCCGCTCAACGCCGTCCGGGGTGCGGGCCCGCAGGGCGTGTCCGCCCAGGATCGCGGACTTCAGCTCCCCCCGGGTATCCGGCTCAGGCCGGGTCTTCCAGCGCCTGGATGAGGAGATGGGACAGACGGCGGAACTCCTCGGCGTTGGCCCTGTCGAACTTATCCAGCGCCGGAGCCAGCCGGGCCTCAATCTGGATGAACGCCTCATCCATCACTTTGTGCCCCTTGGCCGTGAGGTGGTTGTCCATCACCCGGCCCCGGGCCGGGGACCGCTCCACCAGTCCCTCCTCCTGGAGGGTCCGGACGAGACGACTGACGGCCTGCGGCGTGTGGACCGCGGCGCGCGCGAGCTCTGAAGCGGAGGCGCCGGGCGTCCGCTTCAGCTCCCGCAGCACCGTCCACTGCCCGAGGGTGAGCCCCAGAGGGTGGATGACCTGCTCGATCCGGTCGGCGAAGTGTTGCCGAATGACCCTGGACAGCGCACCGATTTCGATCCCCTGAGGCAGCGGGTCACCCGAGTTCTTCATGTTTGACATTGTACTCATCGCGTTCTATGTTGAATCAAAGTTCAATATGGAATTCTGATTCTAGACCAGTCGGCTGCCCGTTCGAGCGATCGAGGTATCCGCTTCAGGCCAGGGCACAGGTCCTGGGCCGGCCGATCTGTGGAGTCGACTCGGCTTCCGTCCCTCCCCACGTCCGCATCCGGAGACAGACCATGCCCGTGCCCACAGCCGCCCGTGCCACACCGGAGTCAAACGCGCGACAGAAAGCCCTGCCCGGCTGGCTGGTCGTACTCCTGGCCACTTCCTGCGGGCTGACCGTGGCCAACCTCTACTACGCCCAGCCGCTCCTGGAGATGCTGCGCCGGACCTTCCAGCTCCAGGACTCGACCGCCGGCCTGCTGATCACCCTGACCCAGCTCGGCTACGCCGCCGGCATGGTGTTCCTGGTCCCCCTCGGCGACCGCGTCGAGAACTCCCGTCTGGTCTCCGTCCTGCTCACCGTCACGGCCCTGGCCATGGCCGCCGGCGGCCTCGCCCCCACCTTCGCCGTCCTGCTCATCGCCGCGCTCGTCGCGGGCGCCACCTCCGTCGTCGCACAGGTCCTCGTCCCCTACGCCGCCGGCCTCGCCCCCGATCACCTGCGCGGAGCCGTGGTGGGCAAGGTCATGAGCGGACTGCTCGCCGGGATCCTGCTCTCCCGCACCGTCGGCAGCCTGCTCGCGGACGTCGCGGGCTGGCGCAGCGTCTACCTGGTCTCCGCCGCCCTGATGGTGATCCTGGCCCTCGTCCTGCGCCGCGCGCTGCCTCACCGGGCCCCCACCAGCACCGATTCCTACACCGCGCTGCTGCGTTCCACGGCCCGCCTGATCCGCGTGCACCCGCAGCTGCGTCGCCGGTCCTTCTACCACGCCTGCATGTTCGCCGCCTTCAGCGCGTTCTGGACGACCATCTCCTACGTCCTGACCACCGCGCCGTACAACTACTCCCAGCTCCAGGTCGGCCTGTTCGCCTTCGTCGGCGCCGCCGGCGCGCTCGTCGCCCCTCTCGCGGGCCGCCTCGCCGACCGAGGGCTCGCCCACCGGCTCACCCCCGTGGCCTGCCTGCTCGCCTCCGCCACCCTCATCTGGGCCGGCCTGGCCGCCCACCAGATCCTCGTCCTCGCCGCCGCCACGGTCCTCCTGGACTGCGCCGTGCAGTGCTCCCTGATCTTCGGACAGCACACCATCTACCAACTCGACGCAGCCGCCCGCGCCCGGGTCACCAGCGTCTACATCGCCACCTTCTTCATCGGCGGCGCCATCGGCTCCCAACTCGGCACCCTTGCCTACCACTTGGGTAACTGGCATGCGGTCGCCCTCACCGCGGCGGCCTTCCCTGTCATCGCCGCGCTCGCCTGGACCACCGACCGCACCCACACCAGCAGGAAGCGCCGGGCAGCGGGCACCACATGAAGCCTGCTCCGCCTGCCCTCGCCATCGTCGAGGCCAGCCGCGCAGCCATCAATCTCCCGGTCGGCACCGAGGCTCCCGCAGGCGTCCCCCACCGCACCCCGGACGGCGTTGAGCAGGAAGTCCGGGCGCTGCTGACCGTCTGCCAACGCACCACCCGCAAAGCCACCATCAGCATCAACATGCTCACGAGAAGCCCTCGATACCTCCGGCCCCGCCCAAACTGAACAGCGTCGCCTCCAGAGGTTCGACTCCGCGCGTTCAGCTCATTACGAGCGTCGCGGGCGCTACGGGCGTCGCGAGCGCTACAGGCGCTACGGGCGTTGCGAGCACTACGGACGCCGCGGGCACTCCAGGTGTCGCTACGGGCACTACAGGTGTACGGGCGCCAGGCGTTACGGGCGCCCGTAAGCGTGCGCCCTACAAGCCTTCGCCGCCGGCCGGTGCCGCGATCTCCAGCCAGCGCCGCCACTCCGCGACGAGACCCCAGCTGTCCTCGCTGCTGTTGGCCACCAGCAGATCCGCGGAGCGCACGATGTGGTTGCGCATGGCGCGCTCCGCCCCTGCCCCGTCCCGCCGCCGCAGCGCCTCGACGACCGCGCCGTGGTCCTTCAGCGCGGTGTCCACCGGCTGGAATTCGGGGACGCTGTGCCGCCCGTCCAGGGCCAGGGTCTGCCGCAGCTCCGCGACGAACTTCGCGAGCCGCAGATTGCCGCTCGCGCGCATGATCAGGTCGTGCAGCCGCTCGTCGGCGGCGAAGTACTCGGGGCCGCCGTCCGCGCGCTCCTCCATGATCGCCAGCTCGGCGGCCATGGCGTCGTCGTCGCGGCTCGTCATGACGGCGGCGGCGCTGCGGCAGGCGGGCGGCTCCAACAGCACCCGCAGGCTGCACAGTTCGACGATGCCGCGTCCGTCGGGGCCCAGCACGCGGGCGCCCCGGTTGCGCTCGATTCTGACCAGTCCGAGGTCCGCCAGTTTCAGCAGCGCCTCGCGCACGGGGGTGCGGGAGGCGCCGAAGCGCTCGCCCAGCTCCCGTGAGGAGTAGAGCAGCCCGCGCTGGAGCTTGCCGAGCCTGATCGCGTCGCGGATCTCCGCCGCGATCTGCTCGGACTTGCTGTCGGCCCGTCCGTCTGACGTCAAGACATTCCCCGATACCGGCCGAGCGACCATGAGCACAAGCCCCGGCCCGCCTGGCCCACGACCGGGGCCCCAGGATAACCGCTACCCGCTCGCCCGAGATCCCGGTGCGGCGGGGGACGCGTCCTCCCCCGGCACCCCGGCGCCCGCCTCCCCCGGTGGCGGCCCCGGCGGTGCGCTCGCGCTCCGTCCTCGGCGGGCGGAGCGCGCCAGGGCGGCGAGCACGCCCAGCGCCAGGATGTTGGCGAGGATCATCACGGTCATCGACAGGCCGTCGTCGCCGCCGGAGGCGTCCTGGATCCAGCCCACGGCGAAGGGGCTGATGAACCCCGCGGCGTTGCCGAGCGAGTTGATCAGGGCGATGCCGCTCGCGGCCCCGGCGCCGGCCAGGAACGCCGTCGGCAGGGACCAGAACAGCGGCTTGGCCGTCTGCGCCGCCATCGTCGCGACGCTGATGGCGACGAAGGCGAGCGCCGGCGTCCCCAGGGTGACCGCGGTGACGATGAAGGCCACGACGGAGACGCTGAGCGCGATGACCACCGGTTTCGGCGAGCGCTCGTCCCGGACCAGCCGGGAGCCGAAGTACATGCAGAACGCGGCCAGCAGGAAGGGCACGGCCGACACCCAGCCGACCTCGACGTCGCTCAGCGTCTTCCCGACGTCCTTGACCACCGAGGGCATCCAGTACGTCAGCGGGTAGGCGCCGCACATCAGCAGGAAGTAGACGGCGGTGAGCGCGATGACCTTCCTGTCGCGGAAGACCGCGCGGTGCCCGGCCGGGGCCGTCGCGGCGCGCTCGCGCTCCTCCGCCGCCAGCGTCGAGACCAGCCAGTCGCGTTCCGGGCGGCTGAGCCAGTGGGCGTCGGCGGGGCGCTCGGTGACGGTGGCGAAGAAGACCACGCCCAGGATGACCGCGGGGACGCCGCCCACCAGGAAGATCCAGCGCCACCCTTCGAGGCCGAGCGCGCCGTCGAAGGCGGAGAGGATCCAGCCGTCGAGCGGGTTGCCGACGACGCCGGCCAGCGGGATCGCGATCATGACGGTCGCGACGGCCCTGGTGCGCTCCTTGTTGGGGAACCAGCGGGTGAGGTACAGCAGGATGCCGGGGAAGAAGCCGGCCTCCGCGATCCCGAGCACGAACCGCAGGACGTAGACGGTCTCCACATTGGGCGCGAAGCCGATGCACGCCGCGACGATGCCCCAGGACACCATGATCCGGCTGATCCAGATCCGGGCGCCGACCTTGGCCAGGACGAGGTTGCTGGGGATCTCGGCGAGTACGTAGCCGACGAAGAAGATCCCCGCGGCGAACCCGTACTGCGCCCCGCTCATGCCGTAGGTCCGCTCCAGGCCGAACTTCGCGAAGCTGATGTTGATCCGGTCGAGGTGGCTCACGCCGTACGCGACCACGAGGAGCGGGATGATCCGGCGGGTCATTCTGCGCACGGTGCGCGCCCGCAGCGGATCGTCCTGCGGCGGACCGGTCACCCGTGTCACCTGTGTCATTTGGACCTCCTGATCAACGCTGACCACGCCGATAACGAATCACTGACAGGCCACTGCCATCATGTGAAATACCAAGCCGATGGAGTGGCATGCTACTTAGCGACATGGGTCCCCACAAGCCTTTCTCGGGCAGTGGGGCCGGGGCTCAGTCAGCGGGTCAGGGCCAGTCAGCGGGCCGGGGCTCGGCCAAAGGGCCGGGGCACGGTGCGGGGGGGCCGGGGCTGGGGGCGGCACGCGGTTGCGGGGCCGTCGGCCGGGTGTGAGCCTGGAGAGCCTCGGGGATCCGCCGTGCGCGCCCGCGCGCCCGCGCCAGCGAAGGGGACTTCCGTGAGCATCGCCGCCGACAGCCTGTCCGACCCGGCCGTACGAGCCTTCGTCACCGCCCTCAACGCCAACGACCAGCAGGCGTTCCGGGCGGCGCTCGCCCCCGGCGCGACCATGTCCGACGACGGCACCGAGCGCGACCTGGCCGATTGGGCCGACCGGGAGATCTTCTCCTCGCGCGGCCGGATGGACGTGGAGTCCGAGTCGGACGGCGGGCGTTCGCTGACCGCCCTTTACAGCAACGACAGTTGGGGCGACATGCGCACCCGCTGGGTGTTCACCGTCGAGGACGGCAAGGTGAGCCGCTTCGAGACCGGACAGGCGTGACCGCCGGGGTCTGTCAGCCACCCGCACCCCGCCCACCGGGCTGTTTCGGCCGTGCGGTCCGCGGCTCCCGCGCGGTCCGGGGGCCGCCGGTGAAGGCGACCCCCGGAGGGCGATCAGCCGTTCGGCGGCTTGACCCACCCCTTCTTCACCAGCTGGTCACAGTGCCACTTCGCGTGCGCCGTGCTCTCCCCCTTCTTCGCGGTCGCCTTGAGGCAGTCCGCATACGGGAACGGGGGCCCCTGCACGGGGGCGGCGGGGGCGGCCTGGGCGGCCACCGCCGACACGCCGAGCCCGCCGGCGGCCACGGCCAGAGCCAGGGCGATACGCATTCTGCGCATGACGTTCTCCTCCTCTCGCCCCGGAGCGGAGTGCTCCGGAGATCCACGCCGTCCTGCCGCGGCGGCTCGGCCGCCGAACAAGATCAGCTAGGGCTCAACGAGCGAGAGCGGCAGCAGAAACCATCCGCCCGCTCCGGCCTCAAGAGAGGCTTGCGGGGCTTCAGGAGAAGCAGGTGGTCGGCGTCGCGTGGGCCGGGTCGAGGGCGTTGGCCGTCTCGTGGAAGGCCACCCGGTCCGTCAGGCCGATCGCGAGGTGTTCGGAGAGGTCGACCGGGCACAGGCTCTGGAGCAGGACGTTGTGGACGTCCGGGCCGTTCAGGAACTGCGAGCGGTAGGGCGTGACGACCTCGTCGTACTTGCTCGCGATGACGGTGTAGCGCACGCCCGGCACCGTGTCGCCGCCCGCGTTGAGGCGGTTCAGGAAGCCGGACCCGGCGACCTGGTCGGTGAGGCCGGGGGTGGCGCCGTGGATCGCGTCGGCCGCGCCCGGGAAGTAGTCCAGCAGCTTGGTGAGGCCGCTGAGCGTCGTGCCGTGGTTGTCGGGGGCGATGCCGACGAGCGCGCCCACCTTGGCCGCGCCGCCCAGGAACTTCAGGTACTGACGCGGCATCATGCCGCCCTGCGAGTGCCCGACCAGGTCGGCCTCGGGCGTGCCGGTGGCAGCCAGCACCTTGTCGACGTACGCGGACAGCTGCTTGGCGGAGTCCTCGATGGGGCCGAGGCCGTGGAAGAGCGGGACGCCGGGCAGTTGCCCGTAGTCGAAGGAGAAGACGCAGTAGCCGCGCGCCACCAGGTAGGGGGCGAGGCCGAGCCAGTTGTCGACGGAGTTGCCGAAGGTGCCGTGCACGAGGACGACGGGGCGGGGGTGGGCGGCGGAGGGCTTGCAGGAGTAGTCGTTCCAGCCGCGGCTGACGGCCGCGGTACGGGCTGCCGCGTCCGACGGCGCGGCGGACGCGGTGGCCGGTGTCACGAAGGCGGCGAGCGCGGCGAGCGTCAGGGCGAGCGCGGGCAGTGGCCCGCGGGCACGCCCCAAGGACAGCTTCATGTGGACTCCTCGCAGGTGGCGGGGGGTTGCGTCAGGCGTTCACGCTGCGGTCCGGACCACAGATTTGCCAAGTGCACGTCAAAGTACTCACGAGTAAGGAAGCTCGCCAGCCATGCGCCGGTGAAGAAAGAGGCACGGAGCCCTCACGCCACGTCCAGGAGCGCGGCGGGCCCGACCGCCGCGGCGCCGAAGCGGGCCCGCGCCCGGTCCACGGCCGCCCAGGCGCGGCGCGCCTTGTCGTCGGCGGGGTCGAAGGTCAGCTGACGCGCGGTGCGGTCGGCGTCCCGCAGGTCCTCCGCCCGCAGCGCCACGGCCCGCACCCGGGCCCGCTCCAGGCCGAGCGCCGCGTGCAGCGCGTACGCGGTGGCGGTCAGCGCCGGGGTGTGCGCGGTCGGCTCCTCGAAGGCCCTGGCCCGTACGGTCGAGGAGCCGTCCGCGTAGCGCACGGTCAGCGTGAGGCCGCGGGCGGTCTGCCCGCTCGTACGCAGCTGGGAGCCGAGCCCGTCGGCGAGCGTGAGCAGCGCGCGGCGCCGGTGCCCGGGGTCCAGCTCGTCGCCGCCGAAGCGGTGTTCGGCGGAGAGCGAGCGGGCGGGCGCGTTCGGCGTGACGGGCGTCGGGTCGATGCCGCGCGCCCGCTCGTGGATGCGGCGGCCGGTGCTCGCGCCGAGGATCCGTTGCAGGGTGGACAGCGGAGCGGCCGCGATCCGGCCGACGCTGTCGAGCCCGTACGTGCACAGAGTGCGGGCGGTGGCCGGCCCCACTCCGTGCAGCGCCGCGGCGGGTTTCCGGGCGAGAAAGGCCGCGATCTCGGCCGGGTCGTCGGCCAGGGTGCGTACCGCGCCGGGCGGGCCGTCCTGCGCGGCCATCCGCGCCAGCAGCGGGCTCGCGGCCGCCCCGACCGTGCAGTCGACTCCGTGCAGGGCCAGCGCCCGGAGCCGTATGAGGTCGGCGAGCCCGGCGGCGTCCCGCCCGAAGTACCGCCGGGCGCCCCGCACATCGACGAGCGCGGCGTCGGGCGGCAGCGCCTCGACCACGGGTGAGAACTCCGCCAGCATCGCGAGCAGCCCGCCATAGGTCTCCTCGCCGAGGGAGACCGGCCGTCCGCCGGGGCCGTGGGGCGCGCGGCGGTGGAAGTGCGCGTACAAGACGTGCGGCCCGGACCCGGCGGCACTGTCCCGCCCGCTCCCGCCTCCCCCGAACCGCCCTTCCCCGTCCGGCCGTTCGGCTCCCGGCCCCGGCTGGTCACCGCGCGGCCTCGGGCGGGCGGCCAGCTCGCCCCAGACCTCCCGGTACGTCGGCCCTCCACCGTCCGTACGGGACGCGCCCGTACGGTCCCCAGCCGCCGCGCGGCCCGTCATCCCGCGCTCCCGGGGCTCGCGTGCCACAACTTGCGCCCCGTGGCGGCGCGGTCGCCGGCGGGCTGGAGGTCGGCCCAGGGGTGCAGCTCGTACCCGGTGGGCAGCTGGATGCGGCGGCCGGGCGGCCCGGCGCCGTCCGAGGCGTCGGAAGCGGAGTCGGAGGGGACGGCGGAAGCCCCCGGCTCGGCGGCGAGCAAGGCGGTGACCGCGTCGAGGCCGCCCTCGCGGCGCAGGGCGGTGAGGTCGGCGAGGTTCCAGGCCGCGGCGCCGACGACGCTGAGGCTGCGGGGGCCGCGGCGCTGGACCACGCCGCGTACGAGCAGCAGCCAGGAGTGGAAGACGGTGTGCGCGCACGCGGCGTGGCTGTCGTCGAAGAAGGCGCAGTCGACCAGGCCGGTGCCGTCGTCGAGGGTGGTGAAGATGACGCGCCGGCCCGAGCGGATCGGCGGGGTCTGGGTGGCGGCCTTGGCCCCGGCGACCAGTACGGTCTCGCCGTGCCGCGCGTCGCGCAGCCGCTTCGCGGGTACGGCGCCCAGTTCGGTCAGGAACTCCCGGTGGTCGTCCATGAGATGGCGGGAGGCGTCCATGCCGAGGACGCCCAGCTCCGCGCCGAGCCGCTCGGCCGCGTCGAGGTCGGGCAGGCCCACGGGTTCGGACAGCGTGCCGCCGTCGAGCGGGAGCTGCCGTTCCCTGGGGTCGGCGCCGCGCTGTCCGCGGTGGAGTTCGGCGATGTGCAGCAGCAGGTCGCGGCGGTTGGGGCCGAAGGCGTCCAACGCGCCGACCTGGGCGAGCCGTTCGGCGACGGGGCGGCCGGGGCGGGCGCGTCGCCACAGGTCCTGGAGCGAGGCGTACGGACGTCCGGCCGCGATCCGGTCCGTGGCCGCCTCGCTGATGCCGTGCACGTCGCCGAGGGCCAGCCGCACCCCGAAGGCGGCGCCCGGCCCGCGCGCCGCACTGCCTACACCGCCCGCACCGCCTACACCTCCCGCATCAGACACCAGTTCGATTTGATAGGCGGCCGCCGACCGGTTCACGTCCAGCGGCAGGATCGGCACTCCCCGCCGCCGCGCGTCCGCGAGCAGCAGCCGCTTCGGGTACATCCCCGGGTCGTGCGTGAGCAGCCCGGCGTAGAAGGCCGCCGGGTAGTGCGCCTTGAGCCAGGCCGACTGGTAGGTCGGCACCGCGAAGGCGACGGCGTGCGCCTTGCAGAAGCCGTAGCTGCCGAACGCCTCGACGATCTCCCAGGTGCGCCGGACGGCCTCGGGCGCGTACCCCCGCTGGGCGGTCTCCCGCGCGAACCAGGCCCGTACCCGCCCCTGCCGCTCGGGGTCCGACAGCGCGCGCCGCGCCTCGTCGGCCAGCGACCGGTCGCAGCCGGTCATGATCGCCAGGATCTCGATGATCTGCTCGTGGAAGACGACCACGCCGTATGTGTCGCGCAGCGGCCCCTCCAGGTCCGGGTGCGGATAGCGGACCGGCGCCCGCCCGTGCCGGGCCTCGATGAAGGGGCGCACCATGTCGGCGGCGACCGGACCCGGCCGGAAAAGCGATATGTCGACCACGAGGTCGTGAAAGGTCGAGGGCTGCAACCGGCCCACCAGGTCCCGCTGGCCGGGCGACTCGATCTGGAAGCAGCCGAGCGTCTCGGCGGACCGGATCAGCTCGTACGTCCTGGGGTCGCCGGGCGCCACCCGCGCCGGGTCGTCGAGGTCCACCCGCTCCCCCGTGGCCCGCTCGACCTCCCCCACCGCGTGCGCCATCGCCGACTGCATCCGCACGCCCAGCACGTCGAGCTTGAGCAGCCCGAGGTCCTCGACGTCGTCCTTGTCGAACTGCGCCATCGGGAACCCCTCGCCGCTGGTGGGGACGGTGGGCGTACGGGCGCGCAGCGTGGCGTCCGAGAGCAGCACCCCGCACGGGTGCATGGCGACGCCGCGCGGCAGCGCGTCCAGCGACTCCACCAGTTCCCACAGCCGCCCGTGCTTCGTGCCGTCGGGGTCCACGCCGCGCAGCTCCGGCAGCTCCGCCAGCGCGGTGCGCGCGTCCCTGGCCCGGATGTGCGGGAAGGACTTGGCGAGCCGGTCGACGAGGGCCGGGTCCATGCCCAGCGCCGCGCCCACGTCCCGTACGGCGTGGCGCACCCGGTAGGTCTCGGGCATGGCGACGGTCGCCACCCGCTCCGCGCCGAAGCGGTCGAAGACCGCGCGGTAGACGTCGAGGCGGCGCGCGGACTCGACGTCGATGTCGATGTCGGGCAGCACGGCCCGCCGGGTGGACAGGAAGCGCTCCATCAGGAGCCCCTGTTCGACGGGGTCCGCGTGCGCGATGCCCAGCAGGTGGTTGACCAGCGACCCGGCGCCCGAGCCGCGCGCGGCGACGCGGACACCGAGCGCGCGGGTGTCGTCGACGACCTGGGCGACGGTGAGGAAGTACGAGGCGAAACCGTGGTGTTCGATGACGCGCAGCTCGTCGGCCAACCGGTCCCAGTACGTGCGGTCGCGGTCGTACCGGCGCAGCACCAGGCCCGCCGCGCACCGCGAGCGCAGCACGCGGGCGGCGGTGCGCCGCTCCGCGCCGACGAGATGCGGCTCGGGGAAGTGGACGTGGCCGATCCCCAGGTGGTCCTCGGGGTCGACCACGCACTCGGCGGCGGTGCGGTGGGTCTCGGCCAGCAGCCGCAGGGCCGCGCCCCGCCCCTGCCCGGCGGCCTCGGTGATCTTCTCGGCGACGGCCGCCATGTCCGGGGCGCCCTTGATCCAGCGCTCACCGCTGTCGAGGAGCTCGGGTCTGCGCGGGTCGATCGGCACCAGCCGCCGCGCCGAGTCCAGGACGTCGGCGACCGGGCCCTGTCCGGGGTCGGCGTAGCGCGTGGAGTTGGCCAGCACGGCCCGTACGCCCTGGTCGGCCGCGAAGCCGACGGTACGGGCGGCGAGCCGCAGCGAGCCCGGCCCGGTGCCCTGCCGGCCGTGCCATACGGCGGCCAGCCGCAGGGCGTCGCCGAAGAGGTCGCGCCAGGGGGCCAGCAGCCGGGCGGCGCGGTCGGGCCGGCCGGCGGCGAGCGCCCGGCCGATCTCGGAGTCGGGGCCGAGCAGCACGGTCAGCGGGGCGAGCGTCCCGGCGGCGCTGTTCTCCAGGTCCTCCCAGAGGAGCCGGGGCCGCCGCGCGGGGTCGGTGCGGATGAAAACGGCGGGGGCTCCGCCCGTACCGCTCCCGCCCATGCCGGTCCCGCCCATGCCGTTCCCGTCCGCCCGGACCGTGTCCGCGTGGGCGGCCGAGACCAGCCCGCACAGCGTGGCCCAGCCGGCCGCGCCGTCGCGGGCGAGGAAGACCGCGCGGGGCGTCGACTCGTCGATGAACGCGCCGCCCCGTACGGGCGCGCGCCGCCGCACCGTGCCGTGGCGGTCCTGGGGCTCGGCCCGTTCCCGTACGGCCAGGTCGGCGCCGAAGAGCGGCCGCACCCCGGCCCGTGCGCTCGCCTTCGCGAACCGTACGGCCCCGGCGAGACTGTCCCGGTCGGTCAGCGCGATCGCGTCCATGCCCCGCTCGGCGGCGCGTTCCGCGAGTCGTTCCGGGTGCACCGCGCCGTACCGCGTCGAGAACCCGGAGGCGGTGTGCAGATGCGTGAAGCCAGGGGGAACCGGAAGAGCCGACATCCGCACCTCCCACTCGAAAACCCGAAAAAGATCCCACCCCCTGACCGTCCTGACATTTCCCGTCTCCCTCCTTCACCATAACCCCTCCATCGAACATTCGTACGAACAGACCTCACCCTCACCTCTTCGCCCCGTCCACGCTGCGGAATGCCTGCTTTTATGCGCACCATATGGGGGCAGAAAGCCCACCCACCACGGCGAGGAGCGGCCCATGGCCACCACAGACCCCGGCACCCGCCCCTCCTTCGCCAAAGAGGTCAGAAGCGCGGTCAGCACCCGCGCCGCCGCGCTGGTGATCGGCGTACTGGTGCTCCAGCTCGCGTTCATCGCCTCCTACGTGGGCGCCTTCCACAGCCCCAAACCCAAGAGCATCGCGCTCGCCGTCGTCGCCCCGGAGCAGGCCCGCGGGCAGCTGATGGCCAAGCTCGACAAGCTGCCGGGCGACCCCCTGGACCCGCGCGCCGCCGCCGACGAGGCCAAGGCCGTACAACAGATCCGCGAGCGGGACATCGACGCGGCCCTGATCGTCGACCCGCGCGGCAGCACCGACCGGCTGCTCGTCGCGAGCGGCGGCGGCGCCTCGCTCTCCCAGGCCGTCGAAAAGATCGTCACCGCCGCCGAGAAGTCCCAGCAGCGCACCGTGAAGACCCAGGACATCGCGCCGGTCGCCAAGGGCGACGCCCGCGGGCTGTCCGCGTTCTACCTGGTGGTGGGGTGGTGCGTGGGCGGCTATCTGTGCGCCGCGATCCTCGCGATCAGCGCCGGGGCCCGGCCCGCCAACCCGCGGCGCGCGGTCATCCGGCTCGGCACGCTCGCGCTCTACTCGATCGCCTCCGGAATCGGCGGCGCGATCATCATGGGCCCGATCCTCGAAGCGCTGCCCGGCTCCATCCTCGGGCTGTGGGGCCTGGGCGCCCTGGTCGTCTTCGCGGTCGGGGCCACCACGCTGGCGTTCCAGGGGCTGGCGGGCATCGTCGGCATCGGACTCGCCATCGCGGTCATCGTCGTCCTGGGCAACCCGAGCGCGGGCGGCGCGTACCCCTACCCGCTGCTGCCGGGCTTCTGGCGCGCCATCGGCCCCGCCCTGCCACCGGGCGCGGGCACCTGGACGGCGCGCTCCATCGCGTACTTCCGGGGCAACGCGGTGACGGGGCCGCTGCTGGTGCTCTCGGCCTGGGCGGTGGCGGGGTCCGTGGTCACGCTGCTGTTCGCCGCGTTCAAGAAGCCGTCGGACGGGGCGGTTTCGGCGACGCCGCCGCGTTGACGGGCGGGGAGAGCCGGCACGAGGAGCCCCGCGCATCCCCGACCCCCTGCCTCTGCCCCCACCCCTGCCCCTGCCGCTGCCCCTGCCGCCGCCCCTGCCGCCAGGGGCAGAACGGCCATCCGTGACGCCCAGGCGTCACCCGATCTCGATGACGTGCTTTCCCCGGACGCCGCCGGCTTCCAGGGCACGGTGCGCGGCGGCGATGGAGCCGAGGGGGTGGACGGTGTCCACGACGGGCTGGATGTCGCCGTTCCGCGCGTACCGGGTCAGTTCGGCGAACAGCTCGTGCCGGGGGTTGCCGCTGAAGAAACGCACCCGCCGGGAGCCGTGGACGGTGGAGGCGAGGAGATAGGAAACGCTGGTGGGGATCTTCTTCATGTCGAAGGCGATGGCCACCATACGACCGCCCGGAGCCAGCAGCCGGCGGAAGGCGGCGAGCTGGGTACCGGCGGTGTCCATGATGACGTCGAACGTGCCCAGGTCGGCCGGGCGGACCGTCGTGTAGTCGAGGACCTCGTCCGCGCCCAGGCCGCGAACGAAGTCGAGGTTCTTCGGGCCCGCGAGAGCGGTGACATGAGCGCCGAAGACCTTGCCGAACTGGACCGCGACACTGCCGACACCGCCGCTGGCACCGCGCACCAGGAGGCGTTCGCCCGGCCTGAGCCGGGCCTTGTCGCGCAGGGCGGTGATCGAGGTCGTTCCGCCCGCCAGCAAGGAGACGGCCTGCATCGGAGTGAGGTTGTCCGGGGCGTAGGCCATCTGCCGGGGGCGGACGGCCACGTACTCCGCCGCGCTGCCGAACGTCGCCCGCCCGATGAGACCCCACACCCGCTCGCCTTCCCGGAGGCCGGTCGCCGAGGGGCCGGCCGCAGCGACCTCGCCGACGAAGTCGATCCCGGCGCGCTTCGGGAAGCGGCGCCCCGTCAGCAGGCTCATCGTCCCGGCCCGGCCGGCCAGTTCGCCGCCGTTGACGCTGACCGCGCGGACGCGGACCAGCACCTCGCCGGGCCGGGCCACCGGCACGGGCACCCTGCCCTCGTACAGCACCTCCGGAGGGCCGTACCGGTCGTAGAGGGCTGCGCGCATCTCGTTCACGGCTCGTCGTCCTGTCTCTGTCACTGCCTCGGAAACCGCGAGCGGAGGGAGTTTTCCGCTCGCCAGCCCAAGCTAACGCCGTAAACGGGCGACACCTTCCACTTACGTTAAAGTGAGAGTCATGCCTGCTCAGCCCTCTCGGAAACCAGGCCGGCCAGCCGCTTCCGCCCCCGGGACGCGGCCGTCAGCCGCGGCTGCGGGGCTGCGCGCCGACGCCCGGCACAATCGCGAACTCATCCTCGAAGCCGCCCGCGAGGCATTCACGGACCGGGGAATCGACGTCCCCCTCACCGCGATCGCCCGCCGAGCCGGAGTCGGCGCCGCCACCCTCTACCGGCACTTCCCCACGCGCGCCTCCCTCGTCACCGAGGCCTTCGCCGAACAGCTCGCCCACTGCGTCGCCATCCTCGACGAGGCGCTGGAGGACCCCGACCCCTGGCGCGGGTTCTGCTCCGTCATCGAGAAGGTGTGCACCATGCAGGCCGCCGACCGGGGCTTCACGGCCGCCTTCCTCTCCCGGTTCCCCGACGCCGTCGACTACGAGCGCGAACGCTCCCGCGCCGAGGAGGGCCTCGCCCGGCTGGTGCGGCGCGCCAAGGACGCGGGGCAGCTGCGGGACGACTTCGACCACAGCGACGTCACTCTCGTACTCCTGGCCAACTGCGGCGTCATCGAAGGAGCGCGGCAGGATTCGGCAGCCGCCTCCCGGCGCCTGGTCACCTACTTCCTCCAGTCCTTCCGGGCCGGCCGCACCGAACCCTTGCCCCCGCCCGCACCGTTGGGACTGCACCACGTCAACCGGCCCCCGCCCCTTCGCGGGCGTTAGGCGACCGTGACGCTCTTGTCGCCCGGGGGCCACCCGATGGCCGTGACCGCGGTCAGCAGCACCACCGCGTCCTCCAGCGCCACCAGCCCGTGCGGCTCCTGCCGGATGCCGTGCAGCGCCCCGGCCGCCAGCTCCCGGTCCCCGGAACCCGCCGTCAGCCGCACCCGCCCACGCAGCACCTGGAGGCTCGCGGAGGGCGGCGCGCTGTGCTCGTCCAGGGCCGCGCCCGAGACCAGCGCGATGACGCTCTGACGCAACGGGCCGTCATGCAGGACCAGATGGGCACTGCGCCCGTGCTCGGCGGCCCGGGCCACGGCCAAGTGCTCGTCGGCCAGGGAATTCAGGTCCTCCATCGGAGTCTCCCGTTAGCAGATGGCGAGTAGCGCTGCACAACCACCGTAACTCCCGCTCCCCCGCCACGACCGCCTCATTGAGCCGAACGGCGCCCCGGGCATCACTGGACTCGGGCCGCATATACCGGGGGGCCGCACGGCGGTAGCGTCATGGATGCGTCGGCGGAGCCGGCCAGGGGCCCCTTAGGAGCGTGAGAAGCATGCCCGATGAGCAGACCTGGCATAAGTCGAGCCACAGCGGCGGCGAAGGCGGCCAGTGCGTCGAGTGGGCACCGTCCACCGCGGCGACATGCGGCGTCGTCCCGGTCCGTGACAGCAAGGACCCGCACGGCCCCGTCCTCACGGTCCCTGCCGCCACGTGGACCTCGTTCATCGGCTTCGCGACCCGGAGCGTACGCGCGGAGGCCGACACCTCATGACGAGGTGCCGGCTTCCGCGGCGAGGGCGTATCAGGTCTCAGACCGAGTGACGAGCGGCTCCAGCGTCACGTAGTCGTCGACGACCCGGTGGTAGCTGGTGTGGCCGGTCGTCCGCGTGTGGCGGCGCATCCACTCCTCGATCCACTCCAGGCCCGCGGAACGGATCATCTCCCCGCAGTCCTTCCCCTCACCCGTGACACATGTGGCGCTGTACTCCGGGCGCACACTCGGGTCCCGCTCGAACGTCCACGCCACGTGCCGGAAAACGCACCTCATGACGTCTCCTCTCGACCGTCGTCGCCGGAAACGTCCCTGACGGCCAGCCGAACCGCCGTGTCCGGCACCCCCAACCCGGCGCGGTGCTGAGGGCATTCGCACCGGGGGTAGACGAGGGAGCCGGGCGGAAGTTCCAGACCTTCGTCCGACTCGTCCAGGTGATTCGGGGGCACCGTGGAAACGAGGAGCGCCCCGTCGGTCCCCCTCTCCGCGATCATTCGGGCCAGGAGCGCCCGCGCTGTGCTCTTCATGCGATCATTCGCCTCAGTCCGTGCCGTACCCGTTTCGTCAATTCCCTTGTGGGCTCCGCGTATTGACGTGGCACCCAATCGGGAGCCAATCGCCAGAAGCCGCCTGTACGAATGAGTTCGCACAGCGCTTCAAGGTCGTCCCCTGGCGGCGGGGGCTCGGAGGCTTGTTCGATCACGTCGCGCGCCTTTCGTCGCTGCGTACCGTCTGCACCCCTAGCTTCGACGTCCGCGAGTAGTCTCAAAAGAGCCGAGAGGTTTCCAACGCATTTGGAAAGGCGGGTAGTTGAACAAATGATCGAGGGTACTGAACCTGCCAACGGGCTCGAATGGTTTGGGCAGGAGCTGGAAGCCGCCCTACTGCACAAAGGAGCTAAGCAGTGCGCGCTAGCTGACGCGACTGGCTACAAGGAGCCTTACGTATCCAAGGTCAAAAATGGGCAGGCCCTTGCGTCCCCTGAGTTCGCGGAGGGATGTGACCTGTTCCTCGACACATCCGGATACTTCGCTCGGCTACGGAACCGAGTGTCGAAGCACGGCCACCCCGAGTGGTTCGTGCCCTACCTTCGCCTGGAGGAGAAGGCGACTCAAGTGCTCGACTTCTCCTCCTACCTGGTGATGGGGATACTCCAGACCTATAGGTACGCAGAGGCTCTATTTCGCGCGGCTCATCCACGGGACACAGCAGACGTGACGAAAGGAAAGGTAGAGGCACGGCTTCAGCGCCACGAGGTGATGGAGCAGTCGAGCCCTCCCCTGCTCTGGGTCGTCCTCGACGAGTCGTGTCTTCACAGGGCGGTGGGCGGTAGGGCGGTCATGCATGATCAGCTCGCGTACCTGCTATCGGAGTCGGCTACCCCCCATGTGACCCTCCAAGTACTGCCGTTCACGACAGGAGCACCACCAGCCGCAGAGTCGCTCACGCTGTTGAGGTTTGATGACGCGGAGGACCCCCCTCTTCTCTACTCGGAGGCCCAGGGACTAGGACGCGTAATCGACTCCGCCGCTACGGTCGCGATGGCTAGCGCACGATACGAACGCTTGCGCGCCGACGCCCTCTCCCCGGAGAATTCGCGAGCACTGCTGCGCAAGGCAATGGAGGAATACGCGTCATGAGCAATGCCCCCGACTCGTCCACGATGACATGGGTCAAGAGCTCGCACAGTTCAGGCGACGGCGGCCAGTGCATCGAGTGGGCACCGGCCACCGCGGCAACGCACGGCGTCGTTCCCGTCCGTGACAGCAAGGACCCGCACGGCCCCATCCTCACCGTCTCCCCCACCGCATGGGCCTCGTTCATCGCCTTCGCGACCCGCGGCGACGCCTGAACCCCGCCAGCACTCACGTACGTACGGAAGCCGGCACCGCATGATGCGGTGCCGGCTTCTTCAGCAGGCGCAAGCCCAAGCCCCGGCACGACGTGCCACAGTCACAGGCGGCGCAGACAGGGCGCGGGGGGGGGGGGGGGGGGGGGGGGGGGGGGGGGGGGGGGGGGGGGGGGGAGCCCCCCCCCCCCCCCCCCCCGCTCACCCGCGCCCCGCCAGCCGATCGCGTGACCACGCAGTGGCATCGGCGCCGTAGCGGGCCAGGAGGCGCGCGAACTGGACCCGTTCCTCCTGCGTCCAGGCGGCGGTGATCTCCTGGAAGGCCGTTCGCTGCTCGGCGGCGAAGCGGTCGCGTTCGGCCTCGCCGGGCTGCGTGAGTTCAAGGACGGTGCGGCGTCCGTCCGCCTGGGATGCCGCCCGGCGCAGGAGCCCGTCGGCTATGCAGGCGGCGACGGTTCGGCTGGCCACCGGTTGAGCGACGCCCATCTCGGCGGCGAGACCACCGACCGTCATCTCGCCCGGGGCGTCGGCGATCACATTGAGCACAAGGTTGCGGGAGAGGTCTTTGCTCGAAGCGGGTGCGCGGCGACGCAGACGCGACAACGCCGGGCCGATCTGGTCCAGCGCGAGGTCGTCGGATTGCCGCTCGGAGGAGGACGCACTGCTCATGCCGCTCATCCTAGTTCGCCTCCGCACATTTGCATACCACTACGCAAGTCCATAGCATCAGGTATACAAATACGGGCGAGCAAGAAAGCGAGGTGGGCCGCCATGGCACTCACCGCCATCACCGGTGCGCGGGTCTTCGACGGGGAGAAGGCGCTCGGTGTGCAGACCGTGGTCATCGACGGCGCGAGGATCGTTCGCGTCGGCGGTGACGCTCCCGACGGCTGTGCGACTGTCGACGGCAGCGGGGCGACGCTGCTGCCGGGGCTCATCGACGCTCACGTCCACTCCGCCCCGGGGACCCTGGCCCTCGCGCTGCGGTTCGGTGTGACCACCGAACTGGAGATGCAGGGGATGAACACCCGGGAGAACCGGGGACACATCGCCGAGGACGACACCGTGGCGGACGTCCGCTCCGCCGGATTCGGCATCACACCGCCGGGCGGTCACCCGAGCGAGCTGATGCCCGAGGGGTTCGAGCCGGAGTGGGACCTTCCGCCGGTCATGCCAGTGATGCCCTTCTCCACCACGCCGGAGGAGGCGGCGGCGTTCGTCCCGCAGCTTCTGGCGCGCGGGTCCGACTTCATCAAGTTCATGATCGACGACGGCAGCGTGGAAGGGCACCCCGGACTGCCGATGCTCGACCAGGCCACGGTGAACGCCGGTGTGGCGGAGGCCAAGAAGTACGGGGCCCTCACCGTGGCCCATGCGCTGACCGTGGAGGCCACGAGGATGGCCGCCGAAGCGGGCATCGACGGCCTCGTCCACGTGTTCATGGACCAGCCGCACACCGCGGAGATCATTGAACTCATCAAGGACGCGGGCATGTTCGTCGTGCCCTGCATCAGCGTCAACGCGTCGCTGATGGGGATCACGGGCGGCGAACTCGCCGACGACCCCCGAGTCGCCGCGCGACTCGACAGCAAGTGGGACGAAGCCCTGCGCTCCAGCTTCGACCGCTACCCGCAGGGCAAGCTCGACGACGTGTACGCGACCGTGCACGCCCTGGACGCCGCCGGGATCGACGTACTGGCCGGCACCGACGTCTCCGTGCCGGAGACGTTCTTCGGGGGCCTGGCCCACGGGGCCAGCCTCCACCACGAGTTGCAGCATCTCGTAGCCGCCGGCCTCACGCCCTCGCAGGCCCTGCGCGCGGCCACGGCGACGACGGCCCGTCGCTTCAGTCTCGGCGACCGGGGCCGCATCGCGGAAGGTCTCCGCGCGGACCTCCTGCTCGTCGACGGCGACCCGACCTCCACCATCAGCGACACCCTGAACACTCGCGCCATCTGGCGCCGCGGCACCCGCCTGGCGAGCTGACAGCGTGGTCGCCACGGTCGGGAGACACCCGTCGTAGGCGTTCCGGCGCACGCCCGGCGTCCACGAGCCGACTTGGTACGGGAACCGCCGGGCGGCCTGGTCGTACGGTCAGGAGTGGATACGGGCGAAGAGCCCCCCGGCGACCTCTCGGCGGGGCGGATCTCGCGTGTTCGCTGAGCGGACTTCGGCCATTGCTGCCGTGGACCTGAGGCGCTCCGGACGCCCCGCGACCGCTCATCGGGCCTCTTTTCGGCCGGGCCGTCAGAGACCCCACGCCAGGGTTGCGGACCATTGGAACCGAAGGCAGATCACGGGTCAGGCTTCAACCACTAAGGCATATCTCGCAACATAGGCAATGATCAGAAGGCTTTTCCGCCGCTCCGCACCCCGGAAACATGACCGCGCATCAACTCATGGCGGCCGCCCGCGCGTTCCCGCCCCTGAGACCCCCGTCACGCGAGTTCGCGCCACTACGGAACGCATTCAACCAGCGACCAGAAGTGATCGGAGGATGTGCGTTCGGCGAGCGGTTCGGTAAGACTCCCGTCCGGTATCTGCACCTACAAGCAAGGGAGTGTTCGAAATGCGATACATCACTGGGGGAATCGCTCTTGCCGCCGCGCTGGCCGTGACCGGCCTCGCCGGGGCGTCGACCATGGCCAACGCCGCGCCCGTAAAGCCCATGAGCCTCTACGCGCCCTCGGCGCTGGTGCTCACCGTCGGCGAGGGCGAGCACGCCGCGAACACCACGGTCCGCCGTGCGGTGACGCTGAGCTGCGCCCCGACCGCGAGCGGGACCCACCCGGCCGCGACCGCCGCCTGTGCCGAACTGCACGCGGCCGACGGCAAGTTCGACGTACTGGCCGAACCGGCCTCGAACCGAGCGTGTCCGCACGTATGGAACCCCGTCGTCGTCACCGTGGACGGCGTCTGGGACGGCGCCCGGATCTCGTACGAGCACACCTTCGCCAACGCGTGCACCAAGGAGAACGCCCTCAGCACGGTCTTCGAGTTCTGAGACCGCCGTTCCTGAGGCCGCAGTTCCCGAGGCCGCCGTTCCTGAGGCCGCAGTTCCTGAGGTCGCACTTCCTGAGGGCACAGTTCCCGAGGGCCGCCGGGGCGCCGCCGACCGTACGGATAACGGGCGCCCGTACGCATAGCGGAGCGCCGACCGTACGCGGTGCGGCCCCCGGGCAACCTGGAGGGGTTGCCCGGGGGCCGCGTCAAGCGGACCGGGTGGGGGGCCGGTGGACTAGCCGATCTCCGCCCCGTACTCCTTGAGCGCCTCCGGTACCGGCTGGAAGAAGGTCTCGCCGCCCTGGGAGCAGTCGCCGCTGCCGCCCGAGGTGAGGCCGAGGGCCGACTCGCCGTCGAAGAGGGCGCCGCCGCTGTCGCCGGGCTCGGCGCAGACGTCGGTCTGGATCAGGCCGTCGACCTTGCCCTCCTGGTAGTTCACGCTGGCGTTGAGCGCCTTGACCGTGCCGTCGTGGACCTGCGTGGTCGAGCCGCTGCGCTTGACCTTCTCGCCCACGGTGGCCTCGGCGGCCTTGCTGATCTTCTGGGTGCCGCCGTAGAGATCCACCTCGCTCGGGTGGTCCGTCTGGCCGGTGTACTTCGCGATGGAGTAGTCGTGACCGGGGAAGGTCGACGCCTCCGTGGTCGCGATCTCCTGGCCGCCCTGCTTGTCGGACCAGCTCTTGACCGCGTTGCCGCAGTGGCCGGCGGTCAGGAAGTACGGCTGGCCGCCCTTGGTGACGTTGAAGCCGAGCGAGCAGCGCGCGCTGCTGCCCCAGATCGCGTCGCCGCCCGCGACCAGCGGCTTGAACTCACCAGCGCTTCTCTTCAGCGCGGCCTTGTCGCCGAGCGAAGAGACGACCTTGTTGAGCTTCGTCAGTTTGGCGCCCTTGACCGTGCGGTCGGCGGTCACGGCGACCTGGTTGGTCTTCGGGTCGACGGCCCAGGCGGTGCCGGGGATGGCGGCCTTGGCGTCCAGCGTCCGCCGGGCGGAGTCCAGTTGGGCGAGCGAGTGCTTGACGACCTTCGGCTCGGCCCCGGCCTTGCGGACGTTGTCCGCGGCGGCCTGGGTGAGGACGTTGACGACGAGTTTCTTGGCCTTGGCGTCGTAGTACGAACCGGCCGCGTCACCCTTGAGGCCGGCGGAGAGCTTGCTCGCGAGCTTTCCGGCCGACGTGACGGACAGTGAGTCGGGGGTGGGGGTGGGGGCCGCGTTGGCGTTCTGCAGGGTGAGGGACGTGGCCGCGAGTACGGCGACACCTGCTCCGGCGAGGGCGACGCGCCGCTTGGGCATCCGACGGTTCTTCAACTCTTGACCTCCAGTGGGGGGATGGGGCCGGCTGTGGGGTAATGCCCGGACCCGGAGGGGGTACGACATGGCCGCCGCCCCCGATTGGGAGTCGCGTCCATGCCAAGTTGCGCCGTCGAGTATTCCGATGAGGTGAGGGAGTGCACAAGACCGACTTCCAGTCGCGCGAACAGAGTTTCGCACGCCCCCGCCACGTGGGTCTCACAGGTAACTCCATGCACGTCGGCCACGGTCCTGAATACGGTGGGCCGATGGTACGTCAGCGGAGGGTGAGGGTTGGAGCTGTCCGGTAACCGCCCCTCCGCTTCCGGAATGCGAGGCGGTTGACGGCGGGTGAATTACGGGCGCGGGCGCCAGCGGACCGCACACGGCGGCACACTGCGGCCCTCCATCCGTATGAGCTGGAGGAAGACCGCGCCCCATCCGCCACGTGCGTGAGAGCGGCCGGGTCAGGCCGCTTCGTGCTGATAGGCCGGATAGGTGATGTAACCGGCGTCGCCGCCTTGGTAGAAGGTCGCCTGGTCGACGGGTGCGACGGGCAGACCCGTGCGCAGGCGTTCGACCAGGTCGGGATTGGCGAGGAAAGCGCGACCGAAGCTGATCAGGTCCGCGCCCTGGCCCAGCCAGCGGTCGGCCTCGGTCAGCCCGGCCTGCTTGGGGCCGTTGGGCATGGTGGGGCTGATGATCAAGGTCCCCGGCCAGGCCCTGCGCAGCTGGAGGAGTACATCGTCATCCGCGGTGGCCTCCACGTGCACGTAAGCCAGGTCGAGGCGGGCCAGCTCCTCCAGCAGAGCGGTGTTCAGCTCGGCGGCGTCGTTCTCCACCACGCCCCAGATGCCCCCGCCGGGCGACAGCCGGATGCCCGTACGGGCGGCGCCCACGGCCTCGACGGTGGCGGCGACGGCCTCGACGGCGAACCGGATACGGCCCGCGATCGAGCCGCCATAGCGGTCGTCGCGCAGATTGGCGTTGGACGACAGGAACTGGGAGATCAGATAGCCGTTGGCGCCGTGCAGTTCGACCCCGTCGAAGCCCGCGTCGACGGCGCGGCGCGCGGCGTCCGCGTAGGAACGGGCGTGTCGCGGCACCTCGTCGGTCTCCAGGGCCCGGGGTACGGGCATGGGCTGCGGGCCGTTCGGGGTGAAGACGCTGCCTTCGCCGGGCACGGCCGACGGGCCGACCGGCTGGAAGCCCGTGGTGTCCGGGTGCGAGACCCGGCCGCCGTGCATGATCTGCGCGAAGATGCGGCCGCCGTTGACATGCACGGCGTCGGTCACCTGCCGCCAGGAGTCCCGCTGCCCGTCGGTGTGCAGACCGGGCGTGCCCGGATTGGACTGCCCGACGAGGCTGGGCTGGACACCCTCCGAGACGATCAGCCCGGCCGTGGCCCGCTGCGCGTAGTAGGTCGCCATCGCGGGGGTGGCCAGACCGCCGGCGGCGGCCCTGACGCGGCTCATCGGGGCCATGACGGTCCGGTTGGGGAGGGTCAGCCCGCCGAGCTGATAGCTGCTGAACAGGGACGGCATCGGTTGCTCCTTCGTGGTTCTGCGCCCGCTCTTTCGGGGCGCAGAACCACGTTAGAATCTGACACCCATGTCAGATACAAGTCGGAGGCGCCGCGAATCCGTGTGAGGGCCCTCACACGGTTCGGTGCCGGAGCCCGGCGGCCCGGCGGCCTGACGGCCCGACGTAGAACCGGCGAAGACCAGAGAAGAGGGCGGCTATGCGCATCGGAGAACTCGCGGCACGTACCGGAGTCAGCGTGCGATCGCTGCGGTACTACGAGGAGCAAGGGCTCCTCACCAGCGTCCGCAGCGGCGGCGGGCACCGGCACTACGCGGAGACCGCCGCCGATCGCGTCCACTTCATCCAGGGCCTGTACGCGGCCAACCTGTCCAGCCGCACCATCGCCCACCTCATGCCGTGCGCCGACGACCCGAGCACGCACAACTCCGACGCCGCGTTGGAGCGGATGGCCCTCGAACGCGGCAGGATCACGGCACAGATCGACGGCCTTCAGCGGGCTCGGGACACGCTCGACCACATGATGGACGCGGCCCGCGCCTACCGGGAGACGCTGGAGCACACGAGCAGCGCACCGACGGCGGAGGCCGCGGTGGCACGGGTCGGCGCCTAGGGTGGCCGGCGCGGCACGCCGAGCGAGGGGCCGATGCCGGGCCCCCTACCGCACCTTTGGTTCCGAGCGCGTCTGATCCGCGCGGGTCGCTTGATCCGCCTGAGCCACCTGGTCCGGTTGGCGCAGCTGCGCCGCCTGCGCCAACGGCTCTGCCAGGTCTGCCCGATCGGCCTGATCGGGCAGATCGGCCTGATCGGGCAGATCGGCCTGTTCCGGCTGCTTCACCTGAGCCTGCTGGGGCTGCGGGGGCGGTGACTGCTGGGGCTGCTGGGGCTGTACCTGCTGAGCTTGCAGCGGTGGCGGCGGCTGCGGGGTCTGCGGAGTCGCGCGCTCCAAGAACCGCAGCAGCTCCACCGGGAACGGCAGCACCAGCGTGGAGTTCTTCTCCGCCGCCACGGCCACCACGGTCTGCAACAGCCGCAGTTGGAGCGCCCCGGGCTCGTCCGACATCTCGTGCGCGGCCTCGGCCAGCTTCTTCGACGCCTGCAACTCCGCGTCGGCGTTGATGACCCGCGCCCGCCGCTCACGGTCGGCCTCGGCCTGCCGGGCCATCGACCGCTTCATGGTCTCCGGCAGCGACACGTCCTTGATCTCCACCCGGTCGATCTGCACGCCCCACCCCACGGCGGGGCTGTCGATCATCAGCTCCAGCCCCTGGTTGAGCCGCTCGCGGTTGGAGAGCAGGTCGTCCAGGTCGCTCTTGCCGATGATCGAGCGCAGCGAGGTCTGGGCCATCTGCGAGACGGCGAAGCGGTAGTCCTCGACCTCGACGACGGCGCTGGCCGGGTCGATCACCTTGAAGTACACGACCGCGTCCACGCGCACCGTGACGTTGTCCCGGGTGATGCCCTCCTGCGCGGGCACCGGCATCGTGACGATCTGCATGTTCACCTTGCGCAGCCGGTCCACGGCCGGGATCACCATCGTGAACCCGGGCCCGCGCACGGACTCCCGCAGCCGGCCGAGGCGGAACACCACACCCCGCTCGTACTGCTTGATCACACGGGCCGCCGTGAGTGCGTACAGCACACCCGCGGACGCGACCGCCGCTCCTGCTGCCACCAGCTCCTCGACCATCACGGCCCCCTAGCCGCCCTGGGCCCCTCCCCGTCACCGAGAGCGGGGAGGGCGGGTGTTATTTCCCACGGTATGCCCGCTACGGGCAGCGGTCGAGCCCCCCGGCACAGGCCCGGAGACAGACCGGGGTCAGCCCGGGGCCAGCCGCCCGATCGCGGCGGCGACGTGACCGGCGTACGGGCGCAGGCGCGGCGCGAGATCGTCCCAGCGCTCCCGCTCCGCGCCGAGGTAGCCGGCCCGCGCGCGGGACAGTACGGGGCGGTGCTCCTCGGGGAGTCGGGCGAGCGCCCAGTCCGCGGACGCGTCCTTGGAACCGATCTCCCCGGTCGCCAAAGTCATCCAGACGCGGGCGAGCGTCAGGACGGCGTTGCGCGTGTCGTCCTCCAGCTCGGCCAGCGATTCCGGCACACCGGCGACGATGCCGCGCCGGAGGTCTTCGTGCGGCACGGCGTCGAGCACTTCGGCCGGCGGCGGCCCGTACAGCGGCGTATCGCCGAGCAGCACCATGGTGATCAACGGCGCGAGATCGGGGCTCGTCCCCGGAGCCGGCGTCTCGCCGCGCTCGTACTCCGTACGCAGCCACTCGCCGTACTGGAACTCGTGGCGCGGCGGGTACCGCCACGGCCGCACCGCGTCCTGGACGACGATCGTCAGCTCGACGGGCCGGGCGTCCCCGCCGCAGCCCGTACCGGAGATCCCCAGCAGCGCGTCCACGAGCGCCCGCCGCTCCCCCGGCGTCGTGCGCCGCCGCACGACGGCCAGCACATCGACGTCGCTGCTCGGCCGCAGCCCGTCCAGGACGGCGGAGCCGTGGAGGTACGCGCCGACGGCGTCCGCGCCGAACACCCGCCGCACCAGGCGCACGACGTCCTCGGTCTGTGCCTCCGGGAGGCCGTTCTCGCTGATCGCCACGGTCCGGATCGTAGGGAGCGGCGGAGCGGGGGCCAACCGGTTTCCGGCGAGGCGCCGCCGCCGTGCGGTCACCGCTTAATCTGGTGATCATGACCGATTCCGCAGACGTACGCCGCATCGCCCTCTCCCTGCCGGAGACGGTGGAGAAGGTGGCATGGTCCATGCCCACCTTCCGGGTCGCCGGCAAGATGTTCGTCACGGTCCCCGACGACGAGACCTCGTTCGCGGTGAGGTGCCCCGCGCACGAGCGGCGGGAGCTGATCGCGGCGGAGCCGGAGAAGTTCTGGGTGCCGCCGCACGAGGCCGGCTCCAACTGGGTGCGGGTGCGGCTCGCCGCACTGGAGGACGTGGACGAGCTGCGGGACATCCTCGTGGACTCCTGGAAGCAGGCGGCCCCACCGCAGCTCCTGGACGCCTTCACCGGGGCGGGCTGAAGCAGCCGGGGCGGGGCGTCGCCCGATGGCCTTGATGAGTGGATGCGAAAGCGAAGGCGACTGTGCGGCCGGACCAACTCACCTATTTGATACGCGGGTTATGGATCGTCGGCACGACAGCCGTCGTCACCACCGCCCTGACCGCATGGTGGCTCTGGGAGGACCGGCTCAAGAACCACCGCGATGACGGGCTGGTGTCGAGCCAGGTGCTGGTGAGCCGGGACGGCCGTACGCTCACCACCGCCGTCACCTCGTCCCCCTGCCAGAAGGTGCGGCCCGAACTGGCTGCTCGGGAGTCCTCCGACACGGTCGCCGTGACGATCAGGACCGGCATCTCCACCCTGTCGCACCCCTGCCGAACCTCGGCGGACCAGCAGATCGCCACCACGCTACGGGCCCCCTTGGGAAAGCGGCGGCTCATCGACGCCTCCACCGGCGAACGCATTTCCCCTTTCGACGGCGCCTTCCTCGGCGCCCCCCGCTATCTCCCACCGGGCTACACGCAGACGGACGGCATGTACCAGGAGCAGCCCGGCCCCCAGCTCGGCCTTCCGTCCCTGCTGGACCGGGACAGCGAACACGGGCCCGCCTGGACCCGCTACTACAGGAGGGCTCGGGGGATCCGTCGCTGGCCATCTCCCAGTTCACCGGCCGGAGCCGGCGGGACGGCTCGGGCAAGGCGGTGTCGGTCGCCGGACTCCCCGGCCGCCTCTTCACGGGGGCGGGCGCCGAGCACGGCGTGACCTGGTTCGACGGGACCTTCACCTACATGGTGTGCGGCTCGGACCCGCACCCTGCCACCGGAGAGCTGCTGAAAGTCGCCGGGCGGCTCGGCGGCGGGGAGCGAGGCGGGACGGCGTACGGACCGGCCGCGGGCCCGCGGTCCTGACGGGCCGCGGAGAGGCCGCGCGGCCCGTCAGGTCCTGTGTCACCCCCGGCGTCTAACGTGACGCCATGACATCCATGAGCCACGACCGCTACTGCACCGAAATCACCGCGCAGACCGCCCAGTTGGCGACCGTTCTGCCAGGTGCGGACCTGACGGTTCCGGTGCCTTCCTGCCCTGGCTGGAACGTCGGACAACTGCTGCGGCACCTCGGCGGTGCGCAGCGCTGGGCCGAGGAGGCCGTACGGACGCGGGCGACGCGGCCGCCCTCCGACGAGCACTTCCGCGATCTCTCCGGGTACACCGACGAGGACCCGGCCGTGCTCGGGCCCTGGCTCACCGAGGGCGCGGAGCTGCTGGCGGACGCGCTGCGGGACGCCGGGCCGGACGCGGCCGTGTGGACGCCGGTGGACGAGGGGAAGGCGGCGTTCTTCGGCCGCCGCATGACGCACGAGACGGTCATGCACCGGGCCGACGCGACACTCGCCCTCGGCGCGGAGTTCACCCTCGGCCGCGAGGCCGGTCTCGACGCGCTCGACGAGTGGATGGAGCTCGGCTCGCTGTCCATGCACTTCGAGGTCCACCCTCAGATGCGGGAGCTGCTCGGCCCCGGCCGTACGATCCACCTCCATGCCACCGACACGCCGCCGGACGCGGCGGCGGAGTGGCTGGTCGATCTGACCGGCGATGCCATCGTCTGGCGCCGCGCGCACGAGAAGGCCGCGGTGGCCGTGCGCGGGCCGCTCACCGAGTTGCTGCTGGTCGTCTACCGGCGGCGCTCCCCGCACGGCCCGGGCATCGAGGTCCTGGGCGATGCGGAGCTGCTCGACTTCTGGCTGGAGCGGGTCGCTTTCGGGTGACCGGTGGGCTGTCTGGCCGATGCGCTGCCCGCCGATGCCCGCACACCGACGCGCTGCCCGCTGATGCCTTGCCCGCCGATGCGCCGCACCGATGCCCCGCACGCCGGCCGATGTCCTGTGCGCCTGCCTCCGGCCGGTGTTCCGGCCGGAGGCAGGCTCCGCTGGCGGGGAGGTGGGGAAGAGAGCTGCGCCTTCGAGAACTACGCCTTCGTGAGCCGCGCCTTCGTGAGCCACGCCTTCGCTGGGGACGCGCTCACAAACCGATCAACCGATCAGAAGAGGCTCACGCCATAGGCGTTCATCGCTTCGACGACCGGCTGGAAGAACGTCGTGCCACCGGAGGTGCAGTTGCCGCTGCCGCCGGAGGTGAGGCCGTAGGCGGTGGAACCGGAGTAGAGCGAGCCGCCGCTGTCGCCGGGCTCGGCGCAGACGGTGGTCTTGATCAGGCCGGAGACGATGTCGCCGTTGCCGTAGTTGACGGTCTGGTTCAGCGCGGTGACCTTGCCGCTGTGGGTGCCGGTGGTGGAGCCGCGCCGGGTGACGTTCTGGCCCACGGTGGGGTTGGCGGCGCTGGTGATCTGCTGGCTGCCGACGGAGCTGGGGTGGGCCAGCGAGGTGTTGGTGTACTGCACGATGCCGTAGTCGTTACCGGGGAAGCTGGTGCCCGTGGTGGGGCCGATGCTCGTGGTCTTGCTGGAGTTCGCGTAATAGGCCGGCTTGCCCTCGGTGCAGTGCCCGGCGGTGAGCAGGTAATACGTGTTGCCCTTGCGCACGTTGAAGCCGAGGGAGCAGCGCCAGGACGGCGCGTAGATCGCGTCGCCACCGGATATGAGCTTCTGGAGCTTGCCCGCCATGTGCTCGACGCGAATGGCGCCGGCGTTGGCGCCCGCCTCGGTCTTGATCCTGGATATGTCGGCCGCGGAGACGGTGCTGTCCGCGGTGACGACCAGGGAACCGGTCTTCGCGTCCACGGCCCAGGCCGTGCCCGCGACGTCGGCGCTCCGCACGGCCGAGTCGACGGCTGAGAGCTGGGCTGCGCTGTATGGTCCGGCGGTCTGGCCGCCGTCCGCGTGTGCGTTGGTGGCGACGAGGGCCGTCGCTGCCGCGAGGCCCGCCGCCGTGGCGAGCAAGCCGGAACGTCTGACGACGCCGCTGCGGGGGGTGGTGCGCTTGATCCTCACGTTCTTCCTCCCGAGGGGGGTAGGGGGCCGCCGTGGGGTGGGCGGGCCCGTGAGGCGCAGTCAAAGGGCACACCGGGATTCCGCTTCCGCCGTGCCCCTGACAAGCGCTGTTGCGGAGTATCGGGGCGTCCGTACGCAGGCGCAAGGGCATCTTTCGGACCGCGGGCCGCGGCGAGCCGCCAGGACCCCGGCGGCTCGGAAGCCACCGGGGCCGGCGCTGACCCCCTCGGGTCGGCGATAGGACGTATCGGCGCGTCAGCCGGTTCCGCCCGGCGTGACGGCCGGCGCTATGGCGCGTCAGCCGGTTCCGCCCGGCGTGACGGACAGCGCTACGGGGCGTCAGCCGGTTCCGCCCAGCACGACACCCGGCCCTACGGGGTGTCGGCCGGTGCCGCCGCCCGCTCCGGGCCTGTTGTCCCTCAGCGCGTCAGCCGGTTCCGCTCCCCCGCCCGGACATCGATCGGCAGCGTGTTGCCCGGCGGCGGGAAGGGGCAGATGAAGTGGTCGGCGAAGGCGCACGGCGGCAGGACGGTCCGGTTGAAGTCCACGGTCACCGTGGAGTCCGCGGCCGGCGCGGGCGGGCGCAGGAAGCGGAAGCGGTAGCTGTCCCGGCCGCTCGTGCCGTCGGCGAGTACGGCCCACAGCGACCCGTCGTCCTCCACCGCGACCTGGAGCGTGTGCTCCTCGCCGTCGACCGTGAAGGCCAGTTCGCCGCCGAGCCCGAGGCCCCGCTCCTGGCCGTCGGCGTTGCCCACCCGCACGGTGCGGCTCGCGCCGTAGGGGCGGAACACCCCCTTGAGCACCCACCGCTCGTCGTAGTCGAAGACGTCGATCCCGGCGAAGGAACGGCGGTTCTCCGCGTCCGGGTCGAAGACCCGCACGGCCCACAGGCCCTCGCGGCGCAGTACGACGAAGCGCTGTCCGCCCCGTGCCACGCGGGCCGTCCCGGGGCCGCTGTCCTCGCCGAGCCGGGCCTCGCCGTCCAGTGGCCGGCCGTCGAGGGTCAGCCCGTCGGCGGCGGTGGCGCTCAGCAGGATCGTGTCATCGCCCGCGCCGTCCTCGGTCCAGCGCCCGGGGAGGGTGCCGCCGTCCAGGGTCGGAACGCGGCCGTCCACGGCGTCGGCGAGCCAGTGCGTACCGGTGAGCGCGAGCGGCCCGTACGGCTCGGAGACCGCCGCCACGCGGCCCTCGTGCCAGGTCTTCCACTGCTGCCGCGCGTCGTCGCTCATGTCGTTCAACCTTTCACAGCCGCCGCGCGCGTGCCACGCGTGGGGGCGGCGGGGGCCGGTGCGGCGGGCCGGGGCAGCCCCAGGTGGTCGCGGAGCGTCGTGCCCTCGTACCGGGTGCGGAACGAGCCGCGCTCCTGGAGCAGCGGCACCACCCGCTCCACGAAGTCGTCGAGACCGCCGGGGGTGAGGTGCGGCACGAGGATGAAGCCGTCGGCGGCGTCCGTCTGCACGAACTCGTCGAGCTCCGCCGCGACGCTCTGCGGGGTCCCGATGAACGACTGCCGGCCGGTCGTCTCGATCACCGTCTGCCGGATGGACAGCCCCTTGGCGACCGAGAGCGCCCGCCATTTCTCGGCGACGGCCAGCGGGTCGCCGAGCCGGACCCGGCCCTGGGCCAGCTCGCCGTCGGGGTCCGGGTCGATGTCGGGCAGCGGCCCGTCCGGGTCGTACGCGGACAGGTCGCGGCCCCAGATCTGCTCCAGGGTGAGGATCGCGTTCTGCGGCGAGACCTGGAGCCGGCGGATCTCGGCGGCGTTCTCCTGCGCCTCGGCGGCGGTGTCGCCGAGCACGAAGGAGACCCCGGGCATGATCTTGAGATCGTCGGGCCGCCGGCCGTACGCGCCGAGCCGCCGCTTCACATCGGCGTAGAACTCGCGGCCCGCCTCCACCGTGCCGTGCCGGGTGAAGATGATGTCGGCGGCGGAGGCGGCGAACTCGCGGCCCTCGTCGGAGTCGCCGGCCTGGATGACCACGGGGTGGCCCTGCGGGCTGCGCCGTACGCCGAACTCGCCCGAGATGTCGAAGTGCCGCCCGGTGTGGGAGAAGGGGCGCGGGGCGTCGCCGCCGTCCCAGGAGTCCCACAGTTCGCGGGCGGTCGCGACGAACTCGGCGGCGCGGGTGTAGCGGTCGGCCCGGTCGAGGTAGCCGCCGCGCCGGAAGTTCTCGCCGGTGAAGGCGTCGGAGGAGGTGACGACGTTCCAGGCGGCCCGGCCGCCGCTGAGGTGGTCCAGGGTGCCGAGCCGCCGGGCCAGTTCGTACGGCTCGTTGAAGGTGGCGTTGACCGTGGCGGCCAGTCCGAGGCGCTCGGTGACGGCGGCGAGGGCGTTGAGCGCGGTGATCGATTCGGGGCGGCCGACCACGTCGAGATCGTGCACCCGCCCCTTGTGCTCGCGCAGCCGCAGCCCCTCGGCGAGGAAGAAGAAGTCGAACAGGCCGCGCTCGGCGGTGCGGGCCAGGTGCTCGAAGGAGGAGAAGTCGATCTGGCTGCGGGAGCGCGGATCGGCCCATACAGTCGTGGAGTTGACGCCTGGGAAGTGGGCCGCGAGGTGGATCTGCTTCTTGGCGGGGGTGTTCCCGTTCTTGGCTGGGGAGTTCTTGGCGGATGTGTTCTTGGCGGGTGTGTTCTTGGCGGGTGTGTACTTGGCCGGTGTGCTCGTGACCGGTGTGTTCTTGGCCAGGGAGTCCCTGGCCGGTGTGTTCTTGGCCGGTGTGTTCATGCGATGCCTCCGGCGGGTGCGTAGCGGTTGGCGGGGCGCGGCAGGCCGAGGTGGTCGCGGAGCGTGGCGCCGGGATAGAAGGTGCGGAAGAGGCCGCGGTGCTGGAGCAGCGCCACCGTGCCGTTGACGAACCGCTCCAGGTCGTCCACCGGGTCGGTGGGCGTGATGTGGAAGCCGTCCACGGCCCCGGACTCGTGCCAGCCGCTGATCAGTTCGGCGAGTCCGACGGGCCCGCCCCGGTAGAGCGCGCGCCCGTCGCGGCCGGTCGTGAGGGGGCCGTCAGGCGAGGCGGCGCCGGCCGGCGCCGCGATCTCGCCGTCGGTCAGGTCCACGGTGAGCGCGGCCAGCACCGTCAGCTCGTCCGGGTCGCGGCCGTGCGTCGTCGCGCGCCCGCGCAGATCCGCCCGGGCCCCGGCGGCCGCGCTCCGGCTCATGGCCCGTACGTACGCGACGTCGGCGTGCCGGGCCGCGGCCTCGCGCGGCAGCGAGGCGGTGGCATCCAGCGCGATGACCGGCTGCCCCTGGGGCGGCCTCGGCACGATGGCCGGGCCGCGCACGGAGAACTCGCCGCCCTCGAAGTCGACGTAGTGGAGCTTGTCGCGGTCGATGAAGCGACCGGTGGCGATGTCCCTGATCTCGGCGTCGTCCTCCCAGCTGTCCCAGAGCCGCCCGGCGACGTCGGCGGCCTCGGCGGCCTCGCGCCACAGCGCCCGCGCGGAGGCCGCGGAACGGCGGCCGAAGAGCCGCGCCTCGGCCGCGGTCGTCGACACGTCCACGGCCCAGCCGGCCCGGCCGCGGCTGACCCAGTCCAGGGTGGCGACGGCGCTGGAGACGTGGAACGGCTCGGTGTGCGTGGTGGTGACGGTGGGCACCAGGCCGACCCGCTCCGTCGCGGGCGCGACGCGGGCGAGCACGGCGAGGGCGTCCGGGCCGCGCCGGGCGAAGGAGTCGCCGAGGGTGACGAAGTCGAGCCTGCCGCGTTCGGCGAGGCGCGCGGCGCGTACGTACGGCTCGGCGTCGAGGGCGCCGGCGTGGTCGACGGCCGCGGCCAGCCGCAGCGGCCGGGAGGGGGAGGGTACGGACATGGTCGAATGCCTTCCTTCGGTGGTCGCTTCCGTACGGCGGCGGGCGGTCCCGGCTGGTCGCGCCCGGGGCCCTCGGGGCTCCCCGGCGCCGCCCGGCGGCCGTCGCGTCTCGGCACGCGTCTCGACGGCGCGCGGCCCGACTGGGCCCGTCTCGGCTGGGCCCGTCTCGACGGCGTGCGGCCCGAGAGCGCGCGTCTCAGCTGTGCGCATCCCAACTGGCCCCATCTCAGAGGACCTTGGACAGGAACGCCCTGGTGCGCTCGCGAGTCGGGTCGTCCAGCACCTCGGCGGGCGTGCCCCGTTCGACGATGCGGCCGCCGTCCATGAAGACGACGGTGTCGGCGACCTCCCGGGCGAACCCGATCTCGTGGGTCACGACGATCATCGTGGTGCCCTGTCCGGCGAGGCCCTTGATGACGTCGAGCACCTCGCCGACCAGCTCGGGGTCGAGGGCGGAGGTCGGCTCGTCGAAGAGGAGCAGCCGGGGTTCGAGAGCGAGGGCCCGTGCGATGGCGACGCGCTGCTGCTGGCCGCCGGAGAGCTGCCGGGGGTAGGCGTCGGTCTTGTCGGCGAGGCCGACCCGGGCCAGCAGCCGTGCCGCCGTGGCGGCGGCCTCCTTCTTGGGGCGCTTGAGTGCCGAGACGGGCGCCTCGGTGACGTTCTCCAGCACCGTCAGATGCGGGAAGAGGTTGAAGTTCTGGAAGACGAAGCCGATCCGGGTGCGCTGCTTGAGCACCTCCCGCTCGCGCAGCTCGTAGAGCTTGTCACCGGATCGGCGGTAGCCCACGAGGGAGCCGTCGACGCTCACCCAGCCGCTGTCCACCTTCTCCAGGTGGTTGATGGTGCGCAGCAGGGTGGACTTGCCGGAGCCGGACGGGCCGAGGACGACGGCGACCTCCCCGGCGCGTACTCGCAGGTCCACGCCGCGCAGCACGTCGAGCGAGCCGAAGCTCTTGTGGACGGACCGGACATCGACCATGGCGTCCGTGGCGTCCACGTTCACGTTTACGTCCTCCGTTTCTCTCGTAGCGCTCGTTTCTCTCGTGGCGCTCGTGGCGTTCATCGGGGGCTCCCCGCTCGAAGTGGCGTTCCAGCCAGGGCTGTTGGGCGTGGAGCGTTGCGGTCGGAGGGGCGTATCAGCGGCATAGGGGTCCTCGAAGTCCGTGCGTACGGGCCGGGGCGCGGCCTCGGCGTGCGCGGTGGCGCGGGGTGTGCGGCGGGCGCGACGGCTCAGGCGCTGAGCGGTGCGCGACAGGAAAGGTCGCGGAGGAAGGCGAGCAGGGCGCGCGCGGTGGCGTCGTTCTGCCGGAAGGCGGGCGCGTTGGTACGGGGCCGGGCGAAGGCGCCCGCCGAGCGGGCGTCGGTGTGCGCGCCGATGGCGAAGCGGCGGGGGTGCGGGCGGCCCGTACGGTCCAGGACGCGCGCGTCCTCGGGGCGGACGGCGAGCAGCCCGGCGGGGGTCGCCGCGGCCCCGTCCGCGTACAGGTCGCGCAGCAGCGTGTCCCGCGAGCGGGTCACGGAGGGCGCGGGCAGCCGGGCTTCGACGAGCGCTCTCGCCTCGACGGCGTGGCCGGGCACGCTCGCGCCGCCCGCCCGGAAGACGCCGCGCACCGGGTCGGCGGTCACGGTCATGTCCGCTCCCAGGAACCGCACGACGCCGGCGCGGGAGAGGGCGAGGAGCCGGCGGAGCCGGGGGCCGGGCGGGCCGGAGGCGAGGTAGCTGAAGAAGCCGTGCCACCACGGACCGAGGTCGCCCAGGCGCACCAGCTGCCCGTAGACGGAGAGCAGGGCGAGGAAGACGGCCAGGTCGGGGCTGTACGCGGGGTCGTGGTGGCGGGTGAGGTCGGCCTCGATGTAGCCGCGCAGGCCGTCTTGGAGGGCGTCGGCGTCGGGGTAGCGCAGCCCCGCGAGGGGGTGGTCGAGCGCGTCGAGGTCGAGCCGGTCGGCGGGGTCGGGGACGGAGGCCGCGACCAGCGCCTGGAGTGCGGCGCCGCCGGGGTCGCAGGCGGCGTACTTCTCCTCGAAGTCCGGCCAGTTGACGGAGGTGCGGTGCGGGTGGGCGGTGAAGAGCCGGTGGTAGTGGGCGAAGCCCAGCTCCTTCTCGACCAGCGGCCAGACGTCGCGCCGGAAGTCGAGCGGGCCGGGGCGGGCGAGCAGGGCGTCGACCTCGGCGGGGCCGAAGAAGCGCGGCAGCGGGGGCGTCTCGCCGCGCAGCGGGTAGCCGAGCTTGGAGTGGTACGGGACGCCGCGTCGCGAGCCGACGTGCAGGACGGGTTCGCGGCCGGAGGGGTGGTAGGTCAGCGCGCCGTCGGGGCCGCCCTCCGTGTAGCGCCCGCCGCGCCCCTCGGTGAGCAGCACCATCAGGTCGATGAAGGCCAGCCCGAAGCCGCGCACGATGACGGGTTCGCCGGGGCGCAGGCCGGACAGGTCGCTGTCGGCGGTGAACTCCGGGGGCAGGTGGGTGAGTTGGTGTTCGGCGGCGAAGGCCGCGAGGGCGTGCTGCTCCTCGTCGGGTTCGGCGTCGAGGTGGCCGAGAGCGAGGACGACGAGGTCGGCGAGGAGCGGCGTGGGCCGGTCCGCGAGCCATACCTGCTGCCGGCCGTCGCGCGGCCCGGACACCCGGGTGGCGCGGTGGCGGTGTTCGTGGACGGTGATGTGCGCGGGCAGGGCGGCCACCGCCTGCTCGTACACCCAGCCCAGATACGCGCTCTGGAGCCGCCTGCTGGCGAAGGACTGCCCGGTCAACCCGTCCAGTTCCGCGGCCGTTTCGGGGTCGAGGTCCACGGCCGACGCGCCGGTGCGCACGAGGGCGGCCCATTCGGCGAGGGAGGGTCCGGAGCGGACCGGGCCCTCGTGTTCCACGGATTCGTCGGTGTACATGGTGACGTCCTCGGCCATGGAGTTCATCCACAGCAGCCGCGACTGGTCGTGCCGCCAGATCCGGCCGCCGCCGGGCGGGTGCGGGTCGACGAGGTGGATGTCGAGGCGGGCGCCGTCGAGGAGTTCGGGCGCGTTGGCGGCGATCCGTTCGATCACGCCGGTGGCGCGCGGACCGGCTCCGACGATCACGACGGAGGGCACGAGGGCGCTCGGAGCGCGGCCATTCGGCGCGAGGCCGCCCTGGTCACCGTCCTTTTCACCGCCCTGGGCAACGCTCTGGGCAGCGTTCTGAACGCCGTTCCCGACACCGTTCCCGACGCCGTTCCGGACACCGTTCTGGACGCCGTTCTGGACGCCGTTCTGGACATGGGTGCCCTGGATACGGGCGTCAACCGGCCGGGAACTCGGTGCGCGGGTACTCATCGGGCGCCCGCCGTGCCGCGCGCGTAGCGCCGTTCGACGTAGTGCTGCCCCACGCTCAGCACCGAGGTGACCAGCACATACCAGATGGTGGCGACCAGCAGCATCGGGATGATCTGGTACGTGCGGTGGTAGACGAGCTGCGCGGAGTACAGCAGGTCGTTCACGGCGATGATGGAGACGATGGAGGTGCCCTTGAGGGCGCCGATCAGCATGTTCCCGGCCGGCGGCACGATCGATCGCATGGCCTGCGGCAGCACGATGCGGCGCAGGGTGCGGCCGCGCCCGAGGCCGAGCGACTGGGCGGCCTCCAGCTGGCCCTTCTCGACGGAGAGGATGCCGCCGCGGACGACCTCGGCGGCGTACGCGGCCTCGTGCAGGGTGAGCCCGACGATGGCGACGGCCGTGGGTCCGAAGAGGTTCACGGTGTGGACGCTGACGAACTCGGGGCCCCAGGGGATGCCGAGGCCGAGCGTCGGGTACAGGGCCCCTATGTTGAACCAGAACAGCAGCTGCACCAGGACCGGCACCGAACGGAAGAGCCAGACATACCCCCAACTCACTTTGTTGAGCACGGGGTTGGCCGAGAGTCGCATGACGGCGAGCAGGGTGCCGAGCGCGAAGCCGAGCACCATGACCAGGGCCGTCAGCCAGAGCGTGAGCCCGAGGCCGCGCAGCACGCTGGACGAGGTGAAGTACGCGCCGACGACGTCCCATTGGAACGCCTTGTTGCGGGCTACGGAGTTGACCGCCATGGCGAGCAGCAGGACGACGGCGGCTGCCGCGATCCACTGGCCGGTGCGCCGTACGGGCACGATGCGCGGCCGTGTCCCGGGGCGGTCGCCGGGGGCGGGGGCACCGTCGGGACGGGCCGGGGAGGAGGTGGCGGGGAGGGTTTCGGGGTGTGTGGCTGCGCTGCCCAAAGACATGCGGAGGCTCCGTGGATGCCGAGATCGAACACGGGATACGCCTTCACACACGGGCCGCGCCCCTCAGCGCGACCACACCAGG
This sequence comes from Streptomyces sp. NPDC044033, assembly GCF_056434425.1. NCBI lineage: Bacteria > Bacillati > Actinomycetota > Actinomycetes > Kitasatosporales > Streptomycetaceae > Streptomyces > Streptomyces sp. NPDC044033. Next base: position 61,815 of record NZ_JBWKFF010000013.1, on the reverse strand, counting down.
AGGCTAAGCCGCCCACACGGTGCGCTGTCAACCCCGTCCACACTGTGAGCCGTACGTCTCATATCAGTTGACGAAGAAACGGATACCTGTTCCACTTGGGCCATGCATTCACGGCAGTGGCTGGTCACGCGGGACCACATCGACTTCGGTCGAGTGTGGTCGTCCTCCTGTCAGAGCTGACCCTCCGCCCTTGAGCCCGCCCTCCGTGGCGCGGCGGCGGCATACGCGCGTTCTCTCCGCGCCTTCACACACCTGAGCGACCTCCCCTCGGCACGTCCTGTCTCGGCACTACGCACCGCACTACGCACCGCACCGCACGCCGTCCGCCTCGCGTACCGCGTCCGTACCGTCGCGCCGCGCCCGTGCGCTCCCGTCCACCGCGTCATGCACCCAGAAGGGCCACGCATGCGTTCCGAAGTCCTGCCCCCGGCAGGTGGCGCTCCGGACCTGACCGTCCATCACACCACCGTCGCCGATCCGCTCGCCCGCCCGCTGCTCGACGAGCTGACGTACGAGTACACCGCCCGTTACGGCTCGTCGGCCGATCTCCACCGCTATCCGGCCGACGAATTCGCCCCGCCCGAGGGCGCTTTCCTGCTGCTCCTGGAGCGCGGGGCCGCCATCGCGGGCGGCGCGTTCCGCCGGCACGAGTCCACCGGCCCGCCGACGGCCGAGCTCAAGCGCGTCTGGACGCACTCGGCGCACCGCCGCCGCGGGCTGGCCCGGCGCGTCCTGCTCGTACTGGAGCGGGAGGCCGCGGCCCGCGGGTACGAGCGCGTCTTCCTGACCACCGGGCCCCGGCAGCCGGAGGCCAAGGGCCTCTATCTGGCCGCCGGTTACCGCCCCCTGTTCGACGTGTCCGCGGACCCCGAGACGATCGGGCCGCTGCCGTTCGAGAAGAACCTGAACCGGTTGGAGAACCGCACACCATGAGAGCAACCGCCGTGCGCGGCACCCTCGCCCTGCTGGCCGCGGCCGTCCTGTCGCTCACCGCGTGCGGGACCGGCGACCCGGCCGCGGGCGGCGGCGCGCGGAACGCCCCGGCCGAAGCGGACATCCCCACCGAGGACGTGGTCTCGGGGATCACGGAGGACCGGGCGGCGGCCGCGCTGCTGCCCGCGGCCGTACGGGAGCGCGGCACCGTGAAGCTCGCCGCCAGCGCCGGCTCGCCGCCCAGCTCCACCTATCTCAAGGACGGCAAGACCCTCGCCGGTGTGGACATCGACATCGCCGACGCGGTCGCCAGGAAGCTCGGGGTCCGGCTCCACCGGGAGGTCGCGGGGTTCGAGGCGATCCTGCCGGCGCTGGGCAGCGGCAAGTACGACGTGGGGACCGGCAACTTCGGGGTCACCGAGGAGCGCCGCAAGACCATCGACTTCGTCACGTACATCAACGACGGGCAGGGGTTCGCCACTCTCGACGGCGGCGGCCCGGAGAAGGTGGCCGACCTGACCGCGCTGTGCGGGCTGACGGTGGCGACGGGCGCGGGCACCACCTTCGAGGCGACGCTGGAGGAGAACGCGCACCGGTGCGCCGACGCGGGGAAGAAGGCGTACCGCGTGAAGACCTTCGCCGACCCGGCGACGATCTGGCTCGCGCTGCGGCAGGGCCGGGCCGACGTGGTGATGAGCACCGCCAACGGGCTGCGCTACGCGGTACGGCAGCAGCAGGGGGTGAGGTTCCTCAACGAGTCCCACCGGCTCGACGTCGGTTTCGCCTTTCCCAAGGGAAGCAGGCTCGCGCCCGCCTTCCGGGCCGCGGTCGACGGGCTGATCGCCGACGGCTCGTACGCCCGCATCCTGAAGAAGTGGGGCGTCGGCCCTTCGGCGCTCCGGCACGCGCAGCTCAGCCCGCACGAGGTGAAGTAGCGAAGTGCAGTAGCGAGGTGCAGTAGCGAGGGGGATCTGGCGAGAGGAGGCAGCGGGGCGGTACGGGCCGGAAGCCGACCGCCCTCAGCCATCCGTCCCCTCAGCAGTCGCACCCGCAGTCGCACCCATCACAGCAATCGCAACAGTTGCAGCAGTCGCCGCAACTCCCGTCGCAGCCACCGCAGTCGCAGTCGCAGTCGCGGCACCAGCCCTGGCGGCGCTCGCCGCTCCACGGATCGTGGTACGGATCGGAGCAGCACACCTGGCAGGTGCAGAACAGCCCGGCCCAGACCGCGCAGCCCGCTATCGGCCCGCGCCGCCGCCCCCGCCGGGGCGGCTCGGGCGGTGCGGGCGGCGGCGGCATGACGGGCGGCGGTCCGAAGGCGCCACCGGCCGGTGGCCGGGACCGGCCGGCCCCGGCGTGGGAGCAGCCGGCCGTGCCGAAGGCGCGGTCCACCGCGCGCCCCAGCTCGTGCGCGAGCAGCAGGTGCACCAGCCTCCCGGCGCCGTCGCCCGCGAACTCCACGTCCCGCAGGGCCAGCCGCACCCCGCGCACCGCGTCGTCGCACAGCCGCCGCACCTCGGCCAGGTCCGTACCCGTGCCGGCCACCGGGTTCCAGGCGCCGCTCGCGGCGTCCTCGGCCAGATCCTCGACCGCGTCCAGCAGATGCGCGAGCCGCCCGAAGAGCCGCCCCGCCTCCGTCAGCGGCGCGAGGTTGCCGGGCCGCCCGGCCAGTACGGCCGTATGCCCGAAGGCCGCCGCGGTCGCCGTCTCCGTCGGCTCGGTGATGTCCAGCAGCGGGGTGCCGATGCCCGCCGCGGCCTCGATACCCGGCTGCCGCTCGACCGCCGCGACGAGCACGCCGGTGTCGAAGCCGAGCCCCGCGCCCGTACGGGCCCCGGCCCGGTCCCAGCGGCCGGCCACCCGGCGGGCGGCGAGCGCGACCGGCCGCTTCGCCAGCACCCCGTCGCCGTCGGCGACGTGGTCGCGCACCTTCGCCGAGGCCAGCACCAGCGAGACCGCCGCCGCCAGCCGCGCGCCCTCGCCGCGAGCCACCGGCGCGGTGCGCATCCCGCGCAGCGGGCAGGGCCCCGCGGTGCGCCGCCAGCCGTCCGTACGCTCGGACTGCGCCTCGACCAGGACGGAGATGACCAGTCCGTCGTAGTTCGTGGCCACCCGCGCGAACTGCCCGTGGTCGCCGCGGAGCGCGAGGCAGAGCCCGCACAGATGGGCCATCCACTCCGTCCGCATCCCCTCGGACAGCCGATGACGGCACGGCCTGATGATTCCGAACACACTCGCCCCCGTGATGTGACACGCCAAATCCCAGGGGATCCTAACGGCACGTCACAGCAGGTCAGGGCGGGGGCCACCGCGGCGCCGGGCCGGCGGGCGGACCGGTCCGGGCATATGCCCGGACCCTGATCGCGTCACGTTGGGTACTGAAAACATCTCAGCTGGTTATAAATCGACAACCCGTCACACTCTTTGCACCAGATGCGTCACGAAACCCCCGTGCGGCGGCTATCCACTTGGCACATCATCAGCATCATGGACGACCATAGGAAGGCGGACGGTACACACCGCGTGTGAGAGGAGGCGTCCATGGGATCGGTGCGCAAGGCGAGTGCCTGGCTTGGCCTCGTCGACGACAGCGATGAAGAGCGCTACTACGACGACGAGTACGCCGAGGGGCAGCCCGAGGCCCGGGAGTCGTGGGTGACGAACCCGCGGGTACGGGTGGCCGAGGAGGCCGTGGAGGAAGAGGGCACGCGCATCGCCACGGTCACCCCGGAGAGTTTCCGGGACGCCCGCGGCATCGGCGAGCTGTTCCGGGACGGCATTCCGGTGATCGTGAACCTCACGGGCATGGAGCCCACCGACGCCAAGCGCGTCGTGGACTTCGCGGCCGGACTCACCTTCGGCCTGCGCGGTTCGATCGACCGGGTCGCCAACCGGGTCTTCCTGCTCACGCCCCCCGATTACCAGGTGCTCAGCGGCGGGTCCGGCGGGGCCGGCGGCCGCAAGACCGGCTTCTTCAACCAGAGCTGAGCCCGCGCCTTATCCCCGGCCGGGCGCCCGGCGCCTCGCACGCACCGGACGACGCGCACCGATCCGGCCCGGGATATGACGCGGGCTCCGACCGCTTTCCCGCCTCCGGCCGACACCCGGCCGGAGGCGGGGGCCGTTCACCGGAAGGCGTCGAGCCCGGTGAGCGCCTTGCCCAGCACCAGCTGGTGCATCTCCACCGTGCCCTCGTAGGTGAGCACGGACTCCAGGTTCGTGGCGTGCCGCATGACGGGGTACTCCAGCGAGATCCCGTTGGCGCCGAGGATCGTACGGGCCGTGCGGCAGATGTCGATGGCCTCCCGCACGTTGTTGAGCTTCCCGAAGCTGACCTGTTCGGGCCTGAGCGTGCCCGCGTCCATCCGCCGCCCGAGATGGTGCGCGAGCAGTATGCCCTTGTGCAGTTCCACGGCCATGTCGGCGAGCTTGGCCTGGGTGAGCTGGAAGCCGCCGATCGGCCGGCCGAACTGCTCGCGGCCGCGCGCGTAGTCGAGCGCGGACTCGAAAGAGGCGCGGGCCGCGCCCATCGACCCCCACACGATTCCGTAGCGGGCGTGGGAGAGGCAGCTCAGCGGCCCGCGCAGCCCGGTGGCCCCGGGGAGGACGGCGTCGGCGGGGAGCCGCACCTCGTCCAGGACGAGTTCGCTGGTGACCGAGGCCCGCAGCGACCACTTGTGCTTGATCTCCGGCGCGGCGAAGCCGGGGGCGTCGGTGGGCACGACGAAGCCCCGGATGCCGTCGTCGGTGCGGGCCCAGACCACGGCGACGCCCGCCACCGAGCCATTGGTGATCCACATCTTGCGGCCCGTCAGCACCCAGTCCCCGCCGTCGCGCTTGGCGTACGTGCGCATGCCGGCCGGGTCGGAGCCGTGGTCCGGCTCGGTCAGCCCGAAGCAGCCGATGGTCTCGCCCGCCGCCATCCCCGGCAGCCACCGCTGCTTCTGCTCCTCGGAGCCGAACCGGTGGATCGCGTACATCGCCAGGGAGCCCTGCACGGAGACCAGGGAGCGGACGCCGGAGTCGGCGGCCTCCAGCTCCAGGCAGGCCAGCCCGTACTGGACGGCGCTCGCGCCCGCGCAGCCGTAGCCCTTGAGGGTCATGCCGAGCGCGCCCATGGAGCCGAGTTCGCGGGTGAGTTCGCGGATGCCGGGCAGTTCCCCGCGCTCGTACCAGTCCGCGATGTGCGGCAGCACCCGGTCGGCGGCCCACTGGCGGACGGTGGCCCGTACGGCGAGGTCTTCGGGGGCGAGGAGGTCGTCGATCCCGAGCGGATCAGTCGGGTCGAACGGCGGCAAGGAGCGTACGGACATGTCTGCGCCTCCGGCAGTGATCTTTTCGGCTCGCGCCCGACGCTACGACCGGCCGGCGCTCCGCGTCCAGAGGCCCCGGGGCCGCGCGGCCGGGCCGCGGACGGTTCGCGGCGGTGTGGATCAAGGACCGGCCGACAGGTCCGCGGCGGCGTGGATCAGCCGCCGGACTCCGCCGCGCACGGCTCGGCCCTGCGCGGTCCGGCCTCGCGGCCGGTGACCGGCTCCGCGCCGGCCCCCTCGCCCGAGTCCGCGTCCGCGTCGCCGTCCGGGGCCGATTCCGGGTCCGGCCCGCTCTCGCACTCCATCGTGCGCGGCAGCCGCAGCGCGGCGAGCGCGCCGAGGAGCAGCAGCCCCGCGCTGACGATCAGGGTGACGTGCAGGCCGTGCACGAAGGAGGCACGGGCGGCGTGGCGCAGCGCGCCGCCGGCCGCGCCGCCGAGCCGTCCGGAGACGTCGTACGCCTCGCCGAGGGAGTGGCTCGCGGCGGCGGCGGAGTCGCTGGGGACGCCGGAGGCGCCCTTGACGCCGGGCGCGTACGCGGCGTTCATGACGCTGCCGAGCAGCGCGATGCCGATGCCCGCGCCGAGCTGGTAGGAGGTCTCGCCGATGGCGGCCGCTCCCCCGGCGGAGGCGGCGGGGGCCTCGCTGAGCATGGACTCGTACGCGCCGAAGAGCGTGGTCTCCAGGCCGAAACCGAGCAGTACGAAGCTGATGATGAGGAGCACGGGCCGGTCCTGCTGGCCCATGACGGTCAGCGAGAGGACGGCGGCGGCGGTGAGGACGAAGCCGAGGCCGACCATGGTGCGGGGGCCGAGGCGGTCCAGTATTCGCGACCCCACCAGGCCCGCGGCCATCGCGGCGAAGGTGAGCGGCAGCAGCCGCAGCCCGGTTTCGAGGGGGGTGAGGCCGAGGACGAGCTGGAGGTACTGGGCCGCCACGAGTTCGAGGCCGACGAGGGCCAGCATGGCCAGGACGATGCAGCCGACCGAGGTGCCGAAGGCGGGCCGGGCGAACATCGTGAGGTCGACGAGGGGGTGTTCGCGGCGGCGCTGGCGGCGGACGAACAGGACGAGGAGGGCCGCGCCGAGGATGACCGGGGCGAGGGTGTCGACGGTCAGCAGCGCCTCGCCGCCGCCCGCCCGCTTGACCCCGAGGACGACCCCGAACAGCCCGAACGCGGCCATCAGCGCGCCGATCACATCCCAGGGCCCGTCGCGGTCGCCGGTGGACTCGGGCAGCAGCCAGCGGCCGATCGGCAGGCTGACGACCATCAGCGGGATGTTGATGAGGAAGACCGAGCCCCACCAGAAGTGTTCGAGGAGGAAGCCGCCGAGCAGCGGTCCGACGGCCGCGCCGACGGCCGCGACCGCGCTCCAGACGCCGATGGCCAGCGCCCGTTCGCGGCGGTCGGGGAAGACCTGACGGAGGATCGACAGGGTCGCGGGCATGATCATCGCGCCGCCGACGCCGAGCAGGGCCCGGGCCGCCACCAGCACGTCGGGGCTGGTGGCGAAGGCCGCGAGCGCCGAGGCCAGGCCGAAGAACCCGTATCCGAGCAGCAGTACGCGGCGCCGCCCGACGCGGTCGCCGAGGGTGCCGAAGAGGATGAGCAGGGAGGCGCAGACGAGCGGGTAGACGTCGACGATCCACAGCAGCTCCATCGGGCCGGGGCGCAGCTCCTCGGTGACGGCGGGCACGGCGACGTGCAGCACCGTCGAGTCGAGGGCGACCAGCAGCAGGCTGACGCAGAGCACGACGAGCACGGTCCAGCGGTTGGCCCCGCCCTGGCGTCCGCCTCGATGCCGGGACGGGCCGTCCGCTGTCGGCCTGTCGCCGGCCGTGGTCGTCCCGGACATTTCACACACCTCCGTGTCGTGCGCTCGCGCTCGGAACGGGCCAAGGGGGACTGTGGACCCGGCGTCGAGGGGCGAGTGAGTCGTCAGAGTACGCGAGTCCTCCGGGGGGCCGTAGGGCACTCCTCCCGTTGGGAGACCGATCACAGCAGATCACCGGGGTCGGCGGCGGCTCAGCGCCCCTGCTCCATACCCCGTGGGCCATGACCGATAATCGTGGCGATGACCGGTCTCTCTCCCGCGCTGAGCGCACCCGCGAGCCCCGGTGTGCGTGCGGTGGCCGAGGCGGTGCGCCGGGCCGCGCCCGCGCTCTTGGCCTTCGCGTGCGTACGCCTCCTCGGCCTCGTGGTCCTCGCGGTGTGGAGCCGTGCGGCGGGCAACAGCCCGCACCAGTTGCTCTCCGCGCGCTGGGACTCGCTCTGGTACACCCACGTCGCCGAGCACGGCTACGGCCACACGCTCGATCTGGGCGGCGGCCGGGTCCATTCCGATCTGGCCTTCTTCCCGCTGCTGCCGTGGCTGGAGCGGGGCCTGGCCGCCTGCTCGCCGCTGACCGCCGCCGACGCGGGCCTGGTCGTCTCGGCGGTCTCCTCGCTCTTCGCGGCCTGGGCGGTCTTCCTGATCGGCGAGCGGGTGTACGGGCGGCGGGCGGGCATCGCGTTCGCCGCGCTGTGGGCGGCGCTGCCGGTGTCGGTCGTGCAGTCGATGGCGTACTCCGAGTCGCTGTTCACGGCGCTGGCGGCCTGGGGCGTGTACGCGGTGCTGACCGGCCGCTGGGTCTGGGCGGGGTCCTTCGCGCTGCTGGCGGGGGCGACCCGGCCGGTGGGCGCGGCCGTCGTCGCGGCCGTGTGGCTCACGGCCGCGGTCGCGCTGGCGTCCGGCGGCCGGTGGCGGACGGCCTGGCGGGCCGAGCGGCGGATGCTGCTGGGGGTGGTGCTCGCGCCGCTGGGCTGGCTCGCGTACTTCGTGTGGGTCGGCGTGCGCGAGGGCGACGCCCTGGGGTATCTGCGGGTGCAGGCCGGCTGGGGCAACGGCTTCGACGGCGGGCTGACCTTCGCCGGCTTCGTCGGCGACCGGCTCGCGGGGCCGGGGCTCCTCGCCGGTCTGGCGCTGCTGGCGGGGGTGGCGCTGGTCATCTGGCTGTACGTGCGCGGGGTGCGGCAGGGGCAGCCGCTGCCGCTGCTGGTGTTCGCGGGCGTCGTGCTGCTGCTCGCGCTGACCGCGAAGGGTTACTTCGGCTCGAAGCCGCGGCTGATGCTGCCCGCGTTCCCGCTGGTGCTGCCCCTGGCGGTGGCGCTGGCCCGGCTGCGGACCCGGTGGGCCGCGGCGACGCTCGGGACGGTGGCGCTGGCCTCGGCCGTGTATGGCGCGTTCTGGCTGAACGGGACCGGCCCGCCGTGACCGCCGGGCCGGTCCGGGGCCGCGATCACGGCGGCCGGGAAACGGTTCGGGACATCCCGGCCAATCGGCGATAAACGGCGGTGCGAGAAAAGGATAAAGAGACGGAAGGCCCTCCGGCGACATCTTCACACCGGTTTCTTTAGGTCTCCTTTATTTATCTGAATCACGCCATCGAAAGACACGATCGAGACAGACTCCACATCACATCGTCATCACAAAGAGTCCTGATCGGCCATGCCTTCCTGTCACCCAATGTAACGTCGATTGGGTGCGTACCAATGACGAGCTCGTCCAAGCGGAGGAGCGCCCTGACGATCCGCGACCACGGATGACCCGGACACGTCTGGGCATCTTCGTGGCGACCTTCGTGGTCTACCTGGCGATCGTGGTCGGCGTGCTCACCACGTCCTGGCCGGTGCGGTTCGACTGGCAGGTCATGCTGTTCCACCCGTACAAGCAGTGGCCGGAGATCCACACCTTCCTCGACTACTTCGTGGTGCTGGGGCAGCGCGGGCCGACGGCGGTGGCGGTGGCGGCCTGGCTGGGCTGGCGCTCGTACAAGCAGCAGAGCCTGCGCCCGCTGCTGGTGCTGGGCTCCTCACTGCTGCTGCTCAACATCACCGTGGGCGCCGCCAAGCTCGGCATGGGCCGGCTCGGGCCGCACTACGCGACGGAGATCGGTTCGAACGAGATGTTCGCAGGCGGGGATATATTCCCTTCCGGCCACACCGCCAACGCCGTCGTGACCTGGGGCGTACTCGCCTATCTGGCCACCACCCCGCTGACCCGCCGCGTCACCTCCGTGATCGTCGCCTCGCTCGCCTTCGGCATCGGCATGACGACCGTCTACCTCGGCACCCACTGGGTGAGCGATGTGACGCTCGGCTGGACCGCCGGCCTGCTCGTCCTGCTGGCCCTGCCCTGGTTCGAGCCGATGATGGCCTACGCCGAGGCGCACGTGATGGCGCTGCTGCGGCGGCTGCGCGACAGCGGGGCGCTCACCCCCGCTCCGGCCGGCGGTCTGACCGTCATCGCCGCGCCGCGCCCGGCCGTGGACGACGAACTGCCCGTCCTCGAACCGGTGGGGGCCGCCAGCCGGTCGGGCGGCGGCTCGTCCCCGGCCGCCGGGCGGGTTCCGGACGCCTGGCCGCACCTGTCGCCCCGGCCGCACACCGTCCGCTCCGAGCGGACCCCCGTCACCCCCGGCGGCAGCCGCCGCCCGCCGCACGGCGACCGCGCCCCGCGCACGGCGCCGCTGGGACCCTCGGCCGGGCGGGGGCGCACGGCCGGCACCTGAGCGCCTCGGCCGCCGCGCCGACCGGCCCGCGGGGAAGCGGTACGCACAGCCTTCTCCCCGCACCACCGCGGCCCCGGCCGCCCCTGCCACCAGGGGCGGCCGGGGCCGTCGCCGTGCGGCCGGGCCGTCAGCCCTTCCAGCAGCGGCGCACCGTGCCGTGCCCGACCTCGAAGTTGAGCCTGCCGCCCTGGTACTCCATGGTGATGATCGCGCCCGGCGGCAGCGCGCGCACCGTGCTCCAGCCGCGCGCGCGGGCCTGCTCCTCGGCCTCGGCCGCGTCGAGACCCACGTACCGGTCCGGGTCGTCCTCGGGTTCGTAAGGGGGCTTCGGAAGAGGTGCCATGGCAGCCACCGTAGGCCGCCGGGCCCGGCGGCGGAAGTCCGGGCGGTGCCATGGACTCATGCGCAACGTGTTCGCCACTGGTCACACTTGTGTCACAGAAAACTGACTCCGGTTTGCCGTAACGGACGTCACTCGTACGGTGCTTCTCTTGCCGTGTCCAAGACACGCTAACGGTCTCCGGATAAATTCCCGGGCCCTTCCCGAGGAATGCCGCGGGCCGATCGGGCACGCGCGGCTAAAGCCCCGGACGCGGGGATAGCGGACAGGCCCGGCCATCGGAATTCACGCGGCGCGGCGAAATGCGGTGGCGGGCACATGGATTACACAAATCCGCCACATCCTGCCCCTGGCCCCCGCACAGGTTTGACGCGGCTCCGGAGCGGTACCCGCTCCCCCGAGGTCACCTATGACAGACACACCTGAGAAGCGAGACAAGAGCGCGGCGGGCGGCGAACCGACACCGCTCGAACTTCTGCGCGCGGCCCGCGAGCAGCTGGCCGAACTGACCGGACGGACACCCGAGACGGTCTCCCGGTTCGAGCGGACCGAGGACGGCTGGACAGTGGAGGCGGAGGTCGTGGAAGTCGCCCGGGTGCCGGAGACGATGAGTCTCATGGCGCTCTACGAAGTGACGCTCGACGCGGACGGCCGCCTCACCGGCTACCGGCGCATCCGCCGCTACGAGCGTTCGCGGTCCGACCGCGGCTGACACCCGGCCCCCGGCCCCGGCCGCGGCTGATACCCGGCACCCGGCCCCGCGCCGGCCACGAGCACCAGGAGAGGAAGACCGGCGACATGACCACTGCCCCCGCCTCCCGCCCCCGGACGGACGGAGAGCCAGTGAGCACGTATGTGTACGGCATCGCACGCGGCGAACGGGTCGAGTACCCGGAGCGGCTCACGGGCGTCGGCGACCCGCCGCGACCCGTGCGCGCGCTCAACGAGGGACGGCTCACCGCGATCGTCAGCGACTGCCCGGAGCACCTGCGGCCCAAGCGACGCGACCTGATGGCGCACCAGCAGGTGCTGGCCCGGGTCGGCGAGCGGTCGGCCGTGCTGCCGATGCGGTTCGGCAGCGTCTCCCCCAGCGACGACGCCGTACGCACCGTGCTGACCGACCAGGCCGAGCACTACCACGACCAACTGGAGCGGCTGACCGGCCGCGTCGAGTACAACGTGAAGGCCGTGCACCGCGAGGACGCGGTACTCCACCTCGTCCTCGCCGACAGCGCCGAGCTGCGCGCCCTCGCCGAGGCCAACCGGTCGGCCGGCGGCGGCACGTACGAGCAGCGGCTGCGCTTCGGCGAACTCGTCGCGGGCAGCGTGCGCGAGCGCGAGGAGCGCGACGCCAGGCTGGTGGAGGAGACGCTGCTGCCGCTGTCCGAGGAGAGCCGGCCGGGGCCGGAGAGCGGCGGCTGGTTCGTGAACATGTCCTTCCTCGTCGAGAAGGGCGCGGGCGCCGAGGAGCTGCTGCGCACCGTCGACGAGCTGACCGGACACCACCCCCACATGGAGCTGAACGTGCACGGCCCGCTGCCTCCGTACAGCTTCGTCGAGCCGTGAGCGGGGGCGGCGGGACCGCGGGCCGGCAGGCGGCCGGCCCGCGGAAAGCGGATCGACGGACGGGAGGAGGGGTCGCGGTGTCCGAGGGCCCGACGACCGGGGAGCTGCTGTACGCCTATGCCGTCGCACGGGACGCCGAGACCGGCGACGCGGCGCTCGAATCCGTCGGCGGCGTGTGCGGCCGGCCCGTGCGGACGGTGCGGCATCTGGGGCTCGCGGCGCTGGTGAGCCCGGTGCCCGCCGCCGACTTCGACGAGGCGGGGCTGCGCGCGCGGCTGGAGGATCTGCCGTGGCTGAGCGAGGTGGCCCGCGCCCACCAGCGGGTCGTGGACGCGGCCTCGCGGGAGTGCTGCGTGCTGCCGCTGCGGCTGGCCACCGTCTACCGCGACGAGGCGGGGCTGCGGCGCGTACTGGCCGCCGAGCGGGAGGAGTTCGCCACGGTGCTCGACCGCCTGGAGGGGCGGGTCGAGTGGGGCGTCAAGGCGTACGCCGCCGGGCCCGGCCCGGACGGCGGGGCCAGGCCGGACGGCGGGGCCGGCTCGGACGGCGGGGCCGAGGAAGCGGTCGCGGGCGCCTCCGGGCTCTCCGGCAGCACCGGTGACCCCGGCAGTTCCGGCAGCACCGGCAGCCCCGGCGGCTCCAGCCGCTCCGGCCGCGACTACCTGCGCCGGCGCGGCGCGCAGCGGCGGGCCCGCGAGGAGCGGCGGCAGCACGCCGACGAGCGCGCCCGCCTGGTGCACGATGCCCTCGCCGCACTGGCCGAGGGCGTCCGGCTGCACCCGCCGCAGGACGCCAGGCTCTCCGGCGATCCGGACCGCAACGTCCTCAACGCCGCGTATCTGGTGCGCCGCGAGCGCAGCTCCGAGTTCACCACGCGGGTGGGCGAGCTGGCGCAGGCGTCGGACGGCGTGCGGCTGGAGCTGACCGGGCCGTGGGCGCCGTACTCCTTCGTTTCCCGCGAGGAGCGGGGCGCCGACGAGTGAGGGAACAGGAACAGCTCGCGCTCGTGGACCTGCTGGACCGGCTGCTGGCGGGCGGCGCCGTGATCGCGGGCGACATCACGCTGCGGATCGCCGACGTCGACCTCGTACGGATCGACCTGCGGGCGCTCATCAGCTCGGTGAACGAGAACGTGCCCTCGCCGTGGGGCAGTTCGGGACAGGAGATCGGCGCGGGGAGGGAGTGGGACGCGTGAGTGACCGTACCGTGAGCGGCCGGGTCGAACTGGACCGGGACACCGTCGAGCGCGATCTGATGAAGCTGGTGCTCACCGTCGTCGAGCTGCTGCGCCAGCTGATGGAGCGGCAGGCGCTGCGGCGGGTGGACCAGGGCGATCTGACGGAGGATCAGGAGGAGCGGATGGGGCTGACCCTGATGCTGCTCTCGGAGCGTATGACCGAGCTGCGCGAGCGGTACGGGCTGAGCGCCGCGGACCTCAATTTGGACCTCGGCCCGCTCGGGCCGCTGCTGCCCCCTGAATAAGGCGTGATCCGCACCCCCAAGCACCCCGACGCACCCTCGCGCAACCGCCGGGCGGCGAGCATCATGGCCTGAGCCCGAATGCTCGTAAGCCCAATGCCCCAATGGCCCACGCTCCATGGCCCAGGGCCCTTCACCCCGGCGCAGGCGACATCGAGGGAGCACAGATGGGTGCGGACACCGCGGAGGCTGCCGCCGGTCCGGTGCGGGTGCGCCGGCCCGGACAGACCGTCGTCGCCTGGCTGACCACGACCGACCACAAGAAGATCGGCCACCTCTATCTGATCACGTCGTTCGGCTTCTTCCTGATCGGCGGCGTGCTGGCGCTGCTGATGCGCACCGAACTGGCCCGCCCCGGGCTCCAGATCTTGACGAACGAGGAGTTCAACGAGGCGTTCACGGCGCACGGCACGATCATGCTGCTGCTGTTCGCGACGCCGGCGTTCGCGGGCTTCGCCAACGAGATCATGCCGTTGCAGATCGGCTCTCCCGACGTCGCCTTCCCGCGCCTGAACATGCTCTCGTACTGGCTGTTCCTCTTCGGCGGGCTGATCGTGGTGTCCAGCCTGCTGATGCCCGCGGGCGGCGCGGCCTTCGGCTGGACCGCCTACGCGCCGCTGAACAGCATGGTGCGGTCGCCGGGCGGCGGGGCCGATATGTGGATCATGGGGTTGGCGCTGGCCGGCTTCGGCACGATCCTCGGCGCGGTGAACTTCCTGACCACGATCATCGGGATGCGCGCGCCCGGCATGACGATGTTCCGGATGCCGATCTTCACCTGGAACGTGCTCTTCACCTCGATCCTCGTGCTGATGGCCTTCCCGGTGCTGGCGGCCGCGCTGCTCTCCCTGGAGGCGGACCGGCGGTTCGGGTCGATGGTCTTCGAAGCGCCGTACGGCGGGGCGCTGCTGTGGCAGCACCTGTTCTGGTTCTTCGGCCATCCCGAGGTCTACATCATCGCGCTGCCGTTCTTCGGCATCATCACGGAGATCATCCCGGTCTTCTCCCGGAAGCCGATCTTCGGCTATGTGATGCTGATCGGCGCGACGATGGCGATCACCGGGCTGTCGGTGGTCGTGTGGGCGCACCACATGTTCGCGACGGGCGCGGTGCTGCTGCCCTTCTTCTCGTTCATGTCATTCCTGATCGCGGTGCCCACCGGGGTGAAGTTCTTCAACTGGATCGGCACCATGTGGCGCGGCTCGCTGTCCTTCGAGACGCCGATGCTGTGGGCGATCGGCTTCCTGGTGAGTTTCCTGTTCGGCGGGCTCACGGGCGTGATCCTGGCCTCGCCGCCGCTGGACTTCCACGTCACGGACAGCTACTTCGTCGTCGCGCACTTCCACTACGTGGTGTTCGGGACGGTGGTGTTCGCGATGTTCGCGGGCTTCTACTTCTGGTGGCCCAAGTTCACCGGCAAACTACTCGACGAACGGCTCGGGAAGCTGCACTTCTGGACGCTGTTCGTGGGCTTCCACACCACGTTCCTGGTGCAGCACTGGCTGGGCGTGGAGGGCATGCCGCGGCGGTACGCGGACTATCTGTCGGCCGACGGCTTCACAGCGCTCAACACCCTCTCCACGGCGGGCGCGTTCCTGCTGGGCCTGTCCACGCTGCCGTTCCTCTACAACGTCTGGAAGACCGCGAAATACGGCCGGAAGATCGACGTGGACGACCCGTGGGGGTTCGGCCGCTCGCTGGAGTGGGCGACGTCCTGCCCGCCGCCGCGCCACAACTTCCTGACCCTGCCGCGCATCCGCTCCGAATCCCCGGCCTTCGACCTGCACCATCCGCAGGTCGTACGGGACGAGATGGTCGTACGGGACGAGATGGGGGTGGCCGACGGGCCGGAGTCGTCTTCCGCAACGGACGGTCCCGTGGAGCCGACCGCCCCGGAGAACGGCTGAGCCGGCTCGTGGCCGCATGCGTCCGCCGACCGCCGAGGAGTGTTGCTCGGCCTCGGCGGCCGGCGGTCGCGTAGATCTGATCGGATCATGGCATCCGGCGGCGGGCGCCGCCGGTCACCATCGGTACCAGCGTGACCTGCTCCCCCCAGCGGCCGTGGACCGGAAGAGGAAGCCGAGCAGCCAGATCACCAGGACCGCCACCGCGACCCACCACAGAATCTTGATCGCGAAACCTGCGCCGAAGAGGATCAGGGCGAGCAGGAGAACGAGAAGAACTGGAACCATTATTCGCACCTCCGCAGCGCCGAGTGCCCCTGGATGCGCGTTCCATACCCCTTTTTCCGGGCCGCTGTCCGAGACGGCACCCGCCGCCGTCCGAGACGGTGCCGTGCCCGCCCGTCGGACGGGGCGGCGCCCGCCCGGCGCCCCTCGGCGGCCGGCGGGCCGTCAGCGGGCGGCGGGCCGTCAGCGGGCGGCGGGCTCGCGCTCGTCGATCCGCAGCGACAGGTCGTTGTCGGCCGTGTAGTACGGGCCGGCCTGCGCGGGGGCGTGCTCGGCGTCGATGGGGCGCGCCGGATAGACGAAGACCGGCTTCTTCTCGGCGATGTCGTCGAGGATGCGGGCGATACGGACCGGCTCGCCGTCAGCCGGGCGCAGCCACAGGTCCCATACGTCGAGCCCGCCGCGCCACACTTCCGCCAGCGGCCCGTACGGCAGGGTGAAGGCGAACTCCGTGCCCTCGGCGGTCGTCGGAACCGTGTGGACCAGAGCGGCGTCGCGCCGGCAGCGGGCCTCGACCACGGCGCCGTCCAACCACGCCTGCGGGTCCTGGACGCGGTAGAGGAGGCCGCGGGCGGTTATGCCGGCACTCTCGACCTGGATGTCGGCGGCCTCGGCGTGCGGCCCGCGGAGCCAGCTGCGCAGCGAGAGGTTGCCGTGCTTGGTCGCGTACGGGATGCGGACGGCGAGCGGCGAGATGCTCTGGCCGGGCCTGCGGTCGACGAGCGAGCGCAGGTCGTTCAGGCCGGGCACGAGCCGCCGGACGTCGTCCTCGCCGCAGGCCACGTGGATGTCCCAGCGGCCCTCGGGGAGCGCGACCGTGCTGGGCAGCACGGCCCTCAGCCGTCCGTCGCCGTTGGGCGACAGGGGCAGGCGGACCTCATCGGAATCGACGTCCGCGTCCGCCACCCGGCGGCGCAGGACGAGCGCGGCCGTCCAGTCGCCGGTGGGGGCGGGGCGGCCCCAGACGTCGACGTCGAAGGTGAGTCCGCCCGCGGAGTCCGCGATGCAGTCGGCGCGCGGCGGGGCAGACACGATGGTGGGCTCCTCGGGTGGGGTGACGGGGTGGTGGCGCGGGGCGGAGGTCGTCATGCGGCTCGCCCCCGTCGCAGCGCTGCTCTTCCGACGTCCTTGCTGCGGAACGCGTTGCTCAGCAGGGCGCCGCGGGTGCGGTGCAGCGAGCCGCGCAGCGAGCCGCGGGCCACGAGGTCGGCGAAGAGCGACTCGTAGCGGCCGGCGATCCGTGACGGGTCGAAGCGCTCCGAGTGCGCGAGGGCCTCGCGGCCCATGCGCTGACGGAGCTCGTCGTCGTTGATGAGGCTCAGCAGGCCGTCGGCGATGGCGTCGACCTTCCCGGTGGGCACGAGGAGGCCGTCGACTCCGCTGTCGATGATCTCGCCGGGGCCGTGCGGGCAGTCGGTGGAGACCACCGGCAGGCCGCAGCGCATGGCCTCGACGATGGTCATGCCGAAGGATTCCAGGCTGGAGGTGACGGCGGCGACGGAGCCCTTGACCCACTCGGGGTCCAGGGGGTTGGCGGGGCCCATGAGGAAGACGTGGTTGTAGAGGCCGCGCTTGTCGATCTGGGCGCGCAGCTTGGCGCGCTCGGCGCCGCCGCCGTAGATCCTCAGCCGCCAGTCGGGGCGCTGGGCGACGACCTTCTCGAAGGCGCGGATCAACAGGTCGTACCGCTTGGCGGGGGCGAGGCGGCCGGCCGCGACGACCCACTTCCCGGTCCCGTCGGCGGGGGCGACCGCGGGCGCGGGGATGGAGTTGGGCACGGCCTCGACGCGTACGCCGGGCAGCTTCATGAGCTTGCGGTAGGTGTCGGCGTCGGCCTCGGTCACGGTGGTGACCGCGTCCAGCCGGGGGTAGGCGGTGCGCAGCGTCCGCTTGAGCGGCGCGGAGTGGGTGGAGAGCGTCAGGTGCTCCTGGCCGACGCGGACGGGACCGCGCCGGGCCTGCTGGGCGATGTGCACGTTGAGCCCGGGGCGGGTGCCCACGACGACATCGCAGTCCAGGCCGCGCAGATGCTCGGCGATCCGCCGGTCGGTGAGCGCGCTGTACTGCTTGTAGCGGCCCTCGGTGGCAGGGAAGACGGTGGCCGGGCGTTCCTGCTCGGGGTCGTCGCCCTCGTAGGAGGGGCTGTCCTTGCGGAGGTCGACGAGGTGGCGCAGGCGCACATCGCCGCTCGGCGCGAGGATCGGCTCTTCGCGGTGGCGGAACACCGAGACGATCTCCACGTCGTGCTGCTCGGCGAGCGCGCTCGCCAGGTTGTACGTGGTCCGGATCGTCCCGCCGATGCCGTACGCGTTGTGGATAAGGAATGAAATGTGCATTCGACCCCGTATGCCGCTGATTTCCAGCGGACGTTACCACTCGCCCGCCTGCCTTGAGATAAGACTGTCGCCCGGTGGCCGAGGTTGACCGTGCTCACCAAGTCGTTCTTGAAGCGATGGCCAATCGGTAGCCGGAACCGGGAACTTTTCACTGTCCCCCGCATTACGGCCGGTGGGCAAGGAGGGGAACAGTGAAGCAATTGTGGATCATGTCGCCGCCCTCGGTGGCCCAGCGCCCCGCCCGCTCCGAACCCGGCCCGCCGACGCGCCACCGACAGGCGCGTACGGCGGCTCGCGGGCGGCCCGGCCGACTTCGCGTACGGGACCGGAAACGGCAGGCCACGCGCCGTACAGAGGGTGCGGTCGCTCATGAAGCGCCGTACGCGGCCCGGGGTGACGGCCCGAGAACGGGACGCGGCGGCATCGGTGAACCCCATGGCCGCGGCCCGGCCCTCCAGCCCCTGCCCCGAGATCGCCTCGTTCTTCGCATAGCGGCCCATGCCCGGCCGGAACCCGCGCGCTTCCGCGTCGCACGCGCCGTCGTGATTCGGCTGGAACCCGCCGCCCACAGGGCGTTACGGCGGTCCGGCGCCCCTTGCGGTCCTCGCGGGCGGTCGCCGTCCAGGTCTGCGCATGGGGGCCTCGGCGGCGTCCATCGCCTCGCACGGCCGCGCGTCGCCATGGGGGTCCGGCGCGCCCGCCGCGCCGCCCCGGGGGCCCTGCCCACGGCCCGGCACACGCCCTCGGCGCCCGCGCGGGTCGGCCCGCCCGGTCGGGTCGACCGGGCGGGCCGGGCGCCGGCGTCGCCGCGTGTCACCGCGGCGGCCGCCGACGCGATCGGTCACAACGCGAGCCGCTGCCCCGGCAGGATCAGGTCGGGGTCCGGGCCGATGACGGAGCGGTTGGCCGCGTGGAGCGCCCCCCAGGTGGTGCCGTGGACGGCTGCGACACCGCCCAGGGTGTCGCCGGAGACGACGGTGTAGTGGCCGCCCCGGACGGTGAGGCGGGGCCGGTCCGGCGCGGAGCGGTGCCGGTCGGCCTGGTGCGACGACCCGCGGCCCGTCTCCGGAGCGGGCTTGGGCGCGGGCTTCGGGGCGGCCTTGCGAACGGCCTTCGGCACGGCATTCGCGGTCAGGTGCCCCGGCGCCTTGCCGGAGGCCCCCGCTCGTGCCGAGCAGCTGGGCCACGCGCCCCAGCCCTGTGTCGCCTGGACCCTGGAGGCCACGGCGATCTGCTGGGCCCGGCTGGCCCGGTCGGCGGTCGCGGCGTACGCGCCGCCGCCGTGCGCCCGCCAGGTCCCGGCGCTGAACTGGAGCCCGCCGTAGTAGCCGTTGCCGGTGTTGACGTGCCAGTTTCCGCCGCTTTCGCAGGCGGCGATACGGTCCCACACTCCGCTGTCCGCCGCCCCGGCCGGGCCGGTGGCGGCGAGCAGCGCCAGCGGGGCGAGAAGTACGGCCCCGGCCAACGCTGCTGTCTCGCGACGACGTCTGGACATGGATTCCCTCTCGACGGACCCGAGGTCCCCCTGCCGGTGCGGGGCCGCCGTATCGGACGCCGGTCCTCCGCTCTGGCCTCGGGCGGTGCTCGCTGCACACGGCCGGTGAATGTAGGGAGCCGCTCACCCCGACGGCAACCGCTTCCCCTCCCGCAGCAGGCCAGTTCGACGTTACCGGCGGTATCAGCCTTTTTCAGACACCCACTTGATAGTGAGATATCGGCATTTACCACTGAGTGATCCGAATGATCTGTGACTCAGCTCACCTGGATAACTTCCATGCATTACCCACGCGTTGGCAGGGAGTGAGCGGTTCCGCCGCGCTTCTCACCGTGTGCGCCGATTGCCGCGATCCCGGCCCGGCCTACGCGTGACCCTCGACACAGATCGTCCGTTGTCTTCTCATGAGCCGGGAACAGCCCGGCGCACGCACCGAGTTCAAGGAGCCCCAGTGCCGCGCATGCTCGACGTCAGCGACGAGGTACGCGCCGAGATCGGCGACCAGGAAGCCGAGCGGCTGCTCACCGGCGACAACGCCCCGGGCAGCTACGACTGCACGTCCTGCCGCACCGCCGGCGACACCGAACAGGAGCGCACCAGCACCGTGCTCTTCGTCGGCGAGGAGACGGCCGTACTCGCCTTCGCCCACGCGAGCTGCATCCCCTCCCAGGTCGTCCCGGTCTCGGAGGAGCAGCTCCAGGGGGCCGTCCGGTCCATCAACGGCGAGGGTGGCACCCCCACGGCGCCCGCGCCCGCCGTTCCCGCGCCCGCCCCGCCGATCGAGACGCTCCCCCGCCAGGCCGTGCTCGGCGTGACCAGCGGCCTCGTGCTGATCAGCGGCGACCTCTACCCGGCGCTCGTGGTCGAGCCGACCGAGCCGATCGTCCGCCCGGGCACCGACGGCCCCGAGGACGAGTTCCTCACGCTCCTGACCGAGCAGGGGTTCGTGCCGGTCGGCCACCTCAAGGAGCCGCCCGCCGACAACCCCGGCTGGTCCGTGCTCGTGGCCATGGGCCAGCTGCACGCCGTCCTGCAGCCCGGCCCCGGCATCACGCCGACCGCCTGGTGGCAGGCGCACCAGCCGCTCCAGGTCACCGACGACTGGCGGTCCACCGTCAACCGGACCAAGAAGGTGCTCGTGTTCGCCGCGCCGGTCGGCACCATCGGCGCACAGCCGCGCGAGGACCTGCTCGCGGAGGCACTGGACCGGGCAGCGGCGGCCGGCCTGCTGGTCGGCGCCGCGATGCCGCTGGCGGGCACGTGATCACCGCACCACACCGGCCGCAAACCCCGCCAACGGGACATTCCCCGTCGCACCCGCATCCGAGCGGCAATCAGGTCGTTGGCACCTATGTGCACTCATACGACCCTTCGTCTCGGAACCCGTACCAGCACCAGATCCCCGGCATGCGTCCGTCGCACGACGGCTCGGCGGATCACCACGGCTCGGCAACGCCCATCTACGACGCGCTGTACTCCGAGTACCGGCGGTCCTTCCGGGCGCTGCCCGGCGACCGTACGGATGAGGCGGACCTCGCCTTCACGGCCTTCGGCCGCCAGCAGGGAAGCACCGGGTACCCCGGTCACTCCGGGCGCTCCGGGTTCTGGGAGCCGTTCGGGCGGGTGCCGGTGAACGGGCAGCCCGCGCTGCCGCCCGCCCCACGGGACGGACGGGGGCGCGGGCGATAGTCGCCCGCGCCCCCGGGCGCTCCGGTCCGCCCTCTCCCGATTCTTCGGGCTACTGCTTGCGGCCGCGCTTCTCGCGCACTCGCACGGAGATGTGGATCGGGGTGCCCTCGAAGCCGAACTCCTCGCGCAGCCGGCGCTCGACGAACCGCCGGTAGCCGGCCTCCAGGAAGCCGGAGGCGAAGAGGACGAACCGCGGCGGCCGGACGCCCGCCTGCGTCCCGAAGAGGATGCGGGGCTGCTTGCCGCCGCGGATCGGGTGCGGGTGGGAGGCCACGATCTCACCGAGGAAGGCGTTGAGCCGCCCGGTCGGCACCCGCGTCTCCCAGCCCGCCAGGGCCGTCTCGATCGCCGGGACGAGCTTCTCCATGTGGCGGCCGGTGAGCGCCGAGACGTTCACCCGCATCGCCCACGGGATCTGCACCAGGTCGCGCTCGATCTCGCGCTCCAGGTAGTAGCGGCGCTCCTCGTCGAGGGTGTCCCACTTGTTGTAGGCGATGACGAGCGCGCGGCCCGCGTCGACGGCCATCGTGATGATCCGCTGGTCCTGCACGCTGATGGACTCGGAGGCGTCGATCAGGACGACCGCGACCTCCGCCTTCTCGACGGCGGCGGCGGTGCGCAGCGAGGCGTAGTAGTCGGCGCCCTCCTGGAGGTGGACGCGGCGCCGGATGCCGGCGGTGTCCACGAACTTCCAGGTCTTGCCGCCCAGCTCGATCATCTCGTCGACCGGGTCGCGGGTGGTGCCGGCCTGCTCGTTGACGACGACCCGCTCCTCGCGCGCCACCTTGTTCAGGAGCGAGGACTTGCCGACGTTCGGGCGGCCGATGAGCGCGATGCGGCGCGGCCCGCCGAGGGCGGTGCCGAAGGTCTGCGCGGGCGCCTCGGGCAGCGCCGCCAGCACGGCGTCGAGCATGTCGCCGGTGCCGCGGCCGTGCAGCGCCGAGACGGGGTGGGGCTCGCCCAGGCCGAGCGACCAGAGCATGGCCGCGTCGGCCTCGGAGGACGGGCCGTCGACCTTGTTGGCGCAGAGCACCACGGGCTTCCCGGCCCGGCGCAGCAGCTTGACGACGGCCTCGTCGGTGTCGGTCGCGCCGACCGTGGCGTCGACGACGAAGACCACCGCGTCGGCGGCCTCGATGGCGAACTCGGCCTGCGCGGCCACCGACGCGTCGATGCCGAGGACGTCCTGCTCCCAGCCGCCGGTGTCGACGACCTTGAAGCGGCTGCCCGCCCACTCGGCCTCGTAGGTGACGCGGTCGCGGGTGACGCCGGGCTTGTCCTCGACGACCGCCTCACGGCGGCCGATGATGCGGTTCACCAGGGTCGACTTGCCGACATTGGGGCGGCCGACGACGGCGAGCACGGGCAGCGGGCCGTGCCCGGCCGCCGCCAGCTCGCTGTCGATGTCCTCCGGGTCGAAGCCTTCCTGCGCGGCGAGCTCCATGAACTCCGTGTACTCGGCGTCGCCAAGCTCACCATGCTCGTCGCCGGAGTGGATCTGGTCGTTCATGAAGTCCGTTCCTCGTTCATCATCGATGGGCCACGACTGCGGCCCACTACTCAAGTCTCGGTCAGCGGCCCGTGAGCCGCTTGGCGGCGGCCAGATGCGCTCCCAGCCGGGCCTGTACGCGCACGGTCGCCGCGTCCAGCGCCGTACGGGTGCGCTTCCCGCTGCCGTCGCCCGCCTCGAACGGGTCACCGAAGACCACGTCGACGCGGGTCCGCAGCGGCGGCAGCCCGGATATCAGGCGCCCCTGCCGCTCGACGCTGCCGAGCACCGCCACCGGTACGATCGGGGCCCCCGACCGCAGCGCGAAGTAGGAGAGCCCGGCGCGCAGCGACGCGAAGTCGCCCTCGCCCCGGCTGCCCTCCGGGAAGATCCCCAGCACCCCGCCGCCGGCGAGCACGTCGAGCGCGCCGGTGACCGCGGTGCGGTCGGCGCTGCCGCGGTCCACCTTGACCTGCCCGATGGCGCGCAGGAACGGGTCGAGCGGGCCGACGAACGCCTCCCGCTTGATCAGGAAGTGCACCGGCCGCGGCGCGGTGCCCATCACCATCGGGCCGTCGACGTTGTGGGAGTGGTTGACCGCCATGATCACCGGGCCCGCGGCGGGCACCCGCCAGGAGCCCAGGACGCGCGGCTTCCACAGCCCGTACATCAGGCCGATGCCGATGCGGCGGCCGACGGCGGCGCCGGAGGCGGGGTCGGTCACGCGGTCCGCTTCTCCTCGATGAGGGTGACCACGCACTCGATGACCTGATTCAGCGTCAGCTCGGTGGTGTCCACCTCGACGGCGTCGTCCGCCTTGGCCAGCGGGGAGGTCTTGCGGCCCGAGTCGGCGGCGTCCCGCTTGACGAGCGCCGCCTGGGTCGCGGCCAGGTCCGAGCTCTCCTTGCCGACCAGCTCGCCGCTGCGGCGCGAGGCGCGCGCCTCGGCGGAGGCGGTCAGGAAGACCTTGAGGTCGGCGTCGGGCAGCACGGTGGTGCCGATGTCCCGGCCCTCCACCACGATGCCGTGCGGGGCCTCGGCGGCGATGGCCCGCTGGAGCTCGGTCAGCCGGGCCCGTACCTCCGGGACGGCGCTGACCGCGCTCACCGAGGAGGTGACCTCCTTGGTGCGGATGGGGCCGGCCGCGTCCTGGCCGTCGACGGTGATCGTCGGCGCGGCCGGGTCGGTGCCGGAGACCAGCGACGGCTTGTCGGCGGCGTCGGCCACGGCCGCGGCGTCGCGCACGTCGATGCCGTTGTTCAGCATCCACCAGGTGATCGCCCGGTACTGGGCGCCGGTGTCGAGGTAGCTCAGCCCGAGCTTGGCCGCCACGGCCTTCGACGTGCTGGACTTGCCCGTACCGGAGGGGCCGTCGATGCCGACAATGACTGCGGCCGGGGCGGTCCGGGCGGCGGTTTCCACGGTGACAGACACCTTCCTTGTGCACGGGGCGGGGTTCGCGGGCCGGGGGCCTGATCGCGCGGGCTCGAAAATCGGGCCCCGGTCAAGGTTACTGGCTTGTGCGACCGGTCCGTACAGCAACTGCCACCGCCATCGCGCGCGGGGTGCCGGCGCGCCCGGCTACTGCCGCAGCGACCAGCCCCGTTCGCGCAGGGCGGCGGTCAGCGCCGGTACCGCCTGCGGCTCCACCATCAGCTGGATGAGACCCGCCTGCTGCCCGTTGGCGTGCTCAATGCGGACGTCCTCGATGTTGACGGCGGCCCGGCCGGCGTCGGCGAAGATACGGGCCAGCTCGCCCGGCTGGTCGCCGATGAGGACCCTGACCGTCTCGTAGACGGCGGGGGCCGCGCCGTGCTTGCCCGGCACCCGGACGCGGCCCGCGTTGCCGCGGCGCAGCACATCGTCGATGCCCGCGGTGCCCTCGGCCCGCTGCCCGTCGTCGGCGGACTGGAGCGCGCGCAGCGACCGTACGGTCTCGTCCAGGTCGGCGGCGACGGCCGCGAGGACGTCCGCGACCGGGCCGGGGTTGGCGGCGAGGATGTCGATCCACATCCGGGGGTCGGAGGCCGCGATCCGGGTCACGTCGCGGATGCCCTGGCCGCACAGGCGCACGGCGGTGTCGTCGGCGTCCCGCAGCCGGGCCGCGACCATGCTGGAGAGCAGTTGCGGGGTGTGCGAGACGAGGGCGACGGCGCGGTCGTGGGCGTCGGCGTCCATGACGATGGGGACGGCGCGGCAGAGCGCGACGAGTTCGAGGGCGAGGTTGAGCACCTCGGTGTCGCTGTCCCGGGTGGGGGTGAGCACCCACGGCCGGCCCTCGAAGAGGTCGGCGGTGGCGGCGAGCGGCCCGGAGGACTCGCGGCCGGCCATCGGGTGGGTGCCGATATAGCGGCTGAGGTCGCAGCCGAGGGCCTGGAGGTCGCGGCGCGGGCCTGCCTTGACGCTGGCCACGTCGACGTAGCCGCGGGCGAGGCCGCGGCGCATGGCGTCGGCGAGCGTCGGGGCGACGTGCGCGGGCGGCACGGCGACCAGGGCGAGGTCGACGGTGGACTCGGGCTCCTCGGCGTACCCGGCGCCGAGGGCCGCGGCCGTACGGGCCTGGGCGGGGTCGTGGTCGACGAGGTGGACCCGGACGCCGCGGGCCGCGAGCACGAGGGCGGCGGAGGTGCCGATCAGGCCGGTGCCGATGACGAGCGCGGTTCTCACTGGGCGATGTCCTTGCGCAGGGCGCCCGCGGCGCCGAGGTAGACGTGCGAGATCTCGGACCGCGCGGTGTCCGTCTCGACGTGCGCGAGGATGCGCACGACACGCGGCATGGCCCCGGCGACCTCCAGCTCCTGCGCGCAGATCAGCGGTACGTCCGTGATGCCGAGCATCCGGGCGGCGGCGGCCGGGAAGTCGCTGTGCAGATCGGGGGTGGCGGTGAACCAGACGCTGATCAGGTCGTCCGGCCCGAGGCTGTTGCGCTCCAGGATCGCGGTGAGCAGCGCCGACACCTGCTCGTGCATGTGCCCGGCCTCGTCCCGCTCCAGCTGGACGGCTCCGCGGACCGCTCGTACCGCCACGTCATCGCTCCCTGTGTCCGCCCGGTGGCCTCGATGGCCTTGCTGCGCTCTCAAGCCTATCCAGTGGCCGGGCGGGCACCGGCACGGTGTCCAACCGCGCGCGAATCGGCCGGGCGCCGTCCGCGTCAGCCTCCGGGACGGGGCCCCGTCCGGTAGAACCGTGTGCATGATCTTCCATGTGGTGCCCCTGGACGACTGGCTCACCGCCCCGGACCGCCCCTACGCCCCGGCCTCGCTCGACGCCGAGGGGTTTGTGCACTGCTCGCCGGACGAGGACATCGCGCTCACCGTCGCCTCGGCGTTCTACCGCGAGGCGGTCGGGCCCCTGATGGTGCTGCTGATCGACGAGCACAAGCTGGACGTCATGGTCCGCTGGGAGGACGCGGCGGGCGCGCCGCCGCCGGGCGTCTCGCCGGGGACGCTGTTCCCGCACGTCTACGGCCGCATCAACCGCACGGCGGTCCAGGGGATGATGGAGGTGCGGCGCGACGGCGCCGGGCGGGCCACCGAGCTCGCGGTGTGGTCCTGAGCGGCGCGCACGCCGGCCCCGAGCCGGGCGGCACGCTCCCGCGCCGCGCGTCCGCGCCGAAATTCGGCGGCCTCCGGGCGGGCCTCCGTGGCACCATCCGGTCATGGTGGAATCTCCCGAAAACGCTGGTCACGCCCTTGTCCGCGACCACACCATCTATGACTGCGTGATGGGCTCGCGGGCGTTCGGGCTGGCGACGGAGGGCAGCGACACCGATCGACGCGGGGTCTTCGTCGCGCCGACGCCGATGTTCTGGCGGTTCGACAAGCCGCCGACGCACGTGGACGGCCCGGACGCCGAACAGTTCTCCTGGGAGATCGAGCGGTTCTGCGAACTCGCGCTGCGCGCCAATCCCAACGTCCTGGAGTGCCTGCACTCCCCGCTCGTGGGCCGCCTCGACACGACCGGCCGCGAACTGCTCGCCCTGCGCTCCGCGTTCCTCTCCCGCCGCGCGCACCAGTCCTTCACCGGTTACGCGCTCAGCCAGCGCAGGAAGCTCGACGCCGACGCCCGCACGCACGGCGCCCCGCGCTGGAAGCACGCCATGCACCTGCTGCGGCTGCTGACGTCCGCCCGCGACCTGCTGCGCACCGGCACGCTCACCGTGGACGTGGGGGAACAGCGCGAGCCGCTGCTGGCGGTCAGGCGCGGCGAGCTCACCTGGTCCGCCGTGGAGACCTGGATGACCCGTCTGCGCGACGAGGCCGACGCCGCGGCCGTACGCAGCCCCCTGCCGCCCGAACCGGACCGCGCCCGCGTCGAGGACTTCCTGGTCCGGGTGCGGCGCGCTTCCGCCCAGCCGCCGGCCCCGGCCCCGGTCGGCGCCTCGGCGCCGTAGGCCGGCGCGCGGACGGTGTCCCGGGCGGCCTTGCGCCCGTAGCCGGTCGCGTCGACGGTCGCCTTGACCGGCCCGGAGGGCGCCGCCGCCCGGCATGGACATGCGGGCACCCCCAGGCCCCGGGCCCGCCGCGGGTCACCGGGGTGCGACCGCTTACGCGCGTACGAGGCGTGCGGCGCGTCGCAGCCTTCGCGGGCGCACGGGCGGCTACGGGCCTCCGGGCCGTACACAGGCGCACCCGCCCACCCGGACGGGGAGGGCGGGTGCGCGGAGCGTCGGGGCGGGCCTACAGCTCGACCTCGCGCATCAGCATGCCGACCTCGGTGTTGGTCATCCGGCGCAGCCAGCCGGACTTCTGGTCGCCGAGGGCGATCGGGCCGAAGTGGGTGCGTACGAGCTTCTCGACCGGGAAGCCGGCCTCGGAGAGCATCCGGCGCACGATGTGCTTGCGGCCCTCGTGGAGGGTGACCTCGACGAGGTAGTTCTTGCCGACGTTGTCCACGATCCGGAAGTGGTCGGCGCGTGCGTAGCCGTCCTCCAGCTCGATGCCGTCCTTGAGCCGCTTGCCGAGGTCGCGCGGGAGCGGGCCCTGGATCGCGGCGAGGTAGGTCTTCTTGACGCCGTACCGGGGGTGGGTGAGGCGGTGGGCCAGCTCGCCGTGGTTGGTGAGCAGGATGATGCCCTCGGTCTCGGTGTCGAGGCGGCCGACGTGGAACAGCCGCGTCTCGCGGTTGGTCACGTAGTCGCCGAGGCACTGCCGGCCGTCGGGGTCCTCCATGGTGGAGACGACGCCGGCGGGCTTGTTGAGCGCGAAGAAGAGGTACGACTGGGTGGCCACGGTCAGGCCGTCGACCTTGATCTCGTCCTTCTGGGGGTCGACGCGCATCCCCTGCTCCAGGACAATCTCGCCGTTCACCTCGACGCGGGCCTGGTCGATCAGCTCCTCGCAGGCGCGCCGCGAGCCCATGCCGGCCCGGGCGAGGACCTTCTGGAGCCGCTCGCCCTCTTCCTCGGTGGTCTTGGGCGTCTTGATCTGCGGCTTGTTGCTGTAACGCTCGCGGTTGCGCTCCTCGATCTTGGCGTCGAGCTCGCGGGAGCGGGCGGGCACGGGCTTGCGCCCGCGGTTTCCGGTCGGCTTGTTGCTCGGCTTGGACCGCTCCACGCCGCCGGGCCTGTTCGCCCCCGACTGGCCCGTGGTGCCCACGTCGTAGCGGCGCTCCTCGGGCCGGGGGGAGTTCGGGCGCTTGTTCTCGTCGCGCTTGCCTCCGCCCGCACCGCGTGGGTTCCGGTTGCCGCTGTTCCTGTCGCTGCTTCGCATCAAGGTTCCGTTGTCGAGTGGGTATGGTCTGCATCGTCCGGTGCATCCGGGTCGAACGACGGAACCCCCTCGCGGGAGTCCGCCTCGACGGCGTCCGCCTCCGGCAGGAACGGGGCGAGCTCAGGCAGCTCGTCCAGGCCGCGCAGACCCATCCGCTCCAAGAAGTAGTTCGTCGTCCTGTACAGGATCGCACCTGTTTCGGGTTCCGTGCCCGCCTCCCGCACCAGACCGCGCTGCAGGAGGGTCCGCATCACGCCGTCGCAGTTCACCCCGCGTACGGCCGAGACCCGGGAACGGCTGACCGGCTGACGGTACGCGACCACGGCCAGCGTCTCCAGCGCGGCCTGCGTAAGCCGGGCCTGCTGGCCGTCCAGGACGAAGCTCTCGACGGCGTCCGCGTACGCGGCACGCGTGTAGAACCGCCAGCCGCCGGCGATCAGCCGCAGGTCGAAGCCGCGCCCCTGGTCGGTGTACTCGCCGGACAGGGCGTGCAGCGCGTCCGAGATCTCGCGGCGGGGGCGCTGGAGGACCTTGGCGAGGTGCTCCTCGGTGACGGGCTCGTCCACGACCATGAGCACGGCCTCCAGCGCGGGCCGCAGGTCGAGCCGGGCGACGGTGGTGAGGCCGACGGGGCTGTCGTCCCCGCCCGGGGCCGGGGGCTCGCCGCCCTCCGGGAGCTGGATCTCGTACGCGTCATCCGTCCCGTACGCAGCCGCCTGCGCCGTCGGCTCATCGCGCGGCTTCACGGTGTCTCCTCCACGGCGCTCTCCTCGTCGCTGTCGTCGTCGCTGCCGTCGCTGTCACTGCCGTCGTCGCTGCCGTCGAACTCGTCCGCCACCAGGACCGGCCCCTCCCCCGGCGCCTCACCGGTCCACCGGACCGTCAGCGAGCCCAGCGCCTCCTCCTGGTCGAGGGCGACCACCCGCTCCCTGTACAGCTCCAGCAGCGCGAGGAAGCGGGCGACGACGGTGAGGGTGTCGGGGGCGTCCTCGGCGAGCTGCGCGAAGCTCGCCTCGCCCGCCGCCCGCAGCCGGGCGATCACCACGTCCGCCTGCTCGCGCACGCTGACCAGCGGCGCGTGGATGTGGTCGACGTACACCTCCGGCTTCGCCTTGGGCCGCATCGCCCGCACCGCGAGCTCGGCGAAGCCCTCCGCGCCGATGCTGATGACCACCTCGGGCAGCAGCTCGGCGTGGTGCGGCTCCAGCCCGACCGTACGGGGCCGGCGGCGCGCCTCCTCCTGGAGCCGGTCGCCGAAGATGTCCGCGATCCGCTTGTAGGCGCGGTACTGGAGCAGCCGCGCGAACAGCAGGTCCCGCGCCTCCAGCAGGGCGAGGTCCGCCTCGTCCTCGACCTCGGCGGCCGGCAGCAGCCGGGCGGCCTTGAGGTCGAGCAGGGTCGCGGCGACGACCAGGAACTCGGTGGTCTGGTCGAGGTCCCAGTCGGCGCCCATGGCCCGGATGTGCGCCATGAACTCGTCGGTGACGCGGGAGAGCGCGACCTCGGTCACATCCATCTTGTGCTTCGAGATCAGCTGGAGGAGAAGGTCGAAGGGGCCTTCGAAGTTGTCCAGGCGGACGGTGAAGCGCCGGTCACCGGCGGCGTCTGCCTTCTCGGTCTCCACTGCGGCCTGCGCTACGGGCTCCACGGCGCCGTCCGCGGCGGCATCGGGACCGCCGGGGCCGGCAGGACCGTCCTCGGCGCCGGGCCCGGCGCCGTCGCGCGGCTCAGGAGAAGCCGGCCCCGGCCCGCGCCCCAGCGTTCGGCGGGGCGGTGCGGCCGGGGCGGCGGAGCCGGTGGCGTCGTCGGTCGGGGGCATCGTGGTCCATCGGGCGGTTGCGGGCGGGGGCGCGACGGACGTACGGGCCCGGCAGCAGACGGGCAGGCTACCGCCCCCGGCGGTCAGCGACCGCGCAATCGGCGCACCAGGATGCTCGCGTCGCCCCGCGACTCCAGATCGGCGAGGACGACCGCGACGGCCTCCCGCACGATACGGCCGCGGTCGACGGCGAGGCCGTGCTCGCCGCGCAGCACCAGCCGGGCGTGCTCCAGGTCCATGAGCTCCTCGGCGGAGACATACACCGTGATCTTCTCGTCGTGGCGCTCGCGGCCGCTCGGGCGGCGGTTGGCGGCCCGGGCCCGGCGGCGCGCCGCCGCGGTGGAGCCCTGCTCGGACTGCGGCTGGCGGCCCTTGGGGCGTTCCTGCGCGGTGGCGGGCGCAGGGGCCGCACGGCGCTCGGCGGACGCCTCCTGGCCCGCACCCTGCGCGGCGGCGGCGTCGCGCCCGCCGTGCTCGGGCTCGGCGGCGCCCTGCCGGGCAGGGCGGTCCCCGTCCCCGGCGCCACTCGCGGGCTCGGGCTGCGCGGGGGCGCCGGGCTCGGCGGCCGGTGCCGGCACCCGCGGCGGCTGCTCGCCGTTCGCGGGCCTGCGCGGCGACGAGGACTGGAGCGCCGTGCCCCCGGTGGTGCGGAACAGTTCATCGGCGCCGGGCAGACTCACGCGGCGTGACACCGGGCGAGCACCTCCCTGGCGAGCTGTCGGTAGGCGGCCGCGCCGACGGAGTTGGACGCGTACGTGGTGATCGGCTCGCCCGCGACCGTGGTCTCGGGGAACCGGACGGTGCGGCCGATGACCGTGTGGTAGACGTGCTCGTCGAACGCCTCGACCACACGGGCGAGCACCTCGCGGCTGTGCACGGTCCGCGAGTCGTACATGGTGGCGAGGATGCCGTCGAGCTCCAGGTCGGGGTTGAGCCGCTCCTGGACCTTCTCGATGGTCTCGGTGAGCAGCGCGACGCCGCGCAGTGCGAAGAACTCGCACTCCAGCGGCACGATGACCTTGTGGGCGGCGGTGAGCGCGTTGACGGTGAGCAGGCCCAGCGAGGGCTGGCAGTCGATGACGATGTAGTCGTAGTCCGCCATGAGCGGCTTGAGGGCCCGCTGGAGCGTGGACTCGCGCGCGACCTCGCTGACCAACTGCACTTCAGCGGCTGACAAATCGATATTGCTGGGCAGCAGGTCCATATTGGGCACGGCCGTCTTCAGGAGCACCTCATCGGCCGCCATGCCCCGCTCCATGAGCAGGTTGTAGACGGTGAGGTCGAGCTCCATCGGGTTGACGCCGAGGCCGACGGAGAGGGCGCCCTGCGGGTCGAAGTCGACGAGCAGCACCCGGCGTCCGTACTCCGCGAGCGCGGCTCCCAGGTTGATGGTCGAGGTGGTCTTGCCGACCCCGCCCTTCTGGTTGCACATCGCGATGATCTTCGCGGGTCCGTGGTCGGCCAGCGGTCCCGGGATCGGGAAGTACGGGAGCGGACGGCCGGTGGGGCCGACACGCTCCCGGCGCTGTCGAGCTGCGTCGGGGGCTAGCGTGGCTGCGTACTCCGGGTCGGGCTCGTACTCGGCATCGGGATCGTAGAAGTGCCCCTTGGGGACTTCCTCGTAGTCGGCGAGACGGGCGGAGTCCGTGCCGCCGTGGTCGCCGGCCATGGCGTTCACGTGGGGGCCATCCATGCTCTGGTGGGCTGTGGTCGTGCTCTGCGCTTCGAAGGTGTGGACAGCGACGGAGCCGACAGCCTGGAGCCCCGAGGCGCTCTGGCCCTGTGCAGGCATTCCTGGTTGACCACCCCCGGGAGCAAATGTCGACTCATTCACAAGTCGTCCTACCTCCTTGGTGACCAGGAAACATCTCGATAGGTCAGCGTGGCACCATGCCGACGGTGGCCGACTCTATGGCGTGTCGGCCTTCCGCAGCAACACAATCCGCCGGAGACGGCACGATGTGTCGGCAATCGAACACCCCTCTGTCAAGGGTGTACGGAGCGCGGTCCGGAGGTTTCGCGGGTGGGTGAAACGGCCCGGCCGGACCTCGTTCGGCAAGGTCCGGCCGGGCGCGTCACGTTGACCGGTGGCGGTCGCGCGTCAGCCGAGGAGCGCGCTCAGTTCCACGTGCGGCAGGCCGTGCGCCTCGGCGACGGAGGCGTAAGTGACCTGGCCCTCGTGGGTGTTGAGGCCCTTGGCCAGGGCGGCGTCCCGGCTCAGCGCCTCGCGCCAGCCGCGGTTCGCCACCTCCACGATGTAGGGCAGCGTGGCGTTGGTGAGGGCGTGGGTGGAGGTGTGCGGGACCGCGCCCGGCATGTTCGCGACACAGTAGAAGACCGAGCCGTGGACCGGGAAGGTCGGCTCGGCGTGCGTGGTCGGCTTCGAGTCCTCGAAGCAGCCGCCCTGGTCGATCGCAATGTCGACAAGGACACTTCCGGGCTTCATCCGGGACACCAGCTCGTTGGTGACCAGCTTCGGGGCCTTGGCGCCGGGGATGAGCACCGCGCCGATCACCAGGTCGGCGTCGAGGACGGCCTTCTCCAGCTCGAAGGCGTTGGAGGCGATCGTCTGCACCTTGGTGCCGAAGACCTTGTCGGCCTCGCGCAGCTTGTTGATGTCCTTGTCGAGCAGTGTGACGTGGAAGCCCATGCCGACGGCGATCTGCGCGGCGTTCCAGCCGGAGACGCCGCCGCCGATGACGACCGCCTTGCCGGCCGCGACGCCGGGGACGCCGCCCGGCAGCACGCCGCGGCCGCCGGCCGCGCGCATCAGGTGATACGCGCCGACCTGCGGGGCGAGCCGGCCCGCGACCTCGGACATCGGGGCGAGCAGCGGCAGCTGGCGGCCCGCGGTCTCGACGGTCTCGTAGGCAATGGCGGTGGTGCCGGACCCCAGCAGCGCGTCCGTGCACTCCTTGGAGGCGGCGAGGTGGAGGTAGGTGAAGAGGGTCTGGCCCTTGCGGAGCCGGTGGTACTCCTCCGCGATCGGCTCCTTGACCTTCAACAGCAGGTCGGCGATGGCCCAGACCTCGTCGGCGGTGTCCAGGATGTCCGCGCCCGCGACGGTGTACTCCGCGTCGGTGATGGAGGAGCCGACACCGGCGTTCCGCTCCACGTAGACCTGGTGGCCGTGGCGCACCAGCTCATGCACGCCGGCGGGGGTGATGGCCACGCGGAACTCGTTGTTCTTGACCTCGCGGGGGATGCCGACCTTCACGTCGATCACGGTCCTTGTATCGGAGAATGACAGGCTAATCCGGATATGCCACGGCACACCAGAGCAGACCGCGGCGTCCGCGGCGCGGCCAGTCTAATGAAGGATCTCGTGGTGTCTAGCCTTGCAAAGCACTAATCTTCTCTGGATGAGCTACTGATTTCGTAGGTCGAGAACGGTTCCGCGCCTTCCGCTTCCCCCACAGGACCCACCGGGGCGCCGAGCAGCTCCTCCGCGGCGGCCCGGTGCACCCCCGCCGCGGCCCGGTCGCCGAGCCGCTCCAGGGTGTCCGCCAGCCTCAGCCGCACCGCCGCCTGCAAGCGGACGTCGCCCGCCTCGCGCGCGCACTCCAGCGCCTCCAGACAGGTCCGCAGCGCCTCCTGCGGCCGGCCCGCGTACTCCTGCACCCGGGCCGTCTCGCTGAGCGCCCGCGCGTGCCCGGGCAGATCCCGCAGCCTGCGGCAAGCGGCCGCCGCGGCACGCCAGTTGCGCAGCGCGTCGCCCCAGCGCCCGGCATACGTGTGCACCGCGCCGAGCCGTCCGTACAGCCGCGCCTCGTCGGCGAGTTCGCCCCGGGTCAGCCGCAGCTCCAGCGCCCGCCCGTACCAGTCGGCGGCCCGCTGCCAGTCGCCCATCTCGTGGTACGAGGCGGCGATGGACTCCAGCGAACGGCCGGTGGCGTACGGGTCCGCGGCCTCCCGCGCCGCCACCAGCGCCTCCCGGTAGCGGACCAGGGCGCCCTCGGTGCGCTTCGCGCGCGCGTCCAGGTCGCCCAGGTTCAGCAGTGCGGCGGCCTTC
This sequence comes from Streptomyces sp. NPDC044033, assembly GCF_056434425.1. Classification (NCBI taxonomy): domain Bacteria; kingdom Bacillati; phylum Actinomycetota; class Actinomycetes; order Kitasatosporales; family Streptomycetaceae; genus Streptomyces; species Streptomyces sp. NPDC044033. Next base: position 27,893 of record NZ_JBWKFF010000013.1, on the reverse strand, counting down.
TCCATGGGCATCCGGCGGCGCCCCGCGACGTCCAGGACCAGTTGGTGGAGGCCGTAGAGGTCCGGCGCGGCCTGCTCCGCGCCCTGATGGGCGGTCAGCGCCCGCGCGAGCGCGGACACCAACCGCCGTGCCAGAGTGTCCAGTTGACCGTCGTACACCGCGAGCCGGGCCGCCGCGAGGAGCGCGGGCCGGCGCAGCCGCAGCCACCGCGCGGCCTCGTTCCCCGAGCCGAAGCGCAGCGCGCGGGGCACCTCGGCCAGCCTCCTGCGCGCCACGGAATCCACCGGCTCGGTGATCGCCCGGCAGGAGTGCAGCTGCCGTACGGTCCGCTCCAGCATCCGCGCCCGGGCCAGCTCCGCCTCCGCCGGACGCTCCTGCGCGGCGAGCAGCGTCCGCAGCATCGGGTGCAGGGAGCCGGGCACCTGGTACTGCGGCGGCACGGCGGAATCCTGGTCCGCGGCGGCCGGCGGGTCCGCCGGGTGCAGCAGCCCCTGGGCGACGAAGTCTTCGAGCGTGGACTGGGCCGCGGAGACCGAGCAGCCGGCGAGCGCCGAGGCGGTGTGGGCGTCGGCCAGCCCCGCCGGGGCGAGCGCGAGCAGCCGCAGTATCCGGGCGGCGGGCGACGGCAGCGACTCGTACGCGAGCCGGAAGGCGCGGGCCAGCGGGCGCCCGCCACTCTCCTGCCCCTCCTCCGCCGGCATCTCCCGCAGCCGGTTCACGACGTCCGCGACGGACGCCTTGGGGCGGGCCGCCAGCCAGCCGCCGACGAGGACCAGGGCGGCGGGCTGGCCGCCGCACTCCTCCACGACGGAATCCGCGGAGACCGGGTCGCAGGTGATGCGGGTCGAACCCGCGAACCGCCCGATCAGCTCCACGGCGGCGCCCTTGCCCAGCCCGCCCAGCGTGCACGGCCGCACGTCCGGGACGCCGGTGAGCGGCCCCTGCGAGACGGCCACGAGCAGGGAGTCCGGAGCGTCCGGGAGCAGCGCGTCGACCTGCTCGGCGCCGGCCGCGTCATCGAGCAGCAGCAGCACCCGCCGCTTGCCCAGAGCCGCCCGCAGCGCCTCGGACAGCTCGTCCTCGCCGGCGCCGGGCACGGGGCTCACACCGAGCGTGCCGAGCAGTTCGCGGGCGGCCCGCTCGACCGGTACGGGCTCGCCGCCGGGCTCCGTGAGCCGCGCCCGCAGCACCCCGTCCGGGTAGTCATCGGCCAGCCGCCGGGCCAGCTCCTCGGCCAGGGCGCTGCGCCCGGATCCGGGGCGGCCCGCGATGAGCAGCACCCGGCTGCGGGGCGTCTTGCGCCCGGAGATGGTGTCGAGCCCGGCTCTGCCGATGTCGGACCGCAGGGCCTTCAGCTCGCGCTGCCGCCCGTAGAAGGTGCGCGGGCCCGCCGCGGTGGCAGCGGCCGTACGACCCGCCGAGGGCGACCGCCGCGAGGCGACCCCCTGTTCCCCCACCGCCTGATCCGTCACGCGCCACGCTCCCGTCCACTTGCGCGTACGAGCCCGCCGCGGCTGCGAGCGGGAACTTCATGAGCGTAGTTCACCGGGCGCCACCGTTCCGGCAGCGCACGCCCCTCGGATCACTCAATCGGATCAGCGCACCGCGTCGCCTCCGGCTGGGGTCCGCCGACGGTACGGAGCGCCCCCAGCTCCGGCCCGGGGCGCGAACCCGCGCGCGCCGCCGCCACCGGGCGCGCCGAGGACCGCGCCCACCACTGGGCAACCGGTCCGGGCGGCACGGGCGCGTCGTGTGCCGCCGAGACGGCATGGCCACCGGCACCGACCCATGCACGCCCCGCCGCTTCCGGACCGCGCGGGCCGTGACCACCGCCCGACGACCGGCCCGGGCGCGTCGCGTGCCCGACGCCGACACCATCGGACCACCGGGCCCGCGCACGGCCGGATCTCGCCTCGGGCCACCGGCTTCGGGCGCGGGCCGAACCGCCAGACCCGGACCGCCCGGCGGCGGGCGCGACCAGCGCGGACCGGCCACCGGACCACGGGACCGCTTCGGGCCACCGGGTCTCGGGCCCGTAGCCGCCGCCCGGCGACAGGCGACGAGCGCGACCAGCGCGGGCCGGCCACCGAGTCACTGCTCCCCGCCCGTCGGCCGACGGGCGGGGGCGGCGCCGACCGCTACGCCTCGAACGGCCTCGCCGGCCACGGCGCGTCCGCCGGGCGGAGCGCGTCGAGGCCCCCGCCGTGCAGCGCGGCCTGGAGCGAGAGGACGCCCACCACCAGGCAGTTGTTGTGGAGGTCGCCGGCCAGGACGCCCTGGATCAGGTCGGTCAGCGGGATCCGGGCCAGTTCCATGTCGGCCTCCTCCTCGGAGACCTCGAAGCGCTCGCCCTCCACCTCCGAGACACCGCGGGCCAGGAAGATCCGTACGGCCTCGTCGCAGCCGCCGGGCGTGGTGTAGACGTCGCTGAGGACGCGCCAGTCCTCGGCCTTGACGTGGGCCTCCTCGTACAGCTCCCGCTGGGCGGCGTGCAGCGGGTTCTCGCCGGGGATGTCGAGGAGGCCGGCCGGGATCTCCCAGAGCTTGTGCCGCACCGGGTGCCGGTACTGGTTGAGGACCAGGACGCGCTGCTCGTCGTCGAGGGCGAGGACGGCGACCGAACCGGGGTGGACCTGATAGTCGCGCTTGACGGTGGCACCGTCCGGCATGACGACCTCGTCCGTGCGGACACTGGTCTTGTTCCCGACGAACGGCGTTGCGGTCGCGGTGACCTGCCACTCGGCGGCGGTGTCCTTGATACCCATGTACGTCCTCCTGAACAACGGAACCGGGGCACGGGCCGCGAAAGCCCGTACCCCGGTCCACCGTATCGGTCAGCCCTGCTGCCGCTTGACGGCCGCCTTCACCAGGCCCGCGAAGAGCGGGTGCGGCCGGGTCGGGCGGGAGCGCAGCTCCGGGTGCGCCTGGGTGGCGACCAGGTAGGGGTGCACGTCGCGCGGGTACTCGACGTACTCCACCAGCTTGTTGTCCGGGGAGGTGCCGGAGAACCGCAGCCCGGCCTTCTTCTCCAGGTCCGCTCGGTAGGAGTTGTTGACCTCGTAGCGGTGGCGGTGGCGCTCCTCCACGTACGGCTGGTCGTCGTAGGTCTCGCGCACGATGGAGCCCTCGGCGAGCTTCGCCGGGTACATGCCGAGCCGCATGGTGCCGCCCATGTCGCCCTCGCCGGCGACGATGTCGAGCTGCTCGGCCATGGTGGAGATGACCGGGTTGGCGGTGGCCGGGTCGAACTCGGTGGAGTTGGCGCCCTCGATGCCCGCCAGGTTGCGGGCCGCCTCGATGACCACGCACTGCAGACCCAGGCAGAGGCCGAGCAGCGGGATGCCGCGTTCACGGGCGAAGGTGATCGCGCCGACCTTGCCGTTGACGCCGCGGTCGCCGAAGCCGCCGGGGATGCAGACCGCGTCCACGTCGCCGAGCTGCTCCTGGGCGCCGGCCGGGGTGGTGCAGTCGTCCGAGGTGACCCACTTGATCTTCACGCGGGCCTGGTTGGCGAAGCCGCCGGCCCGGATCGCCTCGGTGACCGAGAGGTAGGCGTCCGGCAGGTCGATGTACTTGCCGACCAGCGCGACCTTGACCTCGTGCTTCGGCTCGTGGACCCGCTTGAGCAGATCGTCCCACTGGGTCCAGTCGACGTCCCGGAACGGCAGGTCGAGGCGGCGCACGACGTACGCGTCCAGGCCCTCGGTGTGCAGCACCTTCGGGATGTCGTAGATGGACGGGGCGTCCTTGCAGGCCACCACCGCGTCCTCGTCGACGTCGCACATCAGCGAGATCTTGCGCTTGATGGCGGTCGGCACGTCGCGGTCGGCGCGCAGCACGATGGCGTCCGGCTGGATGCCGATGTTGCGCAGGGCGGCGACCGAGTGCTGGGTCGGCTTGGTCTTCAGCTCACCGGACGGGCCGATGTACGGGAGCAGCGAGATGTGCACGACGAAGACGTTGTCGCGGCCGACCTCGTGGCGGGTCTGGCGCACGGCCTCCAGGAACGGCAGCGACTCGATGTCGCCGACGGTGCCGCCGACCTCGGTGATGACGACATCGACGTCGTCGGTCGCCATCCGTCGGACGCGGTGCTTGATCTCGTTGGTGATGTGCGGGATGACCTGCACCGTGTCGCCCAGGTACTCGCCGCGCCGCTCCTTGGCGATCACGGTGGAGTAGACCTGGCCGGTGGTGACGTTGGCGGACCCGTCGAGGTCGACGTCGAGGAAGCGCTCGTAGTGGCCGATGTCCAGGTCGGTCTCGGCGCCGTCGTTGGTGACGAAGACCTCGCCGTGCTGGAACGGGTTCATCGTGCCCGGGTCGACGTTCAGGTACGGGTCGAGCTTCTGCATCGTGACCCGCAGGCCCCGCGCCTTGAGCAGGGCGCCCAGGCTGGAGGCGGTGAGGCCCTTGCCGAGTGAGGAGGCGACACCCCCGGTGACGAAGAGGTGCTTGGTCGTCGTGGGCTTTGCGGCAATGGCCAAGAGGGGGCTCCCGTGGTCGCGAAGTGAAGTGCGGATCGGCGCCTGCCCGGTTTTTCGGGGGCTGCCGTCGCTGCGGTTCGGGGGTTCTGCTCCCACCGGTCCACGGGCTACCAGGGTATCAGCGACCGGGGCCGGTCGGTCCCGGCCACGCGGGATGAGCCCTGCGTAACGGCTTGGGGACCCCTGCGTAATGACAGTGGGACCCCTGTGTAGTGGCGAGGTCACAGGCCACCCATTCGGCTCAGGTTCCTGTGCGGACCGTCGCGCATCACACCAACTGGGCGTCGTATCCTGCACGGACACAGCAGCGAGCCGGCCGGCATGGCACTACCCCGCCCCTCCCCGGAACAAGAGCTCGTCGAAGATCGCTTGACCGCAAGAGAGCCCTTCGGGGCGACGTGGCCGTTCGACTGGAGATGCACGTGGCCGGGCGCATCGAGGATTACGCACTAATTGGCGATATGCAGACCGCCGCCCTCGTCTGCCGGGACGGGACAGCCGACTGGCTGTGCCTCCCTCGTTTCGACTCCCATGCCGTTTTCGCCGGACTCCTCGGCAACGACGAGCACGGCTTCTGGCGCATTGGGCCCACCCATGCGCCCGGGGCCACCCCACCGCGCGCCGACCGGCGCCGCTACAGAGGCGACTCTCTCGTACTGGAATCCGAGTGGGACACGCCGCGCGGCACGGTCCGCGTGATCGATTTCATGCCGCCGCGCGACGGCGCGCCACAGCTGATCCGGATCGTGGAGGGCGTCAGCGGACGGGTGCCGATGCGCTCGGCGCTGCGGATGCGCTTCTCCTACGGCCGGGTCGTGCCGTGGGTGCACACGGGCGCGGACGGCCGCACAGTGGCCGTCGCCGGTCCCGATTCGGTGTGGTTCGACACCGAGGCGGAGACCTACGGCAAGGACCTGACGACCTATGCGGACTTCACCGTCGCACCGGGCGAACGGGTCGCCTTCACCATCAGCTGGGAGCCCTCGCACAAGGAGCCCCCGGCGCTGCCCGAACCCGAGGGCGCGCTGGAGGCGACGGAGGATTTCTGGCGGGAGTGGGTGGAGCACTGTACGTACCACGGGCCCTACCGGGACGCCGTCGTACGTTCGCTCATCACCCTCAAGGCCCTCACCTATGCCCCGACCGGCGGCATCGTGGCGGCCCCCACCACCTCGCTGCCCGAGGACATCGGCGGCTCCCGCAACTGGGACTACCGCTTCACGTGGCTGCGGGACGCGGCGATCACGCTGTCCTCGCTGCTGCGCACGGGCTACCGCGAGGAGGCCCGCGCCTGGCGCGAGTGGCTGCTGCGGGCCGTGGCCGGCGACCCCGAGAACCTGCAGATCATGTACGGGATCGCGGGCGAGCGGGAGCTGGGCGAGGCCGAGCTGTCGTGGCTGCCCGGGTACGAGAACTCGGGGCCCGTCCGGATCGGCAACGGCGCGGCCGGCCAGCTCCAGCTGGACGTCTACGGCGAGGTCACCGAGGCGCTGCACCTGGCGCACATGACGGGGCTGGCCCGCAACGACTACGCGAGCGTGCTCCAGCTCAAGCTGATCCAGTACCTGGAGTCCCACTGGGACGAGCCCGACGAGGGCATCTGGGAGGTGCGCGGCCCGCGCCGGCACTTCGTGCACTCGAAGGTGATGGCCTGGGTGGCGGTCGACCGGACCATCAAGCTCATCGAATCGGGTGATGTGGACGGCCCGTTGGAGAAGTGGCGCGAGCTGCGCGACGACATCCACCGCGATGTGTGCGAGAAGGGGTACGACAAGGAGCGCAACACCTTCACCCAGTCGTACGGGTCCGCGGAGCTGGACGCGTCCTTGCTGCTCATCCCGCAGATGGGGTTCCTGCCGCCGGACGACAAGCGGGTGATCGGCACCATCGAGGCGATCCAGCGGGAGCTGTCCACGGAGGACGGCTTCGTGATGCGCTACCCGACGAGCGGTGACGACGCGGGCGTGGACGGGCTGGAGGGCGACGAAGGGGCGTTCCTGGCCTGTTCGTTCTGGCTCGCCGACGATCTGGCGATGATCGGCCGGGTGGACGAGGCGCGGAAGCTGTTCGAGAAGCTGCTCTCGCTCCGCAACGACCTCGGGCTGCTCGCCGAGGAGTGGGACTCCCGGCTCCAGCGCCAAGTGGGCAATTTCCCGCAGGCGTTCAGCCATGTTCCGCTGATCGACACGGCGCTCCGGCTCACCGCGTCGAGCGCGTTCGTAGGCTGAAGAACAGCGCGCAGGCGCTGACCGGAAGGACGAGCACGGCTGCGGCGGCGTTGAGGCCGCCGTAGCCGACGAGGGCCAAGAGGCCGCCGGAGAGCGCGCCGCCCGCCGCCCCGACGAGGTTCATGAGGGTGTCGGACACCCCTTGGACCTCGGAGCGGTGTTCGGCGTCGATGGACTCGGTGAGCAGCGTGGAGCCCGCGACCGTGGCGCACGACCAGCCGACGCCGAGCAGGAAGAGCCCGGCGGTGGTCGCCCAGCGGTTGCCGCCCGAGGTGCCCGCGAGGAGCGTCGCGAGGACGTAGACCGCCTGCCCGAGCAGGATCACGGGCACCCGGCCGAGCCGGTCGGCGGCCCATCCCACCAGCGGCGACAGCGCGTACATCCCGGCGATGTGCAGGCTGATCGTGAACCCGACGACGCTGAGCGACGCCCCGTGGTGGGCGAGGTGCACGGGCGTCATCGTCATCACCGACACCATCACCGCGTGGCCGACCACCAGCGCCGTCAGCCCGGTGAGGGCAGCCGGCCGGGTGGACACATGGCGTATGGCACCGCTCATACGGGCGAAAAACGCGGGCTGTGGTGCCACGGGCCCCGCGACCGCCGCCGCGTCCCGGCCCGCGGCCAGCAGCAGCGGGTCCGGGCGCAGCCGGAACCGGATGACCGCCCAGCCGGCGAGGAAGGCCGCCACGGAGAAGACGAAGGTGCCGGCGGCCTCCGGGATCGCGAGGACGCGGGCGACGGCCTCGCCGGGACCGCTCAGGTTGGGGCCGAGGACGCTGCCGACGGTCGTGGACCAGACGACGAGGGACAGCGAGCGGGCGCGGGTCGCGGAGGTGGCGAGGTCGGCGGCGGCGTAGCGGGACTGGAGGTTGGCGGCGGTGCCGGAGCCGACGAGCAGCATGCCCGCGAGCATCAGCGGGAACCAGCCGAGGCGGGCCGCGGCCAGGACGGTCAGCGCGCCCGCCGCGGCGATCAGCCAGCCGATGCCGAGCCCGGCCCGGCGGCCCCGCGCCCGGGAGAGGGCGGCGAGCGGTACGGACAGCACGGCCGCGCCGAGGGTGGTCATGGTGGTGGCGAGTCCGGCGGCGCCCTCGGAGCCGGTGAGGTGCTCGACGAGCAGGCCGCCCGAGGAGAGCATCGAGCCCATGCCGATGCCGGCGACCACTTGGGCCGACATGAGGACCTTGACCGTGCGCCGCTGGACGGCGGCGAGGTCGGGCGGGGCGGGTATGGAGCCCTTGGGCCGCTCCCCGGGCTCCCCTGCGTCTCGGGGCTTCCCTGCCTCTCGGGGCTCCCCGGGCTCTCCAGCCCCTTGGGGCTCCCCGGGCTCTCCAACCCCTTGGGGCTCTCCGGCCTCTCCCGCCTCCTCCGTCGGCGAGGTCCGTCGAGCGTCGGCGGGTACGGACCCCTGGGCCCCCTCGGACTCCCCGGGCCCTCCGGACTTCTCGGACGCCCCCGACTTCCCGATCGGGCGGAGCTGTTGGGCATCGGCGGCTTCAGTCATGCGGAACAGCGTATGGGCAGCACTGAGCATGTGTGACGGCCCTGGTCGGATGCCCTTTTCGTCCATGCCGAGTACCGTCTGTGACCATGGAATCGCACGGCCCTGACCCCGGCCCACAGGGGACGATCACGGTGGCCCGGGCCCTTGAACTGCCCGCGCTGCGGCGCGGGCTCCCCGAGGTCATGGCCGCCGCCGACCGCCTGGAGCGCCCCGTGCGCTGGGTGCACGCCGGGGAGACCCCGAACATCGCCGCGCTCCTCAAGGGCGGCGAACTGCTGCTGACCACCGGCCTGGGACTGGGCAGCCGCCCCTCCGAGCAGCGCTCGTTCGTGCGCAGGCTCGCGGACCGGGGCATCGCCGCGCTGGTCGTCGAGTTGGGCGGGCGGTTCACCGCGCTGCCCGCCGCGGTCGTCGACACGGCGCGCTCGTACGGGCTGCCGCTGGTGCAGCTGCACCGCGAAGTGCCGTTCGTCGCGGTGACGGAGGAGATCCACACCGAGATCGTCAACGAGCACTACGCGCTGCTGCGCCGCGCCGAGGAGGTGCACCGGCGGGGCACGGAGGCGCTGCTCAACGGCGGGGGCATGCCCGAGATCCTGCGCCTGTTCGCCGAGTTCGCGGGCAACCCGGTCTTCTTGGAGACCCCCGACGGGCGGTTGCTGTACGCGGCCGGGCCCGGCCCGCAGCCGGGGACGGCCGATCCGCTCCAGGTGTGGGACGGGCTGCGGGCCCAGCGCGCGGCGCCGCGCCCCGAGCCGCCGGCGGGCAGCGTCGTCGCGGACATCCCCGGCGGCGGGCACGGGCCGGGAGCGGTACGGGCCCGGCTGACCGTACTGCCGGTGAGCGCCCCGCTGGCGCCCGTACACCGGATCGCCGCCGACCGCACGGCGGGGCTGCTGGCGGTCGTGCTCCTCCAGGCGCGCCAGGAGGAGGAGTTGGCGGCGCGCGGGCGCGGCGACTTCCTCACCGACCTGGCCGAGGGCCGCGTCGAGGCCGCCGACGCGCCCGCGCAGGCGCGGGTGCTGGGCTTCAAGCCGGGGGACGGCCCGCTGCTGCCGGTCGTGCTGCGGCCGGCCGCCGAACTCGCCTTCCTCGACGCGTCGGACAGCTGGGCGGCGCTGGCGTGCGCGGTCCAGGAGGAGTTGGCGTCGGTCGGGGCCCCGGTGCTGCTGGGGGTGCGGCTGCCGGAGGGCCGGCTGCCGCTGCTGGTCGGGCTGCGGGCGGAGACCGAGCGGGCGGCCGTCGCCGAGCGGGTGGCGGCGGCGCTGCGGGCCGGGGTCGAGCGGGCCTGGACGGAGCGTTCCGGCTCCCGGCCGGTGATCGTCGTGGGTCTTGCGGGCGACTGGGCCGCCGCCGGGGCGGGGCTGCGGCACGCGGCGGAGGCCGCGACGGCGGCCGAGGGGCTCGCGCCGCGGCCCTGGCACGACGTGCGGCGGCTGGACGTCGACCTGCTGCTGTGGCGGCTGCGCGCGCACGGCGACCTGACGGCGTTCGTCGACCGGGTGATCGGCCCGCTCCTCGTCCACGACCGCTCGGCGCGCCCGCCGCTGCTGCCCACCTTGGAGACGTATCTGGCGCACGCGGGCCGCAAGGCGGAGACCGCGCGCGAACTCCACCTCAACCGCCAGACCCTGTACGACCGTCTGGCCCGTATCGCCCGCCTGCTGGGCAGCGATCTGGAGGATCCGCAGACGGCCCTGGCGCTGAGCCTGGCGCTCCGGGCCCGCCGCCATGTGAAGTAGCGGACGCCGGACCGCCTTTCAGCGGTGCGCCTCAGTGGCGCGTCTCAGCGGTGCGCCTCGGCCATGCGCCTCAGCCGTGCGTCTCAGTGGCGCGCCTCAGCCGTGCGTCAATTCGTCGTAGACGCTGAGCACTTGGGCGACCGTATCGTCCTCCGTCGGCCAGTTCGCGGCCCGGACGCGCCCGGCGCTCGCCAGTTCGGCCCGCCGTCCGGGGTCCGCCAGGAGGCCGGTGACCGCTGCCGCGAGCGCGTCGGCGTCGCCGTAGGGGACCAGTTCGGCGGCGTCGCCCACCAGTTCCGGCACCCCGCCGACGGCCGTGGCGACCAAGGGCACACCCGCGTGCAGCGCCTCGTGGGCCAGCAGGGACCGCGCCTCCCAGCGGCTCGACAGCACGGCGAGGTCGGCGGCTGCCAGCAGGTCCGGTACGTCCTCGCGGCAGCCCAGCAGCAGCACCGGCAGCGACTCCGCCTCGATGCGGCGCTGCAACTCGGCGCGCTGGGCGCCCTCTCCGGCGATGACCAGCAGCGGTTCGGGGTCGAGCGCGCGCCAGGAGCGCGCGGCGTCCAGCAGCGTCCCGTACCCCCGGCCGGCGTCCAGCCGCCCGACGGCCAGCAGCAGCGGACGCCCCACGGCGCCCACTTCCGCCCGCGTCTTGTGCCCCGAGGGGTCGGCCTCCGCGTCCGGTACGACGTCCGGCACGGGCAGCGCCACCGGCGCGAGCCGGGCATCGCGCGCCCCTCGCCCGCGGGCGCGCTCCACGAGATCCGAGGAGGCGCCGAGCACGACGGCGGCGGCGCGCGCCACCTTGCGCTCCGTCAGGCGCACGACGTGGGCGCGCGCGCCGTCCGCCGCGGGCTTGGTGTGCCAGGTGACGACCAGCGGCGTCGCCCTGCCGCGCAGCGCCAGCGAGGCGAGCAGCCCGGAGCGCAGCCCGTGCGCGTGCACGACGTCGGCGTCCGCGCAGACGGACCGCAGCGCGGCGACGGCGCCCGGGTCCGTACGCGTCCGCAACGGCGTGAAATGGGCCCCGGCGTCCGCGAATCCGTACCCGTCGCCCGCTCCTCGCGGCGCGCAGACGGTGATCCGCAGCCCGCGCGCGACGAGCCCCGCGGCCAGCGACCTGACGTGCGCCCCGCTGCCCGAGCTGCCCGTGCCCAGCACCTGGACGGCGTGCAGCGGCCGCTGCCCGTGCGGTGGTGCCGGTGTGCTGCTCACGCGGGTGGAGCTCCTGAGTCGGCTCGAAGGCGTCCGGTCGAATGCGTTGGTACGAGGCCGGGTCGACGGCGTTCGTACGAGGGGGTGCGCTGGGCCCAGGATGCCAGCCCGCGCCGGCATCCGGTCACCGCCGCCGCCGGTTTCCGGCCCAGTCTCGCCCGTACGTCCACAAAATCAGTCACATGGGTGAGTTTGCGGCGGTTCCTTCCTCGTAGGTCCCGGCACCCCTCCGCGTAGGGCTTCTCAGCCCCCGGCGCGCGCCGCCGCCAGCAGCTCCTCGGCGTGCGCCCGCGCCAGCTCCGAGTCCTCCTGGCCCGCCAGCATCCGGGACAGCTCGCGGACCCGGTCCTCGCCGGCCATCGCCTGGACGCCGCTGCGCGTCACGGAGCCGTCGTTCGTCTTCTCCACCACCAGGTGCCGGTCGGCGAAGGCGGCGACCTGCGGCAGGTGGGTGACCACCACGACCTGCGCGGACTTGGCGAGCCGGGCGAGGCGGCGGCCCACCTCGACGGCCGCCTTGCCGCCGACGCCCGCGTCGACCTCGTCGAAGAGGTACGTCGGCACGGGGTCCGAACCCGCGAAGACCACCTCGACCGCGAGCATCACCCGGGACAGCTCACCGCCGGACGCGCCCTTGGCGATCGGCCGGGGCTGCGCTCCGGGGTGCGGGGCGAGGTGGAGTTCGACGTCGTCGGCGCCGTGCGGACCGTACGCGACGGCGCGCCCGTCCACCTCGATGCCGGAGTCCTCGTCGGCCACCGGTGTCTGCCGGATCTCGAAGGAGACGCGCGCGTGCGGCATGGCCAGCTCCGCCAGTTCGGCGGTGACCGCCCCGGCGAATCGCTTCGCCGCCTCGGTACGGGCGTCGGTGAGGGCCTGCGCCAGGCCGCCGAGTTCGGCGCGCAGCGCGTCGCGCTCACCGGTGAGTTCGGCGATCCGGTCGTCGTCGCCCTCCAGCTCGGTGAGGCGGCCGGCACTCTCCTCCGCCCAGGCCAGGACGGCGGCGATGTCCTGGCCGTACTTGCGCGTCAGCCCGGTGAGCGCCGCGCGGCGCTCCTCCACGGCCGCGAGCCGCAGCGGGTCGGCGTCCAGGTTGTCCGCGTAGCCGGCCAGCTCCCCCGCCACGTCGGCGAGCAGGATGCCGACCTCGCCGAGCCGCTCGGAGAGCGCCGCGAGGGCCGGGTCGTGGGAGCGTACGGCCTCCAGGGCGCGGTGCGCGCCGCCGACGAGGGTGGCGGCGTCGACGCCCTCGGGGTCCTCGGGGTTCCCGGCGAGCGCCGCGTGCGCGAGCGCCGCGGCGGAGGCGAGGGACTCGACGTGGCCGAGGCGCTCGGCCTCGGCGGCGAGTTCGGCGTCCTCGCCGGGGAGCGGTTCGACGGCGGCGACCTCGTCGAGGCCGAACCGCAGCAGCCCGGCTTCCTGGGCGCGCTCCCGGGCGCGCGTGGTCAGCTCCTCCAGCTCGACCGCGATCGCCCGCAGCCGCCGGTACGCGCCGGAGTACTGCGCGCGCGGCACCGCCACCGCGTCCCCCGCGTACCGGTCGAGCGCCTCGCGCTGCCGCGCCGGGCGCAGCAGCCCCTGCTGGTCGGTCTGCCCGTGCACGGCGACGAGGTCGTCCGCCAGCTCCGCGAGCAGCCCTACGGGGACGCTCCGGCCGCCCACATGGGCGCGCGAGCGCCCCTCGGCGGAGAGCGTGCGGCTGATCAGGAGCGCGCCGTCGTCGAGTTCGGCGCCCGCCTCCACGGCCCGTACGGCCGCGGCCGAGCCGGCCGCCACGACGATGCGTCCCTCCACCACCGCGGCCTTGGCTCCCATCCGCACCAGGGTTGGGTCGGCGCGTCCGCCGAGCAGCAGGCCGAGGCTGGTGACGACCATGGTCTTGCCGGCGCCGGTCTCGCCGGTCACCGCCGTGAAACCGGGTGACAGCTCGACGACGGCGTCATCAATGACGCCCAGTGAACGAATCCGCATCTCCTCCAACACGGATACGACCATACGAGGTTCCGGGGCAGACGTGCGACGGCCACCCCCTGGGCCCGCCCCCGGGCGCCGGTGCGGAGAGCGCCCGCGGGGGCGTCCGCGGACCGGCCGGCGGCCGTCCTGGGGACACCCCCACCCCTGATCGGGGTGGGTACTCCATGGTCCTGGCGCCACCCTGGGGCGGAGGGTGGGCGGTGATCCGAAACCGTTCACCGCGAGAGGCTCATCCATGCCCAACGGACTGGCGCGCGCCGCTCTGCGCGGCCACCGGCCCGCTTTCGCCGGCACCGCCGTCGCCGCGCTGTTCTCCGCCACGGTCGTCAGCGCGTCGACGACCATGATGGCGGCCACCGGCGCCGACGGCCTGTCCGCCGCCACCCGCAGGACTCTGGACGCGAACGGCGTGGGCGACATGGCCGTCGTCATGCTGATCGGCTCGGTCTATCTGTCGATATTCGTGATCGTGTCGACCATGGGCACGGCCGTGGCCCAGCAGCACCACGAGTTCGCGATGCTGCGGGCGATCGGCGCCCGCCCCCGGCAGCTGCGGCGCGCGGTGGCCGTACAGGCGCTCGCGGCCGCGGTCCCCTCGGCGGTGGCGGGGGCCGGGCTCGGCGTCCTGGTGGCGCGCTGGTGGTTCGCGGCGCTGGCGGGGCACGGGCTGATCCCGGCGGAGGTGCGCTTCCGCTTCACCCTGATCGCGCTGCCGGCCTGCCTGGCGGTCGCCGCCGTGACATCGGCGCTGGCGGGCATGGCGGCCGCCGCGCGATTCACCTGGCTGCGCCCCGCGAAGGCCCTGGCGGAGGCCGCCTCGGGACGGCGGGGGCTCGGGATGGTCCGTACCCCGCTCGGGGTGCTCGCGCTCGCCGGCGGCGGCGTGCTGTGCGCGGTGGTCTCCAGGCTGCCGGCCGACAAGGCGGGCCAGTCAGCGTTCCTGGTGCTGATCCTGTTCTGCGCGGGGGTGGGGCTGCTGGGGCCCCGGATCATCGGCCCCGCGGCGTGGCTGGCCGCGCGCGTCACCCGGCCGTTCGGCAGCGCCGCGGAACTCGCGATGATCAACGTCACCTCGCAGACGCGGCGGTTCGCGGCGGCGGTGGTCCCGCTGACCCTGGTGGTCGGCTTCGGCGTCACGAAGATCGCCGTGCACACGACGGCGGCGCACCGCACCGGATCGGCGGGCAGTCCGGGCGAGGTGTGGCTCGACTACACCGGCACCGGCCTGTACGCGGCGTTCGCGGCCATCGCCGCCGCCAACACCCTCGCCATGATCACCTTCGAGCGCCGGCGCGACCTCGCCCTGCTGCGCGTGGTCGGCACCGCCCCCGGCCAACTGCGCACCATGGCCGCTTGGGAGGCGCTGGTGGTGGCCCTGACGGCGCTGGTCATCGGCACGGCCGTCGCCCTGCTCACCCTCGCCCCCATCCTCCGCGCCGCGTACGGCTCCGCGCTCCCGTACGTGCCGTGGCCGGTTGCCGCCTCCGTCGCGGGCGCCACTCTGGCCCTGACGCTGCTGGCCACCGGCGTGCCGGTACGCGCGGGGCTGCGCCGCCGGGCGGTCGTGACGCTGGGGGCCACGGGGTGAGGCCGGGGCCCAGCGCGGGGCCCGCCGCCGCGGCGGACGCGTGGAGGAGGTCCGCCGCGATACCGCGCCCCGAAAGGGGCGCGGGAAACCGCGCGACCAGCCACGGCGAACCCGCGCGCGACGCACCGGACCTCCAGCGGACCGAACCCAGCCGAGCGCCTAGTTCGGCGCGCCCCGCCACCCCGCCACCGGCAGGGCGAACTTCGCCACGAGCCGGTCCGTGAAGGACGCGTGGTGCAGGCGCGCCAGCCGTACGGGCACGGCGCCGCGCCGCACCTCCACCCGCGCGCCCGCGGGCAGCTCGACGGTGCGGCGGCCGTCGCACCACAGCACCCCGTGCGGGGTCTGCGGCTGCACCTCGACCGCGAGGACCGAGTCGGGCGCGGTGACCAGCGGCTTGGCGAACAGCGCGTGCGCGCTGATCGGCACCATCAGCAGCGCCTCCACCTCGGGCCACACCACCGGGCCGCCCGCCGAGAACGCGTACGCGGTGGACCCGGTCGGGGTCGCGCAGACCACCCCGTCGCCGCCGAAGCGGGAGACGGGCCGCCCGTCGACCTCCGTGACGACCTCCAGCAGCCGCTCACGCGCGGCCTTCTCGACCGACGCCTCGTTCCAGGCCCAGTCCGTGTGCACGACGTGCCCGTCGTTGCGTACGAGGACGTCGAGCGTCATCCGCTCCTCGACCTCGTACGCCCGCGTCGCGACGCGGTCCACGACCTTGTCCAGGTCGTCCCGCTCGGCCTCGGCGAGGAACCCGACCCGGCCGAGGTTGACGCCGAGCATCGGCACCCCGGAGACGCGGGCGAACTCCGCGCCGCGCAGCAGCGTGCCGTCGCCCCCCAGGACGACCAGCAGCTCGCACCCCGCCAGCACGTCCGGCGCCTGCGGCCCCGCCTCGACCAGCTCCACCTCGGCGGGCAGCGGCAGGTCCGCGGCCTCGTCGGCGAGGACCCGGACCCGGATGCCGCAGCGCAGCAGCCCCTGGACGACGAGTTCGGCGCTGCGGATGGCCGCTGGGCGGCCGGTGTGGGCGAGCAGGAACACGGTGCGCTGCTCATCGCCTGCTGAAATCGCTGCTGAAGCTGCTTGTGATGTGGTCAACGAGGCCCCTCCGCCACGGCACGGTCAACGTCGGCCGGGTCCAGTTCGGGCGCCCCGGCACGCAGCCACAGAAAGTACTCGACATTCCCGGACGGTCCCGGCAGCGGGCTCGCGGTCACGCCGAGAACGCCGAGGCCGAGCGCCGCGGCCCGCTCGCCGACCGCCCGTACCGCCTCGGCGCGCAGCGTCGCGCTGCGCACCACGCCGCCGCTGCCGAGCCGCTCCTTGCCCACCTCGAACTGCGGCTTGACCATCAGCACGAGGTCCGCGTCGGGCGCCGCGCAGCGCACGAGGGCGGGCAGCACCAGGCCCAGCGGGATGAAGGACAGATCGCCGACGACCACGTCGACGGGTTCGCCGCCGAGCTGCTCAAGCGTCAGCTCGCGTACGTTCGTACGGTCCTTGACGGTGACCCGCTCATCGCTCTGCAGCGACCAGGCGAGCTGCCCGTACCCGACGTCCGCGGCGACGACGCGCGCCGCCCCGGCCCGGAGCAGCACATCGGTGAAGCCGCCCGTCGACGCCCCGGCGTCGAGCGCCCGGCGCCCCTCGACGGTGAGGCCCAGCGGTCCGAACGCGGCCAGCGCGCCCGCGAGCTTGTGCCCGCCGCGCGAGACGTACTCGGGGTCGTCGTCGTCCTTGGCGACGACCAGGGCCGCGCTGGTCTCCACCTGGGTGGCCGGCTTGGTCGCGGTGGCGCCGCCCACGGTCACCCGGCCGGCCGCGATCAGCTGGCTCGCGTGCTCGCGCGAGCGGGCGAGCTTGCGGCGCACCAGCTCGGCGTCGAGCCGCGCGAGCCGGCCGCGCCCGTTGTGGTGGCTGTTCTTGCCACGTGCCACTGCCACGTGTGGTTCAGCTCCTGTTGTCGTACGGACCGGAGGGCGCGGAAGGCCCGGGACGCTGGTCGAGCGCGGTCAGCGCGTGGCGCAGTCCCCGGTGTACATCCTCGTACACCTCAAGGTGCCCGCTCGCCGCGAGGTGGTCGGCGTCGCCGAGCCGGGCCAGCTGCGCGTCCACGTCGGCGTCACCGGTGGGGGTGCGGTGGACGCCGAGCGGTCGCGGCCCGGGGCCCGTGAGCGGCTCGGGGTCCACGAGCGGCCCGGGGCCCGTGAGCGCATCGCTCCCCGGCTCCGGCTCGCTCCCCGGCTCCGGCTCGCTCCCCGGCACCAGCTCGCTCTCCGCATCCGGCTCAAGCTCCGGCTCGTGCTCCGGCCCCGGCTCGGCGCCGGTCATCGGATCGGTCATGGTTCCGACGCTACCCCGGAACGGGTCTTTCTCCGGTATGAGAGCCCCGGTACGAGCGGCCCCTGGGGTACCGTCGATCACAATGGCGACCATCGAGGAGTGCCGCGCCGCACTCGACCGGCTGGCGGAGAACCTCGCGGGGGCGGACGGCGGCCTGCGTACCGCCGCCGCGCTCAACCGCTCGCTCAGCTGCCACCTCACCGACCTCGGCACCACCTTCGTGGGCCGGCTCGCGGACGGCCGCATCGAGGACGTCACGCCCGTGGCCGGACCGCCGCCCGGCCGCGCCGACATCAGAATGGCGATGACCGGCGACGACCTGGTGGCCCTGGTCGGCGGCGAGCTGAACTTCGCGAAGGCGTGGGGCAGCGGCCGGGTCAAGCTCCAGGCGGGCCTCAGGGATGTGCTGCGGCTGCGCTCCCTGCTGTGACGGCCTGTTCCTGGGCCGTACGGGCCTTGGCCACCCGCTCCCCGGGCGTGCGCGCCTCGCGGGCGGCGGGCACCACCAGCGGGGTGCCGGTCTCGGGGTCGTCGATGACCTGGCAGCGCAGCCCGAAGACGCGCTCCACCAGCCGCGCCGTGACGACCTCGGCGGGCTCCCCCTCGGCGACGATCCGCCCGTCGCACATGGCGATCAGGTGCGTCGCGTAGCGGGCGGCGTGGTTGAGGTCGTGCAACACGGCCACCAGCGTGCGCCCCTGCTCCTCGTGCAGCTGCGCGCACAGGTCGAGCACCTCGATCTGGTGCTGGATGTCGAGGAAGGTGGTCGGCTCGTCGAGGAGCAGCAGCGGGGTCTGCTGGGCGAGCGCCATGGCTATCCACACACGCTGCCGCTGGCCGCCGGAGAGCTCGTCGACATAGCGGTCGGCGAGCGCGCCGACGCCGGTCGCCGCCATCGACTCGTCGACGACGCGCTCGTCCTGCGCCGACCACTGCCGCAGCACCCCCTGGTGCGGGTATCGGCCGCGCGCGACGAGGTCGCCGACGGTGATGCCGTCCGGCGCCACCGAGGACTGCGGCAGCAGCCCGAGGGTACGGGCGACCTTCTTGGCCGGGTACGAGCCGATGGCCTGCCCGTCCAGCAGCACGGAACCGGCCGACGGCTTGAGCATCCGGGAGAGGGCGCGCAGCAGCGTGGACTTGCCGCAGGCGTTGGGCCCGACGATGACGGTGAAGGAGTTGTCGGGGACCGCTACGGAGAGGTTCTCCGCGATGACCCGCTGGTCGTAGGCGAGGGTGACGGACTCGGCCGCAAGACGGCTCACGGTATCTCTCCTGTTGCTGGTGGTTTCCGGGGCGCGTGCGCCTGCCGCGGGTACGTCCGTACCGCCCGTACGCGCCCCGCCCGTACGCGCCCCGCCCGTACGCGCCCCGCCCGTATCCGTTCCGCTCGTATACGTCCCGCGCGTATCCGTTCCGCTCGTATCCGCGGAGTGCGTCTCCGCGCTGTTCATATCCGCCCCGCCCGGCGCTCGGTGAACAGCAGCCACAGCAGGTAGCAGCCGCCCACCATGCCGGTCAGCGCGCCGACCGGCAGCCGGTCGGCGCCGAAGATCCGCTGCGAGGCCCAGTCGGCGGTGACGAGCAGGGCGGCGCCCATGCAGGCGGCGGCCGCCAGGTTGGGGCCCGACGCGCGGGTCAGCCGCCGGGCGAGCTGGGGCGACGCCAGGGCGATGAAGGCGACGGGCCCGGCCGCCGCCGTGGCGGAGGCGGTCAGCAGCACGGCGGACAGCATGAGCACGAGCCGGGTCCGCTCCACCCGGACCCCGAGCGCGTACGCGGCGTCGTCCCCCATCTCCAGCGTCTTCAGGCTCCGGCCGTGGCCCAGCACGACCGGGAAGAGCACCGCGCACACGGCCAGCAGGGGCCAGACCTGGTCCCAGTCCCGGCCGCTGAGGGAGCCGACCATCCACGCCACCGACCGGGAGGCGTCGGAGGGGTTCGCCTCGGTGAGCAGATAGCCGATGAGGCCGGTGAGCATGGCGGCCGCGCCGATGCCGATGAGGACGAGGCGGTAGCCGTGCACGCCCTTCTTCCAGGCGAGCGCGTAGATGGCGACGCCGGTGATCAGCCCGCCGACGATCGAACCGCCGGAGACCGCGTAGGGGCTGCCGTGGAAGAGGACGATGACGGCCAGTGCGCCGACCGTCGAGCCCTGGCCGAAGCCGATCACGTCGGGGCTGCCCAGCGGGTTGCGGGCGACGGACTGGAAGACCGCGCCGGCCATCCCGAGCGCCGCGCCGACGAGCAGCGCCACCAGGGCTCTCGGCAGCCGCAGGTCCTGGACGATGAACTCCTGCGCGGTGGTGCCGCCGCCGGTCAGCGTCCGCAGGACGTCGGCGGTCGACATCGGGAAGTCGCCGATGCCGATCAGGACGACGGACGCGGCGAGCGCGATGGCCACGAGCAGCAGCGAGACGAGCGCCGCGCGGGCGTCGAGGCGGAAGGAGAGGCCGCCGGGGGTGCGTACCGCCTTCGTCCGGAGACGACTCTTCGCACCCGGCTCCCCCACAACGCCTTCTTCCCCGGAGGCGCGCATCGCCCCTCCGGCCACTCCGTCTTCTTCTTCCGCGTCCGCGCGGTGCAGGGGTGCGCTGTTCACAGGTGCGCCATCTTCCGTCGGCGTACGAGATAGATGAAGACGGGCCCGCCGATCACCGCCGTCACGATGCCGACCTGGAGCTCGGAGGGCCGGGCGACGACGCGCCCGACGATGTCCGTACCGAGCAGCAGGACGGGCGCGAGCACCGCCGCGTACGGCAGGGTCCAGCGCATGTCGGGGCCGGTGATCGCCCGTACCACGTGCGGCACCATCAGCCCGATGAAGACGATCGGCCCGCAGGCGGCCGTCGCGGCCCCGCACAGCAGGGTGACCGCGAGCATCGCGAGAACCCGGGTACGGGTCAGGTCGGCGCCGAGCGCCCGCGCGGTGTCGTCGCCGAGCGCCACGGCGTTCAGCGGCCGGGCGAGCGCGAGCGCGAGCACCACACCGACCAGGATGAACGGCGCGATCCGCGCGACGATGCCGCCGTTGGCGGAGGCCAGCGACCCGACCGTCCAGAAGCGCAGCTTGTCGAGGGCCGCGTTGTCCATGAGCTGTACGGAGTTGACGTACCCGAAGAGCGCGGCGGTCACGGCGGTGCCCGCCAGCGCGAGCCGCACGGGCGTCGCGCTGCGGCTGCCCCCCAGTGCGTACACGGCGACCGAGACGGCTCCGGCGCCGAGGAAGGCGAACCACACGTACCCGGTCAGCGAGGTGACGCCGAGGAAACTGATGGCGGAGACGACAGCGGCGGCGGCGCCCGCGTTGACGCCGAGGATGCCGGGCTCGGCGAGCGGATTGCGGGTGAGCGCCTGCATGACCGCGCCGGCGAGGCCGAGCGCCGCGCCCGCCAGCACGCCGAGCAGCGTGCGCGGCAGCCGTACGTCCCGGATGACCACGTCCGCGTCGGTGGCGGAGTAGTGGAACAGGCCGTGCCAGACCTGGTCGAGGGGGATCTGCTTGGCGCCGACGGCGATGCTCGCCACAACGACCAGCAGCAGCACGCCCGTTGCGGCGAGCAGCCCGGCCGCACGGGTGGCGTTGCGGCTCCGGGGCGCGGCCTCCGGGGCGGCGCGGGATTCGGGGGGACTGTCGACCAACACCCAGTTAGGTTAGCCTAACCTGGCAACTGCCCTCCAGGAGAGAAGCACATCCCCCATGAGCAACCCCCGCACCCTCACCATGTCCCGCCGCGGCCTCCTCGCCGCGGGCGGCGCCGCCTCCATCGGCGCCCTGCTCACCGCCTGCGGGGGCGGCAGCTCATCAACGGGCTCCTCGAAGAAGGACAGCGGCCCGTGGAAGTTCAAGGACGACCGCGGCGAGACGGTGAAGGCCGACCACACCCCGAAGAACATCGTCGCCTTCACCGGCACCGCCGCGGCCCTGCACGACTTCGGCATCGACTGCGTCGGCGTCTTCGGCCCCACCAAGCTCAAGAACGGCAAGCCCGACCCGCAGGCCGGTGACCTCGACATCGACAAGGTCACCATCCTCGGCAACGCCTGGGGCGAGTTCAGCGTCGAGAAGTACGCGGCGCTCTCCCCTGACCTGCTGGTCACCAACATGATCCAGGCACACGACCTGTGGGGCGTCCCCGAGGAGAGCAAGAAGAAGATCCTCACCCTGGCCCCCAGCGTCGGCATCACCACCTCCCACACCCCGCTCCTGGAGCCCATCCGGCGCTACGCCGCGCTCGCCGAGTCCCTCGGCGCGGACCTGGGGGCCAAGAAGGTCGTCGATGCCAAGGCCCGGTTCGAGAAGGCCGCCGAGACGCTCCGCAAGGCCGCGAAGGCGAAGAAGGGCCTCAAGGTCCTCGCCGCCTCCGGCAGCGCCAACCTGCTGTACGTCTCCGACCCGGGCGTCTACGCCGACCTCAGCTTCTTCAGGGAGCTCGGCGTCGACGTCATCGTCCCCTCCAAGGTCACCGGCGGCTTCTTCGAGAACCTCAGCTGGGAGAACGCCGACAAGTACCCGGCCGACCTGATCCTCCTCGACAACCGCACCGCCACCCTCCAGCCCAAGGACCTCGCCGCCAAGCCCACCTGGGCGGGGCTCCCCGCCGTCAAGGCCGGGCAGGTCGTCCCGTGGCTCAGCGAACCGCGGTACTCCTACGCCGGCTGCGCCCCGATCCTGGAGGACCTCGCCGCCGCCGTCGAGAAGGCCAAGAAGGTCACCTGACCGGCCGCGGCGCCGCGCCCCGGCCCGGCCCGGCGCCCGCCACGCAGCACAGCCCGGTACCCGAGAGGAGCACGCCCGCATGCCCGCCACGCCCTTCCGCTTCTTCGATGTGCACGTCATACGCACCGAACGGCTCAGCCCCGCCATGGTCCGCGTCACTTTCGGCGGCGACCTGACCGCCTTCGTCAGCGGCGGCCGCGACCAGCGCTTCAAACTCTTCCTCCCGCGGCCCGGCCAGGGCGCGCCCGTACTCCCCGACGACCTGGGCGAGGGCTGGTTCGGCGCCTGGCGCGAGCTGGACCCGGCCGTACGGTCGGTCATGCGTACGTACACGGTGCGCGACCAGCGGCGCGGCCCGGACGAGCTGGACGTCGACTTCGCCCTGCACGGCGGCGACCACGCCCCGGCGGGCAGCACGGACGGCCCGGCCTCCTCCTGGGCCCGCGCCGCCCGGCCCGGTGACCGCGCCGCCGTGCTCGGCCCGGTCGAGGAGGACAACGGCGGCGTCGACTTCCGCCCGCCGCCCGGCACCGACTGGACGCTGCTCACCGGCGACGAGACGGCGCTGCCGGCCATCGCGGGAATCCTCGCCCAGCTGCCGCCCGACTCCCCCGCCAAGGTCTGGATCGACGTCCCGAACGCGGAGGACGCCCAGCCCCTCCCCACCAAGGCCGACGCCGACATCACCTGGCTGGTCCGCGAGCACGCCCACGACAACGCCGTCCTGGAAGCCGTACGCGCCGCGGAACTCCCCGCCGGGACCCCCTACGCCTGGATCGCGGGCGAGTCCGCGAACGTACGCGCCCTCCGCCGCCACCTCGTCGACGACCGCCGATTCGACCGCAAGGCGATCAAGTTCACGGGGTACTGGCGCCAGGGCGTGACGGAGGACGACTTGATCGCGGAGATCGAGTAGGACGGGGCGCGACGCGGGCCTCCCATCCCGCCTTGGGCATCGCAGCCCGAGGCCGGATGGGAGGCCGCCCTTCCGGTGGGCCGAAAAGCCCGGCGGCGGACTACCGCCCCAGGCCCAACCGGGCCAGCGCCTTCCCCGAGTCCAACCCGGAGACCCCGTCACCGGCGCTCGACCAGGCCGCCCCGCACAGCGCCCTCAAGCCGTCGACGGCCGCCCCGCCGCCCTCAAGCGCCAGCGCCCCGTCCCCGGCCGACGCCGTCCATCCCCCGCACGCGAACCCGTCGCCCGCGCCCTCGACCACCGGCTGCGGCTCCAGCAACCCCCGCAGATCCTCGGCGACATACGTCGGCCGGTGCCGGGGCGAAGCCGCCAGCAGAGCTGCCGCCGACGTCACCCCCGTCAGCACCAGCAGCGAGTCCACGCCCCCCACGTACGCGCCCTCGATGTCCGTGTCCAGCCGGTCCCCGACCACCAGCGGCCGCTCGGCCCCGGTCCGCAGCACCGTCTCGCGGTGCATCGGCGGCAACGGCTTCCCCGCCACCTGCGGATCGGCGCCCGTCGCGATCCGTACGACCTCCACCGCCGCCCCGTTCCCCGGCGAGATCCCGCGCGCGCTCGGAATCGTGAGATCGGTGTTGGAGGCGAACCACGGCACGCCTCGCGCCACCGCGTACGACGCCTCCTGAAGCCGTTCCCACGTCATGCCGGGCCCGCCGTACCCCTGCGCCACCGCGGCCGGATCGTCATCGGCGGAGAACACCGGCTCCAGCCCGCGCTCCCGCAGCGCGACCTCCAGCCCCTCCGCGCCGATCACCAACACCCGTGCCCCGGCCGGGACCTGCTCGGCGATCAGCCGCGCCACCGCCTGCGCCGAGGTGATCACGTCGGCCGGCTCCGTCGCCACCCCCAGCCGGGTCAGATGCTCGGCGACCGTCCGCGGGGTCCGCGCCGCGTTGTTGGTGACGTACGCCAGGTGCATGCCGCCGTCCCGGGCCGTCCCCAGCGACTCGACGGCGTGCGCGATGGCCTCGCCCCCCGCGTACACCACCCCGTCGAGGTCCAGCAGCGCCGTGTCGTACGCGGCGCTCAGCCGCTCCTCGCTTCCGTCGGGGCTGGTCCGGACGGTCTGGTTCATGGCGTGCGCTCCTCGTGCTTCCGTGACTCTCTCCCCCGATCATCGCTCATCCCGGTTTGCGACATAACATTTCCCAATGAGCACTCCAGGGCACGCCGGACAGGGCCTCCAACTGGCCCCCTTCAGAGGGCTGCGCTATGTGCCGGAGCAGGTCGGCAGCCTGTCCGCCGTGACCTCGCCCCCGTACGACGTGGTCGTACGGCCGGACGGCCTGCGTCACCTGGAGACGGCCGATCCCCACAACATCGTCCGTCTGATCCTCCCGCAGGCCGCCACCGCCGCCGAGCGGCACCGCCAGGCCGCCGAGACCCTGCGCCGCTGGCAGGAGGAGGGCGTGCTGGCCCCCGACCCCGAGCCCGCGCTGTACGTGTACGAGCAGAGCGACGGCCACACCCTCCAGCGCGGCCTCATCGGCGCCCTGCGCCTGACCCCGCGCGAAGCGGGCGTCGTCCTCCCCCACGAGGACGTGATGCCGCACATCGTCGAGGACCGCGCCGCGCTCATGCGCGACACCTACGCCAACCTCGAACCGCTCCTCTTCGCCTACCGCGGCGACGGCTCCACCACCGGGGCCACCGCCGTCATCGAGCGCACGATCCGCACCGAACCGCTGCTCGCCACCACCACCGAGGACGGCTTCGCCCACCGGCTGTGGTCCCTCACCGACCCGGACGACCTGGCCCGCATCGACGAGGACCTCGCACAGCGGCAGGCCCTCATCGCCGACGGCCACCACCGCTGGGCCACGTATCTGCGGGTGCACTCCGAGCAGACCGCGCCCGGCCCCTGGGACTACGGCCTCGTCCTCCTCGTGGACACCGCCCGCTACCCCCTGCTCGTACGGGCCATCCACCGGCTCCTGCACCACCTCCCGGTCAAGGACGCCGTCGAAGCCGTGGCGGACACCTTCCGGACCCGCGTCGTCGAAGGGCCGCTCTCCAAGGCCCTCGAATCGCTCTCGGACGCGACCCGGGCCGGCGGCACCGCCTTCCTGCTCGCGGGCGACGGCGGCTTCCACCTCATCGACCGGCCGGACCCCGGCCTCCTGGCCCGTACGATCCCCGACGGCCGGCCGCAGGCATGGCGCTCGCTCGACGCGACCGTCCTGCACTCGGCCCTGCTCGAACACGTCTGGCGGGTCCCGGACGACCCCGAGCACATCGGCTACATCCACGAGGCGGCAGCCGCCGTCGAACAGGCCGAGCGGCACGGCGGTACGGCCGTGCTGATGCATCCGGTGCGCGAGGAGGTCGTGCGCGAACTGGCCCAGCAAGGCGTGACGATGCCCCGCAAGTCCACGTCCTTCGGCCCGAAACCGGCCACGGGCCTGGTACTCCGCAACCTCGCGCTCGGCTGACGGCGGCGCGAGAGCCCCGGACATACGACGAGGGCGGGACCCCGGTCAGGGGTCCCGCCCTCGTCGCCATCAGCGATCAGTGCTTGTCGCCGCCATCAGGCTCGCTGTCATGCCCGATCTCGTCCTTCGCGGGCGCGTCGCTCTCGACCGCGCCTTCGCCGTCCGCGAGCCGTTCGGACTCGCCTTCGCCGTCTTCGCTGCCTTCGCCGTCTTCGCTGTCTTCGCCGTCTTCGCTGTCTTCGCCGTCCTCCTCGGTCAGCGCGTCCACGAACTCCACGCCTTCCAGCTCCGCGAGCCGGTCGGAGGCGTCCGTGGTGCCGCCCTGGTCGGCCTCCAGCGCCTTCCCGAACCACTCGCGCGCCTCGCCCTCACGCCCGACCTCAAGCAGCGCGTCGGCGTAGGCGTAACGGAGGCGAGCAGTCCACGGCTGGATCGAGTTCGAGGCCAGCTCGGGGCCCTGCAACGTCACGACCGCCGCGTCGGCCTGCCCCATGTCCTTACGGGCCCCGGCCGCGACCAGCCGCATCTCGACCTGACCGGCCTTGTCCAGCCGCTGCACCTCCGGCTCGCCGGCCATCGCCATGGCCCGCTCCGGCCGGCCCATACCGCGTTCGCAGTCGGCCATGACCGGCCACAGGTCGACGGACCCGGTCATCCGCCGCGACGCACGGAACTCGGCCAGCGCCTCGGAGTACTTCTCAGTGGCGTACGCGGCGAACCCGGCCGCCTCGCGCACGGCGGCGACCCTGGAAGCGAGCCGCAGCGCGATACGGGCGTACTCGTACGCCTGCTCCGGGTCCTCGTCCAGCAGATTCGCCACCATCACAAGGTTCCTCGCGACATCCTCGGCGAGGGTCTTGGGCAGGCTCATCAGCTCCTGCCGCACGTCCGGGGCGATCTCGTCGCCCGTCACGTCCTCGGGGATCGGCAGCCGGCGTACGGGCTCCCGGTCCCGGTCCCGGTCATCGCGCCGCCCGGCCCCGCCGGAGCCCCGGTCGTCCCGCCCCCGGTAACCGCCGCCGCCCTGCCGGTCGTCCCGCGCAGGACGCTGCCCACCGCGGGGGCCGCCACGATCGCCGTCACAGCGGTCGCTGCCCCCCCGGTCGTCACGCCGGAACCCACCGGTGGGCCGACCGCCACGGTCATCGCGCCGGGCCCCACCGCGGTCGTCGTCGCGACGCGGGGCGCGGTCGTCACGCTGGAAAGCCGGACGGCTGTTGTCACGCCGGTCGTCGCGCCGGGCTCCACCGCGGTCGTCTTCACGACGCGGAGCCCGGTCATCACGCTGGAAAGCCGGACGGCTGTCACGCCGGTCGTCGCGGCGGTCGTCGCGGCGGGCCCCGCCGCGGTCGTCGTCGCGGCGGCGGTCGGGGCCACCGCGGTCGTCACGGCGGAAACCGCCACGGTCATCCTGACGGGGACCGCGCGGGCGGTCGTTGCTACCGCCACGGTCGTCACGACGAGGCGCACGCGACCGATCGTCATCACGCCGGAACGCCGGACGCTCATCACGCCGATCGTCACGCCGGAACCCACCGCGGTCGTCCTCACGACGCGGAGCCCGGTCATCACGCTGGAAGCCCGGACGGCCGTTGTCACGCCGGTCGTCCCGACGGTCATCACGGCGGAAGCCGCCGCGATCGTCCTGACGGGGACCGCGCGGACGGTCATTACCGCCACGGTCGTCGCGCCGGGCTCCACCGCGGTCGTCTTCACGGCGCGGGGCGCGGTCGTCGCGCTGGAAAGCCGGACGGCTGCTGTCGCGCCGGTCGTCGCGGCGGGCCCCGCCGCGGTCGTCGTCGCGGCGGCGGTCGGGGCCACCGCGGTCGTCACGGCGGAAACCGCCACGGTCATCCTGACGGGGACCGCGCGGGCGGTCGTTGCTACCGCCACGGTCGTCACGACGAGGTCCACGCGACCGATCGTCATCACGCCGGAACGCCGGACGCTCATCACGCCGATCGTCACGCCGGAACCCACCGCGGTCGTCCTCACGACGCGGAGCCCGGTCATCACGCCTACCGGCACCACCGGCGCCGGTAGGCCGACCGGCACCACCACCGGCAGGCCGGCCGCCACGGTCGTCATCGCGCCGGAACGCCGGACGCGCCGGACGGTCATCGCGCCGGGGGCCGCCACGGGTGTCGTCACGACGCGGCCCGCGAGGCGCACCGCGCCGAGGCTCGCGATCCGACCGATCGTCGGAAGAGTTGGGGGACATCGTCGTGACTCCTGTCTTCGGGTAACGCAGTCATTCTCGCGCACCCGGCTTATCGGCGCGCTTCGGCAAAAACAAAAAGGACCCTTGGTCCCAGCATGAACGCTGGGACCAAGGGTCCTAGAAATATTGTTCGGCGGCGTCCTACTCTCCCACAGGGTCCCCCCTGCAGTACCATCGGCGCTGAAAGGCTTAGCTTCCGGGTTCGGAATGTAACCGGGCGTTTCCCTAACGCAATGACCACCGAAACACCTTCGGGTGTTCCTAGCGAACAAGCACACTTTTTAATTAATCCATCCCGCAAAGCGGCATGGTAAAGCATTACTGGTTCAACCGGTGCGACTGTTCGCAACCCGGGAACCACACAGTGGACGCGAGCAACTGAGGACAAGCCCTCGGCCTATTAGTACCAGTCAACTCCACACCTTACGGCGCTTCCATATCTGGCCTATCAACC
>NZ_JBWKFF010000012.1:256610-270592 GCF_056434425.1 Streptomyces sp. NPDC044033 | reverse complement strand
GCAGGTGGAAGTCCGTCAGGCGCACGACCTCCCGCCCTATCCCACCCCCCCCCCCCCCCCCCCCCCCCACCACCCCCCCCCCCCCCCCCCCCCCCCCCCCCCCCCCCCCCCCCCCCCCCCCCCCCCCCCCCCCCCCCCCCCCCCCCCCCCCCCCCCCGCCCCGTCAGAGCCGCTTCGCGATCCGCCGCGCCACCCGCACGATGTCGCCCTTCGGCTGCGCCGAGTACGGCGGGTGGTGCCGGGTCCAGTCGTCCTCCAGGGCGAACCAGTCGATCGCCTTGGCCGCGCGCCGCCCCTCCATGGCCGCCTCCAGCTCCGTGAAGTACGTCTTCCAGCGCAGCGTGTAGAGGCCGCCGACCAGCCCGGACCACTCGCGGTTGGCGTAGTCGTGCAGCTTGCCGTCGTCGGCGCCGGAGCGGTTGCCCCATACGGTCAGGAGCGAGACGGCGTCGAATTCGAGCCGGTCGCGCTCGGCCGCGGACGAACCCCACGCGCGGGCGTCGGCGATCCAGCGGCCCAGCAGATGGCGCTCGTCGGTGGCGACGGCCTGCTCCAGCAGGGCCATCCACGCGAACCACTCGCCGGTCAGCGCCCGGAAGCGGGCCCGGTCCCCGGCCTCGTACGCGGCCTTGATGAGCGGCAGCAGCAGCCGGCTGCGGTTGGAGACGGTCTGCCGGGCCACGTCCAGGAGGTCGTAGCGGTACGCGCTGGTGCCGCGCAGCGACGGGGCGACGGCCAGCAGCGCGGGCAGCGCCTTGTCGAACTCGGCCGCGTCGTAGCGGAGCTTCGGCGGCGACCAGGAGGCGGCGCGGGTGACGGCCAGGTCGGGGCGGGCGCCGAAGAGGCCGTCGGCGGGCTCGCTCCACCCGTCGGCGCGGCTGGTGCCGTAGGCGGTGCGGCGCAGCACGTCCCAGGCCCGTACGGCGTGGGCGTCGGCGGCGCCGTACCGCTGGGCGGGCCACTGGGCGAACCACTCCGCCAGCGGCGTCGGCCCGTCCGTCCAGGGCAGGTCGCTGAAGAGGGCGAGGGCGGCGGGGTTGTTGTCGGCGGCCTCGGGCATGAGGGCGATGCCGTTCAGGGCGCTGCCGTGCTTGGTGCGCCACTGGTCGTAGAGGGCGGCCCAGTCGGGGGTGTTGGCGCCCATGGCGGTGTGGCCGCCGAAGTTCCAGATGGAGCCGAAGGCGTACGGCGTGGAGGCCCAGTCCCGCTCGCGGTCGACGACCTCGGGGTAGTGGTCGGAGATGCCGTCGACGATCAGCATCTTGGACTTGTCGACGGCGTCGATGATGTCGCGGCGCGGGTTGGTCTGCCAGCCGAGGATGGCCCAGGTGGCGCCCGGGTGGGCGGTGCGCAGCGCCTTCTCCACGGCGCGCGCGGCCTCGGGGACCGGCACGTCGCCGGGGCTGCCGCCCTCGTGCAGCAGGTCCATCTTGTAGATCGAGGTGGCTCCGTACAGCTCGTCCTGCACCCGGTAGAAGGTCTTGGCCACGCGGGCGAAGTGCTCGTCGCGCGGGTCGAGCCAGTCGGGGCGCGGGAAGCCGCCCCACACGCCCTGCGGGACGGTGTGCGCGCCGGGGTTGCGGTCCGCGAAGCCGGGCGGCACGGTGCCGAAGTAGCCGGGGAGCACGGGCGTCATGCCCAGCTCGCGCAGCCGGCCGACGATCTTCCTGGCGAGGGCCGCGCGGCGCTCCAGCAGCTCCCGGGAGACGGGGCCGCCGAAGCCGGACATGTTCTGGAGCAGCCACCACGGCTGGTGGGCGGGGCCGGGCACCCACTGGCGCAGCTCCGCGTCCGTATAGCCGTGCCGCTGGAAGGCGCGGTGGTAGACGGCGTCGGCGCCCGCGTAGACCAGCACCTCGTTGTAGCCGTGCAGCGCGAGGACGTCGAGCTCGCGCTCCCAGTACTCCCAGCCGTGGTACGGGCCGGTGTAGCCGTCGTTGGTGTCGTTGAAGACGAAGCGGTGGGCGACGTTCGCGGACTTGCCGATGGGGGCGCCGACGCCGGGGAGGCGGCCGGGCAGGTCGGTCTGCGCGCCGTTCCAGGAGAAGTGGGCGTGTGCGACGTGGCGCAGGTACCAGTGGAAGCCGGCGAGCTGGACGGCCGGCGTGGTGCCTTCGATGACGATGTGTCCGGCTGTGCCCGAGACTCGGTAGGAGTCCCGGCCGGGGCGGGTGCGGAGGGTGCGGAAGGTGACCTGCCGGTGGTGGTGCGGCAGCAGCCGTCTCAGGGCTCTCGCCGCGGCGGCACCGCCCGTGGTGAGGGGGCCTGGTGGGTTCGGGGCGGCTGCGGCCGGGTGCGTGGCGGCGACTCCGAGGGCTGCGGACCCGGCGAGAGCGCCGAGCAGCGTACGTCGGGCGATGTGCATGAGTGACCTCCACCATGGCGCTGCGGCTACTGGGCTGGACCACTTGAGCGCGGTGATCCTATGAGCAGTCGACAGGAACAGGTCAAGGGCACGGGCGGCAATCCGGCCGCGCCGGTTACATTTGGCACGAATGGCCCCACCCGTTCCGACCAGCTCCTGGACCTCTGTGCGACGACCCGGCACGATCGTCGGGCGCAGCGGCCCGCAACCTGTCAGCCGTGGAGGAGCCTGAGCCCATGGGACTGCGTACGAAGATCGGTGTGGCGATCACCGCCACCGCCGCCCTGGTCGCGGTCATCATGGGCCTCGTCGTGCACCACCGCACGGCCGTGAACTCGCTCGAAACCTCCCGCGACACCATCCGCTCCCGGCTCTCCATCGCCGTCGACGACCATGCCGCCGGGGTCGACCGGCGCCGCGTCCTCATCAACCCCGCCGTGCTGCCCACGCCCCTGCGCGAGGCCGTCGCGCGCGGTGAGACCGGCGTCTACCTGGACCGCGGCGGCAAGGAGCCGGAACTGTGGGCCGCCCGGCGCTCCGGCAAGGACGTCATCGCGCTCCGGCACTCCTACCTCCGCCAGGACCGCAAGCTCGAAGCCCTCGACCGCGACCTGTGGCTCGCGGGCTCGATCGGCACGGCGCTCGCCTGCGTGATCGGCGTGGCCTTCGCCGCGGTGCTCGGCCGCCGCCTCGACGCGTCCGCCCGTACGGCCGAGCGGATCGCCGAGGGCGACCTCAGCGCCCGGATCACGCCGCGCGGCAAGGACGAGATCGCCCGGCTGACCACGGCCCTCAACACCATGGCCGACGCGCTGGCCGCCCGCCTCCAGGCCGAGCGCGACGTCACCTCCGACATCGCGCACGAGCTGCGCACCCCGGTCGCCGGGCTGGTCGCCGCCGCCGGGCTGCTGCCGCCGGGGCGGCCGACCGAGATGGTGCGGGAGCGGGCGCGGCGGGTGAGCGGGCTGATGGAGGACGTCCTGGAGGTGGCGCGCCTGGACGGGTCCGCCGAGCGGGCCGAGACAGAGGTGCGGCCGCTGGACGAACTGGTGCGGCGCGCGGTGCGCTCGGCCACTGCGCCGGCCCAGGCCGGTCTGGAGATACGGGTGGTACGGGCCGGGCTCGTCGAGACGGACGCCCGGCGTGTGGAGCGCATACTCGCCAATCTGGTCAGCAACGCGTTCCGGCACGGCGCCGTGCCGGTGCGCGTCGAGATCGAGGGCGGGGTGGTGCGGGTCCGCGACCAGGGGCCCGGCTTCCCGGCGGAGCTGCTCGCGCGCGGCCCGGTGCGGTTCCGTACCGGCGCCGGGCAGGGCGCCGACGGCTCGGGGCGGGGGCTGGGCCTCGGACTGACGATCGCCGCCGGTCAGGCCCGGGTCCTCGGGGCACGGCTGCGGTTCGCGAACCCGGCGGGCGGGGGCGCGGAGGCGGTGCTGGACCTGAGCGCGTCGGTGCATACGGAGGAGGAGACGGAGACGGGCCGGGTGCCGGAGGGGCGGGGGTGACGGCGGGGGTGCGTACGGACATGTCTGAGGTGCGTACGGGCCGGGCAGCCGCAAGAGTGGAAGCGAGGGTTCCCCATCTCACCCCTGGAGCGGCGGCGATGACCGAGAACGTCCTGTTCATGGACCTCGACCGGCCCGAAACGGGCCGCCTGGCACTGGACGCGCTGCGGCAGGCGCACGCCGAGGGCGGCGTCAAGCTGCGCGAGGCGACCGTGATCACGCGCGACGCGGAGGGCGCGCTGGACTTCCCCGACAGCGTCGACAACAGCAGCGACGCCAAGGGCTTCGCGGTGGGCGGCCTGGTCGGCGGGCTCGTCGGCATCCTGGGCGGCCCGCTCGGCATCATGATCGGCTTCGGCGCGGGCGGGCTGCTCGGCGGCGCGCACGACGCGCGCCAGGCCAGCGCCTCCAGCGCCGCCCTGGAAATGCTCGCCGCCGAGGTGCCGCCCGGGTCGACCGTCCTGATCGCGGAGGTCGCCGAGGACTTCCCGGAAATCGTCGACGAGGCGCTCGCTCCCTACGGCCCGGGCGTCGTCCGCTACCCGGCCGAGGAGGTCCGCAAGGGGGTGGAGGAGGCGATCGCGGAGGGGCGCTGACGGGGGGCTCGGCCGCAGAGCCGGCAGGTTGGGGCGTCACCTGTGTGGCGGGCCCCGGCGCGCGGCGGTCGTGGGGTTGGAGTCTGCTGGGCGGGACGACTCCTCGACTCGGCCGAAAGGGCAGTCCTATGGCTGCGAAGCCCGCAATCGTTCTGGTCCATGGCTTCTGGGGCGGTGCCGCGCACTGGGCCAAGGTCATCACCGAGCTGCACCGTCGGGACTTCGGCTCGCTGCACGCGGTGGAGAACCCCCTGACCTCGCTGGCCGACGACGCCGAACGCACCCGCAAGATGGTGCGGCAGATCGACGGGCCGGTGCTGCTGGTGGGCCACTCGTACGGGGGTGCGGTGATCACCGAGGCCGGCGATCTGCCCAATGTCACGGGGCTGGTCTATATCGCCGCGTTCGCGCCGGACGCCGGCGAGAGCCCGGGGCAGATCAGCCAGGAGAAGCCCCCGGCGGCGTTCGAGAACCTCGCACCGGACTCCGACGGTTATCTATGGGTCAAGCAGGACAAGTTCCGCGAGAGCTTCGCGCAGGACCTGCCGGAGGACGAGGCGCGGGTGATGGCCGTGACGCAGAAGGCGCCGCTGGCCTCGACCTTCGGTGACACCGTCACCGCCCCGGCCTGGCGCGCGAAGCCGACCTGGTACCAGGTCTCCACCAGTGACCGCATGATCCACCCGGACAACGAGAACCGCATGGCCCGGCGCATGAACCCGCGCAAGATCATCGAACTGGATGCCGGCCACGCCTCACTGGCCTCCCGGCCAGGCCAGGTCACCGACCTCATCGAAGAGGCCGCGAACGCGAGCGGCTGACACCGGTGCGTCAGCCGGCTGCGCCGAGGAGGGCGACCGGTCCACCCGCCGCCGCTATCCGAACGACTCCGCCCCGTCCGGACTCGGCCCCGCCCCGCGCCCTCGGGGAACGAACCCGCCCAGCCACCGCAGACGCTCACCGGTCAGGGGAGACGGCACAGGTTCTCGGCCCGAGCCTCAGCGCAGCGCCCTGGCGTAGCAGCGGCTCTCCTCGTGGAAGCGGTAGAGCCCGACCTTCGGCGCGGGCGTGTAGCCGCAGGAGGTGTACAGCGCGATGGCCTCGGGCTGCTTGATGCCCGTCTCCAGCACCATGCGCGTACGCCCCGCCTCGCGCGCGCTGTCCTCCAGCGCCGCGAGTATCGCCCGCGCCAGGCCGCGTCCGCGCGCCTCGGGTATGACGTACATCCGCTTCAGCTCGGCGTCGCCGTCCTCGTACGCCTCGTCGTTGGCGTCCTGTACGCGCCAGCCGCCGGTGGCGACGGGCGCGCCGTCGCCGTCGTCGTCGTAGGCGATGAGGTACAGGCCGTGCGGCGGGTCGAACTGCGCCGGGTCCAGCGGCGTCAGGTCCTCCTCGCCGTAGCGTTCCGTGTACTCCAGCTGCACCTGGTCGTTGAGTTTGACGGCGTCGGGGTGGTCGTACGCCGCGGGCACGATCTGCATCGAGGTATCGTAAGGTCGAATGGGTGTGCGAGGCCAGAGTGCCCCAAGGGTCGGTATCGTGCCGGAATGCTCACTGTTACGACCGTCAATGTGAACGGGCTGCGCGCCGCCGCCAAGAAGGGCTTCGTGCCCTGGCTCGCGGGGACCGGAGCCGACGTCATCTGCCTCCAGGAAGTACGGGCCGAGCCCCAGCAGCTCCCCGAGGAGGTGCGCGAGCCGGACGGCTGGCACACCGTGCACGCCCCGGCCGCCGCCAAGGGTCGCGCGGGCGTCTCCCTCTACTCCCGGCGTGAGCCGGAGGCGGCGCGGATCGGATTCGGCTCCTCGGAGTTCGACGCGTCCGGCCGCTACGCGGAGATCGACCTGCCGGGCGCCACCGTCGCCAGCCTCTACCTGCCGTCGGGCGAGGTCGGCACGGAGCGGCAGGACGAGAAGGAACGGTTCATGGCCGAGTTCCTGCCCTACCTCGGCGAGCTGCGCGAGCGGGCCGCGGCGGACGGGCGCGAGGTGCTGGTCTGCGGCGACTGGAACATCGCCCACCAGGAGGCCGACCTCAAGAACTGGAAGGCCAACAAGAAGAAGGCCGGCTTCCTCCCGGAGGAGCGCGCCTGGCTGACCCGCGTCTTCGACGAGGCGTCGTACGTGGACGTGGTCCGCGCGCTGCACCCCGGCGTCGAGGGCCCGTACTCCTGGTGGTCCTACCGCGGCAAGGCGTTCGACAACGACGCGGGCTGGCGCATCGACTACGCCGTCGCCACGCCCGGTCTCGCCGGGCGCGCGGTCAAGGCGGAGGTGGAACGCGCCGCCAGCTACGACCTGCGGTGGAGCGACCACGCGCCGGTGACTGTGGTCTTCGAGGGGTAGCGGCGCGGCAGGGAGCCCCGTCCACGCACCCGAGGGGACGGGTGCGTGGACAGGGGCTGTTCTCAAAGGAGCCAGGATCGGGTCGGGTCGTCCAGCCATGCGCGCGTCGCGTCGGCGGTCACCGTGAGCCCGAACCGGGTGTGATCCGGTTCGCCACAGCCGTCCCACCATCGGTAGGCCGCTTCCACCTCGTCCCACAGCCGGCGCGGGCCCGCCTGCCAGACCTTCGCCTCCTGGCCGTCACGGAACATGACGCACGCCACCGACCGGTCCGACAGGCCGTAGAACCACACAGGAAGCGCGCCGTTCCGCTTCTCGGCCGCACGCCGCGCGATGTCCGGCACCCGAAGCCCGATGGCGAACTCCGGTGCGCTGAATCTCCCCCGGCAGAACTCCGTCTCCGTGACGGAGCTGGAGGACGTGGAGCCGTCCGCCATGCCGGCGGCGTACGGCGTATGCCCCTCGAACGGGAGGCGCTGGTCCCGCATCTTCATGAACTCGACCGGGCCCGTGAACGGCCCCGTAGCCTGCCGGCCGTCCCGTGAGACGGACAGCCGGGCCACGGCGTCCTGGTGGCTGTAGTGCGTGCCCCAGGGAGCCACGATGACGCCGCCGGGCCGTGTCTGCTCCACCCACGCCCACGGCAGCGTGCGCACGCCCACCGTGGCGATGATCCGGTCGTAGGGCGCTCCCCGCGGGTATCCTTCGAAGCCGTCGCCGGTGACCACCTCGACCGCGAAGCCGCCTAGTTCCAGGGACCGCCTGGCCGCGTCCGCCACGGCCTCGTCCACCTCTACGGAGGTCACGTTCCGGCCTCCGACGCGGTGGGCCATGAGTGCCGCCGTCCACCCCGAGCCGGTACCGATCTCCAGCACGCGGCTACCGGCCTGGAGATCCAGGTCCCGGAGCATCCGGAAGACGACGGACGGCATGGAGACGGAGCTGGTCCCTACCTGTCCCGGCTCCGTGCCCTCGTGTCTCCCGTCATCCCACTGCGTGACGATGGGGATATCGGCGTCCGCGTACCTCTGCCAAGCGGCCGGGTCGTCCGTGCGGCCGGCGTACACGCTCCGGCCGGTTTCCATGTCGAAGGGCCACATGCGGTCCGGCAGGAAGCCGCTCCGCGGCACGGCGGCATACTCCGGGGCCCAACCCATGGTCAGAGAGGCGGTGTTGACCGCCTGGCGGCAGGTTGCGGCCTGGTCGTCCTGCCGCTCATCCCCACTCACAGCGCACCGGCCTTCGGGCCTCCGTCGGGGGACGGCGGGTCAGGGAGGGTTGATGGCCATGCCCCCGGACCGTTCGCGCGGTTGCGGGGGTCTGCTGTCACCCACCAGCCTCCAGGAATGCAGAGGCCCGAGTGTTCCTCGATGGGGAACACTCGGGCCGTGACCACAGCGCTACATGCCCACCCAGGCGGCCAGCGACGCCAGGCCCGCCGGTGCCCGGCGTTGCCGACGGACCAGTACGGCGATCGTCTCCCGTAGCAACGGGTGGTACCGGGCCTGCTGCGGCGCGACTTCTCGTGCCCGGAGCAAGGACCGCTCGGCCGCCTCGGTCTTTCCCATCTGGGCGTAGGCGCGCGCCATTTCAATGTAGTAGCGGCCTACTCGCATCCTGGGGTGTTCGGCGGGGAAGTGCAGATGGCGCGCTGCCTTCATTGCGTCGCCCAGCTTGCCCAATTCCACCGCGGTGGCTACATCGAAATGAGCCACGTTGGTCGCGCCGAAGGAGGCCCAATACGCACGCGGCACGTCCCTGCCGATTCGCGAGGCAGTTTCTCGTGCCAAGTCCATGTGGCCGGTTACGGCCTCCGGATTTTTAGCCTGAGCTTCCGCGATTGCGCCGGCCAGGTAGAGGCTCCCGGAGACGGCGAGTGCGGGGATGGAGTCGGCGTCGTCGTGTTGTTTCACCAACTGATGCCCGCGTTCGAGAACCTTCAATGCCATGCGGCTGTCGCCCCGGCGCAAGAGCATGCTGCTGCGTTTGTTCAGCCGAATCGCCGACAAGAGGGGGTCCTGTGCTTGTTCTGCCATCCAGCCCATTCGCTCAAGGGCGATTGACGCAAGCTGGTGGTAGCCCAACCGGTAAGCAAACTCATAAGCGACCCAATAGGACCAGCTGAGCGAGACGGCGATGCGCTGGCGGTCAACGCCTGTGGTCGGGGCGCTGAAAGCCGTTGTCAATTCTCCCAATAGGCCCGGCAGCTTCGAGCCGATGGCTTTGTACTCGGTGGCGCAGGCGTCGGCGCACAGTTCGCGAACCTCAGCTGACATGACGTTCGTTTCCCTGGGGATGATGTCGGGGTCCGGTCCCAGGTCATAGAGGTCCAGCGCGTCGGACAAGGGAGCGATCATCCGGTCCAGACGATCCTGCCGCATCTCTGAGATATACGGCTGGCCGTTGAGGGCGGCTATATCGACTTCGAGCACCCTGGCCACCGCGGCCACCATGGCTGGGGTGGCAGGTGTCAGGCCCGCCTCTACTTTCGCGATCGTGCCGCGTGAGACGAAGGCGCGTTGAGCGAGGCCCAATTGCGTGAGGTGGCGCAGCTTGCGGTAGTCAGCAATACGTGCGCCGATATGATCGTCATCCGGGCGTGACATGCTCAACTCCGTTCCGGTGCAGGCAATCGAAACGGTACCGCTGATCAACTCGCGGGGAAGGCCAAGCCGGTTGTCCTCGTGTGACGAAGGCTGTCGGCGCATCTACTGTCGGCGCATCCGCTGTCGGCATCCGAGCGAATGCCTCGCCCCCGCCGCCCGTTCACTCCGCCCCGCCCTCCGCCGTCAGCCAAGCGTCCAGTTCGGCCTGGATGTGGCGGTCCATCGCCATGGAGAGTTCGGCGTCGATGACGTCCTTCGCGATCGGGCGGAGCGTGGCGAGGGTCTTGGTGACCCGGTCGATCTCGTCGGGCGGCAGCGGCTCGCCCCGGACGGTGCGGTCCAGCAGGCCGCTCAGGACGTGATCGCAGATCAGGGTGGTGAAGGTCTCGGCCAGGGCCTCGGCGTGTGTGCGGACGTCGCGGCCGGCGGCGAGCACGGCGGCCAGCGGGACGCCTTTGTCGACCAGGGCGCTGGACGCGTCCAGGAGACGGCGGCTGACGTGCACGATCTCGTCGCCGTCGACCGCCAGATAGCCGATGTCCAGGGCGCCCGCGAGGTTCTCGGGGGTGACCTCGCCGGCGAAGTGGTCGGCGAGCTTCTCGGGGCTCAGCCGGACCGGGGTCTCCTCGGACCAGGGGGTGGCGATCGCGCTCCGCAGGCCGAGGAGTTCGCCGACGCCCCGGCCGCTCTCGAAGGCGGTGAGCAGTTCGGCGATGCCGCCGAGGGTGTGGCCGCGCTCCAGCAGGGCCGCGACCGTACGGAGCCGGGCGAGGTGGTGTTCGTCGTACCAGGCGATGCGGCCCTCGCGGCGGGGCGGTGGGATCAGTTTGCGCTCGCGGTAGAAGCGCAGCGTACGGACGGTGATCCCGGCCGCCTCGGCCAGCTCCGCCATTCGGTACTCGCGCCCTGCCGCGTTGTTCTCAGCCACGGAAGCAGCCTATGCCGCAGGTCGGCGCCGCCCGACAGGGGCGACCGCCGGTAACTTCCTCGCTCGCGCCCCCTACCGCTCGGTAGTGAGCTGCCCTACTCTCCAATTGCGCCAGTGATTGCTGGCGCGGTTACGTACGGGATGGACGATCTCGGGAGGCGGCGGCATGGCCGAGCGCGAGCGTGAGCGCCAGCACGAGCACGTACGGGTGGCGGTGATCGGATCGGGGTTCGGCGGCCTGGGCGCGGCCGTCCGGCTGCGCCGCGAGGGCATCACCGACTTCGTGGTCCTGGAACGGGCCGAATCCGTCGGCGGCGCCTGGCGGGACAACAGCTATCCGGGGTGCGCCTGCGACGTCCCCTCGCACCTGTACTCCTTCTCCTTCGCCCCCAACCCCGAGTGGCCGCGCACCTTCTCCGGCCAGCGGCACATCCGCGCCTACCTGGAGAACGTCGCCGACACCTTCGGGCTGCGGCCGCACATCAGGCTGGACCACGAGGTGCGGTCCATGCGGTGGGACGCGGACGCGCTGCACTGGGAGATCAGCACCGCGCGCGGCGACCTCACCGCCGACGTCGTCGTCTCGGCGACCGGCCCGCTCTCCGACCCGAAGATCCCCGACATCCCCGGCCTGGCCGGCTTCCCCGGCAAGGTCTTCCACTCGGCCCGCTGGGACCACGGCTACGACCTGCGCGGCAAGCGCGTCGCCATGATCGGGACCGGCGCCTCCGCCATTCAGATCGTGCCCGCCATCCAGCCCGAGGTCAGCGGCCTCACCCTCTTCCAGCGGACCCCGCCCTGGGTCATGCCGCGCGTCGACCGGGCCATCACGGGCGTCGAGCGCTGGCTGCACAACAAGATCCCCGCGACCGGCACCGCGCGCCGCGGACTCCTGTGGGGCATCCGGGAGTTGCAGGTCAGCGCCTTCACCAAGCGTCCCAATGAACTCGGCCTGGTCGAGACCATCGCCAAGCGCAACATGGCCCGGACCATCAAGGACCCGGCCATGCGCGCCAAGCTGACGCCCGACTACCGCATCGGCTGCAAGCGCATCCTGCTCTCCAGCACCTACTACCCGGCGCTCGCCGCGCCCAACGTCGACGTCGTCGCCTCCGGCCTCAAGGAAGTGCGAGGCTCCACGCTCGTCGCCGCCGACGGCACCGAGACCGAGGCCGACGCGGTCATCTTCGGCACCGGTTTCCACGTCACCGACATGCCGATAGCGCAGCGCGTCACCGGGGCCAACGGCACGACGCTCGCGGAGGAGTGGAAGGACGGCATGGCGGCGCTGCGCGGCTCAAGCGCCACCGGGTTCCCCAACTTCATGACGGTGATAGGGCCCAACACCGGGCTCGGCAACAGCTCGATGATCCTGATGATCGAGTCCCAGCTGAATTATTTGGCCGATTTCATGCGCCAGCTGACCACCCTCGGCGGCAAGGCCGCCCTCGACGCCCGGCCCGCGGCCGTCACGGCCTGGAACGACAAGGTGCAGGCGCGCATGGAGCGCACGGTCTGGAACAGCGGCGGCTGCGACAGCTGGTATCTCGACGCCAACGGGCGCAACACCACGGTGTGGCCCGGCACGACCGCCGAGTTCCGCAGGGCCACCCGCCGCGTCGACCTCACCGAGTACGAGGTGCTGCGCGCCCCGGCCCGTACGGAGACGGCCGCCGCTCCCGCCGGGGCGCGCACATGAGCCCCGCGCGACCGCGCGCCCAAGGGGCGTACGCGCCGCCCGCCCCGCGGCGCACGCTGACCGCGACCTCCGCCGACGGCACCGCCCTGCACGTCGAGACGCACGGCCCCGACGGCGCGCCCGCCGTCGTCCTCATACACGGCTGGACCTGCTCCACGGCCTTCTGGGCCCCGGTCATACGGGAGCTGTCAGACAGCCACCGGGTGATCGCGTACGACCTGCGCGGGCACGGCCGCAGCCCGGCCCCCGGCCCCGGCGGCTACAGCACCCGCGCCCTCGCCGACGACCTCGCGGCGGTGCTGGACGCGACGCTGATCGAGGGCGAACGGGCCGTCCTGGCCGGGCACTCCATGGGCGGCATGACCGTGGTGGCCGCCGCCGGCCG
Organism: Streptomyces sp. NPDC044033; assembly: GCF_056434425.1. NCBI lineage: Bacteria > Bacillati > Actinomycetota > Actinomycetes > Kitasatosporales > Streptomycetaceae > Streptomyces > Streptomyces sp. NPDC044033. The sequence continues at coordinate 258,163 of NZ_JBWKFF010000012.1, read as the reverse complement.
GCCGGCGGTGCGGGAGCGCACGGCCGCCGCGCTGCTGTGCAGCACCGGAGTCTCGGGGCTGCTCGCGGAGGCGCTGGTGCTGCCGCTGGCCGCCGGCCGGGTCCGCAGCCGGCTCACCCGCTCCGTCCTCGGCACGAGCGCGCCGCTCGGCCCCGTCACACCGCTCGGCAGGCGCGTCCTGAAGTACGCGACGCTGGGCCCGGCCGCGCCGCCCGCCGCCGTGGACGCGTGCGCCCGGATCGTGCACGCCTGCGACCGCAGGGTCCGCGCCGCCTGGGGCGCGGTCCTCGCGGAGCTCGATCTCGAAGCGCGCATAGGGGAGTTGAGCGCTCCGACCGCCGTCGTCGTCGGCACCGCGGACCGGCTGACCCCGGCCGTGCACGCCCGCCGGCTGGCGGCCCGGCTGCCCGACTGCGCGGGCCTCACCGAGCTGCCCGGGCTCGGCCACATGACCCCGGTCGAGGACCCGGAGGCGGTCGGCGGCGCCATACGCGCGTTGGTCACCGCCTACCTCGTACTGGCGCGGGACACTCAAGGGCCCCAGGGCCCCCACGACACAGCCGAGGAGCGGACCGTATGAGTCGTCAGCGCAGCAGCCTGGAGGGACAGGTCGCGGTGGTCACGGGCGCGGCCCGCGGCGTCGGCGAACTGCTCGCCCGCAAACTGTCGGCGCGCGGCGCGAAGGTCGCGCTGGTCGGGCTGGAGCCGGAGGAACTGCGGCGGGTCGCCGAGTCGCTGCACGGCGAGGCCGCGCACTGGCACGCCGACGTCACCGACCACGAGGCGATGGGCCAGGTCGCGCGGGAGGTCAAGGCGCGGTTCGGCAAGGTGGACATCGTCGTGGCCAACGCGGGGGTGGCGGCCGGCGGCCCGTTCGTCGACTCCGACCCCGAGGCGTGGCGGCGGGTCATCGAGGTCAACCTCATCGGCGGCGCCGTCACCGGCCGCGCCTTCCTGCCCGTACTGATGGAGAGCCGCGGCTACCTCCTCCAGATCGCCTCGCTGGCCGCCGTCACCCCGGCGCCGATGATGACGGCCTACTGCGCGTCCAAGTCGGGCGTCGAGGCGTACGCGCACAGCCTGCGCGCGGAGGTCGGCTACCGGGGCGTACGGGTCGGGGTCGGCTATCTGAGCTGGACCGACACCGACATGGTGCGCGGCGCGGACCAGGACGACCTCATGCGCGAACTCCGCAGCCGCCTCCCCTGGCCCACCAACCGCACCTACCCCCTCGGCCCCGCCGTGGACCGCCTGGTGGCAGGCATCGAACGCCGCTCCTCGCACGTCTACGCCCAGTGGTGGCTGCGCGGCATGCAGTCCGTACGCGGCTACCTCCCGACCCTCATCGGCGTGGTCGGCCAACGCGAGATGCGCCGCTTCGGCCCCCGCCTGGAGGGCTTCCGCGGCAGCCTCCTGGGCGCGGGCGGCGAGGCGGATGAGAAGGCCCGCGCGAGCCGGTGACGGGCCGCTGGGGGGGGGGGGGGGGGGGGGGGGGGGGGGAGGGGGGGGGGGGGGGGGGGGGGGGGGGGGGGAAGGGGGGGGGTTTGGTTTGA
>NZ_JBWKFF010000012.1:230922-256600 GCF_056434425.1 Streptomyces sp. NPDC044033 | reverse complement strand
CAAGGGCGAGGTTAAGGGGGAACGGCACCGCACCCCCCCCCCCCCCCCCCCCCCCCTCCCCCCCCCTCCCCCGCGCTCACCCCCGCGGCGGGAGCTTCGGTCGCCGGAGGTCCGGGACGGTGGAGTAGTCGGGCGGGGTGGCGGCGCCGTGGCGGTCGAGGAGGTCCAGGGCCAGGCGTACGGCGTCGTCGAGTTGTTTGTGGCGGCCTTCCGCCCAGTCCAGGGGGGTGCGGTCGACCTCGATGTCCGGGTCCACGCCGTGGTTCTCGACGCCCCAGCCGTACGCGTTGAACCACGCCGCGTTCGTCGGCACCGTGATCGCCGTGCCGTCGCCCAGGCGGTGGCGGCCGACCATGCCGACCACGCCGCCCCAGGTGCGCAGGCCGACGACGGGGCCGATGCCCTGGAGCTTGAAGGCGGCGGTGATCATGTCGCCGTCGGAGGAGGTCATCTCGTCGGCGACCGCGACGACCGGGCCGCGCGGGGCGTTGCTCGCGTAGGAGACGGGCTGGGCGCCGCGGGTCAGGTCCCAGCCGACGATGGTGCGGGTCAGCTTCTCCACCACCAGTTCGCTGATGTTGCCGCCCGCGTTGCCGCGCACGTCCACGATCAGCGCGGAGCGCGACATCTCCATCCGCAGGTCGCGGTTGAACTGGGCCCAGCCGGAGCCGCCCATGTCGGGGATGTGCAGGTAGCCGCACTTGCCGCCGCTCAACTCCCGTACGACCGCGCGGCGTTTGGCCACCCAGTCCTGGTAGCGCAGCGGGCGTTCGTCGACGAGGGGCACGATGGCGACGCGGCGGCTCGGGCCCTCGCCCTCCGCCGGCCGGAAGGTCAGCTCGACCGTGGTGCCGCCCGCCGCCGACAGCAGCGGGTACGGACCGGCCACCGGGTCCACCGGACGGCCGTCGACGTGGGTGAGCGCCGCGCCCTCCCGGATGCCCGAACCCGCCAGCGGGGAGCGGGCCTTGGAGTCCGACGAGTCGCCCGGCAGGATGCGCTGCACCGTCCACGCGCCGTCCTTCGTGCGGGCCAGATTGGCGCCGAGCAGGCCGATGGCGCGCTGGTAGTGCGGCGGACCCTCGTTGCGGCGGGCCCCGGAGACGTACGCGTGGGAGGTGCCGAGTTCACCCAGCACCTCGCGCAGCAGGTCCGCGAAGTCGTCGGGGGAGGCGATCCGTTCGACCAGCGGCCGGTACTCCGCGAGCACCCCGTCCCAGTCGACGGAGCACATCCCCGGCTCCCAGAAGTACGCGCGGATGATGCGGCCCGCCTCGTCGTACGCCTGCCGCCACTCGGCCGCCGGGTCCACATCGTGCAGGATGCGGCGCATGTCGATGTAGACGGTCGAGTCGAGGTCGGCGATCTCGTTGGCCGGCACGGCCCGCAGCTCGCCCTCGTCGTGGATGACCATGCGGGTGCCGTCGCCGCTCGGCGCGAACCAGTCCAGGCCGCTGGTGAGTTCGGTGCGCTTCGCCTTGGCCAGGTCGAAGTGTTCGAGGGTGGGGCGGCCCGAGGTGTCGGCCGGGTTGGCGAAGGTCTCGCCGAGCGCGCCCGAGATCGGCCAGCGCAGCCACACCAGCCCGCCGCCGCTGACGGGGCACAGCTCGGAGTACTTGGAGGCCGCCACCGGGAACGGCGTCACCCGGCTCGCCAGCCCCTCCGCCTCCACCAGCACCGATCCGTCGCCCATCGACTCGTCGACGGTCAACGGGTCCAGGCCGCCCGCCGCCGGGCGGCCCTCGGCCGACAGCGCGAAGGGCGACGGCGTCGCCGACGACAGCGGCACCAGATACGGGCGGCAGCCCAGCGGGAAGGACAGGTCGCCGGTGTGCACGTCGTAGACGGGGTCGAAGCCGCGCCAGGACAGGAAGGCGAGATAGCGGCCGTCGCGGGTGAAGACCGGCTGTTCGTCCTCGAACCGGCCGTTGGTGACGTCCACGATCGTCCGGTCCGCGAGCTTGGCGATCTTGATCTGCCGGAGCGAGCGGCCGATGCCGGGGTGCGACCAGGTCAGCCACGCCGAGTCGGGGGAGAAGGCCAGATCGCGCACCGGGCCGTTGGCCGACGCGATCAACTCGCTCACCTCGCCGTCCCCCTCGGGCGACGCGTCCACCAGCAGCAGCCGCCCGTCGTGCGAGGCGACGGCCAGCCGCTCCCCGTCCGGCGCGGCGATCAGCTCGTGCACCCGCCCGAGCCGGCCCGCGGCCAGCCGCCGCGGCTCGCCCTGCCCGCTCGCCCTCGGCAGCTGCGCGATCTCGATCGCGTCCTCGCCCTCGGCGTCCGTGACATAGGCGGCCTGGCCGGTCGACCCGAGGATCTCGGGGAGCCGCACCCGTACGCCCGGGGTGTCGGCGATCGTACGGGCGGGGCCGTCGCGGTGGGTCAGCCAGTACAGGCTGCCGCGCACGCACACCGCGCTTGCTCGGCCCGTGGTGTCCACCGAGACCGAGCTGACGTGCGAGGCGGCCGGGACCTGGTACGAGCGCCGCCCGGCGCGCGGCCCGCCGAGCCGCACATCGAGCCTGCGGGCCGCACCGGCCGGGGACAGGTCGTCGACCAGCCACAGCTCGCCCGCGCACTGGTAGACGACGCGGGAGCCGTCCGTCGAGGCGTGCCGGGCGTAGAAGTCGCCGTGGTCGGTGTGGCGGCGCAGGTCGGAGCTGTCGGGCAGGCAGGAGTAGAGGTTGCCGACGCCCTCGTGGTCGGAGAGGAACGCGATCCGGCCGCCCACGAACATCACCGAGTCCAGGTGCCCGTCCACCTCCGGGACCAGCCGCGTCCCGTGCAGCCACAGCCGCCCCGTCGCGCCGCCCCGGTAGCGCTTCCAGGTGGCCGGTTCGTGCGGCGGCTTCCCGGCGAGCAGCAGCGTCTGCCGCTCGCCCTCCGCGTCGGCGATCGCGATGTCGGCGACCGGGCCCCAGGGCAGCCGGCCGCCGGGGCTGCCGTCGGTGGGCAGGCTGTAGGCCCACGAGAAGTACGAGAACGGCTGCCCGTGCGAGGAGACGGCGAGGATGTCCCCGTCCGGCGACCAGCCGCAGACGCGGGTGTCGGTGGAGCCCCAGTAGGTCAGCCTGCGGGCGGGCCCGCCGCCGACCGGGGCGAGCATGATCTCCGGATCGAGGCTGCGCCACGTCGTGTAGGCGATCTGCCGCCCGTCGGGGGAGAAGCGGGGGTGGCCGACGCGGGTGCGGTCGACGGTCAGCCGCCAGGCGCGCTCGGCGCGCTCGCCCGCTCCCACCAGGGGGGCCACCCACAGATCGTCCTCGGCGGCGAAGCAGAGGAGGTCGCCGCTGAGGTGCGGATAGCGGAGATAACCGCCGTCCGCCCCGAGGGTGGGTGTCATCTGCTGGTCCGGCCGGCCGGTCTCGCGTCCGTCGCTCACCTCTTCATGCTTTCCGCGCGCACCGCCCCCGGCAACTTGAATGGCCGGACTTTCTCGCGTTTATGCGGCCGGGGTATCGCGGCTGGGTTATGCGGCGGGTCCGGGGCGGGTCCGAGGCGAGGCGCGGTGCGGCATCGCCGTGCGGGGCTTGTTCGCGGGGCGGGCCGCCGCCGTGACGCAGAACACCACCGAAACGGGGCTGTTTCGATCACCGGCCGTCTACGCTGATGGTGTACGAAACCGTTTCGTTCATTTGAGCGATGGGTCGGCCGAAGGACGGCGAGGTGTTCCGTGGGGCGCAGCAGACTGACCCCCGAACGGGAGAGCGAGCTGTACCAGGCCGTGATCGACCTGCTCGGCGAGGTCGGCTACGACGCCCTGACGATGGACGCCGTCGCCGCCCGTACGCGCTCCAGCAAGGCCACCCTCTACCGCCAGTGGAAGGGCAAGCCCGAGATGGTCGTCCGGGCGCTGCGCCATGTGAAACCGCACTCGGCCACGTGGGTCGACACCGGTTCGCTCCGCGGTGACCTGCACGCCATCGCGGCCAGCACCGACGACGCCGAGAAGGAGAAGAGCGCCGACCTCATCGGCGGGCTCGTCCACGCGATCCGTGACGACCCCGACCTGTACGCGGCGCTGCGCGAGCTGATGATCGAGCCCGGCATCGAGGAGCTCAACGCCGTGCTCCAGCGCGCCATCGACCGGGGGGAGCTCTCCGCGGACTCACCCGCCCTGGAGTTCCTGCCGCACATGCTGGTCGGCGGGTACGTCACCCGCCCGCTGGTCGAGTCGCGGTGCGTGACCACCGAGTACCTCGGACGCTATCTCGACGCCGTGGTCCTCCCCGCCCTCGGCGTGTAAGCCCCTCAGCCCCCTTCGCACGGCCCCCTTCGTGCGAACCCCCTCCGCACAAATCCACACCGACCCCGCCCGGCGCGCCGCTCTCGTCGCCGGGTCGGCTCCCCACGCCCTGTTTTCGCTCATCCCACCGACGGGAGCACACCTTCTCGTGGCCACCTTCCTCTACAGACTGGGACGCACCGCCTTCCGGCGGCGCAAGCTCGTCGCCCTGATATGGGTGGCGCTGCTGGCGGTCGTCGGCATCGGCGCCGCCACCGCGCCCGCCGCCTCATCCGACAACTTCTCCATACCGGGCACCGAGGCGCAGCGCGCCTTCGACCTGCTGGAGCAGCGCTACCCGGGCGCGAGCGCCGACGGGGCCACCGCGCGCCTCGTCTTCAAGGCGCCGGACGGCCAGAAGATCACCGACCCCGCGAACCGGGACGCCGTCCGCAAGGTCGTCGGCGAGCTGGCCGGGCCGCAGACGGCCTCGGCCGCCGACCCGTTCGCGGCGAAGACGGTGAGCGAGTCCGGCACGACCGCGTACACGCAGGTCACGTACAAGGTGAAGGCCACCGAGCTGACGGATGCCACGCGCGACACGCTCAAGGACGCGGCGAAGGACGGGCGCGGCGCGGGGCTGTCCGTGGAGACCGGCGGCGACGCACTCCAGGCCAAGGTGGAGACCGGGTCCACCGAGATCGTCGGCATCGCCATCTCCGCCGTCGTGCTGGTCATCACCTTCGGCTCGCTGATCGCCGCCGGGCTGCCGCTGCTGACCGCGCTCATCGGCGTCGGCACCGGCGTCGGCGCCATCGCCGCGCTCGCCTCGGTCCTCAACCTGTCGGGCACCACGTCCATCCTCGCCATGATGATCGGCCTCGCGGTCGGCATCGACTACGCGCTGTTCATCGTCTCCCGCTACCGCGCCGAACTGGCCGAGGGCCGCGAACGCGAGGAAGCCGCCGGCCGCGCCGTCGGAACGGCGGGCTCCGCGGTCGTCTTCGCCGGCCTCACCGTCGTGATCGCCCTGGTCGGCCTCGCCGTCGTCAACATCCCGATCCTCACCAAGATGGGCCTGGCCGCGGCCGGCACCGTCGTCGTCGCCGTGCTCGTCGCGCTCACGCTCGTACCGGCGCTGCTCGGCTTCGCGGGCCGCCGCGTCCTCTCCCGCAAGCAGCGCACGGCGGACAAGAACGCCAAGGGCAAGGCCAACGGCGGCACCCGCTGGGCGCGGTTCGTGCTGCGCCGGCCGGTCGCCGTGCTGCTCGCGGGCGTGGTCGGGCTCGGCGTGATCGCGCTGCCCGCCTCCTCGCTGGAACTGGGCCTGCCGGACGACGGCTCGCAGCCGACGAGCACCACCCAGCGCAAGGCGTACGACCTGCTCTCCGACGGCTTCGGCCCCGGCTCCAACGGCCCGCTGATGGTCGTCGTCGACGGCGCGAAGTCCGCCGACCCGAAGACCGCCGCGCAGCGCGTCGAGGAGCGCGTCAAGGGCCTCGGCAACGTCGCCGCCGTCACCCCCGCCGCCTTCAACAAGCAGGGCGACACCGCGCGGCTCACCGTCGTGCCGAAGTCGAAGCCGAGCAGCACCGACACCGAGGACCTGGTGCACGCCATCCGCGGCGAGTCGGCGGACCTCAAGTCCAACACCGGCGCGAAGATCCTGGTCACCGGCGCGACCGCGATGAACATCGACGTCTCGCAGAAGCTCGACGACGCGCTCGTCCCCTACCTCGCGCTCGTCGTCGGCCTCGCCTTCCTGCTGCTGATGGTCGTCTTCCGCTCGATCCTCGTGCCGCTCAAGGCGGCCCTCGGCTTCCTGCTGTCCGTCGTCGCCGCGCTTGGCGCGGTCGTCGCGGTCTTCCAGTGGGGCTGGCTGTCGGGGCTCTTCGGCGTCGAGGAGACCGGCCCGGTCATGAGCATGATGCCGATCTTCATGGTGGGCGTCGTCTTCGGCCTCGCCATGGACTACGAGGTCTTCCTCGTCACGAGGATGCGAGAGGCGTACGTGCACGGGGAGCGGCCCGCGGACGCCGTGGTGACCGGCTTCCGGCACGGGGCGCGGGTCGTCACGGCCGCCGCCGTCATCATGATCAGCGTCTTCGCCGGGTTCATCAGCTCCTCCGAGTCCATGATCAAGATGATCGGCTTCGGGCTGGCCGTCGCCGTCTTCTTCGACGCGTTCGTGGTGCGGATGGCCATCGTCCCGGCCGTGCTCGCGCTGCTCGGCAAGGCCGCGTGGTGGCTGCCGCGCTGGCTCCAGCGGGCGCTGCCGAACGTGGACGTGGAGGGCGAGCAGCTCCAGAAGGAGCTGGCGGCGGGATCGGCGGGGGAGGACGGGAGCGGTACGGGCCCCGACTCCGATCCCGGCTCCGGCCCTGACTCCGGCTCCGGCCCTGACTCCGGACCCGATTCCGACGCGCGGCGGCAGCACAGCCGCGTCTGATACGTCCGGGGCCGCCGCTTGAGCGGAGAGGCGGCCCCGGGCCCGCGCACCCACCCGTGGGGACGGGGCGGGCGCGGACAGCGAGCCCGGCGGCGGCCCCCGGATGACGGGGGACGCCGCCGGGTTCCGCCAGCGGCCTTCCCCATGGGTTCCGGCGGCGGGCGAACTGTGTCGTATGCCATGCCAGGGAACCAGCCATCATGCTCAGCGCGTTTTCCCTAGTCCACACACCAGTGGGCGCGTCGGGGGGCGTACGACGGAAAGGGCTCCTGCGTGAACCTGCTCGATTGGCTGCTGATCCTCGTCGTCCTCGGCTACGCCGTCTCCGGCTTCCGGCGCGGCCTGGTCGCGGGCATCGTGCTGCTCGCCGGATTCCTCGGCGGCGCCGTGCTCGGCGTGTGGGCCCTGCCGTACGCGCTGCGCCCCTTCGAGGCCGGGACGACGACCGCCGCGATCGCGGCCGTCGTCGTCGTCATCCTCCCGGCTGCCGCCGGCCACGCCCTCGCCGGGCGGCTGGCCTGGAAACTGCGGCAGAGACTGACCTGGGCCCCCGTGCGCGGCGTGGACGGCGTCGGCGGCGCCGTGATCAACACCCTCGCCGTGCTGCTGGTCGCCTGGGTCGCCGCCAGCGTCCTCGTCTCGGCCAACTCCTCCGTCCTCTCCTCCCAGATCCGCGACTCCCGGCTGCTCGGCTCGGTGCAGAAGGCGATGCCGCAGCAGGCGCCGACCTGGTTCAGCCGGACCACGGACGCCCTGGCCGGGGCCGGGTTCCCGCAGGTCTTCAACCCCTTCGAGAACGAGCCCGCCACCAGCGTCGCCAAGCCGTCCGGCGACGCCGTCACCCCGGCCGCCACCAAGGCCGCGCGGCGCAGCGTCGTCAAGGTCGAGGGCATCGCCAACGTGGGCGGCGGGCAGCGCGGCCAGGAGGGCAGCGGCTTCGTCTACGCCGAGGGCCATGTGATGACCAACGCGCACGTGGTGGCGGGGGTGAGCGCCCCGACCGTACGGATCGGGGGCGTCGGCCGCGCGTACGACGCCAAGGTGGTGGCGTTCGACCCGAAGACGGACGTCGCCGTGCTCGACGTACCGGGCATGGAAGCGCCCGTACTGCGCTTCGACGACACCGCCGGCCGGGGGAAGCCCGCCGTCGTCGCGGGCTTCCCGGAGAACGGCGGCCTCGATCTGCGCGCCGCCACCGTCGCGGGGCAGGTACGGGCCACCGGGCAGGACATCTACGGCGACGGCGTCACCACGCGGGAGGTGTACCCCGTGCGGTCCACGGTCCGGCCCGGGAACTCGGGCGGTCCGCTGCTGACCCCTGAGGGCAAGGTGTACGGGGTGGTGTTCGCGCGGTCCACGGCCGACGCGGAGACGGGGTATGTGCTGACGGCCAAGCAGGTCGCTGCCGTGGGTGAGGCGGGTGCGAACACTTCTGAGTCGGTGGACACCGGGAGCCGTGCGGCTCGCTGACGGGTGTGTCTTGTCCTCAATCGCCGGACGGGCTGGGGTCGGTGTCCTCAAGCGCCGGACGGGCTGGGTTGGGTGGGCAGGTGTCCTCAAGCACCGGACGGGCTGGGTTGGCCGGGGCGGGTGCTTGGGGGGCGGGTCAGAGCTTTGTCCTCAAGCGCCGGACGGGCTTGAGGGGGTGGGCGTTGGTTCTCGGGTGCTATACCGCTGTTCGTTCTTGTTCCTGGGCGCCCTCGTCCAGGAGTTTCGCGGCCATGTTGTCCAGGGCGCGGTCCAGGCGGGCGCGGTCCTGGGGGTCGGTGATGTCCCAGTCCTCCAGGTGGGCGTCGAGCCAGGAGCGCCAGGCCGCGCCCAGGCGGGCGATCTCCTCCTCGCCCGCGCGCGTCAGTGAGAGGCGGTCGTCGGACAGGCGCAGGTAGCCGCCCTGCGCCGTGCGGGCGAAGGCCGGTTCCAGGACCTCCGGCGGCATGCGGTGCGCGGTGGCGATGGCGCTGAGCGTGGCGCCGCCGCCCACCCGTTCGCGCCAGTGGATCTGACCGAGCGTCCAGGCCTCGGCGGCGGTGAGCCGGGACCCGGATTCGGCGAGGATCTGCCGGCTCACCGGCCCCTTGGCCCTGCGCATGACCCCGGCCACGGACCGTTCCAACTGCCGGTCCGCCTCGCCCGACGAGGGGGCCGCGAAGCCGTCGCCCATGTCGGACGCCCCGGCCCGCGCGCTGTCCCGCAGCGGCACTTCCTTCAGGAACCACGCGACGACGAAGCCGACGAGCGCGACCGGCACCACCCACTGGAACACGTAGTTCACGGTGTCGGCGTAGGCGTCGATGATGGGGCGGGCCTGCGCGGCCGGCAGCCCCGCAAGCCCTTGCGGGCTCTGCGCGGCGGAGGCCGGTACGCCGGGGGCCTCGGCGAGGGCCGACTCGATGTTGGGGCCCAGCCGGTTGCTGTACAGGGTGCCGAAGATGGCCGTGCCGAAGGAGCTGCCGAGCGTACGGAAGAACGTGACGCCGGAGGTCGCGGAGCCCAGCTCGTGGTACGCGACCGTGTTCTGCACCGCGATCGTCAGCACCTGCATGGCCAGGCCGATGCCGAGGCCCAGCACGAACATGTAGAGCGACTCCAGCCACGGGCCGGTCGTGCGCCCCATCGTGGACATCAGATACAGGCCGAACGCCATCACGGCGGTGCCGATGATCGGGAAGATCCGGTATCTGCCCGTACGGCTGACGACGAGCCCGGAGAGCATGGACGTGCCGAGCAGCCCGACGACCATCGGCAGCGTCCGTACGCCCGACATGGTGGCCGACACCCCGTCCACGTACTGGAGGTAGGTCGGCAGATAGGTCATCGCGCCGAGCATCGCGAAGCCCACGATGAAGCTGAGCACGGAGCAGACGGTGAAGACGGGGTTGCGGAAGAGGTGCATCGGGAGCATGGGCTCCGCCGCCCGCAGCTCCACCAGGACGAAGGCCGTGAGCAGCACCACCGACCCGGCGAACAGCCCGATGACGACGCCCGAACCCCACGGGTACTCGTTGCCGCCCCACTCCAGGCCCAGCACCAGCCCCGACGCGCCGAGCGCGACCAGCACGATGCCCATGTAGTCGATGAGGGGGCGGACGGCGGAGCGTACGGCCGGGATCGTACGGGCCGCCATCACGACCATCACGATGGCCACCGGGATGTTGACGTAGAAGCACCAGCGCCAGGTGGCGTGGTCGGTGAAGAGCCCGCCCAGAGTCGGCCCCACGACCGTCGTGACGCCGAAGACCGCGCCGAGCGCGCCCTGGTACTTGCCGCGCTCGCGCAGCGGGATGACGTCCGCGATCAGCGCCATCGCGGTGACCATCAGCCCGCCGCCGCCGATGCCCTGGACGGCTCGGGCGGCCACCAGCATCAGCATGCTGTTGGCCGCGCCCGCCAGGATCGAGCCGCCGACGAAGACGACCGCACTGAGCTGGAAGACCAGCTTCCGGCCGAACAGGTCGCCGAACTTGCCGACCAGCACCGTCGAGACGGTCTCGGCCAGCAGATACGCCGTCACCACCCAGGCCATGTGCCCGCCGCCGCCGAGGTCGGCGACGATCGTCGGCAGCGCCGTCGAGACGATGGTCTGGTCGAGCGCGGCCAGCAGCATGCCGAGCACGATCGTCACGAACACGAGATTGGTGCGGCGCCGGCTCAGCTCGGGTGGGGCAGCGGGGGCCTGCGCGGTGGCCGTGGTCATGGAGACACCTCCCGGGCCCAGCATTTGGGGTGAGTCCGGTGTCCGCCACCCCTGGCGGTGGGCAGAGTGAGCAAAGGGCGTGCATCAGCGTTCCGCACGCTCTTGCGAGACCTTTGCGGACCGGCCCTATCATCGGGCGATCCCTCATGCGGAATGTGTCGCTTTCCGGGTGGGGGAGGGCACAGTCCGGTGCAGGGCCAGGGAACAGCGCACTACCGAGCAGCGCACGACTGAGCAGAGCCGGGCCGCGGCCCGGCGGAAGCGGAGTCCCGCCATGCATGTGCCCGACGGATTCATCAACGCCCCGGTCTCCCTGGCGACCGGCGCCGTCGCCGCCGCGGCGGTCGCGGTCAGCCTGCGCGGCGCGCGCCGCGAACTGGACGAACGCACCGCACCGCTCGCCGGGCTCGTCGCGGCGTTCATCTTCGCCGTCCAGATGCTCAACTTCCCCGTCGCGGCCGGTACCAGCGGCCATCTGCTGGGCGGCGCGCTGGCCGCGATCCTCGTCGGCCCGTACACGGGTGTGCTCTGTATATCCGTGGTGCTGCTGATGCAGGGCGTGCTCTTCGCCGACGGCGGGCTCACCGCCCTCGGCGTCAACATCACCGACATGGCGCTGACCACGACGGTCGTCGCCTACGCCCTCTTCCGGCTGCTGCTCGCCGTGCTGCCGCGGCGCCGGTCCGGCGTCACCGCCGCGGCCTTCGTGGCGGCCCTGGTCTCCGTGCCCGCCGCGGCCGTCGTCTTCACCGCGCTCTACGCCCTCGGCGGGACCACCGACATCGCCATCGGCAAGGTCTTCACGGCCATGGTGGGCGTCCACGTGCTGATCGGCATCGGCGAGGCGGCGATCACCGCCCTGACGGTGGGCGCGGTCGTCGCGGTCCGCCCCGACCTGGTCCACGGGGCCAAGGGCCTCGCGGCCCGGCTGGAGATCCGGCCTCCGGGGGCGGCCGGGGGCGCACCTGCCGGTACGGTCGCGGGCGCCGCCGCCGGTACGGAACACGCTGCCGGTACGGTCTCGTCCGCCGACGGCACGGAAGCTGCCGCCGGCACGGAGTCCGCCGACGGTACGGAACCCGCCCCCCTCGCCGGTGCTGCCGCCCGTACGAGCACGTCGCCCGCCGCGCCCGCCGCCGACGCGACGGTCGAGCCTCCGGCCCCCGCCCGGTCCACCCGGCGCGTCAAGCTCGTCGGGCTCGTCGCCGCCCTGGCCCTCGCCGGGTTCGGCAGCTACTACGCCTCCGCGAGCCCCGACGGGCTGGAAAAGGTGGCCCATGACAAGGGGATCGACCGGAAGGCCGAGGAGCACGCGGCCAAGGGTTCCCCGCTCGCCGACTACCAGGTCAAGGACGTCTCCGACGTCCGCCTGGCCGGCGGGCTCGCGGGGGTGATCGGGGTCGGGGCGACCCTCGTCGTCGGCACCGGGGTCGCCTGGACCGTCCACCGCCGCCGTACGCACCACGCCGCCGCCCCGGCCGCTCCCGCCGCCGACGCCCGCGAGCGAGGGACCGCCTGACATGGGCGCGGGCCACGCGCACCGGCTCTACCGGCACGGCCACTCGCCCGTGCACCTCCTCCCGCCGCACTGCAAGATCGCGGCCGGCTTCTGCTTCGTGCTCGTCGTCGTCTCGACGCCGCGCACGGCGCTCTGGGCGTTCGCCCTGTACGCGCTGCTGCTCGCGGCCGTCGCGGCGGCGGCCCGCGTGCCGCCCGGCTTCCTCCTGAAACGGCTGCTGATCGAGGTGCCGTTCGTGGCGTTCGCGGTGCTGATGCCGTTCGTGGCCGAGGGCGCGCGGGTGCACGTACTGGGGCTGTCGCTCAGCGAGTCCGGGCTGTGGGGCGCGTGGAACATCCTCGCCAAGGGGACGCTCGGCGTCGCCGCGTCCGTGCTCCTCGCCGCCACCACCGAGCTGCGCGCCCTGCTGCTGGGGCTCCAGCGGCTGCGGCTGCCGCCGCTGCTCGTACAGATCGCGTCCTTCATGATCCGCTACGGCGACGTCATCACGGACGAGATGCGCCGGATGCGCGTCGCCCGCGAATCGCGCGGCTGGACGGCGCGCGGCGTGCGCCACTGGGGGGTGCTGGGCAAGTCCGCCGGGGCGCTGTTCATCCGCTCGTACGAGCGCGGCGAACGCGTGCACCTGGCCATGGTCAGCCGGGGCTACGCGGGGTCCGTGCCGGTGATCGACGAGATGGCCGCGACCCGGGCGCAATGGGCCCGCGCCGCCGTACTGCCCGCCGCCGCGCTCGCGGTCTGCCTGATCGGGTGACTCCTCCCCCTCATGAATGAGGGGGCTTCTCGCTATACCGGTGGGGTTTCGCGACGGACCAGCCCGGCCCGTAGAACGTTGATCGCGCCCACCGTGTCCGCGTGCGCCTGGTGGCCGCAATTGACGCAGTGGAATTTTTCCTGGGTGGGCCGGTTCTCCGCTGAGAGATGCCCGCAGTCGGGGCAGGTCCGGGAGGTGTTGCGGGGGTCCACAGCGATCACATCTCGTCCGGCGCTTTCAGCCTTGGCGTGCAGGATCGTCAGGAACACCCCCCACCCGGCGTCCGAGATCGAGCGGTTGAGTCCGGTCTTCGCTGCCGCCCCGTTGGGCAGGAAGCTGCCCAGATGCTCGGGGTCGGGCTTCGGCTCGACGGCCTTGACCATGTTGCGGATCTTGAGGTCTTCGTGCGCGATGACGTCGTGTTCCCGCACGAGGCGGAGCGCGGTCTTGTGCGCGTGGTCGAGCCGCCGACGGCGGACCTTGCGGTGCAGGTCGGCGACCTTCTGGACGGCCCGCTTATGGTTGGCGGTGCGCGTGTCGCGGCGGACGCGGGGAAACTTCGCAAGGGCCCGTTGTGCAGCTTCGAGCTTTGCGGTGGCCTGGCGGCCGTGGCGCGGGTTGGGCACAAACCCGCCGTGGGAGTCGGCGAGGAAGTTGGTTATGCCCATGTCGATGCCGACCATGCTGCCCGTCGCGGGCAGAGATGCGGGCTGGGTCTGCTCGGCGGTCAGAATGACGTACCAGCGCTTGCCTTCCCGCTTGACGGACACGGTCTTGATGTTGCCGGTCACGGGCCGATGCTGGTGGACCTTGACGTGGCCGACGCCTTGCAGGCGGACACGGGTTGTGGGGTCGTGCGGGGTGGAGTTCCACCGGCAGCCGTCGCCGTCCTTGGGGAAGTCCACCGTGTCGAACCAGCTGACCCCACGAAAGCGCGGATAGCCCGGCGCCTCACCAGACTTGACACGCCGGAAGAACGCCTTGAACGCCTTGTCGAGACGGCGCAGAGTGGCCTGCTGCGAGGAGAACGACCACCGCCCCTGACGCTCAGGATCGAACGCCCGGATCTCCTTGAGCTGGGCGGACTGCCGCCCGTACGTGATGCTCGTCTTGGAGCTGTGCCGGTAGGCATCACGGCGTTCCTGCAAGGCCCCGTTGTAGAGCGAGCAGTGATCGCGCAGCATCTCGCCGAGCGCGGCTTGCTGGCCCACGGTGGGCCGCATGAGGAACTTGTACGCACGGATCATCCGGTCCACCTCTCTTCCTGGTCAGCTTCGAGGAGCATACTACCCTTGGTGTATGTCACCTCGATGGGAACCAAACCCCGATGTTCGCACCGGCCGTCACGTCTCCCACAACCTTCACGCTCACTTGGTGTTCGTCACCAAATACCGGCGCGGTGTCCTCGATGACGCCATGCTCAAACGATGTGAGGAGATCATGGGGGAGGTATGCGGCAAGTTCCAGGTGGAACTGCGGGAGTTCAACGGCGAGACCGACCACGTCCACCTGCTCGTGCACTACCCGCCGAAGATCGCGTTGTCCAAGCTGATCAACTCACTCAAGGGCGTCAGCTCTCGCCGCCTGCGCGCCGAGTACACCGACCGGATCAACCAGACCGGGCTGGACTCCGTCTTCTGGTCACGCTCCTACTTCGCCGCCTCGTGCGGGGGCGCACCACTCACGATGATCCGTCAGTACATCGAGCAGCAAGAACGTCCGCTGTGATCCGCGGGCCAGAGCAGTCCTGAGATGCGTTTCCCTCCCCGGCTGAAGCCGGGGATACCCACTCAAGATGAAGGATGGGATGGGCATGGCCCCTGACCCGACAGCGCCCCCCTCACTCGAAGTGTCCGGGCTCGCCTTCGCCTACCCGGACGGCCACCAGGCCCTCTTCGGCGTCGACCTGACCGTCGCCCGCGGCGAGCGCCTGGCGGTGCTCGGGCCGAACGGCGCGGGCAAGACCACCCTCGTGCTGCACCTGAACGGCATCCTCGGCGGCGGCGCCGGCACCGTGCGCGTCGCGGGCCTGCCCGTCGAGAAGCGGAACCTCGCCGAGATCCGGCGGCGGGTCGGCATCGTCTTCCAGGACCCCGACGACCAGCTCTTCATGCCGACCGTCCGCGAGGACGTCGCGTTCGGCCCGGCCGCGGCCGGGCTGCGCGGCCCGGAGCTGGAGGCCAGGGTCGTACGGGCGCTGGAGCGGGTCGGCATGGCGGGCTTCGCGGCCCGGCCCCCGCACCACCTCTCGTTCGGCCAGCGGCGGCGCGTGGCGGTCGCGACCGTGCTCGCCATGGAGCCGGAGATCCTGGTGCTCGACGAGCCCTCCTCCAACCTCGACCCCGCCTCCCGCCGCGAACTCGCCGACATCGTACGGTCGTTGGGCGTGACCGTGCTGATGGTCACGCACGACCTGCCGTACGCGCTGGAGCTGTGCCCCCGCGCCGTCGTGCTCAGCGACGGCGTCATCGCGGCCGACGGGGCCACCCAGGAGCTGCTCTGCGACGACGTCCTGATGCGCGCCCACCGCTTGGAACTGCCCTTCGGATTCGACCCGCGTTCGGTTAACGTTCCGATGCGCTGACCCCGGTCCGCGCGGAGCTGGGGGCGCGTTGCACCATGGAGGTGCAATCAGCGTAATCAGCAGCAATCGGAATCAATCAGCACACGCGGTACACGCACGGTCGGTGCGGGCACCGGCACGGGCACAAGTGGGAGTGCGGTTCAGTGGTGGACGTCCAGGGCACGGTGGCGGACGGTTTCGAACCGGTCCGGGACGCCTTCGCGGCGAACTTCGCGCGGCGCGGCGAGCGCGGCGCGGCGGTAACCGTCTACCGGGCCGGCCGCAAGGCCGTGGAGCTGTGGGGCGGGGCGCGGGACGCCGACGCCGAGGGGCCCGGCGCCGCGCCCTGGGAGCGGCGCACCGCCCAGGTCGTACGGTCCGCCACCAAGGGCGTCGCCGCCGCCGTGCCGCTCCTGCTGCACCAGCGCGGCCTCGTCGACCTGGACGCCCCGGTGGGCCGGTACTGGCCCGAGTTCAAGGAGAACGGCAAGGAACGGGTGCTCGTACGGCACCTGCTCGCGCACCGCGCCGGGCTGCCCGTACTCGACCGCCCCCTGACCCTCGCCGAGGCCGTCGACGGCGTCAGCGGCCCGCGCGCCGTCGCCGCCCAGACGCCGGCCTGGGAGCCGGGCACGGCGCACGGCTACCACGCCCAGACCTACAGCTGGCTGATCGGCGAGCTCGTACGGCGGGTGACCGGCCGGACCATCGGCGGCTGGGTCGCCGACGAGATAGCCGGGCCGCTCGGCCTCGACCTGTGGATCGGACTGCCGGAGGGGGAGCGGGGCCGGGTCGGCCGGCTGGCCCCCGTCGAGGCGCCGGTCCCGCCGGCCTCGCAGGGGCTGCGGGTGCGCCCCAAGAAGTCGGTCGCCGACGCGTACGGCGACCCCGACTCGCTCACCCGCCGGGCCTTCGGCGCCATCGACCCGCCGCCGGACGAGAACGACGCCGCCTACTCCGCCGCCGAACTGCCCGCCTCCGCGGGCGTCGCCACCGCCGAGGCGCTGGCCCGCTTCTACGCGGCGCTCATCGGCCAAGTCGACGGCCACCCGCGGCTGTTCGCGCCCGCGACGCTCACCCTGGCCCGTACGGAGGAGTCCGCGGGCACGGACCGCGTCCTGGTCGTGAACACCCGCTTCGGCCTCGGCCACATGCTGCACGGCCCGGCCTGCCCCCTCCTGTCCCCCGGCTCCTTCGGCCACCCCGGCCGCGGCGGCTCCCTCGCCTTCGCCGACCCCGAATCCTCCATAGCCTTCGGCTACGTCACCAACGGCATGCAGCAGAACATCACGGCGGACCCGCGGGCCCAGGCGTTGGTACGGGCGGTAGCGGCGTCTTTGAAGGCACAGAAGGCGCAACCGTAAGGCCCCGGCATCTCAGCCCGTCAGGGGGCGCCTCCCAGCCGTAGCCGGGGGAGATCGAGGACAGAATCCACCGGCCGTCAGACGGCCGACAACCCCAAGTGCCGTCCCACACGCCACCTTTCACCTCACTGGCGTACTGTCTGTCGGGCGCAGCGACCAGACTCTGGCGAAGGAGCCCGCCGTGCCGAGGTTCGAGGGATACGCAGTCATCGTGACCGGCGCCGGCCGCGGCATCGGCGCCGCCACCGCCGCCCGTTTCGCGGCCGAGGGAGCACGCGTGCTGCTCACCGACCTCGACGGCGTACGGGCGAGGGGCGCGGCCACCGCGCTCCGCGCGACCGGCGCCGAGGCCGAGGCCCTGGCCTGCGACGTCGGCGACCAGTCGGCCGTGGACGTGGCTGTCGCGCACGCCGTGGAGCGGTTCGGCCGGCTCGACGTCCTCGTCAACAACGCCATGTCCTGCCACCCCGATGCCCCGCTCATCGAGGACGAGGACGAGGAGCACTGGCAACGGGACCTCGACACCACCTTGACCGGCGCCTTCCGCTGCGCTCGCGCCGCGATGCCCCACCTGGCCGCGGCCGGCGGCCGCGGCGCGATCGTCAACGTCGGTTCCGTCAACGGCGAGCAGGACTTCGGCAACCACGCCTACAGCGCCGCGAAGGCGGGGCTGGCGAGCCTGACCCGCACCCTGGCGGGCCGTTCGGCGGCGCGCGGCGTGCGCGTCAACCTCGTCGCCCCGGGGACGATCCGTACCCCCAACTGGCGTGGGCGCGAAGACGTGTTGGAGCGGGCGGCCCTGCTGTACCCGCTCGGCCGGGTCGGCGAGCCGGAGGACATCGCGGCGGCGGTTGCCTTTCTCGCCTCGCGGGACGCATCCTGGATCACCGGTGTCACCCTCCCCGTGGACGGCGGCATCCTCAGCGGCAACAGCGGTCTGCGGGGCGTCCTCAAGGGCGAATGAGGGGAAGGAGCCTCGAAAGGCCCTCCCGGCGCCCCTCCGCAGTCCCCTCCGCAGCCCCTCCGCACCGCCCCTGACCTGCGCAATCGGCTGGACCGATGGGGGCATCGTTTTCGTCCCCCAAGCGGGCGTGGACCTGGGGGTCCCGCCGACCGTAACTTCATGTGCGTCGGAGTTACCGAGGCAGGGATTCAAATGGAAACGATATCCCTGGCACGCAGTGGGCGATTCGTCGTCACCAGCGTGTCATCAGACGCCCATATGTGGAACCTGGTCTTTCTCCAGCTTTTGCTGGAAGAACGGGGAGGGGAGGTGATCAATCTCGGCGCCTGCGTTCCGGACGAGATAATCCTCGACGAATGCCGGCTCGCCAGACCTGATGCCTTGGTGGTGAGCACCGTCAACGGCCACGGCCACCTGGACGGGCTCCGTCTTATCCGGAAGATCCGCTCCGATGCCGAACTCGCCGGCCTCCGCGTCGTCATCGGCGGAAAGCTCGGCGTGCGCGGGACGGCGAATGCGCAGTTCAGCGCCGAGCTGGTGGACGCCGGTTTCGACGCGGCCTTCGAGTCCGAGGCCGGACTCGCCGAATTTGATTCTTTTCTTGGTGCTTTGGAGAACAATTCCCGCCGGCGCGAGCTGGCCACTGCCGCGGAAGGAGGTGTGAAATGAACGGCGCCCCGGCGACGAATCCCGGCGCGGAGCCCGTAGGACCGGGCAGCCCGCAGGGCCGCTTCTCCCGATTCGTCCGGCACCACAGCGAGCGGGGCCGGCTGGTCGTACAGCCCCGCATGGGGTTCGCGGACACGGCGGCGATGCGGTCGGGGCTGGCGGCGGTGAAGGCCGCCCGCGGCGCCACCATCGGCACCATCACGGTCGACAGCTACACCCGCGTCAACGACCACGACGCGGCCCGGCGGGCGCTGCGCGACGGCGACGACCTCAATGGCTTCCCCGTCGTGGCGCACGGCAGGGACACCACGCGGGAGCTGCTGGACGGCGTGGCCGGGGGGGACTTCCCCGTGCAGTTCCGGCACGGTTCCGCGCTGCCGCAGGAGCTGTTCCGCGCGCTGGTCGAGTCCGGCGCGGACGCCACGGAGGGCGGACCGATCTCGTACTGCCTGCCCTACAGCCGGGTGCCGCTGCCCGAGGCGGCGGCCGCGTGGGCCGAGTGCTGCCGCATCCTGGCCGACCAGCCGGAACCCGTCCACCTGGAGACCTTCGGCGGCTGCATGCTCGGCCAGCTCTGCCCGCCCAGCCTGCTGGTGGCGCTCAGCGTGCTGGAGGCGATGTTCTTCCGGCAGCACGGGGTGCGCAGCATCTCCGTCAGCTACGCCCAGCAGACCCATCCCGACCAGGACCTGGAGGCCCTCGCCGCGCTGCGCAGGCTCGCCGGGGAGTGGCTGGGCCCCGTGGACTGGCACGTCGTCCTCTACACGTACATGGGCGTCTTCCCGCGCACCGTGATCGGGGCCTACCGGATGCTGGAGGACAGCGCGCGGCTCGCCGTGAACAGCGGCGCCGAGCGGCTGATCGTGAAGACGGCGGTGGAGGCGCACCGCATCCCGACGATCGCGGAGAACGTGGACGCGCTGGAGTTCGCGGCGGCGGTCGCCGAGGACGAGGCGCGCAACCCCCGGCCGGCCGCCGCGATGGCCGGGACCGGCGTCTACGAGGAGGCGCGCATGCTCATCGCCTCGACACTTCAGTTCGGCGACGACGTCGGCGCGGCGCTGGTGAACGCCTTCGCCCGCGGCCATCTCGATGTGCCGTACTGCCTGCACCGCGACAATGCCAACCGCTCGCGGGCCGGCATCGAGCCGGGCGGCGACCTGCGCTGGTCGAACCCCGGCGCCATGCCGGTCGCGGACACCGGCGGCGACCGCCGGCCGGTCAGCGCGCGCGGTCTGATCGACATGCTCGGCTACAACGAACGCCGCTTCGACCGCGAGCAGTTGGTCGGACCCGCACTGAGGAGCCTGCTGTGAGCGCGACGGTGGTGAACGCGACGGTGGTGAACGCGACGGTGGTGAACGAGACGGTGGTGAACGCGACGGTGATGGGCGAGAGGGGCATGAGCGAGAGGGGCATGAGCGAGAGGGGCATGAGCGAGCGGTCGGCGGCGTCCGCCGTCGCCACGGTGGAGCGTGTCCGCCGCGAAGGGCGGGTGCGGGCCGTCGTCAGCCGGGGCATCCGCGGCCTCTCGGCGCGGGACGCCGCAGGACGCTGGCACGGCCTGGACGTCGACGTCAGCCGGGCGGTGGCCGCCGCGGTGCTGGGCGACGCCGAGGCCGTGACCTGGCTGCCGACCGATCCGGCCGGGCGGCTGGAGCGGCTGGCGGCGGGCGAGGCGGACCTGGTGACCTGCAACCTGTCCTGGACGCTCGGCCGGGAGACCGGCGGGCCGGTGCTGTTCGCCGGGGTCACCTGCTACGACGGCGAGGGCTTCCTGGTCCGTACGGCCGACGGGTTCACGGACCCGGCCGAACTGGCCGGCCGGCGGCTGGCGGTGCAGGCCGGCACCACCAGCGCGGCCAACCTGGCCGCCTGGTACGGGGCGCGCGGCCTGAGCGTCGAGCCCGTGGCCCACCCGACGCCGGGGGAGGCCCTGGCCGCCTACGCGGCGGGCGACTGCGCGGCGTACGTGCTCGACCGCATCGCCCTGGCCGGGGCCCGCGCCGAACTGGCCGACCCCTCGGCGCACTCGCTGCTGGAGACGACCATCTCGCGGGAGCCGATGGCGCTGGCCGTGCGGGACGACGACGCGGGGTGGTTCCGGATCTGCCGCTGGGTCTTCCAGTTTCTCCTGGCGGCCGAACACGCGGCGCACGGCGCCGAGGACGCGCGGGCCGCCGCGCTCGCGGCCGAGGAGGCCGCCCGTACGGCGGACGCGCTGGGCCCCTCGCTCGGCCTCGACGACGGCTGGGCCGGCCGCGTCCTGCGGGCCGTGGGCACGTACGGCGACATCTACGAACGCAACCTCGGGACGGCCTCCGGCCTGGGCGTGCCGCGCGGGCTGAACGCGCTGTGGCTCGACGGCGGCCTGCACTACGCCATCCCCGCCTACTGACGCCGCGCCCAACGAATGTGACAGCCTGTCAGGCAAACCCGGCGCTGTCTCCTGAGCCGGACCCGCAGCGCCTCTGTAACCCGCAGCACCTCTGAAACCCGCTGTTCCCCAACCCGTGTCACCCCCAGAGAAGGAGCATGGCATGAGCACGTCAAAATCGGCCTCCTCGGCACCGGCGGCAGCGTCGTCGGCGTCGTCGGCGTCGGCATCGGCGTCAGCAGCGTCGTCGGCCTCGGCATCGGCCTCGGCGAGCAAGGAATCGCGCGGAGCCATCGAACTCACCGCCGCGATGCTCCTGTCCGGCACCCTCGGCGTCTTCGTCGTGCAGTCCGGCGCCTCCCCGTTCAACGTGGTCTTCTTCCGCTGCGTCTTCGGCGCCGTCTTCCTCGGCCTGTACTGCCTGATCCGCGGCTTCTTCAAGAACCACGGCTTCACCGCCAAGAAGCTCGGACTCGCCGCGCTCGGCGGCGTGTTCATCGTCTTCAACTGGGCGTTCCTGTTCGAGGCCTACCAGGCCACCTCGATCTCGGTGGCCACCGTCGTCTACCACACACAACCGTTCTTCGTGGTGCTGCTGGGCGCCATCCTGTTCCGCGACAAGATCACGGCGCACAAGGCCGGCTGGCTGGCCGTCGCGTTCATCGGACTCATCCTGGTCGCCGGCGTCTCCTCGGCCGACCTCAGCGGCGGCGGCACATACATGATCGGCCTCGGCTACGCGCTCCTGGCGGCCCTCTTCTACGGCCTGTCCACCGTCATCACCAAGCGCGTCACCGGCGTCAAACCGCACCTGATCGCCCTCGTCCAGGTCGTCCTCGGCATCCCGCTGCTGCTCCCCTTCGCCACCCTGAGCCAGAGCGCGCACTTCGGCGCCGGCTGGGCCTGGCTGGTCGGCCTCGGCCTCATCCACACCGGCGTCATGTACGTGCTGATGTACTCCGCCTACCAGAAGCTGCCCACCTCGAAGATCGCCGTGCTGGCCTTCATCTACCCGGCCGCCGCCATGGTCGCCGACTGGGCCGTCTACGGGCACCACATCAGCTGGGTGCAGGCCCTGGGCATCCCGCTCATCGTCGGCGCCTCGCTCGGCATCAACCTCGGCTGGCACCCCCGGCTGCGCCGCACCCCGGTCGGCTACCTCCCCGCCGCCGCCAAGGCCCTACAGGCCCCCGATGCCGCTACGTCAGCCACGGCCGTACCGGCTTCCGAGGCCCCCGCGACCGCCAAGAACGCGCCTGCCGCCCCCCGCACCCCCGCCGCCAAGCCCCTGCCGGCCCCCAGCGCCCCCGAGCGCACCACCGTCTGACGCCCCCGAGCGCACCACCGCCCGAGAAGGCCCCGCAGAGCCGCGACACCCCGAACTCACCGCCGCAGAAGCGAACTCACCGCCGCAGGAGAACGCCCCGCACCACCCCGGCACACACCCCGGCACCCATCCCGAGCACCGCCGTCAGAGGAGGACACCATGCCGCT
This sequence comes from Streptomyces sp. NPDC044033, assembly GCF_056434425.1. NCBI lineage: Bacteria > Bacillati > Actinomycetota > Actinomycetes > Kitasatosporales > Streptomycetaceae > Streptomyces > Streptomyces sp. NPDC044033. Next base: position 234,525 of record NZ_JBWKFF010000012.1, on the reverse strand, counting down.
CGTCACCGACACCACAGCACCCCGCATCGCGCTCGTCGGCGCCACCGGCGTCGTCGGCACCACCCTGATCCAGCTCATCGCGGACCGCGGATTCCGCTACCGCTCCATCGACCTCGTCGCCTCCGCCCGCTCCGCCGGCCGCGAGGTGACCGTGGAAGGCCGCGCCTACCGGGTGCACGACCTGGACGGCTTCGACTTCTCCGCCGTCGACGTGGCCTTCTTCTCGGCCGGCGGCTCCGTCTCCACCACCTGGGTGCCCAAGGCCGTCGCCCAAGGCGCGCTGGTCATCGACAACACCAGCGCCTTCCGGATGGACCCGGACACGCCCCTGGTCGTCCCCCAGGTCAACGCCCACGAGCTCGAACGGCGCCCGGTCAGCGGCATCATCGCCAACCCCAACTGCTCCACCATCCCGCTGGTCCGCCTGCTCCGCCCGGTGGAGGACCGCTGGGGCATCCGGCAGGCCGTCGTGTCCACGTACCAGGCCGCCTCGGGCGCCGGCTACTCGGGCATCGACGAACTCCGCGAGGGCGCCCGCGCCGTCCTGGCGGACGCCGACGGCCCCGGCGTCTCGAAGACCTTCAGCCCCTCGCTGGCCTTCGACGTCATCCCCAGCATCGACCGAAGACTGGACGACGGGTTCACCTTCGAAGAACAGAAGATGCTCCAGGAATCCCGCAAGATCCTCGGTCTGCCGCATCTGGACGTCACCGCCACCTGTGTCCGCGTCCCCGTCGTCAACAGCCACTCGGAGGCCGCCTGGATCGAGTGCGACACCCCGGTCGACCGCGACGAGCTGATACGGACCCTGGCCGCGCTCGACGAAGTCACCGTCCACGACCGGGAGGAGCTCGGCGCCTTCCCCACCCCGCGCACCGCGGGCGACCCCAACCGCGTCCACGTCGGACGCGTCCGTATCACCCCCAACAACCCCCGCGCCTTCTGGCTCTGGGCCGTGGCCGACAACGTGCGCATCGGGGCGGCGCTCAACGCCCTCCAGATCGCCGAGGCGCTCGTCGAACGAGGTGTGCTGTGACCCGTGTGACCGCTGAGACCGCTACGACTGCCCGAACCGCTACGCCCGGCGGGACCGCTACCCCCGTCGCCCTGAAGTTCGGCGGCTCCACCTTCGCCACCCACCGCTCGTACCCGGAGCTCGCCCAGGCGCTGGCCGCGCGCCAGGCGAGCGAGCGGCGGCCGCTGGCCGTCGTCGTCAGCGCCATGCCCGGCGAGACGGAGCGGCTGCGCGAACGGCTCCACCAGGTCGACGAGCACCCCGAGGACGAGAGCGTCGCCGGACTGCTGACCCTCGCCGACACCGTCAGCGCCCACCTCCTGACCACCGCGCTCCACCAGCAGGGCCTCAAGGCCACCGTGCTGGCGGGCCACCAGATCGGCCTGACCACCGACAGCACCTACATGTGGGCGAAGGTCCGCGATCTGGACCCGCGGCCCCTGCGGCAGGCGCTGGAGGAGCACGACATCGTGGTCGTCCCCGGCGGCCAGGCCGCCGACAGCGAGGGCCGGCCGACCTGGCTCGGCAAGAACAGCTCGGACCTCTCGGCGGTCCTCGTCGCCGCGGCCGTCGGCGCCGACCGGTGCGAGATCCACTCGGACGTGGACGGCGTGTACAGCGCCGACCCCAACCTGGTCACCGGCGTCCGGCTGCTGCGGCAGGTCGCCTACGACGCCGCCTCCCTGATGTCGCTGCACGGCGCCAAGGTGCTGCACCGCCGCGCGGTGCGGACCGCCAAGAAGCACGGCATCACGCTGGTCTGCCGGCGCAACCGGGCCCCCTTCGAGGAGGGCACCGTCATCAGCTCGGACGGCGCCCCCGCCGCCGCGGTGATCCTCAACCGGCACTCCCGCGTACTGGCCTACGCCGACGCGGCGGACGCCGACCGGGCCCACAGCGTCTTCCACGCCCAGGGCGTGGACACCGTACGGCTGGAGGACGGCCCGCACCTGGCCCTGATCGGCGGCTATCTCGACCTCGAACACTTCCAGCGCCGGCACGGCCTGCCCGAGTCGCGGCTCGTGGGCATCCCGGTGGCCGAGATCACCGGCAGCCGCGTGACCACGCACATCGCCGCCGACGACGTCGAGGCGCAGGAACTCGCCCAGAAGCTGCACGACTCCCTGCCCGTACAGCGCGACGGTATCCGGCCCATCTGAGCACGCCCCACCGGGCGTTTCCCGCACCGCACCTCTCACGCGGCACCTCCCGCACCGCACCGCACCTCTCACACCGCACCGCACCTCCTGCATCGCACCGCACCTCCCGCACCGAAGGAGTACAGCCATGAGCACGCCCGTCGTCGACAACCGCCCGACCACCGAGAACAAGCACGAGCCGAGCGGCCGGCCGGCCCCCGCCGCGCGGCAGCCGGTGAGGACCCTCGGGCACATGGCGCTGCCGGACGCGGTGCGCGATGCCATCGGCCGGCAGCTGGCGGCCGAACCCGATCCGAACGACCGCATAGACCGCGCGATGGCCCGCTACCACCAGATCTTCGCCACCCTGCCGATCGACCTGCTCCAGGAGATCCTCGACTTCGGCCGGCACACCGACACTCCGGGCGTCGGCTACCTCCGCAACCTCCCCGTCGACGCGCACCTCCCCGAGACGCCCGGCGACGGCGGCCCCTCCCGGGACAAGCCGACCTTCGTGGCCGAGGGCGTGCTGCTGGCGCTGTCAGGGCTGCTGGGCGAGCCGGTCGGCTTCCTCACCGAGAAGAACGGGCAGCTCGTCCACGACGTCATCCCCGTCCCCGGCGGCGCCATGACCCAGACCAACCAGGGCTCCACCGTCTTCCTCAACTTCCACAACGACATCGTGCACGACCTCATCGGCCGCTATGACGTGAGCAACCCCGATTTCCTCGTCCTCAGCTGCCTGCGGGCCGATCACGAGGGGATCGCCGCCACCCATTACGCGGACGCCCGCGACCTCGCCCGGGTCCTCGACGACCGCACGCTCGAACTGCTGCGAAGTCCGCTGTTCCGGCTGAACGCGCCGGGCAGTTACGTACGCGACGTGGCCGGCGACGCCGAGGTGCTCTCCGATCCGGTGGCGATCATCAGCGGCCCCGAGGACGCCCCGGAGATCTCCTCGTCGGCCAATGGGGTGCGCGCCATGACCAGTGCGGCGCAGGCGGCGCTCGACCGGGTGCAGTCGGCCTGCCGCGAGGTGGCCCACGAGGTCTTCCTCCGGCCCGGCGAGGCGCTGCTGATCAACAACCGCAAGGGGCTGCACGCCCGTACGCAGTTCACCGCCCGCTACGACGGCGCGGACCGCTGGCTCCAGCGCACTTACGTCCGCCGCAACCAGTGGAGCATCCGCTACCGCCAGACCCCGGAGAACCGCCGCGTCCACTACTGATTCCCCCGCAAGCCCCCTTATCCACCTTGCCACTTGATGACAGCACTCGGCTGAGGGGCCCTGACACGGTCGGTGATGACCGGTCGGGGCCCCTCGGCCGTAGGGGCGCCCGGCGTGCGAGCCCCGGGGGACGCCCCCCCACGCCACCAGAACCCCTCAAACGCTCTTCCTCTCCTCCGAGGGAAAGCCTGCTCTCAGACAACATCTCCCCTCTCCCAACA
>NZ_JBWKFF010000012.1:175031-230912 GCF_056434425.1 Streptomyces sp. NPDC044033 | reverse complement strand
TTCTCCCTCGAGCGCCAGACTATGGTGGGGGGGACCAGATCCGTGGGGCAGAGTTTTTTTCTATCCCCCTCCGGCCGGCGGCCCCCCCGACACCCCCCCCCCGGGCGCCGTCACCCGAGTCAGCAGGCCGTCGCGGACGGCTCTTCCTTGATGAGGCGGGCGGTCTGGTCGATGAACAGCTTCATCTCGCGCGACAGCCGTTTCCCCCGCCGCCAGGCCAGCTGGGTGAAGACCTTGAACGGCGGCTGCCAGGGCAGCACCGCCATCTCCCCGCGTGCGAGTTCGCCGGCCACCGTGATCTTCGGGAGCAGGGAGACGCCGAGCCCGGCCATCACCCCGCGCTTGATCGCCTCGATGGTGCCGAACTCCAGGAACGAGGAGGTCTCGGCGCCCTTCAGCTCCCGCTCGAACAGGTCGCGGTAGGCGCAGCCGGCCTCCGTCGCCACCACCGAGGCGCCCCGCAGGTCGTCCAGGGACAGTTCGCGCATCGCCGTCATCGGGTGGCCTGGGGCGGCCACCAGCACCAGCGGCTCCTCCGCCAGCGTCATCGTCTCCAGGCCCGGCCGTTCGGTCTCGGCCTCCATGAGGAAGCCGACGTCGAAGGTGCCCTGGCGCAGCGCGTGGCAGGTCTCCGCGCAGAGGCTGGGCCGCAGCGAGAGCTGGAGCCGGGGGTAGCGGTGGTGGAAGAGCTCCAGCAGCGGCGGCATGCGGTAGGAGGTGATGCTCTCCATCGTGCCGATCACCAGTGTGCCCGCCGGCCCGTCGCGGCCGGCGATGTCCGAGCGGGCCTCGTCGGCGAGGGCGAGGATCTGCTCCGCGTACTCCAGCAGCCGCTCACCCGCCTCCGTCAGCCTGATCCGGCCCCCCAGCCGGTCGAACAGTTCGACGTCCAACGACGTCTCCAGCGCGCGGATCTGGCTCGTCACGCTCGACTGGGCGTAGCTCAACTCCTCGGCGGCGCGCGTGAAGCTCATTAACGACGCCACTCGTTGAAACGTGATCAGCTGACGGAATTCCATCGCACCCCCTGGCCCGAAACCTTCACCGGGATCATGCACACGGCATGTCCTGAAGTGAACTACTGCAACCCCGGCAATTCGCCCACGGGGTGGCGAGTTGCCTCGAAGCGATATGTGATACGCGTCACTTTTTCGAGTGGTGGGGGGATTCTGGCAGGCGTACGGCCTGACCGGGCCGTATCGGGCGCTGGACTCAACTGGCGTGCAGCATCAGCCCGATGCCCACGACCATCAGCCCCGCCGCCGCGATCCGGGGCGCGCCGAACCGCTCCTTGAAGAAGAGCGCGCCGATGGCCGCGCCCACGATGATCGACGACTCCCGCAGCGCGGCGATCGGCGCCAGCTCGGCCCGCGTCTGGGCCCACAGCACCAGCCCGTACGCGAAGACCGACAGCAGCCCGCCGGTCAGCCCGCGCACCGCGTACGGACGCAACTGCCCCGCCAGCGCGCCGCGCCGCGACGCGAGGGCGTACGCGGGGATGGCGATCCCCTCCAGGATCATCAGCCAGGCGATGTAGCCGAGCGAGCTGCCGGAGGCCCGTACGCCGAGGCCGTCGACGACCGTGTACGAGGCGATGGCCAGGCCGGTGGCGACGGCGGCGACGATCGCCGCCCAGTGCGGGCGCGAGCCGCGGATGCCCCACAGCGCGACGCCCACCAGACCGGCCGAGGCCACCACGACCCCCGCCGTCTGCCAGCCGTCCGGCAGCTCCCCGACGAAGACCGCCGCGAGCACGGTGACCACCAGCGGGGCGGTGCCGCGCGCTATCGGGTACATCTGACCGAAGTCGCCGAGCGAGAAGGAGCGCATCAGCAGCGCCTGGTAGACGACGTGCAGCACCGCGGAGCCGAGCAGGTACGGCCACGCCCCGGACGCGGGCAGCGGCGTGAAGAAGGCCAGCACGGCGCCGATGACCGCCCCGCCGCCGCCCACCAGCGTGAAGGCGATCAGCTGGTCCTTGATGCCGTGGGCGATGGCGTTCCAACTGGCGTGCGTGATGGCGGCGATGAGCACCGCCGTCGCTATGAGCGGCGTCATGCGGTGCGCTCGCGCACGTCCACGAGATCCCCGCCCGCGTGCTCGACCAGCGACCGGGGGGCGAGCGGGAAGACGGTGTGCGGGGTGCCGGCCGCGGCCCACACCACCTCGTGGCGGAGCAGCCCGCGGTCGGCGAGCACCCGGGTGCGGGTGCGGTGGCCGAAGGGCGGCACGCCGCCGATCGCGTACCCGGTGGTCTCCCGTACCAGATCGGCGCCGGCGCGCCGGACCCGCTCCGCGCCCAACTCCGCCCGTACCAGCTCGACATCGACCCGGGAGGAGCCGTCCACGAGCACCAGCACCGGCTGCCCGTCCGCCTCGAAGACGAGGGACTTGACAATCTGGCCGAGCTCGCAGCCGACCGCGGCGGCGGCCTCGACGGCGGTGCGGGTGGCGTCGGGGAAGCGGCGGACCTCGACATCGAGGCCCAGCTCACGCAGGGCCTCGGCGAATCGGGGGTGGGCGGTGTCAGGTGTGCTCATGCCCCCGACGCTAGCGCTGGTCGTAGGGGCCACGCGAGGTCGTTTCCGTCACTCGGAGGGCGCCCGGAGGGGGCGCGGAGGGCGCCCGGATATCCGCCGCGGTTCACCTTCCGCGGCGTACGGAGAGCCCTCCCCGCGTCACCCGGCGCGCAGCACGGCCGCGACGATCGGCCCGGCCGAGTCCCCGCCGTGCCCGCCCTTGGGGACGACGGCGGCGGCCGCCACATCGCCCCGGTAGGCGGTGAACCACCCATTGGACCTGGTCTGGTTGTCGACCTCGGCGGAGCCGGTCTTGGCCCCGACGTCCGAGCCGAGCCCCGCCATCGCGCCCTGCCCCGTGCCCTGGGTCGCGGTCAGCTTCATCATCGCCCGCAGGTCCTTCGCGACCGGGCCGGGCAGCGACCGGGCGGCCTTGGCGAGCTCGCGGTCGTCGACCGAGGGCGCCACGACGTACGGCTGGTGGAAGGAACCGGTACGGGCGGTGGCGGCGACGGAGGCCATGTTGAGCGGGTTCATCTGCACCCGGCCCTGCCCGATCATCGCGGCGGCCTTGCCCGCGCCGGTGTCGCTCGGCACGCTGCCGTCGAAGGTCGACAGCCCGGTCTTCCAGTCCAGCCCGATGCCGAAGACGTCCTTCGCGACGCCCGGCACCGCGCCGTCCGGGATGTCCTTGGCGAGCGAGATGAAGGCGGTGTTGCAGGAGGCGGCGAAGTCCTGGGCGAAGGTCGCGCCGGGGTTCTCGGCGCCCTCCACGTTGTGGAACTTCATCCCGTACGTCTGGTACTTCGGACAGGGCAGCGCCTTGCCCGGCGACGCCTTGCCCTGCTCCAGGAGGGTCGCCGCCGTGATGACCTTCATCGTCGAGCCGGGTGCGGTCTGCCCCATCAGCGCCGGGTTGAACGCGGTCTTCTTGGAGTTGGCGATCGCCAGGATCCCGCCGGTGCTCGGCTGCACCGCGACCACGGAGGCGTCGCTCTGCTTCTTCACCGCCTTCTCGGCGGCCCGCTGGGCGGCGGCGTCGAGGGTGGTCCGGAGCTTGCCGGGCTTCCCCTTGGAGACCGTGAAGAGGGTCGGACCGGGGGTGTGCTGGCCGTCCGGCTCGATCGCCACCTCCAGCCCGGCCTCGCCGCCCGCCTTGTCCCCGAACTTCTGGCGCAGCTGGGGCAGCACGGCGACGAGCGACGGATAGTCCTTGTCGTTCATCTCCTTGCCGTGCCGGTCGACGGCGGTGATCTGCGGGTGGGAGTCGCCGGCCGTCAGGTGCTGGCCGCGCTGCAGCTTCGGGTGGAGCACGGCGGGCTTCCAGTCGACGAGCGCCCGCCCGCTGTTCTTCCCGCGGTGCACGGTGAGGGCGGAGTCGTACGTCCACGTGGCGTGATGCTCGCCGGAGGAGACCTCGGCGGTCACCGCGAACGGCACCTTCGAGCCGGCGGCCGTGCCCGGCTTGAAGGACACCTTCTTCACATGGGCGTCCTCGCGGTACCCGGTGAGCGCGGCCACGGCGGCCCCCGCGTTGTCCGTGAAGTCCGCCGCCTTCTCCGGGTCGCCGGCCGCCCACGCGTCGAGGAAGCCCTTGGCGGCCTTGTCGATCTCGTCCGCGGTGGGCGGCCCCGTACGGTCGGCCGCCGGCTCGCTGTGCGCGGCCGTCCGGCTGCCCGTAGCCCCCTCGATCACGTTGTAGGCGCCGTACCCGGCCACCCCGACGACCGCGGCGATCGTCCCGCCGACCGCGATCTTGACGCCAGTGCGCATGTCCCAGCCCCCCTCAGGCCCCCAGCAGTTTTAATCATGTGATTAAAACCTGACGCGCGCACTCTACGCGACGTGAGAGGCGCGTGGGGTGAGCCGGTTCCACCGGCTCCGGGGAGCTCAGATCCAGCTGTCGAACCACATCCGATTCCGCCACGCGTCCAGCGGAATCGCCTGCCCCGTATAGATCGGGAAGAAATAGACGAAGTTCCACACGATGAGCAGGACCAGCGCGCCCGCGCCCACCGCGCCCGCCACCCGCCGTCTCTCGGACGACCCCGGCGGCCCCAGCATCGCCCCGATCATCATCGCCAGGGCCAGACACAGGAAGGGCAGGAAGACCACCGCGTAGAACAGGAAGATGGTCCGTTCCTGGTAGTTGAACCACGGCAGATAGCCCGCCGCGACCGCGCACAGGATCGCGCCCGCCCGCCAGTCCCGCTTGAAGGCCCAGCGGTAGAGCAGATACAGCAGCGCGAAGCACGCCGCCCACCACAGCAGCGGAGTGCCCAGGGCCAGCACCTCGCGGGCGCACTTGCCCACCGCGTCCTTGGGGCAGCCGTCCTGACCGGGCTTGGGGGACTCGTAGAAGTACGAGACCGGGCGGCCCTGGATCAGCCAGCTCCACGGGTTGGACTGGTACGTGTGGGGCGACGTGAGGCCGGTGTTGAACTTCCAGACCTCCGCCTCGTAGTGCCACAGGCTGCGCAGCGGGTTGAGCACCCCGGCCAGGAAGCCGTCCGGGCTGTGGCCGCCCTCCGTCTCCGCCCAGTGCCTGAAGTAGCCGCTGTGCTGCCAGCCCGCCGCCTTGCTGTACGTACCGCTCTTAGCGAACCAGCCGGTCCACGACGCCAGGTAGACGCAGACGGAGACGACCACCGTGGACAGGAACGCCCACGGCACGTCACGCCGCAGCGCCGAGCGGTACGGGCGGTAGGCCCCCGCCAGCCGGCGCGAGCCCACGTCCCACACCACCACCATCAGACCGAACGCCGCCAGATAGATCGCGCCGTTCCACTTCGTCGCGCACGCCAGGCCCAGACAGAGCCCCGCCGCCAGCCGCCACGGCCGCCACCCCAGCTTCAGCCCGTCGCCGACGTCGGCGTCCGGACGGGCCAGCCCGTCCGGGCCGACCGGCAGGGCCGCCGCGATCCGCGCCCGGGTCCGGTCGCGGTCGATCAGCACGCAGCCGAAGGCCGCCAGCACGAAGAAGACCAGCACCGAGTCGAGCAGCGAGGTGCGGCTCATCACGAACGCCAGCCCGTCCACCGCCATCAGCGTGCCCGCCAGGCACCCCAGGAACGTGGAGCGCAGCAGCCGCCGCCCGATCCGGCACAGCATCAGCACGCACGCCGTCCCCAGCAGCGCCACCATGCACCGCCAGCCGAACGGCGTCAGCCCGAAGAGCTGCTCACCGAGGCCGATGACCCACTTGCCGACCGGCGGATGCACCACATACGCCGCCGCCTCGCTGACCGGGATGTGCTGCGGCGTGTGGAGAAGCTGGTCATTGGCGTCCTTCGACCAGGACGCCTCGAACCCGTACTTCCACAGCGACCAGGCGTCCTTCGCGTAGTACGTCTCGTCGAATATCACCGCGCGCGGCGACCCCAGGTGCCAGAAGCGCAGCAGCCCCGCGAAGAGCGTGACGAGCAGCGGACCGCCCCAGCCCGTGCAGCGCGCCAGCCGCAGCGCGGCCCCGGGACCGACGCCGAGCGCGGCCCACAGCCGCACCCCGGGCTCGGGGAACGGCGGTACGAGCCGGTCCCGCAGGTCCGTCCGCGGCCGGCCCGCGTAGCCGAACCGGCGCAGCCCCCGCCGCCAGTTCGGCTGCTGATCGTCGGCGGCCTGGCCCTGCTGGGCGTGCGTCGCGGTGTCACTGGTCACCGCGCCATCGTAGGGAACTCATCTGTGCGAGTCTCGGGGCGGCGCACGGCTCGGCGTGGGACGGCGGGCGCCCGCACCGCGCCGGGAGGTCACGACGGGCCCGGCGCCCCGGGCCGTCCGCGCCCCGGGCCCGCGCCGCGCGCCGCGCTCGCCGTGCCGGGCGAGCCGCCCGCCCCTGCGAGGATGGGCCCGTGACTGCCGCATCCACTGAGACCCCCTCCAGCGCCCCCGCCGTGCTCGTCCTCGCCGGCACCCCCATCGGCGACGTCGCCGACGCCCCGCCCCGGCTGGCCACCGAACTGGCCGCCGCCGACGTGATCGCCGCCGAGGACACCCGGCGGCTGCGCCGCCTCACCCAGGCGCTCGGCGTGCACACCACCGGGCGCGTCGTCTCCTACTTCGAGGGCAACGAGTCGGCCCGTACGCCCGAACTGGTCGAGGCGCTGTCCGGCGGCGCGCGGGTGCTGCTGGTCACCGACGCGGGGATGCCGTCCGTCTCGGACCCCGGCTACCGCCTCGTCGCCGCCGCCGTCGAGCGCGGCGTCAAGGTCACCGCCGTCCCGGGCCCGTCCGCCGTGCTGACCGCGCTCGCCGTCTCCGGGCTGCCCGTCGACCGGTTCTGCTTCGAGGGCTTCCTGCCCCGCAAGGCCGGCGAGCGGCTCGGCAAGCTCCGCGAGGTCGCCGACGAGCGCCGCACCCTGGTCTACTTCGAGGCCCCGCACCGGCTCGACGACACCCTCGCCGCCATGTCCGAGGTCTTCGGCGCGGACCGCCGCGCCGCCGTCTGCCGCGAGCTGACCAAGACGTACGAGGAGGTCAAGCGTGGCCCGCTGGCGGAGCTGGCCGAGTGGGCCGCCGAGGGCGTACGCGGCGAGATCACCGTCGTCGTGGAGGGCGCCCCGGCCACCGGACCGCAGCACCTGGACCCCGCCGAGCTGGTCCAGCGGGTGCTCGTACGGGAAGAGGCGGGGGAGCGGCGCAAGGAGGCCATCGCCGCCGTGGCGGCCGAGGCGGGGCTGCCGAAACGGGAGGTGTTCGACGCGGTCGTCGCGGCGAAGAACGCCGCGCGCCAGGCCCCACCGGCGGGCAAAGGACTCTCGTGAAAACCTAAAGCTTAGGCATGGCAGCCGGGCGCTTGCGATATCAAGTAGCCAAATTTGTCCCAATACGCAGAAGGGCTGTCGCGCCGTCGCCGGGAAAGGCGTTCTCTGGAGGTGGGACGTCCGTTCCCGGAGAGACTTGTCTACGGACAAGAGGAGCTGCCATGAGCGAGATCGCAGGAACCTCAAGTGGTGTCCACCCGATTGCCCACCCGAGGCTCGCATCCGATGAGAACGCGCACGAGGCGTACGCCTTCGCGTGCATGAAGTGCGGGCACGGCTGGGAGCAGAGTTACGAGATAGAGCACCACGTGGACACCCACGGGCGGGCCTTCGTCGTCTACTACGCGGACGGCACCCGGGTCCCGTCCCCGCTGACCACCCCGACCTGCATGAACTGCGGCGCGCACGTCGTGCGCATCATGGGTTCCGGCCGGGTCTCCATGGTCACCGAGGCCCTGCACCGCCCCCCGCACTCCACGCCGGCCGCCGTTCCGGCGGCGGCCACCGGCGCCGAGGCGCCGACCCGCGGCGGACCGGGCGGAGGCGACGGGCTCGACGGCCGCGAGCGCCCCGCCGAGCCCCCGCGGCACACCGGGGACCACCACTGGCACCTCGCCGACCTGCTGAAGCCCTTCCACCACCGGAAGTGAGCCCCGCCCCGGCCGGGCAGGTCCCCGGCCGGGAGATCATAGAATCGCGGTCATGGCGGCAACAGCATCGAAGAGCGGCAGGCAGAGCGGCGACCGCAAGGATCAGGACGTCCCACCGCCGCTCCCGGCCCCCCTCGACGTGCCCGTCGCCGACTCGCACACCCATCTGGACATGCAGCGGGGCACCGTCGAGGAAGCCCTGGCCAAGGCCGCGTCCGTCGGCGTGACGACCGTCGTCCAGGTGGGGTGCGACCTGGCCGGATCCCGCTGGGCCGCCGAGACGGCCGCCGCCCACGAGAACGTCCACGCGACCGTGGCGCTGCACCCCAACGAGGCGCCCCGCATCGTCCTCGGCGACCCCGACGGCTGGTCCCGCCAGGGCGCCCGGTCGGCGGGCGGCGACGCGGCCCTGGACGCCGCCCTCGCCGAGATCGACCGGCTGGCCGCCCTCCCGCATGTGCGCGGCGTCGGCGAGACCGGCCTCGACCACTTCCGCACCGGACCCGACGGCATGGCCGCCCAGGAACGTTCCTTCCGCCGCCACATCGACATCGCCAAGCGCCACGGCAAGGCCCTCGTCATCCACGACCGCGAGGCGCACGACGACGTGCTGCGCGTCCTCGACGAGGAAGGCGCCCCCGAAACCGTCGTCTTCCACTGCTACTCCGGCGACGCCGAGATGGCCAAGGTCTGCGCCGGCGCCGGGTACTACATGTCCTTCGCCGGAAACGTCACCTTCAAGAACGCCCAGCCGCTGCGCGACGCCCTCGCCGTCGCCCCGCGGGAGCTGATCCTGGTCGAGACGGACGCGCCGTTCCTCACCCCGATGCCCTACCGGGGGCGGCCGAACGCGCCGTACCTCATCCCCGTCACGCTCCGTGCCATGGCGGACGTCAAGGGCGTCCACGAGGACGAGCTGGCCGCGGCCGTGGCGCGGAACACCGCCCGCGCCTTCGGCTACCCGGAGCCGCCGCGCCACACTGTGTGACCAGTCGCCTTTGTAGAGTGACGCGGCGCTCCGCTAGATTCCCGGCCAGAGCCGGGCCTTCGAGCCGGGCCTGGAGCCGGACCAGCGGTCGGACCCAGTGGAGCGTCGCGTGAGTCAAGCACAGGGCAGCCACCGAGCCGCGTACCGCGGCGCCGAGGCCCCCGCCCGCCCGGCCGACCCGTATCTGCCCCGGCAGATTCCGTACGAGCCGGAGCAGATTCCGTACGAGCCGGAATGGCCGGAGTGGCGGGAACGGCCGGACTGGCCGGAATGGCCGGAGCGGTGCGACGAGCTCCACGGGTACGCCGGCCCCGGCGACGCGGAAGCGCGGGAAGGGCCCGCGAGCCACCCCCGCGACCTCGGCCCCTACGAACCCGCCGCCGAACCCGCCGCCGCCGAACCCGCCGCCGCCGAGCCGGTCCGCCCCGAGCCGGGCGGCGGCCGGGCCGCCGCGCGCCGCGCCGCCCGCCGCAAGCGCCCGGCGGAACGCCCCGCGGGGCTGCTCCGCCTCGTCCCCCGCGCCCTCGTCGTCGCCTTCCTGGCGGGCGGCACCTCCGCCTTCGTCGCCAGCGACAAGGCCGTACGGCTCGACGTCGACGGCACCCCCCGCACCCTGCACACCTTCGCCGACGACGTCGACGAACTCCTCGCCGACGAAGGCGTGCCCATCGGTGCCCACGACGTCATCGCGCCCGGCCGCGACCACGGACTCGCCACCGGCGACGAGGTCACCATCCGCTACGGCCGCCCCCTGACCCTCGACCTCGACGGCGAGCGCCGCCGCGTCTGGACCACCGCCCGCACCGTCGCCGGGGCGCTGCGCCAGCTCGGCGTGCGCGCCGAGGGCGCCCACCTCTCCGTCGACGGTTCGCGGGCCATCGCCCGTACCGGCCTCGACCTGGCCGTACGCACCGAGCGCACCGTCACCTTCATGGCCGACGGCCGCGAGCACACCGTCGCCACCAACGCGGCGACCGTCCGCGAGGCCGTCGAGGCGGCCGGCATCACCCTGAGCGGCCAGGACTCCACCTCCGTGGCCCCCGAGAGCTTCCCCCGCGAGGGCCAGACCATCTCCGTCATGCGCATCACCGGCGGCGAGGAGGCGCGCGAGGAGCCCATCCCGTTCCACACCGAGCGGCGGGAGGACCCGACGCTCTTCAAGGGCACCGAGACCGTCGAGACGGCCGGCCGGCAAGGCGTACGGCGCGTCACGTACGGACTGCGGACCGTCAACGGCGTCCGGCAGAGGCCGAAGAAGCTCCGGACGGAGACCGTCGAATCGCCGCGCGCCCAGATCGTGCGGGTCGGCACCAAGCCCAAGCCCACCGGGGCCGACGGCCTCGACTGGGACGGGCTCGCCCAGTGCGAGGCGGGCGGGCGGCCCGACGCCGTGGACGCCTCCGGCACATACGGGGGGCTCTACCAGTTCGACACCCGGACCTGGCACTCGCTCGGCGGCAGCGGACGGCCGCAGGACGCACCGGCCGAGGAGCAGACCTCCCGGGCCAAGAAGCTGTACATCAGCCGGGGGGCGAGTCCGTGGCCCGTCTGCGGCCGTAAGCTTCACGGGTGAGCTCCAGCCCCACCACAGACGATCCCGGCCCCCTCCTGGGCCCCGCCGACATCCGCGACCTGGCCGCCGCGCTCGGCGTACGCCCGACGAAGCAGCGAGGCCAGAACTTCGTCATCGACGCCAACACCGTCCGCCGGATCGTCCGGACCGCCGATGTCGGGCCCGACGACGTCGTCGTCGAGGTCGGACCCGGGCTCGGGTCACTGACCCTGGCCCTGCTGGAGGCCGCCGACCGGGTCACCGCCGTCGAGATCGACGACGTGCTGGCCGCGGCGCTGCCCGCGACGGTCGCCGCCCGGCTCCCCGAGCGCGCCGACCGCTTCGAGCTGGTCCACTCCGACGCGATGCGCGTCACCGAGCTGCCCGGCCCCGCGCCGACCGCGCTGGTCGCCAACCTCCCGTACAACGTCGCGGTGCCGGTGCTGCTGCACATGCTCGCGACGTTCCCGACCATCGAGCGGACCCTCGTCATGGTCCAGGCCGAGGTCGCCGACCGGCTCGCCGCGCGCCCCGGCTCCAAGGTGTACGGCGTGCCGTCCGTGAAGGCCGCCTGGTACGCCGACGTCAAGCGCGCCGGCTCCATCGGCCGCAGCGTCTTCTGGCCCGCCCCGAACGTCGACTCCGGCCTCGTCTCGCTGGTCCGCCGCGCCGAGCCCATCAAGACCACCGCCGCCAAGCGGGACGTCTTCGCCGTCGTCGACGCCGCCTTCGCCCAGCGCCGCAAGACCCTGCGCGCCGCCCTGTCCGGCTGGGCCGGCTCCGCCGCCGCGGCCGAGGCGGCGCTGGTCGCCGCGGGCGTCTCCCCGCAGGCGCGCGGCGAATCCCTCACCGTCGAGGAATTCATCGCCATCGCCGAACACAAGGTCCCCGGCGAGGGCGGCGACGCGTGGGCGGGCAGCAGGACGTACGAAGCCGCGGCCGACGCCGACCCGGAGGGCGACCGATGAGCACCCCCGGCCTCCCCGCCGTCCCCGCCGTCGGCATCGGCACCGGCGGTGTCACCGTGCGCGTCCCCGCCAAGGTCAACGTGCAGCTCGCCGTGGGCGGGCGCAGGCCCGACGGGTTCCACGGGCTGGCCAACGTCTTCCTGGCCGTCGGCCTCTACGACGAGATCACCGTCACACCCGCCGACGCCCTGTACGTCACCTGCTCCGGACCCGACACCCACCACGTGCCGCTGGACGCCACCAACCTGGCCGCACGCGCCGCGACCGCCCTCGCCCGCCGGTACGGGCGCGAGCCGGACGTCCACATCCACATCGCCAAGGACATCCCCGTCGCCGGCGGCATGGCCGGCGGCAGCGCGGACGCCGCGGGCGCCCTCGCCGCCTGCGACGCCCTGTGGGACACCCGCGCCGACCGCTCCGAACTCCTCGGCATCTGCGCCGAGTTGGGCAGCGACGTGCCGTTCAGCCTCCTCGGCGGCGCGGCCCTCGGCCGGGGCCGGGGCGAGCTCCTCACCCCCCTCGACGTCGGCGGCGTCTTCCACTGGGTCTTCGCGGTCGCCGACGGCGGCCTCTCCACCCCGGCCGTCTACGGCGAGTGCGACCGGCTCCGCGAAGCGTCCGGCACGGGCGCGACCACGGCGGACATCGCCGCCGACCCCGAACCGTCCGCCGCCCTCCTCGAAGCCCTCCGCGGCGGCGACCCGGCCGCCCTGGCGGCGGCCGTGAGCAACGACCTCCAGCCCGCCGCCGTCTCCCTGCGCCCCTCCCTCACCGCGACCCTCGCCGCGGGCACCGCCGCCGGCGCC
Organism: Streptomyces sp. NPDC044033; assembly: GCF_056434425.1. NCBI lineage: Bacteria > Bacillati > Actinomycetota > Actinomycetes > Kitasatosporales > Streptomycetaceae > Streptomyces > Streptomyces sp. NPDC044033. The sequence continues at coordinate 218,669 of NZ_JBWKFF010000012.1, read as the reverse complement.
CTGGCCGCGCTCGTCTCCGGCTCCGGGCCGACCACCGCGTTCCTGACCGAGGACGCGGCCACCGCCCGTACCGTCGCCGACGCCCTCCTCGCCTCCGGCACCTGCCGCACGGCGCGCGTCGCCACCGGCCCGGCCCCGGGCGCCACCGTGCTCTCCACCGGCTGACCCCGGGGCGCGATGAGTACCGGTACTCAAAGGACTTGAGTACCGGCACCGTGCCGTACGGCCCGCCCGCCGCGCCATCGTGCCCGTATGAGACCACGACGACCGGCCGCGGCACGTACGGGCGTACGCGAACTCGCCGAGGCCACGCCCAGCGGCCGCGACCGCTACATCGACCTGCTCCGCGTCGCCTCGCTCGGCACGGTCGTGCTCGGCCACTGGCTGATGGCCACCGTGACCGTCGACGGGGACGGCGAGGCGCGCGTCGGCAACCTCCTCGCCGTCGAACCGGCCCTCCAGCCCCTGACCTGGCTCCTCCAGATCATGCCCGTCTTCTTCTTCGTCGGCGGCTTCTCGCACGCCCTGTCCTACCGGTCCCTCGCCCGCCGCGGCGAACCCGGCGGCTCCCTCTACGCCGCCTTCCTGCGGGCCCGGCTCCAGCGGCTGCTGCGTCCCACCATGGTCTTCATCGGCATCTGGGGAGCGGGCGCGCTGACCGTCCAACTCCTGGGCGCGGACGGCTCACTGACCGGCATGGCCGCCCGGCTCGTCGCGCAGCCGCTGTGGTTCATCGGCATCTACCTGGCGATGGTCGCCTTCACCCCGCCCCTGCTGCGCCTCCACGAACGCTACGGCTGGGGCGCGTTCGCCGCCCTCGTCGCGGCGGCCGCCGCCGTCGACGCCCTGCGCTTCGCCCTCGACGTGCCGTACGTGGAGTTCCTCAACTTCGCCTTCGTCTGGCTCGCCGTCCACCAACTCGGCTTCCTGCGCGCCGACGGCCGCCTCGCGGCCCGCGGCCTCCGCGCACCGGCGGCGCTGGCCCTCACCGGCCTCGCGGGCGCCGTCACACTCGTCGCCGCCGGCCCGTACCCGCTGTCCATGGTCGGGATGCCCGGCGAGAAGATCAGCAACATGTCCCCGCCGACCCTCGCGCTGCTCTGCCACGGACTGTGGCTCGTCGGCGCGGTCGAGCTGCTGCGCGCCCCGGCCGGACGGCTGCTGGCCCGCCCCCGCGTATGGCGCGGCGTGGTCGCCGCCAACGGCATCGCGATGACGGCGTTCCTGTGGCACCTCACCGCGATGCTCGGCGTGTACGGGGCCCTGCTCGCCCTGCGCGTACCGCTGCCCGGCCCCGCGACCGGACCGTGGTGGGCACAGGTCCCCCCGCGGATCGCGGCCGCCGCCGCCGTGACGGCGCTGCTCGTCGCGGCCTTCCGGCGGTTCGAGCGGCCGTCCGCCGCCCGCGGCCCGGCCGAGCCGCGCCCGGCCTCCGGCCCGGTGGCCGCGCTCGGCGTCACGCTGTGCCTGTTCGGCGTCCTGGGCCTGTCCATGGTCGGCTTCGGCGGCCTCCTGGAGGGCCGCACGGCCCTGCTGGTCGCCGTGCGCGTCTCCGCGCCGATGGCGGTCCTGGCGGCCGTCGTGGGCTGGTTCCTGGTCGAGGCGGTCAGCGGCCCGGCGCGGACGCGACGCCGCTGACCGGCGGCCGGGCCGCGGTCCACCGGCGGACGGCCGGGCGCCGCGGTCCACCCCAAGGGCGGTCGGGCACCGTCGGCGCGGGCGATTACGCTGGGAAGCCCGGTCGATTCGAGCAGCAGGAGTGAGATGGCAGTGGCAGCCAACCTGGTCAATCTGGAAGCCGTCGGCAAGGTGTACGGCACGCGTGCGCTGCTCGACGGCGTCTCCCTCGGCGTCAGCGAGGGCGACCGGATCGGCGTGGTCGGCCGCAACGGCGACGGCAAGACCACCCTCATCCGCATCCTCGCGAAGCTGGAGACCCCCGACACCGGCCGCGTCACGCAGACCGGCGACCTGCGCCTCGGCGTGCTCACCCAGCACGACTCGCTCGACCCGGCGGCCACCGTCCGGCACGAGGTGATCGGCGACCTCGCCGACCACGAGTGGGCGGGCAACGCCAAGATCCGCGACGTGCTGACCGGCCTGTTCGGCGGGCTGGACCTGCCCGGCTTCGGCCAGGGCCTGGACACCGTCATCGGCCCGCTGTCCGGCGGCGAGCGCCGCCGCATCGCGCTGGCCAAGCTGCTGATCGCCGAACAGGACCTGATCGTCCTGGACGAGCCCACCAACCACCTCGACGTCGAGGGCATCTCCTGGCTGGCCAACCACCTGCGGGCGCGCCGCTCCGCGCTCGTCGTCGTCACCCACGACCGCTGGTTCCTGGACCAGGTGGCCACCCGCATGTGGGACGTCCAGCGCGGCGACGTGTACGAGTACGAGGGCGGCTACTCCGACTACGTCTTCGCCCGCGCCGAGCGCGAGCGGATCGCCGCGACGGAGGAGGTCAAGCGGCAGAACCTGATGCGCAAGGAGCTGGCCTGGCTGCGCCGCGGCGCCCCGGCCCGCACCAGCAAGCCGCGCTTCCGCATCGAGGCGGCCAACGAGCTGATCGCCGACGTGCCGCCGCCGCGCGACAACGCCGAGCTGATGAAGTTCGCCAGCAACCGGCTCGGCAAGACCGTCTTCGACCTGGAGGACGTGACCGTACAGGCCGGTCCGAAGACGCTGATCAAGCACCTCACCTGGCAACTCGGCCCCGGCGACCGGGTCGGCCTGGTCGGCGTCAACGGCGCGGGCAAGACCTCGCTGCTCCGCGCCCTCGAACAGGCCGCCCGCACGGACGGCGACACCCAGCCCGCGGCCGGCAAAATCGCGGTCGGCAAGACGGTGAAGCTGGCCTACCTCTCCCAGGAAGTCGTGGAACTCGACCCCGCCAAGCGGGTGCTGGAGGCCGTGCAGCAGGTCCGCGACCGCGTCGACCTCGGCAAGGGCCGGGAGATGACGGCCGGGCAGCTGTGCGAGAAGTTCGGCTTCACGAAGGAGCGGCAGTGGACGCCCGTGGGCGACCTGTCCGGCGGTGAGCGCCGCCGCCTGCAGATCCTGCGGCTGCTGATGGACGAACCCAACGTCCTCTTCCTCGACGAACCGACCAACGACCTCGACATCGAGACCCTGACGCAGCTGGAGGACCTGCTCGACGGCTGGCCCGGCTCGATGATCGTCATCAGCCACGACCGGTACTTCATCGAGCGCACCACCGACCGCGTCTTCGCCCTCCTGGGCGACGCGACCCTGCGCATGCTGCCGCGCGGCCTCGACGAGTACCTGGAGCGGCGGCAGCGCGTCATCGAGGCGCAGACCCCCGCCGTCGCCCCGGCGCCGGCCAAGCAGAAGCCCGCCGGGGACGCCCGCGCCGCCAAGAAGGAGCTCCAGAAGATCGAGCGCCGCCTCGACCGCATCAGCGACTCCGAAACCAAGCTGCACACCCAGATCGCCGACCACGCCACGGACTTCGAGAAGGTGGCCAAACTCGACGCCGAACTGCGCGAACTGGCCTCGGAGCGCGACGACCTGGAGATGCGCTGGCTGGAGATGGCCGAGGACGCGTAGCGGGGCGGGCGGCGCGGACCGATGTCCGAGGAGCCCCTGCCCGGCGGGGCCGTGCACCATGTGGTGCGCGTGGGCGACACAGTGCGCCGCCCCGCCTCGGCGGGCACACCGTTCGTACAGCCCGTAGCCGTCGGCGGTGTCGCAAAACATTCGGTGGAACCGGCCGGAACGGCGCGGCCCGCCGGGTCCGGGCGGCGGCACAACAGTCCTGTCACGGGCCGGTCTCAGGTGAGGGAGGGGGCCTTGGCCGGGCCTTGTGATGTCGGTGGCGGGTGGTAGAAAGAATGTCCGCTCGTCTGTCATCGACTGGCGGGTTCCGCGCCCGATTCGCTCCTTCCCGGTGGATATTCAGTCGATATCCGGCCACCGGGAGTGCGGGGGAGACCAGTCGGTGCTGCGGGCCCGCGTAAAGAGGAAAGCTGATGTCACAGCCGCCCCCGCCGCCGAACGAGCCGCCGAAGGGCGGCTTCGGTGCGCCGCAGGAGCCCTCGTACGGCTATCCGCCCGCCCAGCCGCCGCAGCCGCCGCAGGGACAGCCCGGTTACGGCTATCCGCAGGCGCCGCCGCCACCGCCGGGGAATCCGCCCGGGGCTCCGCGAACGCCGCCGCCCCCGGGGAATCCGCCGGGTGCTCCCCAGCCGCCGCCCCCGCCGCCCGGGGGCTACGGCTACCCGGCTGGGCCGGGTCCGCAGGACTTCCCGACCCAGCCGTACGGCGCGGGCCCGCAGCCGGGGCAGCCCGGACCGTACGGGCAGCAGCAGCCGGGACCGTACGGGCAGCAGCAGCCGGGACCGTACGGGCAGCAGCAGCAGCAGCCCGGACCGTACGGGCAGCCCGGGCCGTACGGCCAGCAGCAGTACGGCGCCTACCCGCCGCCCGGCCAGTTCCCCGGCGGGGCGCCGGGCGGCGGCGGGAAGTCCAAGCAGCGCATGACCGTCATCGTCAGCGCGGTCGTCGTGCTCGCCCTCGCCGTCGGCGGCGGCGTCTGGTTCGCCACGAAGGGCGGCGACGACAAGAAGGACGAGAAGCGCGCGGCCGCGCCCGGCGAGGGCGGCGGCGACAAGAAGGACGCGAAGTCCAAGACCGTCGAGGGCAAGCTGCTCTTCGGCAAGGAACAGGCGCACGTCCCCGACCTCGTCACGACCAAGGGCCTCTGGGCGACCGACAAGTACGTCGTCAAGTCCGACGCCTACAAACTGGTCGGCTACGGGCTCTCGGGCGGCCAGAAGTGGGAGGTCGCGCTCGACGGGGAGGTCTGCTGGGCCTCCGCGCAGACCACGGCCGACGGCAAGACCGCGGTGCTCTTCAAGAACGCCAAGCCCACCGCCAAGGACAAGTACCCCAGCTGCAACCAGGTCGCCGCGATCGACCTCAACGCCGGCAAGAAGCTCTGGCAGCACACCGCCAAGTCCGGTGACGAGGACATCCGCTTCGACGAGGTCACCGTCGGCGGCGGCACCGTCGCCGCGGGCGGCACCGCCGGCGGCGCCGCCTGGGAGCTCGACGGCGGCAAGGAGCTGTGGAAGCCCAAGAGCGGCGACTCCTGCAAGGACAGCGGCTACGCGGGCGGCGGCAAGCTGGTCGCGGTGCGCCGCTGCGGCGCGTACAACCGGCCGTCCCTGGAGGTCCAGACGCTGAACCCGGCGACGGGCGCGGTGAAGTCGGCCTTCAAGGTGCCCACCGGCATCGAGTACGTGCACATCGCCGCCACCGACCCGCTGGTCGTCGGCCTCGACGCCGCCGGCTCCGCGGGCAGCGGCGTATCCGACTTCATGGCCGTCGACGACAGCGCGAAGACCGGCCGGATGCGCAGCAAGATCTCGACGCAGAGCGGTGTGTACACGCCGAAGTGCGACTCCACGAACGTCGAGGGCTGCGTCAAGCTCGCGGTCGGCAAGGACACCCTGTACCTGCCGACCAAGGAGCACCAGAGCGGCAAGTCCACGGTCACGGGCCAGGTCAACGAGGTCGTCGGCTTCGACCTGGCCAGCGGGCAGTCCAAGGGCAAGACCGAGGGCAAGGCCGGCTCCCTCCTGCTGCCGCTGTCGATGGACGAGGACGGCCACGTCATCGCCTACCAGACCCCGACGTACGAGGCGGGCGGCTCGGTGGTGCGCATCGACCCCAAGACGTACGGGAAGGACGTGCTGTTGAAGAACCCGGCGTCCTCGCACGAGGTGGAGAACGCGCTCTCGCCGGACTACCAGGAAGGTCTGTACGCTCAGGGGCGGCTCTTCCTCGGCAATCACTACGCCGACAAGCCCCGTTCCTCGCTCAGCGGCAAGAAGTACACGTTGCTGATCTTCGGCGGCAGCTGACCGGCGGCCGGCCCGGCGGCCGGAGCCCCGGCGCGCGCTCGGACCGCGGCCCCGCTCGTACGTACCGTACGGACGGGGCCGCGGACGTGCTGGAACGTTCCGCGCCGAGCCCGAACTACGCGCGATTAGGCGGGATTTCGGCATTCCGGGGGACTTCTCGCCGGTAAGGGGCGCGCGATGGCGAACGAGCGTGTAGCTTCCGGGAGCAAGGGGCTCAGGGAGACGTACGCGAACGCGACCAGGGGAGGGAGCCGGGCAGGCCGGAAGGGCCGGTACGTAGGTCTCTTGGGGGGACAGGGGGGTAGGTCATGGCCGTGCGGCTCATGGTGGTCGACGATCACCGTCTGCTGGCCGAGGCGCTCGCTTCGGCGTTGAAATTGCGCGGGCACAGAGTGCTGGCCGCGGCTGCTCCGAGCGCCGGGGCGGCCGAACTGGTGGTGAGCAGGGCGCCGGAGGTGTGCCTGCTGGGCACGGCGACGCCCGCCGAACCAGGGGTGTTCGAGCCGATCGTACGGATCAAACGCGAGCGGCCGCAGGTCGCGGTGGTGGTGCTCGGCCCGGTGCCCAGCCCGCACGGGATCGCGGCGGCCTTCGCGGCCGGCGCCTCCGGCTATGTGCGGCACAACGAGCGCATAGAGGGCGTCGAGCGGGCCATGGTGAAGGCGCGTGCCGGGGAGGCCGCGATCGACCCGCAGCTGCTCCAGAACGCCTTCGCCGAGCTGCTCAATCCGGCGGCGCAGCCGGACGACGAGGGTGCGCGGCTGCTGCACATGCTGACGCCGCGCGAGGTGGAGGTGCTGATGCGGGTCGCGGAGGGGGAGGACACCCGGCTGATCGCGGCGGGCATGGGCATCGCCCCGAGCACGGCCCGTACGCACGTACAGCGGGTGCTGATGAAGCTGGGCGTGACGTCCCGGCTGGAGGCGGCGGCGCTGGCGGCCCGTACGGGGCTGCTGGACCGCGCCGCCACCAACGCGTCGAGCCACGCGACGGAGCCGGGCGCGGCACAGCCGTCCTGACTCCGCTCGCCGCGTGGCGGCCCCGGGCCCCGGTCAGTTGTCGCCGTGCGCGGCCTCGTCGTGGGCGGGCTCGTCCGGCGCGGCCTCGTCCGGCGCGGCCTCGTCCGGCGCGGGCGGTATGGCCGGCCGCAGCTTGAGCCAGACCAGGAAGGCGAGCCCGAGGACGAGCATGCCCAGGCCCGTCCACAGGTTGATGTTGATGTCCTGGGCCTTCTTGATGTCGGCGTCGGACGCGGTGATCCCGGCGATGGTGACGATCACGCCGTAGACCACGAAGAGGCCGCCGATGATGCGCCGTACGTCGAAGAGGCGCGCGGCGGTGGTGGACTCGCGCTCCAGTTCTTCGACTTCGCGCTGGTAGTCGCTCATGGTGCGTGCTTCTTTCCCTCGGTTCGTCGGGGCTGGTGGTGGGGCTCGCCGCTAGAAGGAGAACGGGATGTAGCAGAGGGCCGCGAGCACGACCGCGCTCCAGCCGAGCAGCGCGGGCTTGCGGTACCACGCGTCGTCGCCCTCGGCGGGCAGCTCCGTCATGCCGGGCGACCGGGTGCCGTAGACCAGGCCGGCCAGCGACTCGGTCGACTTGGACTTGGTGAACAGCGTGACGACCAGCATCACCGCGGCGCCGACGAGGAACGCGACGATCGAGGAGACGAAGTTGGCGCCCTGGTCGGACGGTATCGAGATGACGCCCTGCTTGTAGAACCAGAAGTAGTTGACCATCGCGGCCACGGTGCCCGACAGCAGCCCCCAGAACCCGGCCGCCGGCGTGGTGCGCTTCCAGAACATGCCGATGATGAAGACGACGAACAGCGGCACGTTGAAGAAGGAGAACAGGGTCTGGAGGTAGTTCATGATGTTGCTGAACGAGGAGGCGATGAAGGCGGTGCCCATGCCGGTCAGCACGCCGACGGCCGTGACCCAGCGGCCGGTCTTGAGGTAGTACGCGTCCTCGCGGTCCTTCTTCAGGTACGCGCCCCAGATGTCGTTGGTGAAGACGGTGTTGAAGGACGACACGTTGGCGGCCATGCCCGCCATGAAGGCGGCGAGGAGTCCGGTGACCGCGATGCCCAGCACGCCGTTGGGCAGCAGGTCGCGCATCAGGACCGGGATGGCGTCGTTGTACTGGAGCCCGTCCTTGCCCGCCTTGCCCAGTGAGGGCTCCATGACCAGGGCGATCAGGCCGGGGATGACGACGACCAGCGGGATGAAGATCTTGGGGAAGGCGGCGATGAGCGGGGTGCGCTTGGCCGCGCTGAGGTTCTTCGCGGAGAGCGCGCGCTGCACCTCGGCGAAGTTGGTGGTCCAGTAGCCGAAGCTCATGACGAAGCCGAGGCCCAGGACGATGGTCAGCCAGTTGGCGCCCAGCGGGTTGGACTCGCCGATGCCGGTGCCCTTCCACGCGGTCAGGAAGGCGTCGCCGTGCGATCCGGAGAGCGAGTCGGTGAGACCGTGCCAGCCGCCCACCCGCTTGAGGCCGACGATGGTCAGCGGGATCAGGGCGGCGAGGATCACGAAGAACTGGAGGACCTCGTTGTAGATCGCCGAGGAGAGTCCGCCGAGGGTGATGTAGGCGAGGACGAAGAACCCGGCGATGACGATGGCGACCCACTGCGGCCAGCCGAGCAGCGCCTGGAGCACGATCGCCATCGCGTACAGGTTGACGCCCGCGATCAGCACGGACGACACGGCGAAGATGATCGAGGAGAGCAGGTGCGAGGACGGTCCGAAGCGGTGCAGCAGGAATTCCGGTACGGAGCGCACCTTCGAGCCGTAGTAGAACGGCATCATCACCAGGCCCAGGAAGACCATGGCGGGGATCGCGCCGATCCAGTACCAGTGCACGGTGTACGCGCCGTACTGCGCGCCGTTGGCCGCCATGCCCAGGATCTCGGTGGCGCCGAGGTTGGCGGCGACGAAGGCGAGGCCGGTGACCCAGGCGGGCAGTGAGCGGCCGGAGAGGAAGAAGTCGAGGCTGGTTTTGACGGAGCGCCGGGCCGCGAATCCGATGCCGAGGACGACGGCGAAGTAGATCCCGAGGATGGCGTAGTCGAGCCCGTTGGTGGGGAGCCGAAGCCCTTCGGCCAGATTCTGCATGGGGTGCTCTTTTCGGATGGCACGGGGGTTGGCGGTGACACGGCGGTGGGCTGCGCTGATCGCACAGCAACGTACGCGCAGCCGGTCCGAAAATGAACACTTCTGTTGGGTGTCTTTGTTGGATTGTGATGTTGACGATGGTGTTGGCTCGTGGTTCATTATGTTTGGTTATGTTTGTTAGGTCGCGGGTAGCGGCCGATGCGCACGGACAGGGCGAGGAGAAGCCAGGTGAAGAAGACGGCGACCCGACTCGCGGACGGCAGAGAGCTCATCTACTACGACGCGCGCGACGACGCGGTCCGCGACGCCGTCGACCAGCGGCCGCTCGACCCGATCTCCACCACCTCCGAGATCCGCCACGATCCGCTCCTCGGCGACGCCGTCGCCGTCGCCTCCCACCGCCAGGGGCGCACGTACCACCCGCCGGCCGACGCCTGCCCGCTCTGCCCCTCCCGCGACGGGCGGCACACCGAGATCCCCGCCGCCGACTACGACGTCGCCGTCTTCGAGAACCGCTTCCCCTCCCTGGCCGGCGACTCCGGCCGCTGCGAGGTCGTCTGCTTCACCTCCGACCACGGCGCCTCCTTCGCCGACCTCACCGAGGAGCAGGCCGCCCTCGTCCTCGACGCCTGGACCGACCGCACCGCCGAGCTCTCCCAACTCCCCGGCGTCGAACAGGTCTTCTGCTTCGAGAACCGCGGCGCGGAGATCGGCGTCACCCTCGGCCACCCGCACGGCCAGATCTACGCCTACCCCTTCACCACCCCCCGCACCGAGCGCATGCTCGCCTCCCTCACCGAACACCGCGCCCGCACCGGCGGCCGCAACCTCTTCGACGACGTCCTCGCCGACGAGCGCGCCGACGGCCGCCGCGTCGTCCTGGACAGCGAGCACTGGACCGCCTTCGTGCCCTACGCCGCCCACTGGCCGTACGAGGTGCACCTCTACCCCAAGCGGCGCGTCCCCGACCTGCTCGCCCTCGACGACGACGCGCGCACCGAGTTCCCGCGGGTCTACCTGGAAGTCCTGCGGCGCTTCGACCGGATCTTCGGCGAGGCGGAGCCGCCCACGCCGTACATCGCGGCCTGGCACCAAGCGCCCCTCACCGCCGCGGCGCGCGGCGACTTCGCCCTCCACCTTGAGCTTTTCACCATCCGCCGCACTTCCGGCAAGCTGAAGTTCCTCGCGGGTTCCGAATCCGGCATGAATGTGTTCATCAACGATGTGCCGCCGGAACGCGCGGCCGAGCGACTGCGGGAGGTAGCGGGCAAGTGAGCAGCAAATATCTGGTCACCGGCGGTGCGGGCTATGTGGGGAGCGTCGTCGCGGCGCATCTGCTGGAGGCCGGGCACCGGGTGACCGTACTCGACGACCTCTCCACCGGACACCGCGAAGGCGTCCCCGAAGGCGCCGAGTTCATCGAGGGTCGCATCCAGTCCGCCGCCACCTGGCTGGACTCCTCCTACGACGCGGTCCTGCACTTCGCGGCCTTCTCCCAGGTCGGCGAGTCCGTCGCGGACCCCGACAAGTACTGGCGCAACAACGTCGGCGGCACCACCGAACTGCTCGCCGCCATGCGCGACGCGGGCGTACGCACCCTCGTCTTCTCCTCCACCGCCGCCACCTACGGCGAACCCGCCACCGTCCCCATCACCGAGGACGTCCCCACCGCGCCGACCAACCCCTACGGCGCCACGAAACTCGCCGTCGACCACATGATCAGCGGCGAATGCGCCGCCCACGGACTGGCCGCCGTCTCCCTGCGCTACTTCAACGTCGCCGGCGCGTACGGCGACCAGGGCGAGCGCCACGACCCCGAGTCCCACCTCATCCCCCTCGTGCTCCAAGTCGCCCAGGGCAAGCGCGAGTCGATCTCCGTCTACGGCGACGACTACCCCACCCCCGACGGCACCTGCGTCCGCGACTACATCCACGTCGCCGACCTCGCCGAAGCCCACCTCCTGGCCCTGGCCGCCGCCCGGAGCGGCGACCACCTGGTGTGCAACCTCGGCAACGGCAACGGCTTCTCGGTCCACGAGGTCATCGAGACCGTCCGCGCGGTCACCGGCCACCCCATCCCGCAGCACACCGCCGGGCGGCGCGCGGGCGACCCCGCCGTCCTGGTCGCCTCCGCCGAACGCGCCCGGCAGCGCCTCGGCTGGCGCCCTGCCCGCGCCGCCCTCGCCGACATCGTCGCGGACGCCTGGGCCTTCGCCCAGCGCACCGCCCCACAGCAGGAGGAACGACACTAGATGAGTGCCGAGCGCGCGGCCACGGCCTTCGCCGAGGTGTACGGAACCCCACCCACCGGCGTCTGGGCGGCCCCCGGCCGGGTCAACCTGATCGGCGAGTACACCGACTTCAACGACGGCTACGTGATGCCGCTCGCGCTCCCGCACACCACCCACGCGGCCGCCGCCGCCCGCACGGACGGCGTACTGCGCCTGCACTCCGCCGACGGCGGCGGAAAGGTCGTCGAGCTGCGCACCGACGACCTCGCGCCGGCCCGGACCCGGGGCGGGGACGGCGGCGGCTGGGCCGCCTACCCCGCCGGCGTCGTCTGGGCCCTCAAGGAAGCGGGCCACACCGTCCCCGGCGCGGACCTGCACTACGAATCCACCGTGCCGACCGGCGCGGGCCTCTCCTCCTCCGCCGCCCTCGAAGTCGCCACCGCGCTCGCGCTGAACGACCTGTACGGGCTGGAGCTGGCCCCGCGGCGGATCGCCCGGATCGCGCAGCACGCCGAGAACGACTTCGTCGGCGTCCCCTGCGGGATCATGGACCAGATGGCCGCCGCCTGCTGCGCCGAGGGCCACGCCCTGTACCTGGACACCCGCGACCTCTCCCAGCGCCACGTCCCGTTCGATTTGGCGGCCCACGGGCTGACCCTGCTCGTAGTGGACACCCGTGTGAAACACGAACTGGGAGACGGCGCGTACGCCGAACGGCGCGCCGGCTGCGAGGCGGGCGCGCGGGCGCTCGGCGTGCGCGCGCTGCGCGACGTGCCGTACGCGCAACTATCCGCTGCTCTCGAACAGTTGGACGACGAGACGATTCGCCGGTACGTACGCCATGTCGTGACCGAGAACCACCGCGTCGAGCAGGTCATCGCCCTCCTGGACGCGGGGTACGCCCGCGCGGTGGGCCCTGTGCTGAGCGCCGGGCACGCCTCGCTCCGCGACGATCTGGGCGTCTCCTGCGTCGAGTTGGACCAGGTCGTCGAGGCCGCCAACGCGGCGGGCGCGCTCGGCGCCCGGATGACCGGCGGCGGCTTCGGCGGCTCGGCGGTCGTGCTGGTGGCGGAGGGGGACGCGGACGCGGTGGCCGAGGCGGTGCGCGCCTCGTTCGCGGCGGCCGGGCGGCGAGCGCCGCGCGTGTTCCCGGCGGTGCCGAGCGGCGGCGCGCGGCGGATCGTGTGACAGCGCCCCCGCGGCGCGGGGGAGACCGCCAACTCGCCCGTCCCGGCCTCCTCTTGGAGTCGGGAACGGATCAATTCGCGTCGTTCTGCGTCGCACGCCGCCCCAGGACCGGACATTGAACACACCCTGAACACGGGGAGCGGGCAGTTTTGTGATTCGCCTTCCGTTGTCGTACCCCGGACGTACTCTGATGCACAGCGTCGGTGGGGGCCGACGCCGATCAGGGGGCGAGACAGGCAGGTACGACGCCCGGGGGCGGGTAGACGTCACAGCACGGCGGCGGCCGTGCGTCGGTGGCGACCCCTGAGCCGGGCGCCGTACCCGCACTGGCCCTCCGCGATCCACTGACATCTGACATGGGGGTGGCTGTGGCACGTATTCGGGTACTGGTGGTCGACGACCACCGCATCTTCGCCGAGTCGCTCGCCGCAGCACTCGCGGCCGAGCAGGACGTGGAGGTCGCGGCTGCGGGCAGCGGGCCGGCGGCGCTGCGCTCACTGGAGCGCGCCGCGGCGGAGGGCCGCCGCTTCGATGTGCTGCTGGTGGACGCCGACCTCGGCGCCGCGACCAGCGACGTCGCGCGCGTACCGGGCCCCGCGCACCTCCAGGGCCGGGAGGCCGCGGACAGCGCGGTGGACGGCATATCGCTGGTGGCGGGCGTCCGGTCCGGGCAGCCGAGCGTACGGACGGTGGTGCTGGCCGAGCGCGACGACGCGCGCCGGGCGGCGGCGGCGCTCCAGGCCGGGGCCTCCGGCTGGGTCGCCAAGGACTGCTCCCTCTCCCGGCTGCTCTCCGTCATCAGGGGCGTGCTGCGGGACGAGACGCATCTGCCGCCCGCGCTGCTGACAGGCGTGTTGCGGGAGCTGACGGCGGCCCGCAAGCACCGCACCGAGAGCGAGCGGCTGGTCGAGTCGCTGACCCCGCGCGAGCGCGAGGTGCTGCGCTGCATGGTCGCGGGGCTGGGCCGCAAGGCGGTGGCCGAGCGGCTCTACCTCTCCCCGCACACGGTCCGCACGCACATGCAGAACGTGCTGGGCAAACTCGGCGTGCACTCCACGCTCGCCGCCGTGGCGCTGGCCCGCCGGGCCGGGGTGGGGCCGGTCGACTTAGCCGGGGATATTGTCGAACGGGGCGGTCAGCTGGCGTAGCAGGTCGGCCAGTTCACGGCGCTGGGGCCGGGACAGCTCGGCCAGGATCGCGCGCTCCTGCGCGAGCAGCCCGGCGAGCGCCTGATCGGCGCGGTCGCGCCCCTCGGGGGTGAGCCGGACCAGCACGCCGCGCCGGTCGCTGGGGTCGGGCAGCCGCTCGACGAGGCCCTTCTTGGCGAGCCGGTCGATGCGGTTGGTCATGGTGCCCGAGGTGACCAGCGTCTGGGTCAGCAGCTGGCCGGGCGAGAGCTGGTACGGAGCCCCGGCGCGCCGCAGCGAGGTCAGGACGTCGAACTCCCAGGGCTCCAGCTGATGCTCGGAGAAGGCGATCCGGCGCGCCCGGTCGAGGTGGCGTGCGAGTCTGGAGACGCGGCTCAGCACCTCAAGCGGTTCCACGTCGAGGTCCGGGCGCTCGCGGCGCCATGCTGCGACCAGTCGATCGACCTCGTCCTCCATGGCGATCAGTGTAGAGGGTCTGTCGACATGAAGTCTCTTGACGTCAAGATATATTTGCGGGAATGCTGGGCATCGTTCGCGGGGAGCGCCGTCCCGCTTCGGAAAGTCCGTACCTGCAAGGGGGCTCGAACATGCACCGCGCACCAACCTGGGATCCGCAGCAGTACCTCCGCCACGCCAGCCACCGGACCCGCCCCTTCCACGATCTCCTCGCCCGCATACCCGATCTGCCCGCCACCGGCCGCCCCGCCCGCATCGCCGACCTCGGCTGCGGCCCCGGCAACGTCACGGCCCTGATCGCCGACCGCTGGCCCGACGCCCACATCACCGGCCTCGACAGCTCCGCCGAGATGCTGGCGGAAGCCGCCTCGCGCGAAGGCCCCACCGCCGCCGGCGGACGGCTCGACTTCGCCCCCGCCGACGCCGCCGACTGGGTCCCCGACGAGCCCTACGACCTCATCGTCTCCAACGCCGCCCTCCAATGGGTGCCCAACCACCCCGACTCCTTCGAGACCTGGGTGGACGCCCTCCACCCCGGCGGCACCCTCGCCTTCCAGGTCCCCGGCAACTTCACCTCGCCCAGCCACGGCATACTCGGCGAACTCTGCGACGCCCCTCAGTGGCGCGAACGCCTCGACGGCCACGGCCGCCGCTTCGTCCACATCCTCGACCCCACCGACTACCTGGAGCGGCTGACCGGCCTCGGCTGCGACGTGGACGTCTGGGAGACCACCTACGTCCAGCTCCTGGCCGGCGCCGACCCCGTACTCGACTGGGTCAAAGGCACCGCCCTGCGGCCCGTACTGACCGCGCTGGAGGGCGATGAGGAGGCCACGGAGGAATTCCTCGCCGAATACCGCGACCTGCTCCGCAAGGCGTACCCGACGGGCCCGCACGGCACCGTCTTCCCCTTCCGCCGCATCTTCGTCATCGCCCGCACCAGGACCGGGAGCCCGAGGTGATCACCGCGCTCGACCATGTCCAGCTCGCTGCCCCGCCGGGCTGCGAGGACCTGCTCCGCGCCTATTACGTGGACGCCCTGGGCATGGCGGAGATCCCCAAACCACCGGCGCTCGCGGCACGCGGCGGGTGCTGGTTCGCGGCGGGCGGCGTCCAACTGCACCTGGGCGTCGAAGCGGACTTCACGCCCGCGAAGAAGGCCCACCCCGGCCTCCGCGTCCACGGCCTCGACGCCTACGCCCGCCGCCTTGCGGACCACGGCGTCACGACCGCATGGGACGACGCCCTGCCGGGACACAAGCGGTTCTACGCCGAGGACCCGGTGGGCAACCGGCTGGAATTCCTGGAGCCGCGGAACGGCTGACATCCTCCACCGGCGGGGGAGGGGCGAGCCGCACGGGCGCTCCACCCCCGCCGAGGTCGCTCCCGCGCCCGCGGAACGCCGCGGGCGCACGGGCGCGGCCCCGCCCTCTCAGGACCTTCTGTGGCCTATCAGGCGCGGCTTGGGCTCCAGGCCGTCCAGGCCGTGCCACGCCAGATTCACCAGGTGCGCCGCCACCTCGGCCTTCTCCGGCTTGCGCACGTCCAGCCACCACTGACCCGTCAGCGCCACCATGCCCACCAGCGCCTGCGCGTACAGCGGCGCGAGCTTCGCGTCGAAACCGCGGGCCTTGAACTCCAGCCCCAGAATGTCCTCGACCTGCGTCGCGATATCGCTGATCAGCGAGGCGAACGTGCCCGTCGACTGCGCCACCGGCGAGTCCCGGACCAGAATCCGGAAACCGTCCGTATACGTCTCGATGTAATCCAGCAGCGCGAACGCCGCCTGCTCCAGCAGCTCACGCGGATGGCCCGCGGTCAGCGCCCCCGTCACCATGTCCAGGAGCTGCCGCATCTCCCGGTCCACCACCACCGCGTACAGCCCCTCCTTGCCGCCGAAGTGCTCGTACACCACCGGCTTGGAGACCCCGGCCTTGGCCGCGATCTCCTCCACCGACGTGCCCTCGAACCCCCGCTCGGCGAAGAGCGTACGGCCGATGTCCAGCAGCTGCTCGCGCCGCTCCTTGCCGGTCATACGGACGCGGCGGGCGCGGCGGCCCCCCGGCGCGGGGGCCCGGTCCTTGCCATTGCTCGTGCTGCTGTCGATCGCCACGCCTCAATCATGCCGCCTGCGCGGCCTTGCCCTTCCCTGATTTTCCGCCCGTACCGTCACCGGCGGCCTCGGAGCCGGCCGGCCGGGAGCCCGCCGGAGCGGCCGCGTCCGGCTCGCGCCGCGCCGCGATACGGTCCGCGTCCGGCCAGCGCACGTCATAAGCCCACCCCGCCCGCTCGAACCAGCGGATCAGCCGGGCACTGGAATCGAGCTGCCCCCGCAGCACCCCGTGCCGCGCGCTCGTCGGATCGGCGTGGTGCAGGTTGTGCCACGACTCACCGCAGGACAGCACCGCCAGCCACCACACATTGCCGGACCGGTCCCGCGACTTGAACGGCCGCTTCCCGACCGCGTGACAGATCGAGTTGATCGACCACGTCACATGGTGCAACAGCGCCACCCGCACCAGCGACCCCCAGAAGAACGCCGTCGCGGCGCCCTGCCAGGACCACGTCACCACCCCGCCGACCAGCGGCGGAATCATCAGCGACACCACCGTCCACAGCACGAACTGGCGCGAGATCCGACGGGTCGCACCGTCCTTGATCAGATCCGGCGCGTACTTCTGCTGCGGCGTCTGCTCCTCGTCGAACATCCAGCCGATATGGGCCCACCACAGCCCCTTCATCAGCGCCGGCAGCGACGTACCGAACCGCCACGGGGAATGCGGGTCCCCCTCCGCGTCCGAGAACCGGTGATGCCTGCGGTGATCCGCCACCCAGCGCACCAGCGGCCCCTCGACCGCCAACGACCCCATCACCGCCAGCGCGATCCGCAACGGCCGCTTCGCCTTGAAGGCGCCATGCGTGAAATAGCGGTGGAAACCGATCGTGATGCCATGGCAACCGATGTAATACATCGCCACCATCAGCCCCAGATCCAGCCAGGAGACACCCCAGCCCCACACCAGGGGCACCGCCGCGACCAGGGCCAGAAACGGAACAGTGATGAACAGCAACAGCGCGATCTGCTCCACCGACCGCTTGTCGTCGCCACCGAGAGTGGCAGAGGTCAACGTGGGGTCCTGGGCCTTCGGCGCGTCTTCGATCACGTCGGGGCTTGCAGTCATGGCATCCCTCATGGGGGCTCGACACACGGCTACGGTTCCGTAACCTACGGCTACGTAAGTATGGCAGGCCACGCGTATCGGGCAATAGGGCTGTGGATGACCGCGCGTCGTCGACACCTATCCTGGTCGAGGTCGGACAGCGCGGTCCGCAACCTCTCCAGACGTGCTCAGAACACTGCAAGGAGCCGCCCCCGTGAGCAGTGCCGACAACACCCGTACAGCCGCCGACGGCGCCGTCACCGACACGACTGACGACACCGGCACCCCCAACGGCGAAGCGACCAACGCCGCCCTGCGCGCCGACATCCGACGCCTCGGCGACCTCCTCGGCGAGACCCTCGTCCGCCAGGAAGGCCCCGAACTCCTCGACCTCGTCGAACGCGTACGAGCCCTCACCCGCACCGACGGCGAAGCCGCCGCCGGCCTCCTCGGCGCCACCGACCTGCACACGGCCGCCAAGCTCGTACGGGCCTTCTCGACCTACTTCCACCTCGCCAACGTCACCGAACAGGTCCACCGCGGCCGCGAGCTCCGCACCCGCCGCGCCGCCGAGGGCTCCATCCTCACCCGCACCGCCGACCAGCTGAAGGACGCCGACCCCGAGCACCTCCAGCAGACCGTCGAGCACCTCGGCGTACGCCCCGTCTTCACCGCACACCCCACCGAAGCGGCCCGCCGCTCCGTACTCAACAAGCTCCGCCGCATCGCGGAACTCCTCGACACCCTCGCCACCGACGACAAGCGCCGCACCGACCTGCGCCTCGCCGAGAACATCGACCTGCTCTGGCAGACCGACGAACTCCGCGTCGTCCGCCCCGAGCCCGCCGACGAGGCCCGCAACGCCATCTACTACCTCGACGAACTCCACACCAACGCCGTCGGCGACGTCCTCGAAGACCTCGCCGCCGAACTCGCCCGCGTCGGCGCCCCCCTCCCCGCCACCACCCGCCCCCTCACCTTCGGCACCTGGATCGGCGGCGACCGCGACGGCAACCCCAACGTCACCCCCCAGGTCACCTGGGACGTCCTGATCCTCCAGCACGAACACGGCATCACCGACGCCCTCGACGTCATCGACACCCTGCGCGCCGCCCTCTCCAACTCCATCCGCAACAGCGGCGCCAGCGAAGAGCTCCTCACCTCACTCCAGCAAGACCTCGAACGCCTCCCCGAGATCAGCCCCCGCTACAAGCGCCTCAACTCCGAAGAGCCCTACCGCCTCAAGGCCACCTGCATCCGGCAGAAGCTCGTCAACACCCGCGAGCGCCTCGCCGCCGGAGCATCCCACCACAGCGGACGCGACTACCTCGGCACCCCCGAGCTCCTCGCCGACCTCCAGCTCCTCCAGGACTCCCTGCGCGACCACCGCGGCGAACTCATCGCCGACGGCCGGCTGGAGCGCACCATCCGCACGCTCGCCGCCTTCGGCCTCCAGCTCGCCACCATGGACGTACGCGAACACGCCGACGCCCACCACCACGCGCTCGGCCAGCTCTTCGACCGCCTCGGCGAAGAATCCTGGCGCTACACCGACATGCCCCGCGACTACCGGCGCAAGCTCCTCGCCAAGGAACTCCGCTCACGCCGCCCCCTCGCCCCCAGCCCCGCCCCCCTCGACGCCGCCGGCGCCAAGACCCTCGGCGTCTTCCAGACCATCCACCAAGCCATGGAAACCTTCGGACCCGACGTCATCGAGTCCTACATCATCTCCATGTGCCAAGGCTCCGACGACGTCTTCGCCGCCGCCGTACTCGCCCGCGAAGCCGGCCTCCTCGACCTGCACGCCGGCTGGGCCAAGATCGGCATCGTGCCGCTCCTGGAAACCACCGACGAACTCAAAGAAGCCGACCGCATCCTCGACGAGATGCTCGCCGACCCCTCCTACCGACGCCTCGTAGCACTCCGCGGCGACGTCCAGGAAGTCATGCTCGGCTACTCCGACTCCTCCAAGTTCGGCGGCATCACCACCTCCCAATGGGAGATCCACCGCGCACAGCGCCGACTGCGCGACGTCGCCCACCGTCACGGCGTCCGGCTCCGCCTCTTCCACGGCCGCGGCGGCACCGTCGGCCGCGGCGGCGGCCCCACCCACGACGCGATCCTCGCCCAGCCCTGGGGCACCCTCGAAGGCGAGATCAAGGTCACCGAACAGGGCGAGGTCATCTCCGACAAATACCTCGTCCCCTCCCTCGCCCGCGAAAACCTCGAACTGACCGTCGCCGCCACCCTCCAGGCATCCGCCCTGCACACCGCGCCCCGGCAGTCCGACGAAGCACTCGCCCGCTGGGACGCGGCCATGGACACCGTCTCCGACGCCGCCCACGACGCCTACCGCGCACTCGTCGAAGACCCCGACCTGCCCGCCTACTTCTTCGCCTCCACCCCCGTCGACCAACTCGCCGAACTCCACCTCGGCTCCCGGCCCTCCCGCCGCCCCGACAGCGGCGCCGGCCTCGACGGACTCCGCGCCATCCCCTGGGTCTTCGGCTGGACCCAGTCCCGCCAGATCGTCCCCGGCTGGTACGGCGTCGGCTCCGGCCTCAAGGCCGCCCGCGAAGCCGGCCTCGACACCGTCATCGACGAAATGCACGAACACTGGCACTTCTTCCAGAACTTCCTGTCCAACGTCGAAATGACCCTCGCCAAGACCGACCTGCGGATCGCCCGGCACTACGTCGACACCCTCGTACCCGACGACCTCAAGCACGTCTTCGCCACCATCGAGGCCGAACACGCCCTCACCGTCCGCGAAGTCCTGCGCATCACCGGCGAACGCGGACTCCTCGACGCCAACCCCGAACTGCGCCAGACCTTCCACGTCCGCGACGCCTACCTCGACCCGATCTCCTACCTCCAGGTCACCCTCCTCCACCGCCAGCGCGAAGCCGCCGGCCGCGGCGAGGAGCCCGACCCCGTACTCGGCCGAGCCCTCCTGCTCACCGTCAACGGCGTCGCCGCCGGCCTCCGCAACACCGGCTGACCGACCCCGTACGCAGCACGACAGCGGGCCCTTCACCGAACGACCGGTGAAGGGCCCGCCAACGTGCGAGGGATCAGGAGCCGTACGTACTCCGGGCCCGCTCCAAACCGTCCACGACCAGCGCCTCGACCGCGTCCGCCGCCCGGTCCACCAAGAAGTCCAGCTCCTTGCGCTCGACCGAGGAGAAATCCTTCAGCACGAAATCCGCCACCTGCATACGGCCCGGCGGACGGCCGATCCCGAACCGCACCCGGTGATAATCCGGGCCCAGCGACTTCGTCATCGACTTCAGACCGTTGTGCCCGTTGTCGCCACCGCCCAGCTTCAACCGCAGCGTCCCGTAATCGACGTCAAGCTCGTCATGGACCGCGACGATCTGCCCCACCGGCACCTTGTAGAAATCGCGCAGCGCGGTCACCGGGCCGCCCGACAGATTCATGAACGACATCGGCTTCGCCACGACCACCCGGCGGCTCGACAGGCCCGGCGCCCCGAACCGCCCCTCGACGACCTGCGCCCGCGCCTTGTGCGCCTTGAACTTCGAGCGCATCCGGTCCGCGAGCAGATCGGCGACCATGAAGCCCACGTTGTGGCGGTTGGCCGCGTACTCCTGGCCGGGATTGCCCAGCCCCACGATCAGCCAGGGCCCCACTGCATCCGTCATCTGCATGTCTCCTTGAAGCCACTCAGCCGCCGTCCCGACGCCCGAGGCGTGGAACGGCGGCTGGAGAAGAGATTACCGGCGCGGAGCGCGCCCGGCCCGCGGGCCGGACAGCTCCCCGGAGGCAACCGCTCAGGCCTCGGCGCCCTCGCCCTCGGCGGACTCCTCGGCGGCCTCGGCCTGGGCGGAGACGACCTGGAGCACGACGGCGTCGTCCTCGACGGCCAGCGTGCTGCCGGCGGGCAGCGTGATGTCCTTGGCCAGCACGGAGTGACCGGCGTCCAGACCCTCGATGGAGACGGTGACCGACTCGGGAATGTGGGTGGCCTCGGCCTCGACCGGGAGCGTGTTGAGGATGTGCTCCAGCAGGTTGCTGCCCGGAGCCAGGTCGCCCTCGGTGTGGATCGGGATCTCGACGGTGACCTTCTCGCCCTTCTTCACCGACAGGTAGTCCACGTGGACCAGGAAGCCACGGATGGCCTCACGCTGCACGGCCTTCGGGATGACCAGCTCGCTCTTGCCGTCGACGTCCAGGTTGAGCAGCGCGTTCGGGGTCTTCAGCGCCATCATCAGGGCGTGGCTGTCGATCGCGACGTGCTTCGGGTCACCGCCGTGACCGTAGATGACGCCGGGAACCTTGTCCTCGCGGCGGATGCGGCGGGCGGCGCCCTTGCCGAACTCGGTACGGACCTCGGCGGTGAGCTTGACCTCAGCCATGGTGACTCCTCGTAGTAGATGGATCCAGCGGGCGTCACCCGGCCCACGACAGACCTGCTACGAAGAGCGCGTCGATAACGGACGGTCGCACCTCATGGATGCGGCCTCCCTCGCCGAGCAACTCCGTGAGTCTACCCGGCGGGGGAGGCCGCCCAGAAATCGATCAAGCAACACGGTCAGCCGAGCCGTTACGGTCAGCCGAGCCGACCGGGAGAGCCGACCAGGAGAACCGTTCAGGCGAGGCGCCGACCCGGCACCGTCATCCCTGCTCCTCGAAGAGGCTCGTCACCGAACCGTCCTCGAACACCTCACGCACGGCCCGCGCGATCGTCGGCGCCATCGACAGCACCGTGATCTTGTCGAGCTCCAGCTCACTCGGGGTGGGCAGGGTGTTCGTGAAGACGAACTCGCTCACCTTCGAGTTCTTCAGCCGGTCGGCCGCCGGACCCGACAGCACACCGTGCGTAGCCGTCACTATGACGTCCTCCGCACCGTTCGCGAACAGCGCGTCCGCCGCGGCGCAGATGGTGCCACCCGTGTCGATCATGTCGTCGACCAGGACGCAGACCCGGCCCTCCACATCGCCGACCACCTCGTGCACGGTGACCTGGTTCGCCACGTCCTTGTCACGCCGCTTGTGCACGATCGCCAGCGGCGCGCCCAGCCGGTCGCACCAGCGGTCCGCCACGCGCACGCGCCCGGCGTCCGGAGAGACGATCGTCAGCTTCGAACGGTCGACCTTCGCGCCCACATAGTCCGCGAGGACCGGCAGCGCGAACAGATGGTCCACCGGCCCGTCGAAGAAGCCCACGATCTGGTCCGTGTGCAGGTCGACCGTCACGATGCGGTCCGCGCCCGCGGTCTTCAGCAGATCGGCGATCAGCCGGGCCGAGATCGGCTCGCGGCCGCGGTGCTTCTTGTCCTGCCGGGCATATCCGTAGAACGGCAGAATCACGGTGATGCTCTCGGCGGAAGCCCGCTTCAGAGCGTCGACCATGATCAACTGTTCCATGATCCACTTATTGATGGGAGCCGTATGGCTCTGCATCACAAAGCAATCGGCGCCACGCGCCGACTCCTGGAAACGGACGTAGATCTCTCCATTGGCGAAGTCGAACGCCTTGGACGGGACCAGGTGCGCCCCCAGCTGATGAGCGACCTCCTCGGCAAGCTCGGGGTGGGCGCGGCCGGAGAAGAGCATCAGCTTCTTCTCGCCGGTCGTCTTGATCCCGGTCACAGCACGGTCTCCTTGCCAGCTCAATTGGGTGGTGGGCATTTTGTGCGCGCCTATCACGGTACGCCCCGCACGGCGCACCCCTTTGCGGTCACTACTCGCCATCAGAATCCGGACGAGCGACAGAAGCAGCCTGAGCGGCGGCGCTTCCCGGGCGCTTACGAGCCACCCAACCCTCGATATTCCTTTGCTGGCCGCGCGCGACCGCAAGCGAACCCGGGGGCACATCCTTGGTGATGACCGAGCCCGCCGCCGTGTAAGCGCCGTCCCCGATCGTGACAGGAGCCACAAACATGTTGTCCGAACCAGTACGGCAATGAGCACCGACCGTCGTGTGGTGCTTCGCCTGCCCGTCGTAATTCACAAAGACACTCGCCGCGCCGATATTGGTGAACTCACCGATCGTCGCGTCACCCACATACGAGAGATGCGGCACCTTCGTGCCCTCGCCGATCACGGCATTCTTCATCTCCACATACGTGCCGGCCTTCGCCTTCACACCCAACTGCGTACCCGGCCGCAGATACGCGTACGGACCCACACTCGCACCCGTACCGATCAACGCACCGTCCGAGACCGTGTTCGTCACCACCGCGCCCGCGCCCACCGACGTGTCCTTGAGCCGCGAATTCGGCCCCACCTCGCAACCGGCGGCCAACCGCGTCGAACCCAGCAGCTGGGTACCGGGGTGCACCAGGGCATCCGGCTCGAACGTGACCGACACATCGACCCACGTGCTGGCCGGATCCACGACCGTGACACCGCTCAGCATCGCGTCGTTCAGCAGCCGCTCATTGAGTAGCCGGCGCGCCTCGGCGAGCTGCACCCGGTTGTTGATCCCCAGAATCTCCCGGTGATCACCGCCCACGGCCGCGCCCACCCGGTGACCGGCCTCCCGCAGGATGCCGAGCACATCCGTGAGGTACTCCTCACCCTGGCTGTTGTCGGTACGGACCTTGCCGAGCGCGTCCGTCAGCAACTGCGCGTCGAAGGCGAAGACGCCGGAGTTGATCTCCTTGATCGCGCGCTGCGCGTCCGTGGCGTCCTTGTGCTCGACGATCGCGGTCACGGCGCCGCTCGCGCCGTCGCGCACGATCCGCCCGTACCCGGTCGAGTCCGGGACCTCGGCGGAGAGCACGGTGACGGCGTTGCGGTCGGCGGCGTGCGTCTCGGCGAGCTGCCGCAGCGTCGCACCGGTCAGCAGCGGGGTGTCGCCGCAGACGACGACGACCGTGCCGTCGAGCGCGACACCGCCGTCGCTCAGCGCCTCCAGTCCCATGCGTACGGCATGGCCGGTGCCCTTCTGTTCGTGCTGCACGGCGGTGTGGACGGCGGGGTCGATCTCGGCGAGATGCGCGGAGACCTCCTCGCGGGCATGACCGACCACCACGACGAGGTGTTCGGGATCCAGCTCGCGGGAGGCGGCGACGACATGTCCGACGAGAGAGCGGCCGCAGATCGCGTGCAGGACCTTGGGGGTAGCCGACTTCATGCGGGTGCCCTCACCCGCTGCGAGGACGACGACGGCTGCCGGGCGGTTGGCGCTCACGGGTGTGCCCTTCGGCTTCGGGTGGTGGACATCCGAAGGATACCGGTGCGTAAGTGGCCTGAAACGAGGAAGGGTCCTGACCTGGGGGTCAGGACCCGAACTCAGCTTGCTCCCCCGCCAGGATTCGAACCTGGACAGATGGTACCAAAAACCATAGTGCTGCCTGATTACACCACGGGGGATCATGAGGCCCTAAACCGGACATCCCGTCAGGCTGTCGACCTTGCTGCCAACACTATGCCGTACCACCAGCCCTCGATGCGACGGTATAGGTCAGCGCTTTGTGTCACGTAGATCGCCAGACAACCGTGGTAGCGCTCATCGGTGTTCTTCCGCGTGGTTTTCGGGGTGTGTCGCTTGAGGGAGGTCTTGTTGAGGCTTGCGACGTCGATGCCGACATGATGGGCCCAGAACTGCTCGGCGGTCGCCACGTCGACTGTCTCGTGGATGCTCACGTTGAAGCGCATGCGCTCACGGTCGACGCCCAGAAGTTCAAGCCATCGCACGAAGAGCGTGATGACGTCGGGGTCGCTGTTGATGAACTTCAGGCTCTCTCGACGGTCGTACGCCTTGTCCTTGCCGCCCTCTGCCCAATAGAGCCCCACTCCGATCAGGAACAGCTCGCGGTCGCTCAGCTCGCCGATCTCGCGCGTAGCGCCCCGCTTGGTCTCCTGTCGCTCCGCCTCCCGGCGCGCCAGCGTCGCCTCCCATCCACGGCGGGCGATGGCCGATGCCTCCTCCTTCGTGCGCGGGGGTGGTTTCGGCAGGTCCCGGACCCAGAGGGAGATGGAGCTCTTCGAGCAGCCCAGTTCGAGCTGGATCTGGTCGTAGGTCAGGCCCCGCGTCCGCAGTTCGCGGGCGCTCGCCCGTAGGTCGTCCTTGGCGTTCGGGCGCTTGGTCCACTCCGGTGGGGGTTCGCCTTCCAGGAGGCGGTTGAGGAGGTCGTTGTTGTTGACCTTGAGGCGGTCGCGTATCTGCCTGCGGCTGAGGCCCTCCTTGCGGAGGGTGAGGGCAGCTTCCCGCAGTTCGTCGAAGGAGGCCGAGCCGTCGCGCAGGCCGCCCACCCCGTCGCCTTCCCGGCGTCGTACGTCAGTCATGGCCGCAGCCTCGCCGTTCGTGCGGGCAAAGGAGGGCGAAAGCGTGGTCGATTCAATAGTTCGGATGAATACATCGCTTTTCGTACGCGTTCGAGACGGCCGCATGCTGCCGCGCGCAACGGATAACCGGTGGCATCGCCCCTTACGCTGGAAGGCATGACCGCAACGGGGGAAGCCGCAGGAACGGGCGTGCGAGGCGCGCCGACGGGGCCGTGGTGGTGGGCACGGCGCCGGAGTCTGGTGCTGGATGTCTGCCTGGCTCTGGCGTCGGTGCTGGAGTGCGTGGTGGAGGGGGTCGGCTTCGCGCGCGAGGCCGTGCTGCCGGTGGCGTTCGGTGTTCTGGTGGGGGCGCTGGCCGGGTCGGTGATGCTGCTGCGCAGGCGGTGGCCGGTGGCGGCGGTGTTGGTGTCGATCGCCGTGACGCCCGCGCAGATGGGGTTCCTGTTGGGCGTGGTGGCGTTGTACACGCTCGCCGCGTCGGATGTGCCGCGTCGGATCATCGCGGTGCTGGCGGGGATGTCCGTGGTGGGGACGCTGATCGTGATCTTCGTGCGGTTTGACCGGGACATGGCGCAGGACGGTTATACGCCGGGTGTGTGGCTCATCGTGTCGGTCTCGGTGCTGGTGGCGCTGGGGCTGGCCGGGCCGCCGGTGCTGTTGGGGATGTATGTCGGGGCGCGGCGGCGGTTGGTGGAGAGTCTGCGGGAGCGGGCGGATGGGCTGGAGCGGGAGTTGTCGCTGCTCGCGGATCGGGCGGAGGAGCGTGCGGAGTGGGCGCGCAGTGAGGAGCGGACGCGGATCGCGCGGGAGATGCACGATGTGGTGGCGCATCGGGTGTCGTTGATGGTGGTGCATGCGGCGGCGTTGCAGGCGGTCGCGGTGAAGGATCCGGAGAAGGCGTCGAAGAACGCGGCTCTGGTGGGGGATATGGGGCGGCAGGCGCTGACCGAGTTGCGGGAGATGCTCGGGGTGCTGCGGAGGACGCCTGATGGGCAGGTGGCGGAGAAGCCGTCGGCTGCTGAGCCGGCGCGGTTGGCGGCGGCGGTGGCGGTGGCTTCGGGTGGTCCGGCGGGGTCGGGGGCGCAGGCCGGGGCTGTGGCGGGTGTGACGTTGGTTACGGGTGAGGGCGGGGAGGGGCCGTGCCTCGCCGATCTGGAGGATCTGGTCGGGCAGTCGCGGGCGGCGGGGATGGTCGTGGAGCTGCTGGCGGAGGGTGTGGAGCGTCCGTATGCGGCGTTGGTGGAGCAGACCGCGTACCGCGTCGTTCAGGAGGCGCTGACCAATGTGCACAAGCACGCGCCGGGGGCGAAGACCCGGGTGCGGCTCGCGCATCGGGAGGCGGAGGTCGCGTTGCAGGTGGAGAACGGGCCGTCGGACGGGGGTGCGGATGTGCGGCTGCCGAGTGGGGGCAATGGGCTGGTCGGCATGCGGGAGCGGGTGTCGGCGTTGGGCGGGGTGTTCGTGTCGGGGGAGACGGAGACGGGTGGTTTCCGGGTGTCCGCGGTGATTCCGGACAGCGCGCCGTGAGCGTGGGGTGTACGGGCGGGTAGGCGTCTTCTCGCGGGCGTCGCGGGCGTCGCGGGCGTCGCGGGTGCTGTGAGTGGCCGGCGTGGGTCCCTCCGCTCTGCTCGCGTCCTGGTTTCCCTAAATTTCTGTCATTCGCTGTCAACCGGCCGTGGGGTCCCGTGCGTATGCGGTGTGAGACCGAACGGATTTGGAGCCCGGTTTGACCGTCGAGGAGTTCGAGGAGTTCTACGAGCACGCGGTCAGACGGCTCACGGGCCAGCTCTACGTCATGCTCGGCGATCTGCACGAGGCTCAGGACGTGGTTCAGGAGGCGTTCGTCCGGGGCTGGAGCCGGCGGCGGCAGCTGTCGCGGGACGGGGCTCCGGAGGCGTGGATCCGGAAGGTCGCGTGGCGGCTCGCGGTGAGCCGGTGGCGTGGGCTGCGGCGGTCGGAGGACGCCTGGCGGCGGCATGGCGGGCCGCCGGAGGTGGCGGGTCCGGACACGGGTCCGGTGGAGCTGGTGGAGGCCCTGCGTGGGCTGTCGCCGCAGCAGCGCCGGACCGTGACGCTGCACTACGTGTGCGATCTGTCCGTCGAGCAGATCGCCGCCGAGACGGGGCTGTCCGGCGGGACGGTCAAGACCCATCTGTCGCGGGGCCGGGCGGCGCTCGCCGGGCTGTTGTGCGACCCGTACTCCGAGGAGGCTTCCGGTGTCTGACGGTTCTGGCCGGTATGGCTCTGGTCGGCATGGTGATGGCCGATACGACGCTGCCGGTTACGACCGGCTGGCTGCCGGGCTCAAGGGGCTGGCCGCCGCCGGGCAGGACGGCGCGGCGCCGGTGCCGATGGCGGTGGTGGCGGCGCGCGGCAGGCGGCTGCGGCAGCGTCGGGTGGCGGCGTTCGCCGTGGTGGCGTGTCTGGTGGTGGGCGGGGGGAGCGGGACGCTGGCGGCTGTGCTGTCCCGGGCCGGCGGGGACGGGGGCGGTGGTACGGCGCCGGCCGGGGTGCCGTCGGGCGGGCCTGCGCCGTCGTTCACGGGCCGTACGGGCGGGGTCGAGACGGGGCCGCCGGACGGGGCCGGGGGGCCGTCGTCGTCTTCCACGCCCTCTTCCATGCCCAGCTCGACGCGGTCTTCCGATCCGTCCCATCCGCCCGGAGCGTGGACGCCTCTCGGCGCTTCCTCGACTGCCTCCTCCGGGTCGACCGCCTCCTCCGGGTCTTCCTTCTCGTCCTCTTCCTCTCTGCGGATCGGCGAGGAGCCGTAGCGCCGGTCCGGCCATTGCCCTGTTCTTGCCCTTGCCTGTTTCTTTGGTTCGCTTTTTTGTTCTTATGTTCTTTGTCCGTACTCCGGCGGTGGTCTTCCGCCGGGTGGTTCCCGCGTCCTCGGGGCGCTGCGTCAGGAGTCGTTCGCCCATGGTCACTGCACCGTCGTTGGAGGCGCTGCGGCCCACCAGCCCGCACGAGCCCGGGGCCGGGGTCTGGCGCCGCCCGTGGCGCCGGCTGACCCCGGCGGACTGGTCGGTGCTGCGCGTATACCTGTTGAGCCGGATCGGCGTCTGGGTTCTCGCGTACAGCGCGGCGTGGATCTTTCCCCCTGACCCGGGGGCGAAGCAGCCGGCGTCGTGGATATCCCGCTGGGACCAGTGGGACTGGGGGCATTTCAAGCGCATAGCGGAGTTCGGCTATTTCTCCGGGCAGGGAGCGGTGGGCAGCGCGCAGCCGGACAACCGGGAGGCGTTCTTCCCGGGCTTTCCGTGGCTGGTGCGGCTGCTGCACTCGGTGGGTGTGGGGTGGACGCTCTCCGGGCTGCTGATCTCGTTCGTGGCGGGGGCCGTCGCGGTGGTGGCGCTGGCCCGTATCGCTCGGCTGTATCTGAGCGGCGGCGTGGAGACCGGGGTGGCCGGGGAGGGGGTGGACGTCGGGCGGCGGGCCGTGCTCTTCCTGCTGCTCTCGCCGTGTGCGGTGTTCCTGGCGGCGGGCTATACGGAGGCGATCTTCCTGGCCTTCGCGCTGCCTGCCTGGCTGGCGGCGAAGCGGGGCAGATGGCCGCTGGCGTCGTTGCTGGCGATGGGGGCCATGGCCACCCGGATAAGCGGTCTGTTCCTGCTGGCGGCGCTGGTGGCGGAGTTCCTTCTGGGCGGCGGGGGGCTGCGGGAGCGGCTGCGGTCGCTGCCGTGGCTGGCCCTTCCCGTCCTGCCCGTCGCCGGCTATTTCGGCTACCTCTACTCGCGTACCGGCGACTTGATGGCGTGGAAGCACGCCGAGGAGCGCGGCTGGAATCGTGAGTTCCATGTGCCGTGGGAGGCGTGGCACAACACCTGGGTGTCGGCGTTCGGCCATGTGCAGGACACGGGGTTCGCGGTGATGTTCCAGGCGGAGCTGCTCGCGATGCTGGTGGGGGTGGCGCTGCTGGGCGTGCTGGCGTGGCGGCGGCGCTGGCCGGAGACGGTCTATATGGCGCTCAGCCTCTGGGCGTTGGGGACCTCGTACTGGTACGTGTCGGTGCCGCGCGCGACGTTGCTGTGGTGGCCGCTGTGGATCGGGCTGGCGGTGTGGAGCCTGCGGTGGCGCTGGGTGAAGGAGGCGTATGTGTGCGTGGCGGGGCCGTTGATGGCGGTGCTGGTGGTGACGTTCACTTCGGGGAGGTGGGCCGGCTGAGCGCCCGTATTTCTTGCGCCTGGGGGCGTACGTGCTTCCCGCGCGCGTGGGGGCATACGGGCGTCCCGCGCGCGTGAAGGGCTACGGCGCCCCCGCGCGCGGGGGGCTCCGTACGGGCGGCGGCCTGGGCTTGGGTGCGTACGGACGCCGGGCGGGCGCTTGCGGGTGGTGCGTACGTGCGTGCCCGCGTCGCCCGCTGACCGTCGTCCGCGCTTGCCGTCCGCCCCCGCCCTGCCCCGCTCATCGCCTGCCCTGCCCTGCCCTGCCCTGCCCCCGCCCCGCTCGTCGCCTGCCCTGCCCCGGCCTGCCCTGCCCCGCCCGTCAGGCGCGGCTGAGGCGGGCGGGCTGGGCTCCGCTGAGGAGGGTGCCGATGGCGTGGTCGATGTCGGTGCCGAGGTACCAGTCGCCGGTGTGGTCGAGGCTGTAGACGCGGCCTTCGGCGTCGACGGCGAGGAGCGCCTGGGTGTGCGGTTCCTCGCCGAGGGGGCTGACTTCGACGCCCAGGGCGCGGCCGAGGTCGGCGAGGGTGCGGGCGAGGTGCAGACCGTGCAGGGGGTCGATGTGGAAGGGGGTCGGGGCGATCTGCCGGCCCTGTCCGGCGGCGGCGATGTGCAGCCCGCCGAACTCGGCCCAGACTTCGACGGCCGCCGGGAAGACGGTGTGCCGGTGTCCGGCGGGGGAGACGTGGGCGCGGAGCGCGTCGGCCCACTGTTCGGCCTGTTTGATGTCCCAGCGGCCGGGCTGCCAGCCCGCTTCGCGGAGGGCGGCGTCGACGGCGGCGGGGAAGCGGGTGGCGGCGGTGCGTTCGAAGGCGCGCATGTCCGGCATATCGGTGTTCAGCCCCTGGCGTTGTCGGTGGTCGGGGCGGCGAGGTCGACGGTCCGTACGCCGAAGTGGGCGAGGAGCGCGTCGCAGGAGCGGCAGGGCGCCGCGTAGCTGCCGTGCCGGGGGTCGCCGTCCTCGCGGATGTGCCGCGCGGTGAGGCGGGAGTGCTTGAGGGCGCGTCGGGCCTCGCCCTGGGAGAGGGCTTTGCGGGAGGCGCGTTTGCTGCGGCCCGCTTCCACACCGGTGAGGTAGCGGGAGAGCAGCACGGTTTCGGGGCAGCGCCCGGTGAAGCGTTCGCGCTGGGTGCTGGTGAGGGTGTCGAGGTAGTCCTGCACCAGGGGGTGGAGCGTGGGTGGCTGCTCTCCTCTGCCGGCGGTGCAGGTGAGGGTCTCCCCGCGGACGGAGAGGGCGGCGGCGATGGCGGGCAGGATGCCGTCGCGGCGGTGCAGCAGCGGGGGCGCTTGTACCGAGTCGTCGGTGGCGCTCCAGCTGAGCCGGGGGTCGCCCGGCGTAGGTGCGGCGTCGGGGCCGCGATCTTGCGTCGTGTGCATGTGGTGCTCTTCCCTCCCGTGCAATCCCCCTGTTGCGGGGATCAGATTGCCAAATGGGATGCCGGGTGCGGAAGTCAGGTGTGCGTTGTGCGCGAGTTGTGTGGCGGGCGGTCACCGTGAGGTAACGGGTCGTCGTGATCTGTGGGGTGGATGGGACGGTGGTGGCGGCTCTGTCGTGGTCGTTCGCGCCTGCGCACACCTTTTCGGCGGGCGATGCGGGCGGCTTCCGAGTTTCCGCTTCCAGGGCCGTCGGCGATGCGTTCGGCGTGTTCGACGGGCTCGGTGCGTCTGAGTTCGTTGAGGCTGTTGAGCCCGTCAGTTGCGGTCAGCGGCCCGGCGGTCCAGCGGTCTGCCGGCCGCGGGCGGGGCGAGCGGGCCGGGTGCGGTGCGCGGGGTCCGGTGGGCCGGGGCGTCGCGGCCGGGCGGTGCCGGAAGCGGGTCGCCGCCGCTCAGGGGCGGGCTCGGAGGGCGTACGGCGGAGGCGGAGCCCCCGTCCGGACAGCGCTTAGGCTGTTCGCAACACCCATACGCAGCAGGGGGCATCCGCCATGACGACAGGTCGGCTCGGGCAGCAAGCCGCGCCACCGAACACGGCCTATGCCGGACAGGTCGTGCACTTCCCGGACCCGGTCCGGGCCGCGCGCTACCCCAAGGGCGTGCGGGTGGACGGGGACGGCTTCCCGGACTTCTCGCCGTACGCGCGGGCCGCCGCGGAGATCGCGGAGCCGCCGGAGGGGTTCGGCGTCGACGAGCTGCGGCTGACCGACTACGTGTCGGCGAACGCCGCGCTGCACGCGGACGGCCACGAGCTGTGGGCCAGCCTGCCGCCCGTGGCGACGCCGCACGGCTGGACCTGGCATCACGCGGTGCGCACGCGCAGGCTGGAGCTGGTGCCGGTCGAGGTCAAGGCGCTGCTGCGGCACCACGGCGGGCTCGCGACGGCCGCCGTCGACCAGTCCAAGCGCGGTACGCGTCCGCTCCAGGAGACCCGGCCGGTGCACTTCGCGCTGCCGCAGCGGGACCTCGCGGTGGCGGAGGACGAGGTGCTGGGCGTCGAGGAGGACCTGGGCTACCGGCTGCCGGGCGCCTACCGCTCGTTCCTGAAGGCGGCGGGCGGCTGCGCGCCGGTCGGCGCGGCGCTCGATCCGGAGCTGGGGCTCCTGGTGGACCAGCCGTTCTTCACGGTGCGCGGCGAGGCGGCGGTCAATGACCTCGTCTACATCAACAAGTGTCTGCGCGACCACTTCACCAAGGACTACCTGGGCGTGGGCTTCGTGCAGGGCGGCGTGCTGGCCGTGAAGGTGAAAGGCGATGCGATCGGCTCGGTGTGGTTCTGCGCGTACGACGACGCGCGGGACCAGGACGGCTGGTCGGTCCAGGAGCGCGTCGAGCGGCTGCTGCTGCCCTGCGGGGAGGATTTCGACGCCTTCCTGCTGCGCCTGGCGGGCGGTCCGCCGGAGCTGGAGACCGTGGCGAACCTGATGGTGGACGGCGGCTTCGCGTCCGCCGTCCCGGCGGAAGGGTGAGCGCGATGGTGACGTTCGCGCAGGCGCAGGAGCGCGCGGAGAGCTGGATCAACGGCGAGGTGCCGGCGTACGGGCACCGCGAGGTGCGGGTGCGGGAGTTCGACCTGGGCTTCGTCGCCTGGGCCGAGGACCGCGAGGACGGGCCCGCGGTGGACGGCGGCAGCGCCCGGCTGGTGATCGCGCGGGACAGCGGCGAGACGACGCTGTGGCCGGGGCTGCCGGTGGGCGAGGTGATCCGGCGGTACGAGGAGGAGTACGGGACCGTCGAGGCCCCGGGCCCCGCGGCGGACGCGCCGCCGCAGCGCATCGACCTTGAGGCCACGTCATTCCTGCTGAGCCCGCCGGAGTGGTTGCAGGAAGCGGCGGACGCGATCGGGATTCCGGACCGGCGGCCTTCGGGGGCGCCGGGGCCGTCGGGTGCGGATGAGCCTGTTCCGTCTTCGTCTGGTGCTTCTTCGGCTTCTTCGGCTTCGTCTTCTTCGTCTTCTTCGTCTTCAGCGGCTGGTGCGGCTGGTGCGGCTGGTGCGGCTGGTGGGGCTGGTGGGGCGTGGGCTCCGCCTGCCGGTGCGCCTGTGCCTGCGCCTGCCCCTCCGGCGGCGGGTGGCCCCGGTCCGTGGTCCGCGCCCGCTTCATCGGTGCCGACGGACGCGCCTGCCGGTCCCGTACCCCCGGCCGCGCCGCCCGCCGGGGCCACGCCGTGGGCCGGTGCCGACACCAACGCCGGGGGTGCCGGCGGCGACGACCGGTCCGTCGGCCTGCCCGCCACGGTGTTCGCGCCGCCGCTCAGCGGTTCGGACGGCGACGACACCCCGCCGTCGGGCGTAGGGCCCGAGGCCAAGACCGAGTTGCTGACCAGGGGCAGTGCGCTGCCGCCGACGCCGATCGCTCCGCCGCCCGGTGCCGATGCCGGTGCCTCCGGCGGTGCGCCGGGCGCGGGGCCGCAGCCTCCGATGCCGGCTCCCGCGTCGGGCCCCGGCGCGCCGGGCGCTCCGGCGGGCGGGTACGTACCGACGCAGCTGGTCTCCCAGTTCGACTCCGAAAGCCATGGCGCGGGTGTGCCGGGCGCCCCCGGCCCTCAGCCCCCGGCCGCTCCGAACGGGCCCGGCGCCCCGGCGGGCGAGGCCAACGCCCCTGGCGGGGCGGGCCAGTCGGGTACGCCCGGCACCCCGCCGGCTCCCAATGTGCCTGGTCGGCCCGGCGCTTCACCGCCCGTACCGCCCGGCGGTCCTCAGCCGCCGGCCGCCCCCGGCACCCCGGCCGGAGTGGCGCACGCCGCCACGATGCTGGCCGGCCCCGGAACACCCGGCGCTCCGCCGTACCCGGGCCAGCCGGGCCAGCCGGGCCAGGCAGGGCAGGCGGGACACCCCGGCCACCCCGGTCACCCGGGGCAGCCCCCGGCGGCCCCCACGCCGCCCGGTCCCCCCGGCCCGCCCGCTCCGGCGGGCCCCATGCCACCCGGCGCACCCGGCTACCCCGGCGCTCCGGGGCAACCCGGCTCACCCGGTGCCGGTGGCCCCAACTACCCCGGCCCGCCCGGAACTCCGAGCTACCCCAGCACCCCCGGCACCCCGGCCCAACCCGGCCAGCCCGGTGCCGGTGGCCCCAACTACCCCGGCCCGCCCGGAACTCCGAGCTACCCCAGTACCCCCGGCACCCCGGCTCAACCCGGCCAGCCCGGTACCGGCGTCCCCAACTACCCCGGTCCGCCCGGAACTCCGGGCCGCCCCAGCGCCCCCGGCGCCCCGGGGCAGCCCGGCCCGCCCGGAACCCCGGGCGCCGGTGTGCACGCCGCCGCCACCATGCTCGCCGGGCCTGGTGCCGGTGGGGCCGGTGCCCCGGGTGTCGCGGCCCCGCCCGGCCCCCCGGGGGCGGTTCCGCACGGGCCGCCGCCGCAGGGGCCGCCCGTGGCCGGCGTGGCGCCGCCCCCCGGCGCGTACGGCTATCCGCCGCAGCCGCCCACCGGGCAGCCGACCGTGGGGCCGGGCTATATGGCGGTGCTCCGCTATCGGGCTCAGGACGGTTCGGAGCAGCAGCTCATCCGGCGCAGCGCGCCCGGCACGCCGCACCCCGAGTGGCAGATCCTGCACGAGCTGCGCGCGATGAACGTGCCGCCGCAGCAGGTGCTGGAGCTCCACACCGAGCTGGAGTCCTGCGATCTGCCGGGCGGCTACTGCGCCCGTATGGTCCATGAGACCTGGCCGCAGGTGCGGATCAGCCACACCGCCGCGTACGGGCGCGATCACGCGACCCGGCAGCAGGGTGTGCGGCATCTCGTGGAGCACCAGGGCGAGCTGCACCAGGTCGCCGACGGCCCGGCGCGGCCCGCGCCGAACCGGGTGCCGCTGCCGCTCCCCGGCCAGGTGCAGCCCGCGCCGCCGATCCCGCCGGAGGGGATCGCGCAGGAGCTGGCGCAGGCGTTCGGTCCGCAGGGCGTCTTCCGGTTCGACCAGCGGGCGGTGTCGCGGCAGGGCGTTCCGGACGTCGTCGCGCAGACGCTCGTACGGGCGGGGCTGCCGCTCGACTTCGGTCCGTTCTTCTGGGCGCAGGCGCAGCCGGGCCGGCCGGTGCCGACGCTGGCGGAGCTGGCGGCGGAGCGGGGGATGCGGTCGGCGCCGGACTCGGGTTCGTACCTGGTGATGGGCAGTGACTTCGGGCGTCAGCTGTGCGTGCAGTACGGCACGGCGCATATCGTCGCGGTGCCCATCGAGGCGGGTCCGGGCGGGCAGGCGGTGGTGCCGCAGTTCGTGAACAGCGGGCTGCCGGAATTCGTGCGTTGCATGGGGCTGCTCGGCCGGATGTGGCGGTTGCGGTTCGGGCTGACGCCCGAGCAGGCGGGCCGCTGGACAGTGGACTTCCAGGGGCAGCTGTCGTCGCTGGACCCGGCGGCGCTGTCGTCGCCGGAGAACTGGTGGGCGGTGCTGCTGGAGCAGATGTGGGACGGGCTGTTCTGACGGAGGCCGAGGGCCCTTCCGGCGGACCCGGTCCGCGCTGACCGTCCGTCACCTGATCGAGGCGTTCGACCTGCGGTATCGGTCGGGCACCTCGATCCTTTCCCTATGGGCACTTCCGAGCCGCCGCAGCCGGCCAGTACCACGCTGTACCGGTCCGGGCGCAAGCGGCGCGGCGGCGCGGGCGGAGGGCGCGGGGGGCGTGCGGGACGTGGGGGAGGTGCTGGCCCCGGGGGCCGTGCGCGGCGCCGGATGAGCTGGCCGAAGCGGATTCTTCTGGTGCTGCTGGCGCTGGTGGTGCTGTTCGTTGCCTTCGGGGCGGGGCTGTATCTCTGGGCGGGCACCCAGGTGCACACGGTGGGCGCGCTCGCCGGATACGAGGGCCGCCCGGCGCCCGGCAAGGGCACGGACTGGCTGCTGGTCGGTTCCGACAGCCGCTCGCACCTCACCGCGCGGCAGCGCAAGGACCTGCATGTGGGCAATGACGAGGGTCTGAACACCGACACGATCATGGTGCTGCACTACGGAGACAGCGGCCCGTATCTGGTGAGCCTGCCCAGGGACTCGTATGTGCCGATCCCCGGGCACGGCAAGAACAAGATCAACGCGGCGTACGCGCTGGGCGGGCCGAAGCTGCTGACGCGGACCGTGGAGCAGGCGACGGGGCTGCGGATGGACCACTACGCCGAGGTGAACTTCCAGGGTTTCGTCGACCTCGTCAACGCGCTGGACGGTGTGCGGATCTGTCTTCCCGAGCCGTTGCGCGACAAGAAGTCCGGCGCCGACTTCGCCCGCGGGTGCCGGAACATGAACGGCACGCAGGCGCTCGCCTACGTCCGCGCCCGGTACAGCGATCCCGAGGGTGACCTGGGGCGGGTCAAGCGGCAGCAGCGGTTTTTGGGCGCGGTCGCGGACCGGATGCTCGGCGCGTCCGTCCTCCTCAACCCGTTCCGGCTGGTGCCGGTGGTGGACGCGGGGCTGTCGGCGCTCACGGTCGACAAGGATACGGGCGTGTGGGATCTGGGCAGGATGGGCTGGTCGATGAAGCGGATCGCGGACGGCGGAGGGCGGAGCGTGACGGTGCCGGTGGCCGGCCCCGGTCAGGAACGGCCCGGCGCGGGTGACGTGCTGGTCTGGGACGAGGCGGGGGCGCGGCGGCTCTTCGACGCGTTGCGCGCTGACAGGCCGATTCCGACTTCTGGCACCAATTGACGCATCCTTGACTGGTGGAGCGGGCGGAGTGTCGCGTTATGGGCGCTTCGGACGATCCACAAGGATGTGCGCCGGACCGCGTTGCATGCCGGACAAAAGGGGCTTGAAGGATGAGTGCATCGATGTCTCCCCACGGTTTCGCTGTAGTGCGGGGCCGCGGATACCGGACCGAACAGGTCGACCGCGCGCTCGGTGACATCTCCCACGAGCGCGACACCTCCTGGGAGCGGGCTGCCCGGCTGACCGTACTGGCCAAGGAGATGGAGGCCGAGGCGGAACGCCTGCGCGAGGTCGTCGCCAACCTCGCCCCGCAGACCTACGACAGCCTCGGCGGCCGGGCCGCGGACCTCCTCGCCATCGCCGACGGCGAGGCCGCCGCGCTGCGCGGGAGCGCCGAGGCCGCGGCCGCCGAACTGCACGGCTCCGCCGCCGACCACGCCCGCGCGGTCCAGGGCGCCGCGGACGCGCACTCCGCGTCC
Source organism: Streptomyces sp. NPDC044033 (assembly GCF_056434425.1). Classification (NCBI taxonomy): domain Bacteria; kingdom Bacillati; phylum Actinomycetota; class Actinomycetes; order Kitasatosporales; family Streptomycetaceae; genus Streptomyces; species Streptomyces sp. NPDC044033. Next base: position 181,523 of record NZ_JBWKFF010000012.1, on the reverse strand, counting down.
GTACGGGCCGAGGCCGAGGACTGGGCCGAGGAGGCCACCGCCGCCGCCCAGCGCATCGCCGACGACCTGCGCACCGAGGTGAGCCGAGAGGTCAAGGCCCGGCGCGGCGAGTCCCTGGCGGCGCTCAAGGACATGCGGCAGCGCACGTCCGAGACGCTCGCCGAGCAGGAGAAGGACCACTCCGAGCGGTGGGAGGCGGCGGGCCGGGAGCTCGCCGGGCACGAGGCGGACACGGACGCGCGCGTGATGGACCTGGAGGAGTACGGGCGGCGGGTGCTGGCCGAGGCGCAGCGCGCGTACGCGGAGGTCGAGGAGGCGGCCCGGCACGGCCAGGAGGACGCCCAGGCGCAGGCCGAGTCGCTGGTGTCGCAGGCCCGGGCGCGCGTGGAGCGCGTGGAGTGGGAGACGGAGCGGGTGCTGCGCGAGCACGAGGAGGAGCGCGATGAGCTGCGGGCCCACATGGTCCATGTGCGCAGCAGCCTCGCCGCGCTGACCGGGAAGACGGTCACGGACGCCGAACCGGCCGAGGCGGGCGGCCCGCACGACTCCGGTTCGGTCCCGGGTCCCGCGGCCAGCTCGGAGTCCTGACACCGGGCGCCGGGAGGCTTTTACGGGCTTACGGGCTTACGGGCGGGGCGTACGTACGCGCGTACGCCCCGCCCGTGCGTGCGCACGCCTCCCGGCGCCCGTACACGCCGCCCCGCCTGCTACGTGCGTACGCCCCGAAAGAGGCGGTACGTATCCAGCGGCGCGGGCCACCGGCGCGATCCATCGGCCCATCGGCCCATCGGCCCATCGGCCCATGACGTGAGAATCCGTCCGCTCCCCCCTCAGCTCTCCTCCTCCGCCCGTACCGGGAAGCGGCGCGGGGCGAGGAAGAGCAGGGTCGGCAGCGCGACGAGCGCCACGCAGCCCGCGCCGAGGTAGACGTGGTCGACGGCGGTGGAGACCGCGTGGCGCAGATAGTCGGTGGCCTGGGCGGTGAGGGCCGCGGGCTGGCTCAGGGCGCGGGAGACGGAGTCGAGGTCGTCCGGCAGGCCGGGCCGTATGGCGGCGGGGGCGTCGGCGAGCCGGCCGGCGAGCGTGGAGTTGGCGACGGCGCCGAAGAGGGCCGCGCCGATGCTCTGGCCGACCTGGCGGCAGAAGAGGATCGAGGCGGTGGCGGTGCCGCGCTCCGACCAGCCGACCGAGGACTGGACGGCGATGATCAGGGGGAGCTGGAAGAGGCCGAGGGCCGCGCCGAGGGCCAGCATGAGGAGCGCCGGCTGCCAGGCCGCGCCGCGGTAGGGGAGCAGCGGGAACGCGAGGAGGACGAGAGCGGCGCAGCCCATGCCGATGAGGGCGCAGTCGCGGAAGCCGGTGCGGGTGTAGACGCGGCTGCTCAGCGCGGAGGAGATGGGCCAGCTCAGGGTCATGACGGACAGTACGAACCCGGCGGCGATGGGGCCGAGGCCCAGGACCGACTGCGCGTAGGTGGGCAGGAAGACGGTCGGCGCGATCATCAGGAGGCCGAGGGCGCCGAGGGAGAGGTTGACGGCGGAGATGGAGCGGCGGCGCCAGACCCAGCCGGGGATGATCGGTTCCGCGGCGCGGCGTTCGATGGCGACGGTGGCGGCCGCGCACAGGGCGCTGCCGGCGAAGAACGCGGCGGAGGGTGCGGAGAGCCAGGGCCAGGCGACGCCGCCCTGGACGAGCGCGGTGAGCAGCAGGCCGCCGCAGGCGAAGATGGCCAGTGCGCCGGGCCAGTCGACGCGGGGGCGGGCGGTGGCGCGGGTGCGCTGGGGTTCGTGCAGGTGGCGGACGACGAGCCAGAGGGCGATCGCGCCGATGGGCAGGTTGACGAGGAAGATCCAGCGCCAGTCCGCGTAGCCGGCGAGTACGCCGCCGAGGGCGGGGCCCGCGACGGCGGAGGCGGCCCAGACGGTGGAGAGTTTGGCCTGGATCTTGGGGCGTTCCTTGAGGGGGTAGAGGTCGGCGGCGACGGTCTGGACGGTGCCTTGGAGGGCGCCGCCGCCGAGGCCCTGGAGCACGCGGAAGGCGATGAGGGCGGCCATGTTCCAGGCGGTGGCGCACAGCAGTGAGCCGCCCAGGAAGATGATCATGCCGACGACGAGGACGGGTTTGCGGCCGAAGGTGTCGGACAGCTTGCCGTAGACGGGCAGGGTGACGGTGACGGCGAGCAGGTAGCCGGAGAACAGCCAGGAGAAGACGGAGAAGCCGCCGAGATCGCCGACGATCTGCGGGATGGCGGTGGAGACGATGGTGCCGTCGATGGCGGCGAGCGCCATGGCGAGCATCAGGGCGGCGACCACGGGGCCGCGTCTGCCGGGCGGCGGTGCGGTGGCCGCCCCGGGTATCGCCGTCGATTCCGCGCGCCGCTCGGTGCCGCTCACCGTGCCCCCTCTGTCGAACCGTTGGTCCGTGTACGACCCACACTTCCACGTGGGGGCGGGGCGCGGTACCGGGTATCGGAGGCAGTCAGAGCACGGGAGGCGCACGTTCCGCCGGGACCGGCCGCCGGCCGCCGTGGAGGCCGGGGCCGCCGGTAAGGGCCCTACCCCTAGGGGCAGTTACTCAATTGCGCTGATACCGCGTTCGTACCGGCGGATGACGAGACGGGCCGCCGGGCTCCATAGCCTGATTGACGAGCGGCCCGCCAAGGGCGGCTCCCGTGGCTGTCGGCCGCGTGAGGGGTGAGGCAGCGCCGGCACCACCGGCGAGGGGTAACGCCAGTACCACCGGCGAGAGATGAGCCGGCGCCACTGGCGAGAGGGATACGGGCACCATCGTGCGCCCCCCGTGATTCGAGCACGCTGATGTACGTACGCCCGACTCCCCGCCTCACCACCACGGCGGCACCGCCGACACCGATGGCATCGCTGACCCCGATGACCGCGACGGCGTCGGCGGCGTCGGCGACGGAACCGGACGCATTGATATAAGGAGACTTACTGTGACAACGGCTGTATCGATTCCCAAGACCGGGGGCGGCGGAGGACGTACGGCCGTTGCGGCGAGCGCGCGGCAGGTCACCAAGGCGTACGGCACGGGCGAGACGCGGGTCGTCGCGCTCGACAGCGTGGACGTGGACATCGCCCGGGGGCAGTTCACCGCGATCCTGGGCCCCTCCGGCTCCGGCAAGTCGACGCTGATGCACTGCCTCGCCGGGCTCGACACCGTCACGTCGGGGCAGATCTGGCTCGACGAGACCGAGATCACCGGGCTCAAGGACAAGAAGCTGACGCGGCTGCGCCGGGACCGGATCGGCTTCATCTTCCAGGCGTTCAACCTGCTGCCGACGCTCAACGCGCTGGAGAACATCACGCTGCCGATGGACATCGCGGGCCGCAAGCCGGACCGCGCGTGGCTGGACCGCGTCGTACGGACGGTGGGGCTGGCCGAGCGGCTGAAGCACCGGCCGAACCAGCTCTCCGGCGGCCAGCAGCAGCGAGTCGCCGTGGCCCGCGCGTTAGCCGCCCGGCCCGAGATCATCTTCGGTGACGAGCCGACCGGCAACCTGGACTCGCGGGCCGGCGCCGAGGTGCTGGGCTTCCTGCGGCGCTCCGTCGACGAGCTGGGCCAGACCATCGTGATCGTCACGCACGACCCGGTGGCCGCCTCGTACGCGGACCGCGCGCTGTATCTGGCGGACGGCCTGATCGTGGACGAGATGGCCGATCCGACCGCCGAGATGGTGCTGGACCGGATGAAGGCGTTCGACGGGCGAGGGCGGGTGTCGTGACCGTACTCAAGACCTCGACGCGCAACTTCTTCGCCCACAAGGGACGCATGGCGCTCTCCGCCGTCGCCGTCCTGCTGTCGGTGGCGTTCGTATGCGGGACGCTCGTCTTCACCGACACCATGAACTCCACCTTCGACAAGCTCTTCAACTCCACCGCCTCGGACGTCACCGTCCAGCCGAAGGGCGAGAAGGACGACAAGGACGCGCAGCGCACCGGCCGCCCCGAGACGGTCCCCGCGAGCCTGGTCGGACAGCTCCAGAAGGTCGACGGCGTACGGTCGGCGGTCGGCTCGGTCTCCACCGACAAGGTCACCCTGACCGATGCCAAGGGCGACAGCGCCAGCCCGGCCTCCGGAGCCCCCACCATCGCGGGCGACTGGGGCGACGACGAGAAGAAGAATATGGAGATCGTCAAGGGGCACGAGCCGCGCGGCCCCACCGAGTCGCTCATCGACGCCGACACCGCCGACGAGCACGGACTGAAGCTCGGCGACCGGATCAAGACCATCTCCGCGACCGGCACCATCGAGACGACCATCACCGGCATCGCCGAGTTCAAGACCACCAACCCCGGCGCCGCCATCGTCGACTTCGACCCCGCCACCGCGCGCAGCGAGCTGCTCGGGACGGCCGCCGCCTACTCCGCGGTCCAGCTGAGCGCCGCCGACGGCGTGAGCGACGAGCAGCTCAAGAAGGCCGTCGTCGACAGCCTCGGCGACGGCTACAAGGTCCAGACGAAGGACGAGAACGTCAAGGACGCGGCCGCGCAGGTCGGTTCGTTCCTCGACGTCATGAAGTACGCGATGCTCGGCTTCGCCGGCATCTCCGTCCTCGTGGGCATCTTCCTCATCGTCAACACCTTCTCGATGCTGGTCGCCCAGCGCACCCGCGAGATCGGCCTGATGCGGGCGCTCGGCTCCAGCCGCAAGCAGGTCAACCGGTCCGTGCTCATCGAGGCCCTGATGCTCGGCGTCGTCGGCTCCGTACTGGGCATCGCGGCGGGCGTCGGCCTCGCGGTGGGGCTCATGCAGGTCATGGGCGGCATGGGGATGAAGCTCGACACCTCCGAACTGACCGTCAAGGCCACCACCCCCGCCATCGGCCTGGCGCTCGGCGTCATCGTCACCGTCGTCGCCGCCTACCTCCCGGCGCGCCGGGCGGGCAACGTCTCCCCGATGGCCGCGCTGCGGGACGCCGGAACCCCGGCGGACGGCCGCGCGGGACGCGTAAGGGCCGCCGTCGGCCTGTTCCTCACCGCCGTCGGCGCGGCCGGGCTCATCGGCGCCGCACGGGCCGACGAGGCCGTTCAGGGCTCGCTGCTGCTGGGTGTGGGCGTGCTCTGCACGCTCGTGGGCTTCGTGGTGGTCGGCCCGCTGCTGGCCGGGTTCGTGGTGCGGGCGCTGAGCGCCGTCGTGCTGCGGGTCTTCGGCCCGGTGGGGCGGATGGCCGAGCGCAACGCGCTGCGCAACCCGCGGCGTACGGGCGCCACGGGCGCCGCCCTGATGATCGGGCTCGCGCTGGTGGCCTGCCTGTCGGTCGTCGGCTCCTCGATGGTCGCCTCGGCCACCGACACGCTGGACAAGACGGTCGGCGCGGACTTCATCGTCCAGTCCGACACCGGGCAGCAGATCACCCCGGCGGCGGAGAAGGCGGTCAGGGCGACGTCGGGCCTGGCGCACGTCTCCCGCCTCAAGAGCATCAACGCGGAGATCACCTCGCCCGACGGGAAGACCGTCAAGGACGAACTGGCCGCCGCGGACCCGGCGTACGCGCGGGACCTGCGGGCCGAGACGGTCCAGGGCGACCTGGCGGCCGCGTACCGGCCCGATTCCCTCTCCGTGGGCGAGGACTACGCCAAGGCGCACGGGATCAAGGTCGGCGACAAGCTGGGCGTGGCCTTCGCGGGCGGGCGGACCGCTCAGCTCACGGTGCGGGCCATCACATCGAAGGACAACGCGATCGACGGCGGCGCGAAGTACCTGGGCATCGCCACCGCGCAGCGGTATCTGCCGGCCGACAAGATGCCGCTGAGCCAGATGATGTACGGCACGGCGAAGGACGGCCGGGAGAAGGAGGCGTACAGCGCGCTCAAGGCCGGACTGCACGACTACCCGCAGTACAAGGTCCGCGACCAGGCCGACTACAAGCAGACCCTTGAGGACCAGATCGGGCAGATGCTGAACCTGGTCTACGGGCTGCTGGCGCTGGCGATCATCGTCGCGGTGCTGGGCGTGGTGAACACCCTGGCCCTGTCGGTCGTCGAGCGCACCCGGGAGATCGGGCTGATGCGGGCCATCGGCCTCTCCCGCCGCCAGATGCGGCGCATGATCCGCCTCGAATCGGTGGTCATCGCCCTGTTCGGCGCGCTGCTCGGGCTCGGGCTCGGCATGGGCTGGGGCGCGACGGCCCAGCGGCTGCTGGCGCTCCAGGGCCTCGGGGTGCTGGAGATCCCCTGGCCGACGATCGGCGCCGTCTTCCTCGGGTCGGCGGTCGTGGGGCTGGTCGCCGCACTGGTCCCGGCGTTCCGCGCGGGCCGGATGAACGTACTGAAAGCCATCGCCACGGAATGAGGCGCGGGTGAGCGGCAGCGCTGCCGCCATGGGCCGAGGCCCGGGCGAGCGGTGATGACTCCCCGCGGCGGGGCGGCGGCCCGGAAGGGGGGGGGGGGGGACGGGGGGGTACGGGTCGGCAAAAGGAGCAGGCCCCCAGGGGGCGGGTCCTAAGGGGCGGGCCCCCAGGGGAAAATGGTC
>NZ_JBWKFF010000012.1:150426-175024 GCF_056434425.1 Streptomyces sp. NPDC044033 | reverse complement strand
ACGCCCCCCCCCCCCCCCCCCCCCCCCCCCCCCCCCCCCCCTCCCCCCCCCCCCCCCCACCCCCCCCCCCCCCCCCCCCCGACCCCTCCCCCCCCCCCCCGGGGAGGCGGGCCCGGGGGGATACGGGCCGGCCGAAGGAGCGGGCCCGCGGGGGGCGGGTCCGAGGGGGCGGGCCCACGGGGGACACGGGTCCGAGAGGGGACCGGGCCTGTGGGCGCGGGGCCGAGGGGGGCGGGCCTGGGGGACATAGGGCCCGTGGGGGGCTGGGCCTGGGGGGGGGACGCCGGGCCTGCGGGGGGATGGGCCTGCCGGGGGGCACCGGGCCCGACCCGAGGGGGCGCGCGTCCGCCCGGACCGGTCGCAGGTCCGGGCGGACGACTGCCCCGCCACGCCTGCCACCCCTGCCACCCCCGGTACGGCCGGTCCGGGCGCATCACGGGGGAGCGCGCCCGGACCGGTCCCGCGTGTGAGTGTCGGTGCCCCGTCGTAGGCTGGAGAACCCCGGCACGTTGGACGTGTCGGGCGGTTCGCGTTGTCCGCGCCACTCGACCCGCTCCACCGCACCCCATTCCACCCCCGATCCTGATCACCCCCGATCCTGATTCCGGACCTCGTCCACTCCCCATCGAATCCCCGCGCGTCCACTCCCCATCGAATCCCCGCGCGTCCACTGCCCATCGAAACCCCGCGCGTCCACTCCCCACCGAGTGGACAGCCGGTCCACTCCCTATTGAGTCCACCCCTTGAGTCCACCCCCCGGGACGGAAGCCTCCATGAGCCTGCACGGCCTGCTCGACGCAGTCGTCAAAGATCCGGCGCTCGCCGAAGCGGTAAAGGCCGCAGCCGACGGCAACCGGCCCCACCTCGACCTGGTCGGTCCGCTCGCCGCGCGCCCCTTCACCATCGCGGCGCTGGCCCAGAGCGGGAAGGACGGCGGTGCGCACCGCACCGTGCTGGCCGTCACGGCCACCGGCCGGGAGGCCGAGGACCTCGCCTCGGCCCTTCGCTCGCTGATGCCGGCGGGCCGCCAGGACGCGGTGGTGGAGTACCCGTCGTGGGAGACCCTGCCGCACGAACGGCTCTCCCCGCGCTCCGACACGGTCGGCCGCCGCCTGGCGGTGCTGCGCAGGCTGGCCCACCCGAGCCCGGACGACCCGGCGGCCGGCCCGGTGAGCATCGTGGTCGCGCCCGTACGTTCCGTACTTCAGCCGCAGGTCAAGGGGCTCGGGGAGCTGGAGCCGGTCAGTCTGCGCAGCGGGCAGAGCGCTGATCTCGAAGAGATCGTGGACGGGCTGGCGGCTGCCGCGTACGCGCGGGTGGAACTGGTCGAGAAGCGCGGCGAGTTCGCCGTGCGCGGCGGGATTCTCGATGTGTTCCCGCCGACCGAGGAACATCCGCTGCGGCTGGAGTTCTGGGGCGACGAGGTCGAGGAGGTCCGCTACTTCAAGGTCGCCGACCAGCGGTCCCTGGAGGTCGCCGAGCACGGGCTGTGGGCCCCGCCGTGCCGGGAGCTGCTGCTGACCGAGGACGTGCGGCAGCGGGCCGCCACCCTCGCCGAGGCCCACCCGGAGCTCGGCGAACTGCTCGGCAAGATCGCCGAGGGGATCGCCGTCGAGGGCATGGAGTCGCTGGCGCCGGTCCTGGTCGACGACATGGAGCTGCTGCTGGACGTGCTGCCGGCCGGGAGCATGACGGTGGTCTGCGACCCGGAGCGGGTCCGTACCCGCGCCGCCGACCTGGTCGCCACCTCGCAGGAGTTCCTTCAGGCGTCCTGGGCGGCCTCCGCCGTCGGCGGCGCGGCCCCCATCGACGTGGGCGCGGCGTCCCTGTGGGGCATCGCCGACGTCCGGGAACACGCCCGCGAGCTGGGCATGATGTGGTGGACGGTCAGCCCCTTCGCCGCGGACGAGGAACTGGACGACGGCACCCTGGGGCTGGGCATGCACGCCCCCGAGGTCTACCGCGGCGACACCGCCCGCGCGCTCGCCGACACCAAGGGCTGGCTGGCCGAGGGCTGGCGCACGGTCTTCGTCACCGAGGGCCACGGCCCCGCCGCCCGTACCGTGGAGGTGCTCGCCGGCGAGGGCATCCCGGCCCGGCTGAGCACCCCCGACAGCGAGACGGGCGGGCTCGCACAGCTCACGCCGTCCGTGGTGCACGTGGCGTGCGGCTCCATCGAACACGGCTTCGTGGACCCCGGCCTGAAACTGGTGGTGCTGACCGAGACGGACCTGTCGGGGCAGCGCGCCGCCTCCAAGGAACTGGGCCGGATGCCGGCCCGCCGCCGCAAGACCATCGACCCGCTCACCCTCCGGCCCGGCGACTTCATCGTCCACGAGCAGCACGGCGTGGGCCGCTATGTGGAGATGGTGCAGCGCACCGTGCAGGGCGCCACCCGCGAATACCTGCTGGTCGAGTACGCGCCCGCGAAGCGCGGCCAGCCCGGCGACCGGCTCTTCGTGCCGACGGACCAGCTGGAGCAGATCACCAAGTACGTGGGCGGCGAGGCCCCCACCCTGCACCGGCTCGGCGGCGCCGACTGGACCAAGACCAAGGCGCGCGCGAAGAAGGCCGTCAAGGAGATCGCCGCCGACCTGATCCGCCTCTACTCGGCGCGGATGGCCGCCCCCGGCTACACCTTCGGCCCGGACACGCCCTGGCAGCGCGAACTGGAGGACGCCTTCCCGTACGTGGAGACGCCCGACCAGCTCACGACGATCGCCGAGGTCAAGGAAGACATGGAGAAGTCGGTCCCGATGGACCGGCTGGTCTGCGGCGACGTCGGGTACGGCAAGACCGAGATCGCGGTGCGGGCGGCCTTCAAGGCCGTGCAGGACGGCAAGCAGGTCGCCGTGCTGGTGCCCACGACGCTGCTGGTGCAGCAGCACTTCGGTACGTTCACCGAGCGCTACGGGCAGTTCCCCGTCAACGTCCGGGCGCTGTCCCGCTTCCAGACGGACAGCGAGGCGAAAGCGGTGCTGGAGGGGCTCCGGGACGGCACCGTCGACCTGGTCATCGGCACGCACCGGCTGTTCTCCTCCGAGACGAAGTTCAAGGACCTGGGCCTGGTCATCGTCGACGAGGAGCAGCGGTTCGGCGTCGAGCACAAGGAGCAGCTGAAGAAGCTCCGCGCCAACGTGGACGTGCTGACCATGTCGGCGACCCCCATTCCCCGGACGCTGGAGATGGCGGTCACCGGCATCCGCGAGATGTCGACGATCACCACGCCGCCGGAGGAGCGCCACCCGGTGCTGACCTTCGTCGGCCCGTACGAGCAGAAGCAGATCGGCGCGGCCATCCGCCGTGAACTGCTCCGCGAGGGCCAGGTCTTCTACATCCACAACCGGGTCGAGTCCATCGACCGGGCCGCCGCGCGGCTGCGGGAGATCGTGCCGGAGGCGCGCATCCAGACGGCGCACGGGCAGATGGGCGAGTCGCAGCTGGAACAGGTCGTGGTCGACTTCTGGGAGAAGAAGTTCGACGTCCTGGTCTCGACGACCATCGTGGAATCGGGCATCGACATCTCCAACGCCAACACCCTCATCGTGGAGCGCGGCGACAACTTCGGCCTCTCGCAGCTGCACCAGTTGCGCGGCCGGGTCGGGCGCGGCCGCGAGCGCGGCTACGCCTACTTCCTGTACCCGCCGGAGAAGCCGCTCACCGAGACGGCGCACGAACGGCTCGCCACCATCGCCCAGCACACCGAGATGGGCGCGGGCATGTACGTCGCCATGAAGGACCTGGAGATCCGGGGCGCGGGCAACCTGCTGGGCGGCGAGCAGTCCGGGCATATCGCGGGCGTCGGCTTCGACCTGTACATGCGCATGGTCGGCGAGGCCGTCGCGGACTACCGCGCCTCGCTGGACGGGGAGGAGCAGGAGGAGGCGCCGCCGGAGGTGAAGATCGAGCTGCCGGTCGACGCGCACGTGCCGCACGACTACGCGCCGGGCGAGCAGCTGCGCCTCCAGGCGTACCGGTCCATCGCCGCGGCGAGCAGCGAGGAGGACATCAAGGCCGTCCGCGAGGAGCTGACCGACCGTTACGGCAAGCTGCCGGAACCGGTCGAGAACCTGCTGCTCGTCGCGGGGCTGCGGATGCTCGCGCGGGCCTGCGGTGTCTCGGACATCACGCTCCAGGGCTCCAACATCCGCTTCGGTCCGGTGGAATTGCGGGAGTCGCAGGAACTGCGCCTCAAGCGGCTCCACCCGCGCACGGTCATGAAGCCGGCCACCCGCCAGCTCCTCGTGCCGCGCCCGACGACGGCCCGGATCGGCGGCAAGCCGCTGCTGGGACGCGAACTGCTGGCATGGACGGGTGAGTTCCTGACCACCGTCGTGGGTTCATAGCGGCGGGCGCGTCGCGGTCGGCGCGTCGTGGTCGGTTCGTGGCAGTCGGTTCGTGTCGGTCGGTTTGTGGCGGTCGGGTCGTGGTCGGGGGGTGTGGTCGCGGTTCTTGGGGGTGGGCTCGCAGCCGTGGGTTCGTAGAGGCGGGTTCGTAGGGGTGGGTTCGTAGGTGCAGGCGCCGGGCAACCTTGGAAGGTGAGGGTGCCTGTCCCCGCTCTGTCGCCAAGGGCGGCGGTCTGTCCGCTTTAGGATCTTGCGGGGCGCGGGGTGCGCCCCGCTTTCAGCCGCCGATCCCAGAGTGGATGTTCCCTGACGTGAAGAGTTTTCCGCTGCCTGCCCGCCTCCGCCCCCGCCGCCTCGCGCTCGCCGGCACCGCGCTCGCCGGTGCCGCCCTGCTGACCGTCACCGGGTGTTCGCCGGACAGCGGCGGCAGCAGCACCGAAGACAAGTCCGCCGGAAAACAGGGCAGCGCCCTGTCCGCCGTCTCCTCACTGAAGGTCAAGGCGGGGGCCGGCATGAACGGTTACGCCCGGGACCGGTTCGGCCGCGCCTGGCTCGACACCGACGGGAACCACTGCGACACCCGAGACGACATACTCAAGCGCGACCTGACGAACGTGAAGTTCACCGACGGCCGATGCAAGGTCGCCTCCGGAACGCTGACCAAGGACCCGTACACCGGCAAGACCGTCCGCTACGAGCGGGGCCGCAGCAAGGTCGACATAGACCACGCGGTGGCGCTGTCCGACGCCTGGCAGAAGGGCGCCCAGAAGTGGTCGCCGAGCAAGCGCATAGCACTCGCGAACGACCCGCTGAACCTGATAGCCGCCGACGCCTCCGCCAACCGCCAGAAGGGCGACGGCGATACGGCGGCCTGGCTGCCCTCCAACAAGGCGTACCGCTGCGACTACGTCGCCCACCAGGTCGCCGTGAAGAAGAAGTACGGCCTGTGGGTGACCGGCACCGAACGGGACGCGATGAAGAAGGTCCTGACGACCTGCCCGTCCGCCAAGCTCCCCAGTGGCGGGACCCCCACCGAGGCCCCCGCCCGCTTCAAGGCGAAGTAACTTCAGGGCGAAGTGGCGGCGGCGTTGGCGGCGGTGGCTTTGGCGGTGGCGGCAGCGTTGGCGGCGGCGGGCGCCGGGGTGGGTGAGGCCCGCCGCAGGACGGCGTACCCGCCGTCGCCGCCGAGGTACGTGTACGTGGTGCCCGGGTGCATCCCCTGGATCTCGTCGAGCAGCTCCGCGGGGGCCTTGGCATCGTCGTTGCGCAGCGCCACATAGTCGGGCTGTATCCCGCCGGTCCCTCCTATCCAGAACACCCGGCAGCGGTCCGTGAGCCTGCTTATCGGGCCGACGTTGGCCTCGACGGTGGCGTTGTCGGGAATGCGGTCCAGCAGCCGGTCGACGGCGGCGACCGCCGACGACTTGCGGTAGGCGTCGGCCTCGGTGAGGTCGGCCAGGGGGAGCGACGTGGTGAGCGCGAGCGCCGCGGCGGCCACGGCCGCGGGTATGTGCTGGGCGTACGAACGCAGCCACGCGCGACGGCTCGCGCCCACCCCGGCGAGGGCGTCGACGAGGGCGATGAAGACGACGGGCATGAGCACCGCGCTGTAGTGCCAGTCGACGCCCCAGTAGTGGTCGTCGTGGGAGACGAACCGCCAGGCCAGCGTGGGCAGGGCTGCGATCAGCAGTGGGGAGCGCAGCGCGAGCAGCCCCGTGGTGGGCAGCAGTATCCACAGCAGGGTGCGGACAGCGGTGTCGAGGGGAATGGTGGGCGCCGGCCCGCCGTCGCCGTTGAGCTTGTTCCAGTAGTCGTACGAGCCGCTGTTGTTGAACCCCGGGATGATCACGCCGAAGATGATGACGGCCGCGGCGAGCCCGAAGGCGACGAGCCCGGCGGCCAGCGCTGTCATCCGCGGCCGGCCCTTGCCGCGGAGCCGCACCAGCATGACGGCGCCGATGGCCGCGACGGTCAGCCCGAGGTCCTCCTTGACCAGGACGAGGGGGAGCGCCCACCAGAGGGCGGTCTGCCACCGGTGCCTCAGGACCGCTTCCAGGGAGAAGGCGATCAGGGGCATGGCGAAGGCGATCTCGTGGAAGTCGAATTCGACGGCGCGCTGGACGCCCCAGGAGAGCCCGTATGCCAGGCCGATGGCGAGCCCCCGCCTGCGCCCCAGCAAGTGGGCGGCGACGCGTGCCACGGGTATGGCGGACACCGCGAACAGCGCGGCCTGCGCGACGAGCAGCGTCACCGGCGTGGGGAAGATCCGGTAGAAGGGCCCGAGCAGCGCGGTGATGGGGCTGAAGTGGTCGCCGAGGATGTTGGTGCCGGGCCCCTTGAGATCGGCGACCGGTGCCTGGAAGTGGGCGTAGGCCCGTATGGCCTGTTCGAAGATCCCGAGATCCCACGACATGGTCAGCAAGCGCCGGTAGCGGCAGATGGAGAGCGCCGCGAAGGCGATGAAGAGCGCGGCTGCGAGCCAGTACGGGTCCAGGCGCGGGTTGCGCAGGGCCGCGGCGCGCGAACCGTCGGCGGGCGCGGCCTCGGCCGTACTGCGGCCGGGTGCTGCGACTGCTGCGGCCGTGTCCATGGGCGGTCCTTGTCTCGGGGCTTTCGTGGGCCTTGTCCGGGGTGTCGATCGATATGGAGGGTCGATCCGGGATGTCGAAAAGATACGCGAAGGGATCGGGGGCGGGTCGGACGGTGTTCGTAGACGGATCGCGGCTACGCGACGGTCCTCTCTGCTGAGAGTGATGGCGGGCAGACCGCCGATGGTTGCGGCCCGGCCTTCGCGAACGAGGCGCGGTCGCGTTCCCCTCTTTCCGCGGTGTCCTTCGCGAACGTGGTTCGGGCCTCTCTCCTCCGGCCTCTCTCCTCATGCGTCGTCCTCGTGGACGAGGTGTGGTCGCGTTCCTCTCTTCCCTTCTCGCGCTGGCCCTCGCGGATGAGGTTCGGGCCCTGTCGCCTCGTCATTCGCCGGCTTTCGTGGGACGAGCTGCGGTCCCGGCCCCTCCTCTCACATCGACCCTCGCGTCGACGGGCGGCCGAGGCTCGGCTTCAACCCTTTCCCCTCTTCTGCTCTCCCCTTCGTCGCGTGCGGTGTCTGCCGTGTGAGCTGATGCGACAATGACAGCAAAGTCTGTGAACCGAGTCAACCTTATTCACTGGTTCGAGTGAGTTCACGGACGTGAAGCGGGTTTCGCGGGTTTGGTGGGTATGCTCGGCGTCACAACAGATTCGACAGTGCAGGCAATCCACGGGTGCGAGAGGACGGGAGCGCATGCCCGACAACACAGCAGAGGTGACGGCGGCCGGGATCGCCCGGCTCGCCGGTGTGGGACGCGCCGCCGTCAGCAACTGGCGCCGCCGCCACGACGATTTCCCCAAGCCCGTCGGAGGCACGGAGACGAGCCCGACCTTTGCCCTCAGCGCCATCGAGCGGTGGCTCCGCGGCCAGGGGAAAGTCGGTGAGATCCCGCTGAGCGAGCGGGTCTGGCAGCAGATCGCCGGGCACCCGGCCGGCGCCGTCACGGCCCTTCGCCACGCGGGTTCGGTGCTCATGCTCGTGCGCGACCGGCCCGCGGACTGGGCGGAGCTCGCCGGGCTCGCCGACCCCGAGCTGGCCGAGGCGCTGCCCACGGCCCTCGGCGCCGCCCTGACCGCCCGGCTCGGCCACCGGCACCCGGTCACCCTTCCCAGCCCGGTCGAGGTAGCCGCGTCCGCTCTTCTCCTGCGCGGGGCCGCCGAGCTCGCCACCGGCCTCGGTGCCCGGCCGACGTACGAGTTCCTGCTCGGCCGGCACCTCGACGCCAACCCCCGGCAGTACACCCTCACCCCGTCCGCCCCCGCCGAGCTGATGGCCGCTCTCGCCGAATCCGGCCTCGACCAGGACGGCGTACGTACTGTCTTCGACCCTGCGTCAGGCACCGGCAGCCTGCTGCGCGCCGCCGACGCCGGAGGCCCCCTGCACACCCGGGCCGTCTTCGCTCAGGAAACCGACCCCGACCTCGCCGCGCTCGGCGCGCTGCGCCTGGCCCTGCACAGCACCGCCCAGGTGCGAGTGCGCGTGGGTGACAGCCTGCGGGCCGACGCGTTCCCTGAGTTGGAGGCGGACGCCGTGCTCTGCCACCCGCCGTTCAACGAACGGAACTGGGGCCACGACGAGCTGGCGTACGACCCCCGCTGGGAGTACGGCTACCCAGCCCGTACCGAATCCGAGCTCGCCTGGGTCCAGCACGCGCTCGCCCGGCTGCGCACCGGAGGCACCGCCGTCCTGCTGATGCCTCCGGCCGCCGCCTCCCGCCGCTCCGGACGCCGCATCCGCGCAGACCTCCTGCGCCATGGCGCGCTGCGCGCCGTCATCGCCCTGCCCGCAGGAGCCGCGCCGCCCTACGGCATCCCTCTGCACCTATGGGTGCTGCGCCGCCCCACCGCCCAGCCTCTGCCCGCCCCGCAGCTCCTGCTCATCGACACCGCGGACCTGGCCGCCACCAACCGCGACCAACTGCCTTGGCAGGCCGTGCGAACCGCGGTGCTCGACGCCTGGGAGGACTTCGACCGGCACGGTGCCACCGAGGAGAAGCCCGGCGTCTGCCGCTCCCTGCCCGTCATCGACGTCCTCGACGACGACGTCGACCTAGCGCCCGCCCGCCACCTGCCCCCGCCCTCGGCGGCGGGCGGAGCCGCCGAGCTGGCCGAGGTGCACGCCCGGCTCACCACCGCGCTGCGGCGCACCGCCGGGCTCGCCCCCGACCCCGCGACCCCCCTCACCTCCGTCGAAGCCGCCGTCCCCGGGCGTTGGTCCACCACCACCGTCGGCGAACTGGCCCGCGCCGGCGCCCTGGCGCTGCGCGCGGGGGGGAGCGGCGCGAGCGCCGATCCGACCGGGGTGCCCCCCGTCCTGACCGACCGGGACGTGATAGTCGGCTCCGAGCCGTCCGGCACGCTTCCCGAAGGCACGGCTGAGGAGCCCATCCGCATCGAGGAGGGGGATGTGGTGGTGCCCGTGCTCGGTGACTTCACCGTGGCCCGTGTCATCGACGCGGCGAGCGCCGGGGCGGCGCTCGGCCGCGGGCTGCACCTCCTGCGGCCCGACCCGGCCACCCTCGACCCGTGGTTCCTCGCCGGGTTCCTGCGCGGCACCGCCAACCAACGCCAGGCCAGCAGCTATGCGTCCACCGCCGCCCGGCTCGACGTCCGCCGTCTCCAACTGCCGCGCATACCCCTCTCCGACCAGCGGCGCTACGGCCGCCGCTTCCGCGCCCTCGCCTCGTTCGAGGAGTCGCTGAGGCTCGCCGGGCGGCTCGGCGAGCAACTCGTACAGGGGCTGTACGACGGGCTGACGGACGGCACGGCACGTCCCGAGTGACCGGGGGCACCGACGGCCGGGGCCGCTCGGGGAGGCGACGGTCAAGTTGGGGCCGAGGGGCGGGGGCTGAGCAAGGGTTGGGCAGGGGCTGAGTAGGGGAGAGAGGGAGGCGTCGGCGCAGAAGCCCGGAAGGGGGATCAACCAGTCCGGAACGGCCCATAGCCGGAAGGCTGTTCCCCCTGCCACACCGTCACCACAGCGCCGCAACTCCGTTGGTATCCCAACCAGCCCCGAATCGTTGGTCGAAGCGGTGGCCTGGACCACGCGGACTCCCTAACATCGATCAACGCCAGCCCGATATCCCACCTGTCATCCGATCGTCATCCGACCGCCACCCCCTCCAGGAGGGGCTTCGCACGGCCTTTGTTGTCAACGATCTTCGCCGGGAGGCTCCATGCACCGCCGCAGGACTGCGCTCTCCGTCTCCGCCGCCGCACTGCTGATCGCGGCCCCCATGCTCACCGCATGCGGCTCCACCCCGCACCCCGGCGCGGCCGCCGTCGTGGGCAAGGATCGGATCAGCGTGTCCCAGCTCCAGGCCCAGGTGAAGGACGTACGGGACGCGCAGCGCGGCTCGCCGCAGGCCGAGCAGCTCGTCGCGGCCAGCCCCAGGCTGGGCCAGGACACCCTCGTCCGCCTCATTCAGTACCGGATCGTGGACAAGGCCGCCCACGACAACGGCGTCAGCGTCACCCGCCGCGAGGTGCAGCGGCAGCGCGCCGCATTGGAGAAGGCCAACGGCGGTGCGCAGACGGTGCGGGCCAGGTTCCTGTCGCTGGGCGTCGCGCCCGACCAGATCGACCAGGCCATCACGATGGACTACACCCGCGCCAAGCTGGACCAGCAGCTCGGGGCAGCCCGCACTAACCAGGTGTTGATGATGACGTCCAAGTCGATCGGCGTCGACGTCAACCCGCGCTACGGCAGCTGGGATGCCAAGCGCGGCACCGCACAGGCAGCCAAGGAGCCATGGCTGCGCGCGGCCACGCCGGCGCCCGAGCAGCGGATGTGAGCGGTCGCCTACGCTCGACGGCGTGAACGCTTCCGCGCCCGACAGCCCCAGCCGCCATGACGCCGCGGCACCACACCGCACCGCCGCCCCGCAGGGCGGCGCCGGGCCCGCGGACGGTGCGGCCGACCCCGGCCGAATCGTCCTGCTGACCACCAGCCACCGGGTCGCACCCGGTCTGCTGTCCTGGCCCGCCTGGCAGGTGCTGCGCGCCGCCGACCGGGTGCTGTGCGCCGACCCCGGCCACCCGCAGCTGCCGTATCTGCGGGAGGCCGGCGTCGAGGCCGAGCAGGCGGCGGCGGACGCCCACGAGCTGGTCGGCTACTGCCTGGACGGTGGACGTACCGCCGTGGTCATCACCTCCGCCGAGGGCGAGTCGGCGCTCACCGCCGGGCTCGCCCGGCTCGCGGGCTCCGGCCGGGAGCGGATGCCCGCGCTGGAGCTCCTGCCCGGCTCGTACGACCTGCCGGGCGCGCGCCTGCTCGACCTGGTGCAGGTCATGGACCGGATCCGCCGAGCCTGCCCCTGGAGCGGGGTCCGCACGCACGAGGACCTCGCGAAGTACGCGGTGGAGGAGACATACGAACTGCTCGAAGCAATCGAGGAAGGAGACAGGGAAGCGGTTCGCGAGGAACTGGGCGATGTGCTGCTCCAGGTCGTCTTCCACGCGCGTATCGCCCAGGACGACCCGGACGAGCCGTTCGCCATCGACGATGTCGCGGGCACCATCGTCGACAAGCTCATCCACCGGCACCCGCACGTCTTCGGCGCGGAGACCGCCGAGAGCCCCGAAGACGTCAAGGCGCACTGGACGCGGACGAAGGCGATCGAAAAGCAGCGCGACTCCGTCACCGAGGGCGTACCGCTCGGCCAGCCCGCCCTCGCGCTCGTCGCCAAGCTCGCCTCCCGGGCCCGCAGCGCTGGGCTCGATGTCGAGGTGCCGGCCGGCCCCGGCGTCGGGTACGAGCTGCTGGCGCTCGCCGTACGGGCCGAGGGGGAAGGGACGGAACCGGAGACGGCGTTGCGCGCGGCCGCCCGTACCTACCGCGACGCGATCCGCGCCACGGAGCCCGCCCCCACCGACTAGCCCGCCCCCACCGACTAGCCCGTCCCCACCGACCACGTCCGTCTCCGCCGACTAGCCCGTTTCCGCCGACTGCGTCCGTCTCCGCCTCCCCGTCGACTGAGCATGCCTCCAGGGACCGAGCGCGGGGCCAGCCCTACCCGCGGACTACGCAGCGGGCCTGCCCTGCCCCGCCTTGCTCCGCCCTGCCGGGCCGCTTTACCGGTACCCCCCCTCGGCCGCGCACTCTCGTGGGGCATGGGCAGCCCCGCCCGTAGGCCGACCTGCCCGGCCCCCCCCGCCCCTACGCTGTCCGTCCTCCACGCCCGTGCGGCGGGCCGCCACCCATCAGCCCCTCGGCCGTGCGGCGGTGCCCTCGACCACCAGCTGCTCTGTCGCCCCTCCAGCCACGTGCCCGTACACCCGTTCGGCCTAGGGGGCGACATGTCCGGGCGATCGAGGGGTACCCCAGTGCCATGCACACAGAGCTCTTTCTTCTCGCCGCCGACAATGGTCTGCGCGGAGGCATCGCACCGCTGGCCGTCGGCATCGTCGTCGTGGCCCTGTTGATCGGGGCCGTCGCTTACGGGCGCAAGCGTCGCGAGCGTGAGCCCGCTCCGCCGCAGGAGCCCCAGGAGCGCTCCGGTTCGTGGCAGACCCCGGAGGAGCAGAGCGGCCCCATCCCCGCTGATCACGGCCCGGGCCACGACGGGGAGCGCGATGCGCTCGGCTACGTCAAGGAGGGCCGCGCCACCGACGAGCTGGCTCAGGACGGGCACCGCTATCTGCCGCACGAGCTGACGGATCCGGACAGTCACAGCGACCCGGATCAGAAGCCGCGCAAGTGGAACGAAGGGGGCAGCGGCGGCTTCGGCAGCGGGGGCGGCGGCCATACGTGACAGCCACACCTGACGGTCGTACGTGACGGCCATATGTAACGGCCGTGCGCGACAGCCGTACGTGGTGACGGCCGTGCGCGGCGGCCGTACGTGACAGCCCCTAAGCGAAGGCCACGCGTAGCGGCCGTACACGACGGCCATGCGCAACAGCCATGCGCAACAGCCGTGCGCAGCGGTCGCCCCTACCAGCCGTCCGTCCGGGCGTCCGGGCTGCCCCTCGTCCGTCCGGCCGTGGGCTCCTATAGCGTCGTGGGGTGCACGACGAGACCGCCGACGCCCCCGTTCCCGCCCTCTTCAGCTGGGAATTCGCCGCTGACCCCTACCCCGCGTACGCCTGGCTGCGCGAGCACGCGCCCGTGCGCCGTACCGAGCTGCCCAGCGGGGTCGAAGCCTGGCTCGTCACCCGTTACGCGGACGCCCGCCAGGCGCTCGCCGACGGGCGGCTGTCGAAGAACCCCGTGCACCACTCCGAGGCCGCGCACGGCAAGGGCAAGATCGGCATCCCGGGCGAACGCAGCGCCAACCTGATGACGCATCTGCTGAACATCGACCCGCCGGACCACACGCGGCTGCGGCGCCTGGTCTCGAAGGCGTTCACGCCGCGCCGGGTCGCGGAGTTCGCGCCCCGCGTGCAGGAGCTGACGGACCACCTCATCGACGGCTTCTGCGAGAAGGGGACGGCGGACCTCATCCACGAGTTCGCCTTTCCGCTCCCCATCTACGCGATCTGCGACCTGCTGGGCGTGCCCCGCGAGGACCAGGACGACTTCCGCGACTGGGTGGGCATGATGATCCGGCACGGCGGCGGGCCGCGCGGCGGGGTGGCCCGTTCCGTCAAGAAGATGCGTACGTATCTGGCGGAGCTGATCCACCGTAAGCGTTCGGATCTCGGCGACGACCTGATCTCGGGCCTGATCCGGGCCTCCGACCACGGTGAGCACCTCAGCGAGAACGAGGCCGCCGCGATGGCGTTCATCCTGCTCTTCGCCGGGTTCGAGACCACCGTCAACCTCATCGGCAACGGTACGTACGCGCTGCTGCGCAACCCCGGTCAGCGCGAGCGGCTCCAGCGGGCCCTGGAGGCGGGTGACGAGAGCCTGCTCGCCACCGGTGTCGAGGAACTGCTGCGCTACGACGGCCCGGTGGAGCTGGCGACCTGGCGGTTCGCCACCGAGCCCATGACCCTGGGCGGGCAGCGGATCGCCACGGGCGAACCGGTACTCGTCGTACTGGCTGCCGCGGACCGTGACCCGGAGCGGTTCGCCGACCCGGACACCCTCGATCTCTCGCGCAGTGACAATCAGCACCTCGGATACGGGCACGGCGTCCACTACTGCGTGGGCGCGCCGCTCGCCAGGCTGGAGGGCCGGGCGGCCCTCGCGACCCTGCTGCGCCGCCTGCCCGACCTGCGCCTCGCGGCGGACCCGGAGGAGTTGCGATGGCGCGGCGGACTCATCATGCGCGGACTGCGCACGCTGCCCGTGGAGTTCACGCCCCACCAGAAGTGACGAAGCGTCAATCGGCGTGACCTCCGCGTGACCTCGGCTACATCGGCTTGTGACTCCTTGGGTGCGTCGCTATCTTCAACCGACAACTCAGCTGCCACACGAGAGGCAACCGCATGCGTACCGGGAACGGTCGACACCGTCGCCCCCGTCAGGTCCCCGCCATCGTCGTAGCAGCGGGGGTGACGGGCGCCGGAATCGCCATGCCGCTGCTCGCGGCCACCGGCGCGAACGCCGCGGACGCCGCGACCTGGGACCGCGTCGCCCAGTGCGAGAGCGGCGGGACATGGAGCGCCAACGCCGGGAACGACTTCTACGGCGGGCTCCAGCTGTCGCAGTCGACGTGGAATCTGTACGGGGGCACGACGTACGCGCCGAGCCCCGACCTGGCCAGCCGGGCCCAGCAGATAGCCGTGGCCCAGAAGATCCTGGAGGACCAGGGCACCAAGCCGTGGTCGGGGTGCGCGGTCAGCTCCGGCCTTACGCGCGGCGGCGCGTCGCCGGGCGTGGACCCGGGCAGCGGTCAGGCGCCGTCCTCCTCGGAGCCCAGTTCCCACTCGCCCGCGCCGTCCCATACCTCTACCTCCGAGCCGTCCAAGAGACCCTCGGACGACGGCAAGGACTCGGACGACGGCAAGGGCTCGGGCAAGGCCGACCCGGGCAAGACCGACCCGAGCGCCACACCCGGCGAGAAGGGCTCCGGCGCGGCGGACTCGGACGGCTCCGGCCCGACCGAGATCCCCGAGCCCGGCGGGAAGCCCTCTCAGGAGCCCTCCAGCACCCCTTCCAAGGCCCCTGAGCCCTCCACCGACCCCACGCCCTCCACGACGGGGACGCCGACGCCCAGCGAGGGCCGGCACCGCGGCGGCTCCGATGGGGGGCAGAGCGGAAGCAAGGGGGACGAAGGCGCGAGCTCCGCGCACGACGACACCGGGCGGAGCGGCGGCGGGCGGCACGCGTCGCGCGGCGGGGAGTCGTCCCGTACGTCCCAACAGGCCCTCCGCGACTACACGGTGCAGTCGGGAGACAGTCTCTCGGTGATCGCGGAGAAGCACTCCGTCTCCGGCGGGTGGAATGCCCTCTACGAACGCAACCACGGCACCGTGGGAAGCGATCCAGATCTTATTTTCCCTGGTCAGAAGCTTGACCTCGGAAAATGAGAGCGACGGCACGGGCGGTATGTCCGTTCCGGGGGAAAGTGAGACATGGGTCTCGTTGACAGTCACGCGTTTCTCGTCTGCCCGATCTTTCCCTACCGTCTCTCACCTGCGGAAATGCGATGTTTCTGTGGGTAAGTAGAGGCAACTGCCGCCAGGAGGGGGGGTTTGAACCCTCCTGGGCAGTGTGTTTAACGTCGTCACCGCTCGCCACCGTGAGCACCACGATCGCCACGCCGAATCCTGCCGGCGGTCGGGGGAATCGTCGCGCAAGCGCCGTAGGCAGGAGCGGGGGAACCAGGTAGGCCGCCGGAACGGCCCGTCGACACCGACGGGGACCGGGACGGCTAGGGGTGAAGCCCCGTGTGCTCCGGCACGCGAGGCCGGGCAGCTCACAGCCCGAACCCGACAGCTCACCTCGTAGGCGTCGGTGAGGAAACCAACATGCTTATCTCCAAGGGCAAGCACCGCCGTCCGTCCAAGGCCGTCCGTGTCGCCACGCTCGCCGGTGTCGCCGGTGCCGCGGTCGCCGTCCCGCTGATGGGCGCCACCTCCGCCTCCGCCGCCTCCGTCCACACCTGGGACCAGGTCGCGCAGTGCGAGTCCGGTGGTAACTGGTCGATCAACACCGGCAACAGCTACTACGGCGGCCTGCAGTTCAGTAACTCCAGCTGGGCCGCCGCGGGTGGCACCCAGTACGCCCCGCGCGCCGACCTGGCCACCAAGGGCCAGCAGATCGCCACCGCCGAGAAGCTGCTCGCCATGCAGGGCCCGGGCGCCTGGTCCTGCGCCGGCGCCGGCAACCTGACCTCCGGTGGTCCCTCCGCCGGCGTCGACACCGGCTCCAGCAGCCGCAGCACGCAGCACGCGGACCGCAGCGAGCGCCAGGCCGCGCCGAAGCAGCAGGCCCCGAAGCAGGCCGCGCCGAAGCAGCAGGCTCCGAAGCAGCAGGCCCCCAAGCAGGCCGCGCCGAAGCCCGCCGCCCCGCAGCCCGCCGCCCCGAAGTCCATCCAGAAGGGCGACGGCGAGTACAAGGTCAAGTCCGGCGACACCCTCGGCAAGATCGCCAAGGAGCACGGCGTCAAGGGCGGCTGGGAGAAGCTGTACAACCTGAACAAGGGCATCGTCTCCGACGCCAACCTGATCTACCCGGGTCAGCAGCTCCACCTGGGCTGATCCGTCTCCCCGGGACGGCTTCACCGCCGTCCCAGTCTCTCCGCTCATGAGAGACCGCCCCGCTCCGGCGCGCCATCCCCCCGATTGCGCCGTAGCGGGGCACTCGCATATCCGGGGCGGGTAACCGGGGCGGGGGCGCTACCGGGCCCCACCGCCCCCGCGAGGGGCGCACCGGCCCGCCCCTGCCGCGGGGCCACCTCTCAGGCCCTCTCGGGTCACCTTGGGCATCCTCAGGCCACCTCAGCCCTCTCGGACCGCCTCAAGCCACCTCGGGTGAGGGCCCGCCGTTCTCGGGCGAGGACTCCCGGCGCGCTTCCCCGCACCCCCCCACCCCCGCCGCGTCCAGTGCCCGCCCCCGTTCCCCGTCCGGCGAACATCATCACCATTCATCCTCTGATCTGGCTCTTTAGCCCATTTTTCCGTTCGGAGACAGGGCTGCGCGCGGGCGGATGCCCCCCGGCCCGTTAGGCTCGGGGTGCAGAAACCAGTCACCCCATGAAGGAGACATTCGTGCCGTCCATCGACGTCGTCGTAGCTCGCGAGATCCTCGACTCGCGAGGCAACCCCACGGTCGAGGTCGAGGTCGGCCTCGACGACGGCTCCACGGGCCGTGCCGCCGTGCCGTCCGGCGCCTCCACCGGTGCCTTCGAGGCGCTGGAGCTGCGTGACGGCGACCGCAACCGTTACCAGGGCAAGGGCGTCGAGAAGGCCGTCCTCGCCGTCATCGAGCAGATCGGCCCGGAGCTCGTCGGCTACGACGCCACCGAGCAGCGCCTGATCGACCAGGCGATGTTCGACCTGGACGCCACCGCCGACAAGTCCTCGCTCGGCGCCAACGCCATCCTCGGCGTCTCCCTCGCCGTCGCGCACGCCGCCTCCGAGGCGTCCGACCTGCCGCTCTTCCGCTACCTCGGCGGCCCGAACGCGCACCTGCTGCCGGTCCCGATGATGAACATCCTCAACGGCGGCTCGCACGCCGACTCCAACGTGGACATCCAGGAGTTCATGATCGCGCCGATCGGCGCGGAGTCCTTCTCCGAGGCGCTGCGCTGGGGCGCGGAGGTCTACCACACGCTCAAGGGCGTGCTGAAGGAGCGCGGCCTGTCCACCGGCCTCGGCGACGAGGGCGGCTTCGCCCCGAACCTGGGCTCGAACCGCGAGGCGCTCGACCTCATCGTGGAGGCCATCAAGCAGGCCGGTTACGCGCCCGGCCAGGACATCGCGCTCGCGCTCGACGTCGCCGCCTCCGAGTTCTACAAGGACGGCGTCTACGCCTTCGAGGGCCAGGACCGCTCCGCCGCGCAGATGACGGAGTACTACGAGGAGCTCGTCGCCTCGTACCCGCTGGTCTCCATCGAGGACCCGCTGTACGAGGACGACTGGGCGGGCTGGAAGGTCCTCACCGACAAGCTGGGCGAGAAGGTCCAGATCGTCGGCGACGACCTGTTCGTCACCAACCCGGAGCGCCTCGGCCGCGGCATCGAGGAGGGCGCCGCCAACGCCCTGCTGGTCAAGGTCAACCAGATCGGTTCGCTGACCGAGACCCTCGACGCCGTCGAGCTGGCCCAGCGCAACGGCTTCAAGTGCATGATGTCCCACCGCTCCGGCGAGACCGAGGACGTCACCATCGCCGACCTGGCCGTCGCCACCAACTGCGGCCAGATCAAGACCGGTGCCCCGGCCCGCTCCGAGCGCGTCGCCAAGTACAACCAGCTGCTGCGCATCGAGGAGATCCTCGACGACGCGGCGGTCTACGCCGGCCGCTCCGCGTTCCCGCGCTTCAAGGGCTGACACACCCGCCCATGAGCTCATGGGCCCGGGCCAATGGAACCCGGGCCCATAGAACGGACCCGGGCTCATGGAACACGGCTGAGCGCGTAAGAGCCTGTGTCGTCTCCCTGGCCGGGCGCGTGGCGCCCGGCGCGCACGCTGATCCGACCCGGGGCATGACACAGGCTCCAAGCGAAGCGTCCCCGGCACCGGTCCCGTACCGTTGCCGGGGACGTGTCCGTACGTGGGTCGCACGGGCGACGAGACAGGGGAGGCGGCTGTGCCGGCGGATCGGTTCTCCACGGCGACCAGGCTCAAGGCGCTCGGCGAGCAGGCCGCCGCCCGCGTGTACCGGACCCGGCCCGTGCGCCGCAACCGCCTCACCGGCCGGGCGGCGCTGCTCGCGCTCGTCGTCTGCTCGCTGGTCGTCGCCCTCGCCTACCCGATGCGGCAGTTCATCACCCAGCGCTCGGACATCGGCGATCAGCAGCGGCAGTCGCGGGAGGCGCGCGAAGCGGTCAAGCGGCTCCGCGAGGAGAAGGCGCGGCTGAAGGACCCGGCGTACATCGAGCAGCAGGCGCGCGAGCACCTGCACTACGTGCGGCCGGGGGAGACCGGCTACAGCGTGGTGGACGGCGGCGGTGACGCCAAGCGGCCCAAGGACCAGGGCGGCGCCGGCCGCTCCTGGTCCAGCAACCTCTGGGACGGGGTGGACAAGGCCGACGGGCAGGACTGACCCGGGCCGCCGCTGCCCGGGCCGCCGCTGCCCGGGCCGCCGCTGTCCGGACCGCTGGCCCGGCTCCCGCCCAGGTCCGGTGGGCCCCGCCCGGCCCTCCCGCGACCCGCCCCGCCCGACACGGCCCGGCCCCGACGACCCCGTCCCGTACGACCCGGCCCGTACAGCCCCGGCCCGTACAACCGGCCCCGTACGAGCGGCCCGGCGCCCGGACCCCGTACGATCCGGCCCACCCGACCGAGAAGAACACGAGAAGACCGAGTACGAGCGAGCCCATGGACACCCCTCCTCCGAAGACCGAGCCCACGACCCCGACGGACGCGGACATCGCCGCGTTCAAGGAGCAGCTGGGCCGCCCCCCGCGCGGCCTGCGCTCCATCGCGCACCGCTGCCCCTGCGGCAACCCCGACGTGGTCGAGACCGCGCCGCGCCTGGAGGACGGCACGCCGTTCCCGACGCTCTACTACCTCACCTGCCCCCGCGCGGCCTCCGCGATCGGGACGCTGGAGGCGGACGGCGTGATGAAGACGATGACGGCCCGGCTGGGCAGCGACCCGGAGCTGGCCGCCGCGTACCGCGCCGCCCACGAGGACTACATCGCCCGCCGCGACGCCATCGAGGTGCTCGAAGGCTTTCCGAGCGCGGGCGGCATGCCGGACCGGGTGAAGTGCCTGCACGTGCTCGTCGGCCACTCGCTGGCGGCGGGCCCGGGCGTCAACCCGCTCGGCGACGAGGCCATCGCGATGCTGCCGGAGTGGTGGCGCAAGGGCCCGTGCGTCGCGCCGTGCCAGGGGGAGACGCGCCAGGGGGAGACGCCGTGCGAGGACGGCGTACGGGCCCCAGGAGCCACCCCGCCCTCCGCCGAAGGAGGCGCCGAGTGAAGCGCGTCGCCGCCGTCGACTGCGGTACGAACTCCATCCGGCTGCTGGTCGCGGACGTCGACCCGGCCACCGGGGAGCTGGTCGACCTGGACCGCCGGATGACCATCGTCCGCCTCGGCCAGGGCGTGGACCGTACGGGCAGGCTGGCGCCCGAGGCGCTGGAGCGGACGTTCGCCGCGTGCCGCGAGTACGCCGCGGTCATCGAGGAGCACGGCGCGCGGCACGTCCGCTTCGTGGCCACGTCGGCGTCGCGGGACGCCGAGAACCGCGACGAGTTCGTCCAGGGCGTCCTGGACATCCTGGGCGTCGAGCCCGAGGTGATCTCCGGGGACCAGGAGGCGGAGTTCTCCTTCACCGGCGCGACGAAGGAGCTGGCCGGCGAGGGCGGCGAGTATCTGGTCGTCGACATCGGCGGCGGCTCGACGGAGTTCGTGGTCGGCGGCGAGGGGGTCCGCGCCGCCCGATCCGTGGACATCGGCTGCGTACGGATGTCCGAGCGGCACGTGCGCCAGGACCCGCCCGGCGCCGATGAGATCGCCGCGATACGCGCTGACGTCGACGCCGCCCTCGACCTCGCGGAGGAGAGCGTTCCGCTGCGCGAGCCGCGCACCCTCGTGGGCCTCGCCGGGTCCGTGACGACGGTCGCCGCCATCGAACTCGGCCTGGAGCGGTACGACTCCGCCGCGATCCACCACTCGCGGATCTCCTACGAGCGGGTCAAGGAGGTCACCGGCGCGCTGCTGGCCGCCACCCACGACGAGCGGGCCGCGATCCCCGTGCTGCACCCCGGCCGGGTGGACGTCATCGGGGCCGGCGCGATCGTGCTGCAGTCGGTCATGGAGCGGACCGGGGCCGCCGAGGTCGTGGTCAGCGAGCACGACATCCTGGACGGCATCGCCTTCGCGCTGGCCGCCTCGGCAGCCTCGGCCGACGGAGCCTGACCCGCCAGGGCCCCGGTCCGTCGGCCGGCGGAGCCTGACCCGCGAGGGCCCCGGTCGGCGGCTCCGGGCCGCAGCCGGGCCCCCTCCCGTCGGCGGCTCCGCCGGGGGCCGCGGAGCGCCCGGTGAGCGTGGTTCCCGGGCGTCTCAGGGGCCTCACGGGCGCCCGCCGCGACAAAGTTCGTGAACTTCTTCACAAGGAAAAGGGGCCTGTCGGCCGTGGTTCTGGGCCCTATGGCCTGGTTCCGCGGACCGGGGGCCCCTGTTGTGCGTGTTACGGGCGGTTTCCCTGTGTGTGTGGTCCGTGTGAAATCCGGCAGTGGTCTATTCGCGGATCGGACCACAATGCCAGTTCAGTGGGGGTGAACAACGCGCTCCGCCGTGCGGTGGTTCCCTGATCGCACTATGGCGTCGGTCACGGTGGCGGCGGAGTGTAGCAGATAGGGGGGTCATGCTTGTGAAGGGGCTCACGAACCCCCGTCAGGTGGGTGCTGGATACTCGAATCATGAGCACCACGGAGCGTCCCAGGATCCTCGTTGTAGGCGGTGGGTACGTAGGCATGTACGCGGCACGCCGCATCCTCAAGAAGATGCGGTACGGCGAGGCGACCGTCACGGTCGTCGACCCGCGCTCGTACATGACGTACCAGCCCTTCCTCCCTGAAGCTGCAGCCGGCAGCATCTCTCCCCGCCATGTGGTGGTGCCGCTGCGACGCGTGCTCCCCAAGGCGGAGGTCCTCACCGGCCGCGTGACCACGATCGACCAGGACCGGAAGGTCGCCACCGTCGCGCCGCTCGTCGGCGAGGCGTACGAGCTGCCCTTCGACTACCTGGTCATCGCGATGGGCGCCGTCTCCCGCACCTTCCCGATCCCCGGCCTGGCCGAGAACGGCATCGGCATGAAGGGCGTCGAGGAGGCCATCGGCCTGCGCAACCACGTCCTGGAGCAGCTCGACAAGGCGGACTCCACGACCGACGAGGAGATCCGCCGCAAGGCGCTGACCTTCGTCTTCATCGGCGGTGGCTTCGCGGGCGCGGAGACCGTCGGCGAGGTCGAGGACATGGCGCGCGACGCCGCCAAGTACTACCCCAACGTGAAGCGCGAGGACATGCGCTTCCTGCTGGTCGACGTGGCCGACAAGATCCTGCCCGAGGTCGGCCCGAAGCTGGGCGGCTGGGGCAAGGAGCACCTGGAGAGCCGCGGCGTCGAGATCTATCTCAAGACCGGCATGAACTCCTGCGTCGACGGCCACGTCGTGCTCAACAACGACCTTGAGGTCGACGCCAACACCATCGTGTGGACCGCGGGCGTCAAGCCCAACCCGGTCCTGTCCCGCTTCGGCCTGCCGCTCGGCCCGCGCGGCCACGTCGACACCGGCGCCACCCTCCAGGTGCAGGGCACCGACTACATCTGGGCCGCCGGCGACAACGCCCAGGTCCCGGACCTCGTCGGCCGCAAGGCCGGCAACGAGAACGCCTGGTGCCCGCCGAACGCCCAGCACGCGCTGCGCCAGGCCAAGGTCCTCGGCGACAACGTCGTCTCCGGTATGCGGGGCTTCCCGCAGAAGGAGTACAGCCACGCCAACAAGGGTGCGGTCGCCGGTCTCGGCCTGCACAAGGGCGTCGCGATGATCGTCCTGGGCAAGACGAAGATCAAGCTCAAGGGCCGTATCGCCTGGTACATGCACCGCGCGTACCACGGCATGGCGATGCCGACGTTCAACCGCAAGATCCGCGTCTTCGCCGACTGGACCCTCGGCATGTTCCTCAAGCGCGAGGTCGTCTCCCTCGGCGCCATGGAGCACCCCCGCGAGGAGTTCTACGAGGCGGCCAAGCCCGCGCCGAAGGCCGCCGCTCCGGCGGAGAAGACCGCCACGGCTGAAAAGGCCGAGAAGACCGACACGGCCGAGAAGGCTGAAAAGGGCGAGAAGGCGAAGGCTTCCTGACTGCGCTTACCGCGCTGACCGCGCCGTAGCCCGTAGGGCCTTTCCGGCCTTACGTGCCGCCTTCCGGCCTTCCGGCCTCGGGCTCTACGGCCTTCCGGGGCATTCCGGCACGCCAGGGCTTTACGGCCTTCCGAGCCGCGGTCTCCTGGCGAAGCCCGGTCCGTATCCGGCCGAAACAGCGAAACCGAAGGACGTCCACCAATCCGTGGGGTGGGCGTCCTTCGGCGTGTCGGGTTATTTTGCAGTTTCCAGGCCCGTTTCGGGGATGGGATGGGGCCCCGCCGGTGTTTACGTGGTCAGTGAACGTACTTTGTCTCTGATGCACCACCACGGAGGTGTGCGACATGGCCGACGCCGCTGGACGGCTCACCGCGCTCGCGGAGGAGGTGCTGGGAGGCCCGCTCCCGGTCCGTATCCGCGCCTGGGACAACAGCGAGGCCGGACCGCCAGGCGCCCCCGTGCTGGTCATTCGGCACCGTAGAGCCCTGCGCCGACTGCTCTACAAGCCGGGCGAACTCGGCCTCGCCCGCGGCTGGGTGGCCGGCGACCTCGATGTGGAGGGCGACCTCTACGAAGCCCTCGACCTGCTGGCCGGCCTCGTCTGGGAGCGCGGCACCACCGGGAAGCGCCAGCCCGCGCTGGCCGCCGCCTTCGCCACCCTGCGCGACCCCCAGATGCGCGCCGCAGGCCGCGAGTTCCTCGCGCTCGCCGGAGCCGGGCTGCCGCCGGCGCCGCCGCGCGAGGAGGCCCGTAAGAGCCACGGGCCGCTGCACACCCTGCGCCGGGACAAGCAGGCCATCAGCCACCACTACGACGTCGGCAACGACTTCTACGAGCTGGTGCTGGGCTCCTCCATGGTCTACTCCTGCGCCTACTGGGACTCCCCGGAGGCCACCCTGGAGGAGGCGCAGCGCGACAAGCTCGACCTCGTCTGCCGCAAGCTCGGCCTCGCCTCCGACCAGCTCCTGCTCGACGTGGGCTGCGGCTGGGGCTCGATGGTGCTGCACGCGGCGCGCGAGTACGGCGTGCGCGCGGTGGGGATCACGCTCTCCGAGGAGCAGGCCGCGTACGGGCGCAAGCGCATCGCCGAGGCCGGGCTGACGGACCGCGTGGAGATCCGGGTGCAGGACTACCGGCAGATCCACGACGGCCCCTACGACGCGATCTCCTCGATCGGCATGGCCGAGCACGTCGGTTCGGCGCTCTACGCCGAGTACGCGGCCGACCTCTACGCGCTCCTCAAGCCCGGCGGCCGGCTGCTGAACCACCAGATCGCCCGCCGCCCGCTGCTCGACGAGGAGAACTACCAGGTCGACGAGTTCATCGACCGCTACGTCTTCCCGGACGGCGAACTGGCCCCGGTCGGCCGGACCGTCGGCCAGTTGGAGGAGGCCGGGTTCGAGGTGCGCGACGTGGAGGCGCTGCGCGAGCACTACGCGCTGACGCTGCGTCAGTGGGTGGCCAACCTGGAGCACAACTGGAAGGACGCGGTCCGGCTGACCACGCCCGGCCGGGCCCGGGTCTGGCGGCTGTACATGGCGGCCTCCGCGCTCTCCTTCGAGCGCAACCGCATCGGCGTCAACCAGGTGCTGGCGGTCCGTACCCCCGAGGACGGGGCGTCCGGCGCTCCGCTGCGGATGCGCGAGTGGGGCTCCTGACCGCGGGCTGAGAGCCGGGGCTGAGAGCCGGCTGAAACGGGTCCGGGGGGGGGGGGGGGGGAGAGGGGGGGGGGGGGGGGGTGGGGGGGGTGGGGGGGGGGGGGGGGGGTCCCTCTTGTTGTCGCTCCCATACTTCGCAGCGCGGC
>NZ_JBWKFF010000012.1:52367-150416 GCF_056434425.1 Streptomyces sp. NPDC044033 | reverse complement strand
TGCTTTAGGTATTTGGGGGGGGGTAATCCGCGAGGGGAGGGAGGAAGGGGGGAGGAAAACCCCCCCCCCCCCCCCCACCCCCCCACCCCCCCCCCCCCCCCCCCCCCACCTCTGCTCTGTGGCAGCGAGCGGCGCGGATCACTCCGCCTTGATCGCCGACAGCATGTTCAGCCGGGCGGCCCGGCGGGCGGGCCACAGCGCGGCCAACACGCCGACCAGCGCGGACAGCAGCAGGAAGAGGCCCATCCGGCCCCACGGCAGCACCAGCTCGTACGTGGCCATGCTGGAGCCGATCAGCTCGCCGGCCGCCCAGCCGAAGAACACGCCGAGCACGAGGCCGAGCACGCCGCCGAAGAGCGAGATGACCAGCGACTCCAGCCGCACCATCCGCTTGATGCCCTTGCGGTCCAGGCCGATGGCGCGCAGCATCCCGATCTCCTGGGAGCGCTCGAAGACCGACATGGCCAGGGTGTTGACGACGCCGAGCACCGCGACGATCACGGCCATGGCGAGCAGCCCGTAGAGCATGTTCAGCATCAGGTTGATCGTCGAGGCGATCTCGTTGGTGATGTCCTGCTTGTCGGAGACCTGGATGGCCGGGTTGTCGCCGAGCGTCTTGCGGAGCGACTTCTTGGAGCCCTCGCCCGCGCCGTCCTTGGTCTTGACCAGCACCTGCCGGTCGGTGGCGTCCTTCTGGTGCGGGGCGAGGGCGGCGGTGTCGACCAGGATGCCGCGCAGCAGCTCGTTGCCCTTGTAGACGCCCGAGACCGTCATCCGGCTCTTCTTGCCGTCCTCGAAGGTCGCGACGTAGGAGGAGCCCACCTTCAAGCCGTATTCCTTGGCGGCGTCATCGTCCATGACGGTGCTGTGCCCGCCGACCTTCAGGGAGCCGGAGGTGAGGTCGAGGTTGGTGAGCTCGCCGAGGTCCTTGCCGTTGACACCCGTGAGGTAACCGCTGTCGCCGTTGATCCGGGCGCCCGAGTTGCGCATCGGGCTGGACGCGGTGACGTCCGGGTCGGCGGCGAGATCCTTGCTGACCTGCGGGGAGAGCGGGAGCTTGCTCGCCATGGAGACGACGTAGTCGGCCTTGATGGAGTCCGTGGCCATCTTGCCGATGCCCTTTTGGACGCTGCCGGCGATGACGGTCAGACCGGTGATCAGAGTGAGGCCGATCATCAGCGCGGAGGCGGTCGCGGCGGTGCGGCGGGGGTTGCGGACCGCGTTCTGCCGGGCGAGCTTGCCGGAGATCCCGAAGGCGCGCAGTACGGGCGAGGCGGCGGCGATCAGCGGTCGGGACAGCAGCGGGGTCAGCACGAACACC
Source organism: Streptomyces sp. NPDC044033 (assembly GCF_056434425.1). Taxonomy (NCBI): domain Bacteria; kingdom Bacillati; phylum Actinomycetota; class Actinomycetes; order Kitasatosporales; family Streptomycetaceae; genus Streptomyces; species Streptomyces sp. NPDC044033. Next base: position 149,095 of record NZ_JBWKFF010000012.1, on the reverse strand, counting down.
CCGATCATCAGCAGTCCGGCGCCCAGGCCCAGCACGCCCTTGCCGCTGTCGGCGCCCATGCTGGTGGCGGCCAGTACGGCCGCGATGCCGACGCCGGAGAAGAGCGCGCCGATGGTGTTGCGGACGACCAGCGACCGGGTGGTGGCGACCGCGTGCACGCTGTTCATGGCGGCGATCGGCGGGATCCTCGCGGCGCGGCGGCCCGGCAGCCAGGCGGCGAGCATGGTCACCACGACGCCGACGACCAGCGAGGTCACGATGGTGGAGGGGTCGATGACGAGGGGCCCGTCGGGGACGGTGGCGCCGCTGCCGCTCATCAGGGTGCGCAGCGCGGCGCCGATGCCGATGCCCGCGAGCAGGCCGGTGACGGCGGCGATCGCGCCGACCACGAACGCCTCGATGAGCACGGAGCGGGTCACCTGGCGGCGGCTCGCGCCGACCGCGCGCATCAGCGCCAGTTCCTTGGTGCGCTGGGAGACCAGCATGGTGAAGGTGTTGGCGATGATGAAGATGCCGACGAAGAGCGCGATGCCCGCGAAGACCAGCAGGCCGGTCTTCATGCTGCTCATACCGCTGGCTATGTTCCTGGCCTGGTCGTCGGCGAGCTTCTGGCCGGTGGTGGACTCGGCGGTGTCGGGAAGGATCTTGTCGATCGAGCTCTTGAGCTGGGCCTGGGAGGTGCCCGGCGCCGCCTTCACATTGATCTCGCCGAACTCGCCGGGCTTGCCGTAGAGCTTCTGCGCGGTGTGGGTGTCGAAGAGCGCGAGGCTGCCGCCGGCCGTGACGTTGCCGTCGTCGGTGGTGAAGATGCCGACGACCTTCTGGTTCATGACGGGGCCGTCGACGGACATCCGGACGGTGTCGCCGACCTTGACGCCCGCGCGGCCGGCCGTCTTGGTGTCGAGGAGGACCTCACCGGCGCCGTGCGGCGCGCGGCCGTCCTTGAGCGGGTACCGGATGTCGGCGCCGCCCTTGCCGGGGTAGTAGTTGCCGCCGGCGGAGGTGAAGCCGTCGCCGACGAGCTTGCCGTCCTTGCCGGAGACGGCGGCGAAGCCGCTGACGGCACCGGTGGCCGAGTCGACGCCGGGCACCTTCGAGACCTTCGTCAGCAGGCCCTGGCTGAGCTCGTGCCACTCGCCGGGCTTGTCGTCGTCGCGGTCGGCGGAGTCGCCCGACGACGTGGCGCTGATGGCGATGTCGGTGTTGGTGAAGCCCTTCTCAGAGCTCTTCTGGAGGGCGCCGGTGATGGTCGAGGTGAAGACCAGGGTGCCTGAGACGAAGGCGACGCCGAGCATGACGGCGAGCACGGTCATCAGCAGCCTGGCCTTGTGCGCGAGCACATTGCGCAAGGCGGTACGGAACATGGTCAGTCCTGGGGAGAGGCTCCTCGCCCGTGAGCGGCCGGGCGCCGGGCCGGTGGAGGGGCCGGGGGGCGCGGGGGCGGCTGGGGCGGGGAGAAGTCTGGGTGGGTGTGGCGACGCGGCGCGTCGACGGAGTCCGTACGGGCCGGCGGAGCGGCGGCGTCCGGTCGGCCCGGCAGGCTCGGCGTGGGCCGGCTCGACTCCGTCGGCTCAGCTGGTACGACCCTTGGCGTCGAAGCGCTTCATCCGGTCGAGCACGGCGTCGGCGGTGGGCTCGCGCAGCTCGTCGACGAGCCGCCCGTCGGCGAGGAAGACGACGCGGTCGGCGTAGGCGGCGGCGACCGGGTCGTGGGTGACCATGACGACGGTCTGGCCGAGCTCGCGCACGGAGTTCCGCAGGAAGCCGAGGACCTCGGCGCCGGAGCGCGAGTCGAGGTTTCCGGTGGGCTCGTCGGCGAACATGATCTCGGGGCGGCCGGCGAGGGCGCGGGCCACGGCGACGCGCTGCTGCTGGCCGCCGGAGAGCTGGTTGGGCCGGTGCTTGAGGCGCCCGGAGAGGCCGACGGTGTCCACGACCATGTCCAGCCACTTCTTGTCGGGCTTGCGTCCCGCGATGTCCATCGGGAGCGTGATGTTCTCCAGGGCGTTGAGCGTGGGCAGCAGGTTGAACGCCTGGAAGATGAAGCCGATCTTGTCGCGCCGCAGCTGGGTGAGCTTCTTGTCGCTGAGCGCGGTCAGCTCCACGTCGCCGATCCGGGCCGAGCCGCCGGAGACCGAGTCGAGACCGGCCATGCAGTGCATCAGCGTCGACTTGCCGGAGCCGGAGGGGCCCATGATCGCGGTGAACTCCGCCTGGTGGAAGTCGAGGGAGACCGCGTCCAGCGCGACCACCTGGGTCTCACCCTGTCCGTAGACCTTGGTGAGATCCGTGGCGCGGGCGGCCACCGCGGTGGCGCGGGCGGCGGTCTGGGCGCCGAAGGGGGTGGTGGTCACGGCGTGGGGCTCCTGTCGGGACGAGGCTTTTGGGGACTGACACCATCGTCCGTGCCGAAAGGCCCTCCGGGATCAGACCCTGCTCCCGTTCCCTTGGGAGACCAGGGAGGTACCGCGGGGGAGCCACATCATCCTTTGGTAGGAGCGCGACCCTGACGCCGGAAGTACGTGCGCGAGCCGGGCGGGGCGGCGAGATTGCGACAATTCCGCCTCCGGGGCCTGACGGGAGGGTGACCGTGCGGGAACAGCCCGTGGCATGTGCCGTTGGCGTCGGCCGGGTACTGATGCACCCTCAGTTGCCAATAAAATAAGACAACCTCGGGCCAACGTTCCGCTGTTCGGGGGGCCGCTCGGGGCTAGGCTCGTCATGCTCTCCAAGGGGAGGGCCGTGCGCCTCCCTGTACGTACGGACCGAGAGCCCCTGCCCGGATGGTGGAATGCAGACACGGCGAGCTTAAACCTCGCTGGCCCTCGGGCCGTGCCGGTTCAAGTCCGGCTCCGGGCACTCCCCCAAAGAAGTTTCCGACCTGTGGAAACACGCACTTGAACGTTGCTGGGCGGCTTCGCGACGAACACCGCGGGAACACGCAGTCTCACGATCATATGTATGGCAAGCGTGCACCCGAGAGAGAACCGCGCCAGGGACGTCGCCGGCTACCAGGTCACGTGACGGGACGGCGGCAAGCGGGGCGGACGGTGGCGGTCCGAGAGCTTCGACCCGAGGCGGCCGAACTCTTCAAAGGCGGGTGGATGAAGCCGGGCGGCATCGGCCGACGGGTGGGCCACGGGACGTGGGCGCATCACGGCTGAGGTCGCCGTCGAGGACCGCTTCACGTTCGGTCCTACGCGGCCGACCGCATAGAGAACCGCACGGGCATCGAGGAGCGCACGCGTGCCGCCTGCCTCGGGTAGCTGGAGAATCGGATCTTCCCCACCTTCTCCGAGTGCGGCATCCGCAGTACCGAACACTTCTCCGGTATCACGATCCGGCCATGCCGACCGTGGGTGAAGATGCTCGCCACGGCCAAGGTGCGCCGGGGGCGAATGTCCGTCGACAGCCTCAAGATGCGGAAAGCGCCCCAAGATCGTCGGAAACCCGCACGAGCTCGTCGCCAGCATTCCGAACGAAGCTGTTGAACACCGAACCCCCGCTCCGGTCCCGGAACCCGTGTGACGTGACGCGGCTTCCGTGCAGTCACGACAAGACCGTGGACGACAGTGGGCTTCCTCGCCCCGCGGTAAGTCTCAGGACCGACACGGCAGTTCACTACCGAGTGGCAGGACCAGCTGCTCGTCACCGCCGTATGGCACTGGGCCGCGGTGGGGGAACTTACGGCCCTACAGCCTCGCGACGTCACCGATCGAGGGGCGCCGAAGCCCGAGATTCGCGGCCGCGGGCCTGGAAGCGTGACGGTGAAGGCCGGTATCGCCTTGGTGCGCCCAAGGCCGAGCGCTCACGCCGCACCGTCCGGATCACTTCGTCCGTGATGGACGCTCTGGCCGAACTCATCCTGGCCGAACTGGTCCTGGTCGAACTCGTCCTGTGCGAACTCGCCCAGGGCGGACCGCTGTTCGCGGGGGAGAAGGCCCCCTTCGCTGCTCCACTTTCGGCGACCGGTGGGGGGAGGGTCGGGACCGTGGAGAGGACGACGGGGGATCAGACGGTGCCGATGGATAGTGGTGCGGGGCCGGTGGATTGCCGTACGACGAGTTCCGTGCCGAGCGTGACGTCCTCGACTGCTTCTCCGTTGCGGATGTCCATGTACATCCGCATGCCATAGAAGCCGAGGTCGTTGAGGGGCAGGCGCACTGTGGTCAGGGAGGGGGCGATCAGGGAGGCCACCGGCAGATCGTTGAAGCCGACCACGGAAAGGGCTTCGCCGACGACGAGGTCGAGCATGTTTGCCGCGCAGTAGACGCCCATGGCGATGTTGTCGTCGTCGCAGACGAACGCCGTCGGACGGTCGGAGGAGGCCAGCACGGCGACCAGACGGTCCCGGACCGTGCGTGGGTCGAGGGAGCACGACACATGGCTTGCGGTTATGCCGCGATGGCTGAGGGCGCATTGGTCGAAGACATGCGCACGTTCGGCAAAGGTCGAGGTGGAGCGATCGGCGCGCACGTGCATGATGTGGCGATGGCCGAGCGAGGTGAGGTGGGCCAGGATGTGCGCCATGCCGCCGCCGAGATCCAGGCTGACCGTCGGTGTGTGACGGTCCGAGGCGTCGTCGAGGATCACCAGCGGGAGGCCGGTGCATAACTCGGCGACATCGGCGGCCGGCATCGAGCAGGCCAGGACCCCGTCGATCGCCTGTTTCGGCACGGGGAAGGGACCGCATCCGTCGTCCGCGCCGAGTGGGAACACCACAACGCCGATGTCGTTCGTCGCGCCCGCCCGGGCGGCGCCGGCGTGCACGGCGGAGAAGGCGGGGTTCTCCAGTGTCGGTACGACCAGGAGGACGGTTCCGGTGCTGCCCAGCCGCAGGCTGCGGGCCGCCTGGTTGATCTGGTAGCCCAGTTCGCCGGCTGTCGTCATCACACGGCGGGCGGTCTCCTCGCGGATTCTTCCCTTCCACTTGCCGTTCAGGACGAGCGAGACGGTCGACTGTGAAACCTGCGCCATGCGTGCCACGTCGGTGGCGGTGACGGCGCGAGGGGGATCGGGCCTTGTCAATCGCATACCTCTGCCCATCGCTTTCCATGTGAATTCATTCCTGTTGACGGAATGAATCGGCGGGATCGTGGATGTTTCAAGATCTTCTGGGCCGATCTGCTGTGGCCTGGGGGGTGTTGACAGTGAAGCGCCGATGGTGAGGGAGCGATGACAAGTTAAGCGCGAACGGGCGCGTAGGTGGGCCGGGAGACGGGTTCAGCTCGCCCGGCCTGCTGTCTTATTGATGGCGAATAGCGGTAAAAACGCCAAAGGCGGCAAAGCGTTCACCGGTTGAGTGTGGAGTGGACGTCCCCGGCACAGGGGTGGGGGCGGGGCGGGCCGCCGCGCCGGGGTCGGTGGCCGGACGGCTCCTGCCGCCACCGCCGGCAGGCGGGCGATGCGTGCGCCGGGTCGGCGGCGGCAGATGCCGCGGAGCGGTGCCCCGTCAGGACAGCCCTTACGAGAGGGGCCGGAACGACGGACAGGGTTCCTGCCCGTGTCGCGTACGCCGGGCTGGGGCCCTGCGGGCGTTGTTTCGTGCTGGGCTTTTCTCGTCGCGGCGAAAACGGCACATCCGGTGCGGTAGGAGTGGGGTGCTGCCAGAAGGCTCATATTCGACGCATCGGCGAGAGCGTGCGTGCCGGTGGCCGACTGGCGGAGCGGCGGGCCGGCCGGACGGCCCGTCCGGATTGTGCACCGGAATTGCCGCTGCACCACTGCCGGTTCTCCGCTCGTGTGGCTGATTTCCTGCGCATAAATGCATGGAAGGTGTGACTCATCCATCCCGTCACGGGGTGCTGAAGTCGCACTGCTCCCTTGTCTGCGGACTTGGCCGGAAACCGGATTCACGCATTCCCGGACCGTGCTGGACGTGCTGTGAGTGGGCATACGTGATCAGGATTCAGTCACATGGCCAGTTTTTCACCGCTTGTATCGAGCCAAGTGCGCCCCCCGTTCCAGGGAGCGGTCCGCCCGGGCGTATTTCATGATTGAACTGGGTAGTAAGCCGTCACCTCGGCTGGTGCGGGGCGTAGCTCAACGCGGTAGTCATACGTATGAGCAAACGTGATCTAGAACGTGCAATGAGTGGCCAATTCACAGCAGCGATAAGACGCTTGTCACAGAGTCATGCGCATGACTAATCTCTCCCTGTTCGAAGCGTTCCCTGCTGTGAACGCGCACTGTCGGCTTGCTCGCTGGGCGTACCGACGGCGCACGGGTGAAGCGTTGATCATTCATTTTCGCGGGAGCGCATATTCCTTACCGGCTTGCGCGCTGGGCCGGTTCTGCACGTGAGCGTGACACTTCGTCTTAACCGAGGGGGCGGTTCCACGTGAGTCAATCTGTCCAGCTTCTTGTCGATATCCTTCTCGTTCTCGGATTCGGAGTTCAGCATTCCGTACTCGCCACGCTGAGGGTCAAACGCACGGTCAAAGCCAAGACGGGCATAGATTCACTGGCTTGGCGGTCCGTTGAATCACTTACCAACGTCGTATACATCCTGGCGGCGGCCGCGCTCTGGCAGCACACCGACAGTGTGATCTGGGAACTTTCCGGTATTCCCATGGTCGTCATGTACGGCCTTACCGTCGTGTCGTGGCTCTGGTACTGGCAGCTTCACCTGTTCGAGTACGACTGCGGTCTCGCCTTCGGGTCGACGACCCTCGTCGCCCAAACCGCCGGAGCTCCGGGCCCCAAGCTGATCAGCTGGAAGGTCGGCAGCCGCCGCTGGATCCGGTTCCCCGTCCACACGGCCTTCTTCGGCATGTTCTTCCTGCTGCCGACCATGACCACCGACCTGCTGGCCTTGGCCGTTGTCCTCAATATCTACAACGTCATCGGCAGCATCCTCTACGACAAGCGCCTGATCGCTATGGCCGGTGAGTCGTACCAGCGCTACATCGATGTGACGGGGCTCATTTTCCCGCCGGTGTACCGCTGCCCCCGGGGCGCGACCGACCTGCCGATGGCGGCGCCGGCGCACTGGCGCAGGCCCGCGAGGCACCTGCCCGGCCTCCTCGTCGGCGTCGGCCTCGGCGTTCTCTACTACGCGCTCATCGGCCCGAAGGCCGTCACCCCGATGGACATGCTGTGGGCCGGTGCCGCGGGACTGCTGGGCGCCGTCCTCAGCGGCCTGATCCTCGGCACGATCCTCAAGCCCAGCGCGTCGGAATGGGCACAGCAGCAGACCGACCTGTCCACCACGGTCGCCCTCAACGCCGCCACCGGCGTGGTCACCTGGGCCGTCATCGGCTGGGCGCAGACCGGCACGGCACCGTCGTTCGCCGCCTTCCTGCCGCTGTGGTTCATCGTGCAGTACCTCGGCCACGTCTTCGCCTTCCTCGCCAACCGCAGGAAATGGGGTGCGGCGCTGGGCGAGTTGGAATCCGCAGAAGAGTTCCGGACACCGCCGGCCGCACCGGTCAAGCAGCAGGCGGGCACCGCCGCGGCGACAGTCGCTCCCGGAGGCACTCGTTGACGGAAACACTCGTCACCAACGGCCCGGGACAACCGCGCACTGTCAGTCTCGATCTCCCGTTGCGCAACTCCACGACTGAGACGCCGTTTTGGCATCGAGACGAACCAGTGCTCGCCGTCACGCGACTCGACCCCGAGTACGCCCGGCTCAAGAAGTACTTTCCAGGCGGTTGGGACCACCTCGTCCACGCCAAGACCTTGTTCGACGGCATAGCCGCTCTGGATATCCCGCAGGTCGAGCCCTCGGCCGGGCGGCGGGAGCAGACGGTGTCCCTTGCCCGGACGGCCGCCCAAGAACTCTTGGCGTTCGCGGACAAAGAGACCGCCCCCGGAACCCAGGACGCGGTCCTGCACGCACGAACGGCCGCCCAGCGCCTGACCGTCTACGCCCGCACGGGTGAGTGGGAACCGATTACCCTGCGGGAGCCGCACCCCGACCGGCCCTGGTTCTATTGCGGCCCCATCGGAACTTGGGCCCTGCGCGCGGCGGAACAGTCCATCGGGTTCCTGGTGGCGGTGCCGAGCAACGACCTCCAGCAGGAGGTCGACATGGTCACCCTGCGCACGAGCTGGATCCGTGACCGGGTAGCAGAGGTTCTGCGGGGCGAGATCAAGTCCATCCAGGACATGCAGCCGTCCATGTGTGTTCTGGACCTCCTGCTCTGTGGCGGCGAATCAGCGGCCGGACACAAGAACTTCGCGCATTTCTTCCCCTTGGAGGCCCCGAGGTCACGAGTGAACGGGCCGGAGTTCACCGTCGTCTTCGCCAACATCCACAGAGAGCGCATCCAGAATTGCTCGCTGAGACTCTTCAGGGAGATACAGGGCGCTGACGCGCAGACCCGGCTCGACGGTCTGTTGCGCACCTCGCTGCGCTGGTTCCGTGGACACGACCTCGCCCACTTCTGGCGCAAGTCCACCGTGGCGGACGAGGGCAGGCCGGCGGAGGGTCTCACCCCCTTCGAGCGCATAAGTCTGGAGGAGACGTACGCCGACGTCCTGGGCCTTCTCTCGGCCGGACTATTCGCCTCCGACCTGCACTTGGGGGAGGCATTCCGGGTCGAGCTCTTCCGGTATCTGTCCCGGAGGCATCATCACTTCGCGGACACCGCCGCGGCCGTCCTCACCGTCGGCTGGCTCCGGACGCACCGGGTGCCCCTGGGCCCGGATACAAGCAAGAGCTGGCTGCCCAGCGCCCGCCCGGCCCTGGAGGAGCTGGCCCGGACCCTGCACAGCACGCTGTGGGAGGAGGACGCCTCCCAGGTCCCGGTCCTGCGTTCGGCCCTCGCGGCGGGCGCCGACTTCCAGGAAGAGCTCGGCGGCGTGTTCCAGTCGCTGCCCACCGACCTGTCCTACACCTTCGGCTGAGAGAAATATGAAACAACGTACTGTCATCATCTCCGGTGCATCTTCGGGAATCGGCCTCGCCACGGCACGCCGCTTCGCCGCGGCGGGGGACCGCGTGGTGAACCTGGACCTCACGCGGCCCGATGAGGCCGACGCGGTGGGGGAGTGGGTGCGTGCCGACGTCACGGACTGGAACGGCATCCACTCCGCCCTGGACTCCGTCCACGCCGAGTACGGCTCGATCGACGTCGTCATCGCCAACGCCGGAATCAGCCTGCGCCGGACGTTCGTCGAGATGACCGAGAGCGACGTCCGGTCGCTGCTCGACATCAACGTGCTCGGCGTCATCGCCCTGTGGCAGGCCGCCGCCAAGCACATGATCGCCGCACGGAGCGGGGTGCTGCTCGCCACCGCGTCCACGAACGCGTCCGTCGGCTATCCGTACTACGCCGACTACAACGCCTCCAAGGCAGCGGTGCTGGCCCTGACCCGCACCCTTGCCCTGGAACTCGCGCCCCATATCCGCACGGCGTGCGTCAGTCCCGGCTATGTGATGACACCCATGCAGCGTGCCGAATACACCGACGAAATGTTCGCCGAGGTCAACGCGAAAATCCCGGCCGGCCGCCACGCCGACCCCACCGAGATCGCCGACGCCTTCTTCTACCTCGCCTCGGACTCGGCAGCTTTCATGACGGGCCAGCAGATCGTGCTGGACGGCGGAGAGCTGGCCGGAGGTACCGCATCGGCGCACGGCACCGTTTTCGGCTGAGCCAGCCCTATCCATCGCGAAAGGACCGATATGCAGCAAGGCTTCGAGATCGCCCAGCACGGCAGCGGGGCCGGTACCGTCGTCACCGCCAAGGGCGATCAGCCGCTGAACGCTCTGGAGCGCAGCTGGTTGCTGGACGAGCTCGCCAAGTCCGGCTACGTGCTCCTCCGGGGATTCGGCCCGTCGATCGATCAGTTCTCCGAGCTGGTGCAGTCGGTGTGCACGCGTATCACCCTCGATCCGGCGCGGGAGTTCAGCGAGGGAAAGACGGTCCAGAAGGTCGATCTCGGAATCGACGCGGTCGGGCTGCACGTGGAACACGGCACCAACCCGCTCACGCCCGACCTCACCTGGTTCATGTGTGAGAGCGCCGCTCGGTTCGGCTCCCAGACCACGGTCTGCGACGGCTACCGGGTCTGGGAGCAGCTCAGCGAGCAGACCCGGCAGCGGTTCCTGGACCAGGACATCGTCTACTCACGGAACATCAGCGAGGACGCCTGGCGGGCGCTGGCCTCCAGCCTCCTCAACGGAGCCAAACCGGACGATGAGATCACGGTCGACGACCTCATCGAACTCGCCAAGCTCTTTGGTGAGGAAAAGCTGCGGATTCGTGCCAACGACGACGGGTCGATCTACTACGTCTACAAGGTGGCGGCAGCGCACCCGACGCTCTTCGGTGAGCGGCTCGCCTTCGCCAACAGCATCCTCGGCCCTTCCTACTACTACGAGAAGCCTCGCATCGCCTTCGCGAACGATGAGGACATCCCGCAGGAGATCATCGCGGAGATCGAGAAGATGTCGGCTGAGCTGACAGAGGACCTCGACTGGCAGGACGGCGATGTCGCCATCGTCGACAACACGCGCGTCATGCACGGGCGCCGGGCCATCCAGGACGCTGATCGCCGCAAGATCTACGTTGCCCTCGGCTACGTCGACGATCAGCGCTGACATCCAGCCGAGCGCGGCAGCGACGACCAACGTACCCGGCGACGGTGCTCCGGGCGGGCGATGAGCGACGCAAGGACCTCATGGCCCGCCCGGCTCGCCCCGCTACTCCTGTCCAGGGTCCGTTCGACCGAAAGGGGACTGAGATTTCCTCTCCGAAGAATTCCGTCAGCGCGTTGCCCGATGCGACTTCCGAGCTTCCGCGGCGTCGCCTCAAGAATGACTGGTCCTATATCTACTGGAACAATACGGCGCTTTTCTCGGAAAAATACCAGGATGCGATCTACTCCGTTCTCGTGGAGATCTCCACCAAGGCGTTCGGCGCGGACATGACGCCGTACTGGCGCGACCGCAGAAAAGGGCGCTTCTTCGAGAAGGTATCCAAGTTCTGCCTGCTGGTGGACCCGCTGGGCAACATCAGCGGATGGACCGGATACCACCGGCGAATCTTCGGCAACGCGCACTGCCTCTACCTGGACTCCAGCGGCGTGCTTCCCGAATCGCAGGGCGGCGGTCTCATGGGGCACATACACGCGAGAATGATCGCCCTGGAATGCGCCGCCTACGCTCCTCGGCCGGTGTACCTGGTGGCGCGGACCGAAAGCCCCGTGGTGTACCGCCTCCTGCGCAATGGATGCGGTCCGGGCAACATCTGGCCGGCCCCGGACACCACCGTCGACAAGCGGATTTCGCTGATCGCCACCGACGCGGCGGAATGGCTGGGACAGAGCGAGAAGTTCGACCCCGGCAATCTGCGCATCCTCGGCGCCTATGACAATCTCGACGTCCTCTACGGTGACCTGCCCACTTGCGGCGATCGCTCCATCGACGCCTTCTTCCGCGAGACGCTGCGCCCGGAGGACGCCTACATCGTGATCGCCAAAGCGGGTTTGCCCAGGATCGCCCAGCAGTGGGCCAAGAGGGAGACCAAGGCGGTGCGTGCGGCGCAGTCGCAGCGCTTGCCGTGGCTCGCCCCGAAACCGGAGGGAAGGTGACGAAACCCATGGCTGCGCCCACACCGGCCGACGCCGACATCACCGAACGCGCCAAGGCCGTCATGGCACCCCTGCACGCCGGCCTCCTGGACGAGGCGGAGAGCCTCTACCTGGACCTGCACCGCCATCCCGAGCTGTCACACCAGGAGGAGCGCACGGCGGCCCTGGCCGCCGGCCGTCTGGAGAAGGACGGGTTCGACGTGGTCACCGGAGTCGGTGGACACGGCGTGGCGGGCGTGCTGCGCAACGGCGACGGCCCCACGGTGATGCTGCGTGCGGACATGGACGCCCTGCCGGTGCGGGAGGACACCGGACTGCCGTACGCGAGCGAGCGGCGCGCCTTCGACAGCGAGGGCCAGGAGGTGCCGGTCGCCCACGCCTGCGGCCACGATGCCCATACGAGCAGCATGCTCACAGCCGCGGCCCTCCTGGCGCGGGCCCGGCACGCCTGGCGGGGCACTCTGCTGGCCGTAGCGCAGCCGGCGGAGGAGACCGGCGACGGGGCGCAGGCGATGCTGCGGGACGGGCTCTACAGCCGGATCGCCAAACCCGATGTGGCGCTCGCCCAACACGTCGTGCCGCTGCCGATCGGGATCGTCGGACATCGGTCAGGGCCCATGATGGCCGCTTCCGCGGTGGTGAAGGTCACCATATTCGGCCGCGGCGGGCACAGCTCCGCACCGCAGGCGACGGTTGACCCCATCGTGATCGCCGCACACGTGATCACTCGGCTGCAGACCATCGTCGCCCGTGAGGTGGACCCGGCCGACTGCGCCGTGGTGAGCGTCGGCATGCTTCACGCCGGCACGAAGGCCAACATCATTCCGGACGCCGCAGAGCTCGGAATCAGCGTGCGGTGCTACGACGACTCTCTCCAGGACCACCTGCTCAATGCCATCAAGCGCATCGTGGAGGCGGAAGCCGCGGCTTCCGGGGCACCCCGAGCCCCTGAGATCGAAGTGATCGAGGGGGTCCCGGTCAACGCCAACTCCCCTGCCCTCACCAGCAAGATCCGTGCTGCCCACGAAGCCTATTTCGGTGCGGGCAAGGTCATCGAGATGCCGCTGTTGGCAGCCAGCGAGGACTTCCCGTACTTCGGCGCCGCGGGCGCGGGCGTGCACTACGACGGCACGGCGGTTCCCACTGTCTACTGGGTCGTTGGAAGCACGTCGATCGACATGTGGCAGTCGGCTCCCGGCGCCACTCCGCAGGATAAGGTGAAGCACCTCCCCACCAACCACTCACCGCAGTTCGCTCCAGACCCACTTCCCACGCTCCTCACTGCGACAGCAGCCATGGTGACGGCCGCACTGGCCTATGTGAACTGCTCAGCACGGTGAAGGAACCACTGGTGCCGATGAAACCCGACCAGAAGACCGGATACCGGGACCTCCTTTGCGCTCGATGACACCGGGCCTTCTTCGGGTCGCACGGTTCGTTTCTCCTCAACTACGGCGTGCTGTGAGCCCTGTTGGCCGCGGTCGACGCGAATCTGGTCGTCGTCTCGCGCGCCTCGGCGGCAGCGGACCGGCGTCGATTGGATCGCCGTTCGGCTTGCGCCACGGGTACGAGGGGAAACGCGGTCAGCTGAGCAAGCAGATGTGCCTGCTGCCCGTGGCGGCGGCACCACACCGGCAACTGATGCCCCGAGTCGGCCGATGAGCGATCAGAAAGGAGTCCGATCAGCGGTGAGGCGGGCTCTCTTCCACTGCTCCCAGGCCGGAGGAGAAGCATGCGCGCTGTCCTGATCCAAGCCGACGTGGACCACAGCCAGCCCTTTGAGCAGCGGGTCGGCGCCCTGTGCGCCGCGGTCGCCGCGCAGCGCGGCGCCGATGTCGTGATCCTTCCGGAGCTGTGCGCGACCGGGTACTTCGCCTTCGACGACTACGACCGCACGGCCGAACCGCTCGACGGGCCGACGGTACGCGCCCTGAGCGCTGCGGCGATCGACGCCGGCGTCCATCTGCATGCCGGAAGCATTGTCGAACGCGGTCCGGGAGGCGGGCTCTTCAACACGAGTTTGCTGTTCGGCCCCAACGGCGCCCTGCTGCACGCCTACCGCAAGGTCCACCTCTTCGGCCACCAGTCGAAGGAGTCGGCCTTGCTCAGGCCGGGGGAGACCGTGCAAGCCCTGGACACAGGGATCGGCCGGGTCGGTCTTGCGGCCTGTTACGACCTGCGGTTCCCGGAGCTGTTCCGCGTGCTGGCCGACGACGGCGCCGAAATGCTGCTGGTCGCCGCCGCCTGGCCGGCCGCGCGGATCGCACACTGGCGGTTGCTGGTGCAGGCTCGGGCGCTGGAGAACCAAGCATGGGTGCTCGCCTGCAACGCGGCGGGCCGGCAAGCCGACATCAAGCTGGGTGGCACCAGCCTGATCGTCGACCCGACGGGCCGTATTGTCGCCGAGGCGGGCGCCGGCGACGCGGTGCTCTCCGCTGTCCTCGATCCGGCCGATGTCGCTCGGGCCCGTGCCGACTTCCCGGCCTTCTCCGACCGCCGCATTCCCACCGCGCGCGCCGCGGTGTGTCCGCCCGCATCGCAGCGAGGCCCCGGCCATCCCCCGCACGCCCCCTCCGCGACACCGAGGGCGCCCGGCGCCGTCGTACACGACCCGACATCCACTACGTGGCCTTCCGCGCGCACGACGAATCGCAGCAGCTGAACAAGGCGCTGACCAACCCCGAGGAACTCCCATGCCCCACCCCGAGACCGCGAGCACGACTGCTCCCGCCACGCGTCGGCTCACCGTCGGCACATCACCACGCATAGCCGCCCGCTATCCGCAGTGCCGCACCGTCTTCCTGCTGGCCCAGGGCATCGAGAACGGCGAGGTCTGGCCCGAGACCGAAGAGGCGCTGGCCGGCCTGGAAGCCGACGTCAGGCAGGGCCTGCGGCACATCCCGGACGAGAGCGAGTCCGCCATCTCCGTCTGGCACGACCTGCTGCGCAGCTTCGGCACCAACCCCCGTCGAGCCCGCCCGAGCATCGACGCCCTGGGGCGGCGCCTGCGCAAGTCGGGCCGACTGCCCCGTGTCTCCCCGCTCGTGGACACCTGCAACCTGGTGTCGCTGACCCACACGCTCCCCACCGGCGGATTCGACCTGTCCGCGTTCCACACCGGCATCGAATTGCGCTTCGCGCGGCCCGACGACATATACGTGCCGTTGGGCGAGCCGGACAAGACTGAGACGCCACTGGAGGGCGAGGTCGTCTACGCCGACGGGCGGCAGGTGATGACCAGGCACTGGAACCACCGGGACTCCGACGTCACCAAGGTCACCGCCCGTACACGCGACGCCGTGCTGCTGCTGGAGGGCATCGCCCCGGCGATCTCCTCCGAGACGCTGCTGCGGGCACGCCAGGAACTCGCCGACCGCGTGGCTCCCCATGCCGAATCCGTCACCGTCCACGAGATCGACCCGCAGGCGTGGTCGGAGATCGCCTGGGAGCCGGCGTCCTGATGAAGAGCGCGTGAGAGTCGCGGGGCGGGCCGGCTGACCATCCGACACACACGATCGAAGGGGCCGGCCCGCTCTCCGGCCCCTGACTCCCGCCTCTCGCTTCGGTGTGCCCGGCCGGAGATCCCGTGGTGTGACCGAGAAGGAGAACCCGCCATGTCCTTCAGCACGATGGAGCCGGGGCCGTCCTGTAATGACGCCCCATACGCGACGGGCCGGGCCCTGGCCACGGCTGATGGCCGGACCGCGCGATGACATCCGGCTCGCGAGTGCGCTCCCTGGACCTGCAGTTGGACCTGGAGCTGAAGGAACGGCGGGGACGTAGCGAGCAGTTGGTGGCGGGTCTGCGGCGTGCCATCGAGAGCGGGAGGCTCCTGCCGGGCGCACGGCTGCCCTCCACGCGCGGTGTCGCCGCCGATCTCGGGCTGGCGCGGGGCACGGTGACCAGTGCCTATCACCGTCTGATCGCCGAAGGGTATCTGGAGAGCGTGCAGGGCTCCGGGACCAGGGTCGCGGCCGATCACCAGGGTGCGGCCCACGCCCGTCGTCCTCCGCCGGGTACGTGCAGCCCATGGCAGTGGAATGTCCGGCCCGGCCTGCCGGACGTGACGATGTTCCCGCGTGCCGCCTGGGTCGAATCCACCCAGCGGGTCCTGCGGCTGCTGCCCGCCGAGGCGTTGGACTACGGGGATCCGCGAGGCCGGCCGGAGCTGCGTACGGCCTTGGCCGACTATCTGGGCCGCACGCGCGGGGTGGTCACCCGGCCCGAAAGGATCATCATCTGCCACGGCTTCACCCAAGCTCTCGGCCTGATCGCGACCGTTCTCGCTCAACAGGGGACGGAGGAGGTGTCGGTCGAGGATCCGTGCTACCCCCTGTTCCGCAGCGTCATCGAGACGGCCGGGCTGCGTGTCCACCCCGTCGGGGTGGACGAGCGGGGACTGCGTCCTGAGGGGCTGCGCGGTCAGGCCGCGGTGGTCACCCCGATCCATCAGTATCCGATGGGCGTGACGCTGTCCTCCGCTCGGCGCAAGGCGCTTGTCGCCTGGGCGGAAGAGGCTGACGCGGTCATTGTGGAGGACGACTACGACGGTGAATTCCAGTTCGGCAGGCAGCGGGTGGGCGCGTTGCAGGCGTTGGCTCCGCACCGGGTGATCTACGCGGGGACGACCAGCAAGACCCTTGCTCCGGGATTGCGGCTGGCCTGGCTCGCGGTGCCCGCGGAGTGGGTGGAGCGGATCGCGGTGGCCAAGCGCATCGCGGACCAGCATTCGGCGGCGCTGACGCAGATGGTGCTGGCGGATCTGCTGTGGTCGGGCGGCTACGACCGGCATGTGCGCCGGTGCCGTGAGCGCTACCGGGTCCGTCGTGAGCAGCTCGGCTCGGCGGTGGCGTTGAGGGCGCCGGGAGCACGGCTGATGGGCGAGGAGGCGGGACTGCATGCGCTGATCCGCTGGTCGCCGGACGGCCCGGAGGAGCGGGAGGTGGTACAGGCCGCCCGCCGGGAGTCGCTTGCCGTTGCCACACTGGGCGGCTACTGGGGAACGCCCGGCCCCCACCCGCCGGGACTGGTCGTCGGGTACGGCACACCGCCGCAGCACGGTTACGCGGGTGCGCTCGGCGCCCTGACGCGCGTCCTGGACCGGTGCTTCGCCGCCTGACCTCTTGGGTTCGGGCGGCGAAGCAGGGGGCAGGGGGGCGAGCCGGGACTTATTTCAGTGCCTGGTCCACAAGCGTCGCGGCCGCGCCGGTGTAGTGCGCGGGATCGCAGGCTGCTTCCAGTTCCTCCGAGGTCAAGACGTCGGCAGCTTGTGGCATCCCCGCCAGCACCCGCGCCAGTGGGATGCCGAGGCGGGCTGCCTCGGCGGATGCCTCGGTCAGCAGTTCTTTGGCCGGGATCCTGCCCAGGCGGGGCGTGAGGAGGGCGGTGACGCGTTCGGAGACGATCTGGCTGCCGGTCAGGCCGAGGTTGTGGAGCATCCGCTGCCGGTCGACGGTCAGGCCCTCGGTCAGCTCGACGGCGGTGTGAGTGGCGCCGCCGGTCAACCGCAGCGCCTCCCGCAGCAGTTGCCACTCCGCCTGCCAGGGACCGCCCGCGCGTTCGTCCTCCGATACCAGACACTGCGTCAGGCCGGTCGCGATGACCGGTACTTGCAGTGCGGCGCTGCGAATCATGGTCGCCAGGACCGGGTTCCTCTTGTGCGGCATGGCCGAGGAGGCGCCCCTGCCCTCCCTGGAGGGTTCGGCGACTTCCGCGATCTCGGTGCGGCTGAGTGTCTGGATGTCCAGGGCCAGTTTGCCCACTGCTCCGGCGGTGAAGGCGAGGGCTGCCGCGACATCGGCGAGAGGTGTGCGCAGTGCGTGCCAGGGCAGCGGCGGCCGGGTCAGCCCGGTCTGCGCGGCGAAGGCGTCCAGCAGCTGTTCGAGGTACCGGCCGGATGTGACGGCGTCGGCGGCGCCGTCGATCCGCGCGTACTCAAGGTAGCCGGCGAGGGTGCCTCCGGCCCCGCCGAGGGAGAAGTACAGCCCGTGCTCCACTATCCGGGCCAGGCGTGTGTCGGCGTCCAGGAGGAGCTGACGCCAGCCTGCCGCCTTGAGCCCGAAGGTGGTGGGTACGGCCTGCAGAGCCAGGGTGCGTGCGGCCATGGGCGTGTCACGGTGTTCGCGGGCCAGCGCCGCCAGGGCGTCGGCCGCCCGAGCCAGGTCGGTCCGGATGAGACGCAGGGACCGGGCGGTGATGAGCATCGCGGCGGTGTCGAGGATGTCCTGGCTGGTGGAGCCGCGGTGTACGTACTCGGCCGCCGCGGGGTGTTCTGCCGCGACCTTCTGGGTCAGCGCGCGGACGACGCCGACGACGGGGTTGGCCGTCTCGCGGGCGGCGAGGGCCAGGGCGCGCAGGTCGAAGTGTTCCGCACGGGCCACGTTGTCGATGGTGTTGGCGGCCTGGGCCGGCACTGTGCCGAGGGCGGCCTGGGCCCGTACGAGCGCTGCCTCCGCGTCGAGCATGGCTTGCAGCCAAGCCTGGTCGCCGACGACTGCCTCGACAGGAGTGCCGGCCCGAACAGGGGACAGGAGCCCCGAATCGCAGGGGGTGTCGGACGGCGGGCTCATGCCCCCACTTCCCTTCCGCCGGGCCCTGCGCTGGTGCCGGCCATACCGTCGGTCGCGGTCAGCGCACCGGCTGCCGCCCGCGCGCTGGTTCCGGCCCTGCCGGCGGTCGGAGTGGGTGGGAGCGCGAGGACGGCGCGGGCGATGGCGTCCGCGTCCCCGAGACTGACGGAGTCGACGCCGGGACGTGCGGCGGCGGCCGTCACCCAGTGAACGGACTCGGTGGGTACGCCGTGGGCGAAGCGGCGCGGGTGGACGCGGCCGCGGGCGTCGATGACGTGACCTGGGCGGGCCGTCACGGCAAGTCCGCCGGTCTCGTAGGCGGTTCCGCGGCCGCCCTCGATCCGGAAGGGCGTGATGTGCCCGTCGTCCAGGAGCTGCCGCATCAGCGGGTCGGCGGTCCGGCGCAGGTCGGGCTCGGGCAGCCGGGCCTCGATGAGGACACGTGCCCTGACCGGCGGGGCCGGTATGTCGTGGGAGGTACATATGAAGCCGGGGTGGTGCGGGTCCGCGTGGATCTGGGCGCCCGGACCGGTCACCTGCAATATCCCGGCCTTGATCAGCGCGATCATCTGCTCGATCCGGAAGGAGGGCGGTCCGATCGACAGAAAGGCGTTGAGGGGCGTGTACCAGCCTTCCAGGTCGTTGCGGTGGGAGGCGCCGTCCAGGCCGCCGTGGTCGACGGCAAGGCGAATCTCGTTACGCAGGTCGCGCAGAATGTCCAGGGCGGCCTTCACCGGATTGCTCACGTTCCCGCCGCGGGCCTGGTCGACGTCCTGCCGCAGGTACTCGATCAGCCAGAGGTGGAAGGCTTCCCGGTCGGCGAACTGCTGCCCGGCGCAGGGATGGGCGAGCCGGTTCCAGTCCCAGCGGTCTTCGACCGTGATACCGAAGGCGTCCAGGATCTCCACTCGATGCGTTTCGGGTTCGGCAGCCAGGTACAACTCGGTGAACGCCTCCCGGTCGAAGCCGCGCCCACAACTGTCCAGCAGGGTGCCGTAGTAGACGCACTCCGTCTCGCGGGCGATCAGCGGCCACAGGTCGGTCGTGAAGCAGACGCGGTCACCGTCCTGGGCGCGCTGGTGCAGACGCGCGATGCGCTGCGCGGTCAGCAACCGTGGAACGTATCGCCCGTGCGCGCCCTTCTCGTTCTCGCCGCGCGCCTGATACGGGATGCCTCGCCGGGAGGTGGCGCACAACCGGGGCTCCAGCCCCGACTTCTCGTACGCCAGCTCCGCACCGTGCCGGACGAATCGGCCGCCGCGTCCACTGGTGAGCAGAGCCATGTGGTCGAAGAAATTCAGTCCCAGGCCGCGCAGCAGAACCTGCTCGCCCGGGGCGATACCGGAAAGGTCTACATCGGACGGGCTGGCGGGGGGGACGTAGAGCAGTCCCTGCTCCCGTGCCCGGTCGGACAGTAGGCGTTCCTGATCGCCGAGGTCCGTGCCGACATGCCCCTGGGAGAGGACGACGGCGTCCAGACCCTCGATCAGCCGTCCGTTCTCCAGCAGCACGCTCTGCCGCACCGCCATGTCGTGTCCGCCGCTGAGGGCCACCGCCCGGGTGCGATGGGTGGTGATGTCGACGTGCGGCGGAGCCGTCAGGCATATACGGGCGAACATCTCCCGCAGATAGCTGCCGAAGAAGGCCCGCGTCGGGTAGTCGTCAGGCCCCAGACGGCGCGCCTCGGACGCTGCCCGCTCATCCCCGTCGGCCGCACCCTGTCCCTTCGGGCCGCTGACGTCCTGTGCCCATTCGTACAGACTGGGGCCGGGCTCGACCGGGCCGTCCATGGACACGCTCTTGTCGGTCCACACCGTGATCTGGCAGGCCACGGTGTTCATCAGCAGCTGCTGGGGCTGATCGGTGCGCCATACGGCTCCGGCACCGGCCGGCCAGGGGTCGATCAGGTGAATGCGGACGCGGTGGCGGTGCGGCGATTGACGAGCGTTGGCGCATAGCCGTTCCAGTACGGAAAGGCCGCGCGGACCGATTCCTACGACGCCGATCGATAGAGGCATTCTGGGCACAGATACCTACTCCCGCTGTGGGGGGCCGCTGGAGGGCCGTACTCTGCGATCACCGTAGGTCAGGGCACAGCGCCCCAACGGACCACTTCCGCACGGCGTCACTGGTCCACTCGCAGCCACCGGTACGCGGCGGCCTCGGTCGCCCGTGATCGACCCTCGGGTCCACAAACGTCACACCCTGCAAGGGGTGCGCAGGCCGCTTACCCGACACGGGTACTCCTGACAGGCGCCGGCCGGCGCCGCGAGCGTGCGTGCCGGGCGCCGTGAGCCGCGAGCGCCCGTGCCGGGCGCCGTGACGGGGCGAAGCTTGCCGGGAGGGCACAGGGCTCCGAAGCTCGTTCCAAGTGGCTGTGCGGCTCGGTCAACAACACCACTGCCCGAGTCGTGGCCGCAGTGTTCGGTAGTAGAGCTGTATCGCTTCACTCTTCGGCGATCTCGCCGATCACGAATATCTCATCGGCCAGCTTCTTCGCCATGGTCACCGGCAGCGAGGTCTTCTCTTTGAACAGCTCATCCCATTCGAGTTCGACGAATCCCTCTCTGGAGCTCCAGTTCTTGGCGGGCTCGGAGAGATCACCCTGCTTGCCGCTGATGTTTATGCTCCGCACCTCGGGCGGCAGCGGGTTCTGATCGCGTACTTCCTGGATCCGTCCGGGCGAGGCAGTGAGAAACGCGATTGCCGCAGTTTTGGTGGGCACCGCGCCGGCGGCGACGTCGAGGAGGTCGGATCCGAGGTACGAGCCGACGTGCAGCCGATAAGGATTGAGCGAGTAGGCACGCTCGACTTGGTCCATGATCCCATCGCCGCCCGGCCGGGCAGCCACCTCGATCACCCAGGCCGTCCCGTCCGCGGCGAACTTGATCTCCACATGGGCGAGACCTCGATCGATGCCCAGCGCGGTACAGGCCCGTACGGCCAGGTCGGTCAGATCTTGATCTCCAGTACGGTGGCCCGGCACCAGGTGCGCGATCTCGGCGAACCAGGGGAGAGGCGACAGATACTTATCGGTTACGGTGACGACTTGAGCACGGCCAACGCCGCAGAGGACTTCGACGGAAACCTCGTCATGGGAGTCGATGAACTGCTCGACAAGGTATTTGTCGCCCCGGATGTTGTACAACGATCCGTGCTGCGCGATGACGCCCTTCGACTCCGCGAGACCGGCGATCGCCTCCTCGCGCGTGGTCGCCAACACCACTCCGCCACTACCGCCGAAATCGTACGGCTTGATGACTACGGGCAGACCGATGACCGATATGGCGTCGAGCAACTCTTGTTCGGACTCGACCAGTTGGGATCGGGGAGTCGGGACGTCGGCGGCCAGCAGAGCCTGCTTCATGGCGTACTTGTTCCGGGCGTTGACTACGACCTTGGCGTCCATCCCGCCCAGTCCCAGGACGCGATTCACGGTGTTCGCCGAATCCAACGTCCAGTCGTTGAGCGGAACGACGACTCTAGGGTGCCAGCCCTGGACCGAGCGTGCGTGGATGGCCCGTAGAAGAGAGTCCGAGTCCAGTGGATCAGCTGACAGCATGTCGTCAAACATGCGGTTCGACTTGCGTACGGCGTCTTCCGCGGCTGCCCAGACGGGGAGATCTATAGCCTGCTTGGCCCCTAAGAGAGCCCGTTCGCGAAGGTACTGGTCAGCGCCGAGTAGGAGTATATATTCTTTTGGCGGCATGGCTGCGTCCCATTTTCCGTGGATCTCCCCGCGCGCGATATTCATTCTTGATATTGCTGCCGGAGATCAGGAGGAATAAGTGAATCAGTTCACGGTCGAGATATTTGGCTACTGATGGGATTTTCTTCTGTTCCCGCCGTGGCCGTGCAATATTGCAGGTAGGCGGTCTGTCGAAGATGTCCCGAAGAGTTTCCCACTCGTGCAGCAATCCGGATGTGGAGATTCTCATTCCACTCTACTGATAGGTCAACGAATGGTTGCACGCCAACAATGATCGAAAAATAGGGACGTTGCCAGCATATGCATCCCCCCTTCTGCTGCAAGATCGTAGCCATCAACCCAAGAGGCATGCAAGAGGGCTGCGTCGCTACCTGAGGTCTGCCCGGCTCGGTGATTTAGGTCGAGTTATCCGAGTTGCGGTCCAACCGTTGCTCCAACCCCGTAACCCGATGGCGTAGCCGCTTGTCTCTCATTTCCAACTGCTTGCACCGCACCGAGGGCGTCGTGCGCCGCTTCCGCAGTGCGTCGGGCCATTTCACGTCGGGCCGCGCCACCTCGGCGGGGATGAGCTCGGCTGCGTGGGGCGGGAGTTGGCGACCGGCGAGCCGGATCCGGACTGAGGCGAGCCGCTTCATCGGAGTGCCGGCATCGGTGTTCGGATGGTCCCGGATCGGGACGGCGGGGCCCTGGTCCCGGCCGGTTTCGCTCAACTCCGCTTCATCAAACGGCACTTGTTCGCAGTGGACCCGATTCTCAGCCGCGCCGGACCCGTCGCCGTCGGGATGCCTTATATCTCCGGTATAGCGAAGAACGCGCTATTCGTCATCGAGCCGAGACCCCCCACGATTAACGATCTCCAGTTCTTGTCACCTGATCATAGGTATGACTACACTGCACCCTCATTCGAAGTGCTCCATGCTGTGAACGCACCTTCGGAAGCCGTGACTTGGGCTTATAAGCAGGGCGAAGGCACGTGTGGGGAGCGCGTTCCTACTGAAGTAACACTTCTTTGCCGGCCTACTCGCTGGAGTCGGTTCTGCACGTGAGTACAACACTTCGTCTTTCCGACAGGAAGGTTCCACGTGAGCCAGTCCGTCCAGCTCCCTGTCCCTTCCACGGCAGAGCTGGCTCGCCTCTGGGACACTCTCCTCAACCTGCCCCAGGTGCCGGAGGACGTGAGTCTCCTCGCGTTGGCCGGCGATTCCGTGCCGCCCCTTGCGCTGCCCGTAGGGATCGAGGAGCGGTTCGGCGTCTGCCTCAGCACCGACGACGCCCTTGACGACCTCACGGTGCGAGGGTTATCCGTGGCCATCCACCGAGCCGGGTCGGCTGCGACGGACCAGCGGTGAACGAGCCGAAGACCGCAAAGCCAGCGGCCGGTACGGGGCTCTCGGCCCAACGGCCGGCCGCACCCGGTGACTTCTGGAAGCTGTGGACAGGCCAGTCGATCAGCCTGTTCGGGGACAGCTTCATGGTGGTCGCCCTGCCGCTGTTCGCCGTGAGCGTGCTGCATCTCTCGCCCGCCCAGGCGGCGTTGACCCCCTTCGCGCTGAACGCGCCGTTCCTGGTGCTGAGCCTGCCGGCCGGCGCGCTCATCGACCGACGCAGACGACGTACGGTCATGCTCGTATGCGACATCGTCCAGGCCGCGGTGTTCGGCTCGCTCGTCCTCATCGCCTGGCTGCACCAGCTCTCTTTTGCCCTGCTGATGCTCCTTCTGGTGGTCAGTGGGTCCGCGCTGGTGTTCTTCCAGGTGGCCTGCACGACCTATCTGCCGAGTCTGATCTCGGACCCGGACGAACTGCACCGCGGCAACAGCCGGCTCTACCTTTCCGAGTCGGCGTCCAAAACGTTGGGACCGGTGATCGCGGGGCCACTGGTGAGCCTGCTCGGTCCGATCGCCGCCATCGCCGTGAACGCCGGCTCCTTCCTGGCGTCCTTCGCGGCCGTCAAGTCGATCGGCCATCGCGAGCCGGAGCCGGAAGCGGCTCCCGCGGAGCGCGTGGGAATGGTCCGGGAGATCCGCGAGGGGCTGAGGTTCGTACTCCGGCACCCTTGGCTGGAACCCGTACTCACCGCCGGGGCCGTCTACGTCTTCTTCCTCAGCGTGCTGGAAGCCAGCCTGGTCCTCTACCTGCGCTACAACTGGAACATGTCCGCCGGGGCGATCGGCCTGGTGCTGGGACTGGCCGGACTGGGCTACCCCCTCGGCAGTCTGCTCTCCAAGCGCATCATCGACCGGGTCGGCACCTCCCGGGCGTTGATCTTCAGCCTCGTGGTGAACATCCTCGGCTGCGTCGCCATGCCGGTCTTCGGCTCCGCCGGCTTGGTGGCCGGCCTGATAGTCGGCGGGATCATGCAGACCTTCGGCGACGCGGTCTTCGGGCCCATCTCGCTGACGCTGCGACAGACCGTCACCCCGGCCGGCCTGCTCGGACGAGTCAACTCCGTGCAGCGATTCCTGCTGTGGGGCATGGTGCCGCTCGGCAGCCTGACCGCATCCGCGCTGATCTCGATCGACGGACTGGCCACCGCTCTGTGGACGGGCGGCGTCGGCACCACCCTCTGCCTCCCCGCCCTGGTCAGACGGGGTGTTCGGCGGGGCTGGGGCACACCGGCGGAGAAACCCGCATGACACATCAGGCAGTCGACGTGCCGGCACCGATCATCTTCTCTCGGCCCGTCCAGGCCGGCCAGGCCGCCCTGTCGCGCAGCGCCTTGCCGCGCGTCCCATAGAACCCCCTGAGTGCAAAGAGGTTGATCGATGGCTATCGCCGCTGTCCATGTCCACCGTCTGGTGGCTCCTCTCCACACGCCGTTCGTCACCGCACTGGCGCATCTGACCCACGTCTCGACCGTCGTCGTCGAGGTCGTCGACAGCGATGGCCGCTCCGGTTTCGGTGAGGCGCCGGAGGTGTGGACCGTCACCGGATCCTCACTCGCCTCCAGCGAGGCCTGTATCACCGAGGTCTTCACTCCGCTTCTCATCGGCCGCGATGCCGATGACCTGGTGGAGAACTGTCGCAGGGTCAGCCGGGCCGTGGCCGGCAACGAGCCGGCCAAGGCCGCAGTGGACATCGCGCTCCACGATCTCGCCGCGGTTCGCCTCGGGATCCCCCTGGCCCGATTGCTCGGCGGCTCCCGGTTGGTGGTGCCCACGGACGTGAGCCTTGTGGTCGGCACGGTGGACAGCCTGGCCACGGCGGCGAAGAGCCGGGCCGCGGAGGGCTTCGACGTGTTGAAGGTCAAGGTCGGCACGGACGCGGCCACGGACATCGACCGCGTGACGGCGGTCTGCCAGGCGGTCGGTCCCGAGGTGAGGATCCGTCTCGACGCCAACCAGGGGTGGACGCCCCGCGAGGCCGTACGGGTCATCCGCTCGCTGGAGGACGCCGGCACGCGGGTGGAGTTCGTCGAGCAGCCGGTGGCCAGTCGGGATATAGAGGGCCTGGCCTGGGTGAGCGACCGCGTCGAGACCCCGATCATGGCGGACGAGTCGGTGTTCGACGTGCGCGACCTGGTGGAGGTGATCCGCCGGCGCGCTGCGGACCTGGTCAACGTCAAGCTGGCGAAGAGCGGCGGACTCAGCGCCGCCCGTACCCTTCTCGAACTGGCGCGAGCCCAGGGCATGGGTACCATCCTCGGCTGCATGCTGGAGAGCGAGATCGGCACCGGCGCCGCGGCCAGCCTGGTGGCCGCCCACGGGACCACGATGGTGAGTGACCTCGACGCGGTGTGGTGGCTCCAGCGCCCCGCTGTCGTCGGCGGCATGCGGTACCAAGGCGCTACGGTCGTGCTGCCCGACGCGCCGGGCCTGGGCATCTCCGGCCTGGTCGACGCAGAAGCCAAGGGTGCCACGGAGGTACGGGCATGACGACCGCCGTCTCCTTATGGAACCGGCCCCGAACCGGCCCTTGCCGCGGCCCTCGGCCCCGATCTCGATTTCGCTGACCTGCCATGCGCCCGGGCCGGCCCTGCGCATTCCCCGCCTTCCAACTCCTTTTCCCACCTTCCAACTCCTCGCGAGGCGGCGGGCGCCGGGTGACTGGGGGCATATCCCCCGTGTCGCGCTCCGGGGAATCCGCACCTCATCACCGTGGACCGCACCTTCCGGACGGGCGAGCGCGTCGGATTCCGTACGGTCGTCAACCCCACGTACAGCACGTCGCAGGACGGTCCGGACGGCCGGATGGTCAGAGGGAAGCGGGTGGCTCACACCAAGCCCGACGGCGTCAAGAAGTGGCTCGTACGTCATGTCGGCACGGGGGGCGGCGAGCCCGGCCGCATCGGCGCCAGTACAGGCCCCGACAAGGTCGCGGTACGCATGCTCCCCGCAGTCTCCAGCCCCGCACCGCACAAAGGACTGAAGATCGCCCGCGCCGAGCTGCGGGGGACGCTGACGGTTACCGATCCCGAAGCGTTCGTCGCGGCGCTTTCGGAGGGGATCGGGCATGCTCGGGCGTACAGCTGCGGGCTTGTTCTGACGCGATGACGCAGGCGGGCCCCGGTCGCGAGGGCTTGAGAGCGCCGCTGGGACCGAGGCCCGGTCTGGGCTGTGCGGTTTACGGGCCGCCGGGGCCCGGGGCCGCCGGATGCCGGGGCCGGGCGGGCGGCAGGGTCGGGGCCGTCAGCGCTCGGTGGAGGAGCGGCGGCGGGCCGCGAGCATCAGGCCCGCGCCGGCGGTGAGGGCGACGGCGGTTCCGCCGAGAGCCCACGGGGTGGCGGGGCCGGTGCCGGTGGAGGCGAGTTCGGCGCTGCTGCCGCTGGGGACCACGGAGTCCGAGGCCGTGGCGACCGCGGCCTTGACGGCGGTGGCGCTACTGGTGCCACCGGCGCTGTCAGACTTCAGCTGGTCGTCGGCGGCGGCGGGTTCGGCTGCTTTCTTGGTCTTGGTCTTGGCCTGGCCGTCGTCCTTGCCGGACCCGTCCGTCTTGCTGTCCTTGTCGCCCTTGCTGTCCTTGCCGTCCTCGGTGCCGCTGTGGTCCTTGCCCGGGGTGGGCTTATCGCGGGCGGCGGCGTCCGCCTCGTCCTTGGCGCGCGCCTCGAACTGGCCCACTTCGAGGAACTCCCGGACGGCGTGAGCGCTATTGGAGTCCAGCGCCTTCCGTGCGGCGGCCTTCACCGCCGGGCCGCCGGCGTCCGCGATACGGGCGACGAGTACCCGGTCGTCCTCGTACCGGGCTTCGTACTGACCCACTTTGAGGAAGTACCGGAGATCCGCATCATCGTTGGAGTTCAGCGCCTTCCGCGCGGCTGCCCTCACCGCCGGGCCGCCGGCGTCCTCGATGCGGGTGGCGAGTATCCGGTCGTCGAAGAGGCGCGCCACGTACTGGCCGTGCTCCAGGAAGCGGCGCACGGCCTGCGCGTCGCCATCGAGCGCCTCCTGCGCCGCGTCGTAAAGGCACTTGCCGATGGACTTGTCGGCGAGCATCTTGGCGATCGCGACCCGGTCCTCCGTCTCCTGCGAATCCTTCGTGGTCCTGGTCGGCTCGGAGCCCGGGGCAGTGCCGGTCGCCGGCTTGTCGGGAGACACGGAACTGTCCGTCTTCGCGGGGGGCGGAGCGCTGTCCGCGGCGAACGCCGGGGAGGAGAGCAGTAATGCCGGTGCGATGGCGGCAGCCGCGACGGCCACCGAGACACGGGTGAGTCTCATACGCTAAAAACCGCTTTCACTATGGAAGATCTTGAAACTGCCTCCATAGGGTAAATCGTCGATGATCTTCGTTGGGCAAAATCGCCTCCCACGAACGGCAGTTGACACCAGGGCTTCGCAGTCCGCCGGACACCGCCGCCGGAGCCGGTGGATGCGGCGGCGGCCTCCCGCGACCGCCGCGCGGCAGCGGTACGGGCAAGGTCGGCCGAGAGGCGCCCGGCAGCCGCCCGGCAGCCGCCCGAGAAGCGCCCCCCACTCCCGCCCCGGTGGCCCGCCAAGCGGGCGGGTCCCGCGTCGGGCGCTGAGACCGCCTCGGCAGTCAATGGCTGTTCGTACCCCAGCGGTAGCATCAATCGCGGCGCCCCCAGAGCCGGCACGGTCTTGCGACCAGGCGGCTGAGGTGGCCGAGGCCCCGCCCGGCGTGATCACGACGCCTGGCTGACGGCATATCGGCGGCGCCAACCTCCCATCCGAGCCGAGGAGGGCCAGTGGCACTGGGGAAGAAGGGCAGCAGGCGCATTGTCGTCGGCGGGGTGACGTACCAGTGGCGACTCCGCCGGAGGCCGACCTATAGCCAGGCGCTGTGCTGGTCGCCCTGCACCTACGCCGTCGAGCGCGCCGACCAGTACGGGGCGATCCTGGTGGTCACCACTGACCAAGCACACCCCGGCAACTGGTTCAGCGTGCCGGCCGACCCCATTCGGCCCTCCGCCGTCGCGAATCACATCCTCATCGCGCTGACCCGAGGCTGGAACCCCGCGTGCCCCGGATCCCCCTTCGAGCTGGACCTGTCCGCGGGCTTTGTGTCCGGCCCCTGAGCGAGAGCCGGGCCTCGCCTGCCACCATCCCGGCATGGACTCAGCGCTTCCCCGCACCATCCGAGCCGTCGACACCGGCCGGCTCCTCGACCTGGAACAGGAGGCCGCCGCGTGCGGATCGCCGGCCGTATGAAACACGCCGTGTCCGTTCGCGAGTGGGTGGAGCGGACGGGGGCGGATGCCGGTTCCGAGGAAAGGCCGCGGAACTGAGCCAGGGGCGCGCGGGCGGGAGCTGAGACCGTCGGCCTGCGGCCGGGCCCGTCAGCAAGTCGTACGGCAGGCAGCGGAGTGGTCGGCGACCGGGGCCGGTGGGGCGGAGCGGCCCGCGCGGTGGTGGCGGAGGGTGGTACGTACGGCCAGGGGCAGCGTGACGAGGGCCACCAGGCCGCCGAGCCAGGCCAGGTCGCTCAGGTCGAAGCCGGTTCCCAGGGCCTCACCGCCGAGCTTCGAGCCGCCCGCCACGCCCAGGTTGAACGCGGAGGCGCTGATCGCGGTGACCAGGGTCGGCGCTTCGGGCGCCGCCGCGAGCGCCCGGTCCTGCAACAGGGGTATGAGAGCACCCGAGACCGCGCCGAGCAGGAGAACGGTCAGGACCCCCGCCCACTGGACATGGCTGGTGAGCGCGAAGGCGGCCAGTACGGCGGCGAGCGCGGCGAGCAGTGTGCACAGAGCTCCCCAGGGGGCGCGGTCCGCCAGCCGCCCGCCGAGTATGTTGCCGAACAGCGCGCCGCCCCCGAACACGGCCAGCAGCATGGTGACCACCGGCGCCGTGAACCCGCTCACCTCCCGCAGCAGCGGGGTGATGTAGGTGTAGAGGGTGAACAGCCTGGCCTGCGCCACGACGACGATCGAAAGCACGGTGGCCACCCGGCGGTTCAGCAGTGCGCGTACCTCCGCGCGAGGGCGGAGCGGCGCGTCCGGCGCGGGCGGGTGGACGAGTACCGCCACCGCCGTCAGGATGAGGGCGCTGAGCACGGCGATGCTCCAGAACGTCACGCGCCAGCCGTAGTGCTCCCCGATCCACGTCCCCAACGGGGCGCCCAACACCGTCGCGAGGTTCCACCCGGCGGCGACCACGGAGATCGCCCGGCCGCGACGGTCCGGGGCCGACATCGAAACGGCGATCACCAAGGCCACCGCGAACGAGGTGCTGTGGGTCAGGGCCGTCACCATCCTGGCCGCCGCCAGCATCCCGAACGCCCCGGCCGACGCCGCTGCCACATTGCCGCCGACGAATACCGTGACCAGCACGAGCAGGGCCGTTCTGCGAGGAACCCGCAGCATCAGCACGGTGACCAGCGGCCCGGCCACCGTGACGGTCAGCGCGTACCAGGTCACCAGCGAGCCGACGGCTGGCAGCGGCAGCAGCAGGTCTGATGACAGATCGGGCAGCAGCCCCACCATCACCCACTCCGCCGTGCCCACCATGAACACACACGCCGTGAGCACCGCCAGGACCATCCGTTGCCGGGCTATCCGTTGCCGGGCTGGGGATGGCGGGGAGTCGGTGGCCGAGATCGCAGCGCTCGTTGTCATGCGACGACGCTAAAATCCGACACCGGTGTGAGAGTCAAGCAGACGACGCTAAAGTCCGACACCGGTGTGAGAGTCAAGCAGCTGGGACGCCGGTCATAGGTGTGTGGGGGAGTGGCCCTACGGGCCGGAGCGGGGCGGCCCCGCACCGGCCCCGGCTGGGGGCTGAAGCGCTTGCGCCCAGCTCGCGGGTGGGTGGTCCGTGGACGCGCCGCGTCACCCCACGGGCCCGCCCTCATGCCGGCCCGCCTTGACGGGGCTCAACGCCGGTACCCCGTCCGGGGGTTGCAGCGTCACGTAGTCGTCGGCGGTCCGGCGGTAGCGGGTGTGGCCGGTGGCCTGCGTGTGGCGGCGCATCCACTCCTCGATCCAGTCCGAGCCCCCGGAGCGGATCATCTCCCCGCAGTCCTTCTCCTCGCCCGTGACGCATACGGCGCTGTACTCCGGGTACGTGGTCGGGTCCTGTTCGAACGTCCACGCCATGTACCGGTAGGAGCGCCTCATGGCGTCTCCCCTCGGCCGCTGTCGTCGGACGCATCCCGGACGGCCAGGCGAACCGCCGTGTCCGGCACGCCGAGTCCCGTGCGGTGCTGCGGGCATTGGCACCGGGGGAAAGCGACGGGGCTGGATGGAAACCCCGGCCTTTCGTCGCCCTCGCCCAGGGTCTCCGGGGGGCTCGTGAAGACGAGGAGCGCCCCGTTGACCCCTCTCTCCGCGATCATTCGGGCCAGACGCGCCCGCGCTGTGCTCTTCATGTACGGGCCCCCATTAGTCCGCGCTGGACGCGCAACCCAACTCCCGTGTGGGGTCGGCGAACTCGTGCGGCCGGGGAATCTCATCCGGAACCAGGCGACAAGAATCGCCGTGCGAGACGGCTTCAGTCAGATCGTTCAACTGCGCGAACGGCTTGGCGGGGGAAGGTGCGGACTGTGCTTGACTATTGTCAGCTCTATTAGTCTCTGACGCTGCGCTGGTCACCGAAACCTCTGGTCGTCGTCTTCGGACTGGACGAAGTGACCGTATGACCGTGGCCTGGGGCCGAACCAGGCATGCTTCGAAGCAGTTCGAAGTGCCAACTTCCTTATGTGATACGGCGTGTAGCAATTATCCGGTGATCCCGAGATGCGCTGCCATCTCGCGCATGTCCTTTGTGAGAGTGCGCTTCCGGTGATGGAGGACGTCAGTCATTACGTAACGTGCCATTGCCTGATGGCGGACCCACTCGGGAGACGTGCGGCGCAGCGCGTTCAAC
Organism: Streptomyces sp. NPDC044033; assembly: GCF_056434425.1. Lineage (NCBI taxonomy): Bacteria > Bacillati > Actinomycetota > Actinomycetes > Kitasatosporales > Streptomycetaceae > Streptomyces > Streptomyces sp. NPDC044033. The sequence goes on along the minus strand of NZ_JBWKFF010000012.1, from coordinate 118,017 downwards.
TCGTACATGCCGTCCTGATGCGATCCAAGCGTCACGTGGGCGCGTGCGACGTCCAGACGGTGACGATCCCAATTGTTCGAACTGGGCTTCCCCGACGACTTCATGCCCTTGCGGCTCAGCACTCCTTCGTCGGAACGTCGGAGTACTCCGTGGGCATCTCCGACGAGCGAAAGGTCCTCCACCGCCTTCATCTCCGCCGTGACAGGCCCGAAGGTGGTCCAGTGCGACCCGAAGTCGATGTGTTCCACGCCGAGTGCACTTGCGGCAGTGCTCGCCATCCGGCGTGCTTCTCGGGCCACATCCGGCCTGTTGTTGCGGATCGCGGCGGAGGCGACGCGGAGCGAGAGCTCCCCCCACACCGCGATTTGCCCTGGGGCGGCGGTAGAAACACGTGGTTCCATCTCGTCGGCGGTGGCGGCGGCCAAGCTCTCGCACTCGTCGAATCGGTCCTCCCTCAGGAGGAGCCAGCTCATACCGACCACGCCTGTAGCGGCCGTCAGGGTCTGGCCCGCTCCCCGCGCATCACGAATTCCCTGCGACAGCGCGTAGTACGCCAAGTCGTACTGCCGTACTTGAGTCAGGTATTTGCCTGTCAACAGGAAGGCTTGAGCGCGCGCACTCAGCGCTTGGCGGTGCTCTTCGTCGCCGTCGGCCGCGATGACCGCCGCTTCCGCGGCTCGGATGACCCCCGGAAGCCGCTTCGCCACGGATTCGTACCGGTCCGTCTGGTACAGCGCGTGTACATCGGCGATGTCGCGCCGAATCACCTGAGTGGGTGACGGTGGTGGCTCCCCGGCCACCGCCACGGCATCGTTCAAGCCCACGGGGGGCATGAGGGCGCGCCGGATCTCCATCAGCCTCAGGTGATTCGGCCCGTCATCACGTACGGGCTCCGGCGACCCGGTCGCGAAGAGGGTCGAGGTGGCCACCCCGAGGGCGCGAGCGAGCGCGTACAGGGTTTCCACCCGCGGTGTTCCCCCCTGCTCCACCTTGCGTACGAGCGCGGGGGAGACGTTCGCCGCCTCGGCCAGCCGCTCCTGGCTGAAGCCCGCGCGCCGTCGATGGTTCCGTACGTTGTCCGCCAGTTCCGAAGACATCGCGTCACCTACCTCTTCGGCCAGCGTACGCCCGGGGCGTGCACACAAAGAGCGTTGGAATCCGTTACCAGCACGGCTCAAGGCCGTGGCGCCTGACCCGACTCTGCCGCTACGGCCGCGATGGCCGGCGGGCGGTAGGAACTCATCGGCGCGGAGTCTGCCCTCACGCGCCGGCCGCGCCCGATGCGGAACAGGCAGCCCCCGGTGCGGCTCATATCGGCCGTACCGGGGGCGCTCCGTGCTGAGTGGATGAGCTGCTACGCGGAAGGGCGGCGGCTCTTTGGATATCGAGGATGATCCGTGGACCTACCGCTCAAGGGCGGAGCCCCGTCACGGCGCGACCAGGGATTCGAGGCAGGCTCAGTGACCCCAGGTGAGCCATGCCCACAGCGCGAACGCCACCATGAACCCGGCGGACACCTGGATTGTCAGTCTCTTGACCGCCGGGTCCGCTTTACTGGCCGGCGTGCCCATCGGGTCCTCCCCCTGCCGTACTGCCACTCGCATGTCCGCACGGCGCCCTATGACACCGAGAATCAACGCGAGGACCACGGTGGAATAGATGGCGAGAAGCTCTCCGAGATCGTGCCCTCGCAGCTTTCCGAGCGTCGTCAGGAAACCCACACCGAGGAGGGGGATGAGGCAGATCTGGTTCCTGGACTTGGGAGTTGGCAGCATAGGAAGCCAAATGGCGAGGAAGAGGACCGTCGTAATGACGGTGATGATCCACCAGACATTTTCAGATATGTGAGGGGCGTGCAAGGTTCTCTCCCTTACCACTGCGAAGCCCGGTCGGCGAAAGCGGCCATCCGTAGGCTGTGTTGGCTACCGGTATGATCCCAGATCAGCGGTGCAGGCCGGCCCAGCCGCTGGTGGAACCGACGCAGATGCCGCACCGGCACTCGCCGGTGACCACCCGGAACAGCGAATGCGCCCCCCGCATCTCGGGGCATGAAATCAGAGCCCGAGTGGTGCTATTTCGTGTATGACGACGCGAGCGCTTACGAGTTGGAGCTCCCCGCCGGAGAGTGGCGAAAAGAATTGCAGGCTCGCTTTCTCTGCCGCACTTCTTCACGGCGCTTCTCCGCCACACGCCGGGTCCCCGCGCCGCCCGTCACCGTGTTGGCGGTCACTCGCCTCACATCAGGGGTCTCCGCGTCCCGTTTCCGGCCCTGCCCCTGCCCCTGCCCCTGCCCCCGGCCGGTCGTCGCGGACCAGTTGGCCGGCAGCTTCATGCCGTCCTCAGCCGCGGGCCCCGGCGAGCGCGGCGACCTCGCCCCGGCGCAGCCCGGGCCCCGCCGCTGACCGTATGCCGCCAGGCCCGCCCGCTCCGGCGTGATCCTGTCGCGTCGGGAGCGGAGGAACGCGCTGACCGCATCCCGGTTGTCCATGAGGTCAGGGGGGCAGGCCGCGCGGCGGGCGGGGGAGCGCTGGGGCCCCTGCCAGTACCCCTCACAGCCGGGGCTCCCGCGGCACGGCGTACGCGACCCGGCCGGCCGAATGAGGCGGAGGGGGCACTCGCTGACGCGCTCGGATCGCGCGAGCGGCTTCAAGCCAATCCGAAATCGCGGCCACGGCGCGGCGGCATGAGACCGCAGCATCGTGTCGTCACGGCACGACGGCACAGACGGCACAGCAGTGAAGGGAACACCATGACCACCACCTGGTTCATCACCGGCACGTCCTCCGGCTTCGGGCGGCTGCTCACCGAACGACTCCTGGCCCGGGGCGACCGCGTCGCCGCCACGCTCCGCCGCCCCGAGGGGCTGGACGGCCTCCGCGCCGAGTACGGCGACCGGCTCTGGACCGCCCGGCTCGATGTCACCGACGCCGAGTCCGTACGCCGGGTCGTCAACGAGGCGTTCGAGGCCCTCGGCACGGTCGACGTCGTCGTGAACAACGCCGGTTACGGCCTCCTCGCCGCCGTCGAAGAGGCGACCGACGAGCAGCTCCGGCGCGTCATCGACACCAACCTGCTCGGCTCCGTCCACGTCATCCGCGCCGCCCTCCCGCACCTGCGCGCCCAGCACCGGGGCCGCGTCCTCCAGGTGTCCACCGCGGGCGGCCAGACGACCTATCCGGGCATGAGCTACTACCACGCCTCCAAGTGGGGCATCGAGGGGTTCTGCGAGACCGTGGCCCGCGAGATCGCGCCGTTCGGCGTGGCGCTGACCATCGTCGAGCCGGGTGCGTCGCCCACCGGCTTCGGCAGCTCGCTCGACACCGCGCCGGCCCTGCCCGAGTACGAGGGCACCCCCGCCGCCGAGATCCGGCAGGCGTTCACGGACGGGACCTTCCCGGTGCCCAACAGCGCGGAGAAGATCGCGGACGCGATGATCGCCCTCGTCGACTCCGACGAGGCCCCTCTCCGCCTCCCGCTCGGCCCCGATACGTACGAAGACGTGCACGCCGCCCTCACCCGCCGGATCGCCGAGCACGAGGCCCATCGCGACGTCGCCCGATCGGTGGCGGCGGTCACAGACACCGGGTGACCGGGGCGTCTCCGTGCGGAAGCCGGCACCTCATGAGGGGGACGGAAGCCGGCACCTCTTGAGGGGGCCGCGACGGTCTTGGTGAGGAGGCCGTGACGAGCGCCGACGCTCGCATACGTGACGAGGCGCCGCGCCTGTACAGGGGCCGGCACCGTACGCCGTGCCGGGGCAGGACGATCCGGCCGCCGTCCGAGACGCCGTCACCCGTCCGGTGGGCGGTGCCGGGCGGTGGTTGGGCGCACTCGGTCGCGGGCACGGGGAGTCCGGCGCCGACCTGGTGGCGGGCCTCCTGACCAGCGGAGCGGACGGGGGCCGCGGGAACTCGCTGGCCGTGAGCCGCGTTTTCCCGTACAGATATCGACAAGGACAAAAAGATCGTCCCCAAGCAGTAGAACTATTTCTTTGCCCACCCATTACCCTTGACCGCGAGGCCGCGCAGGGTGGCTACGGAGGAGTGAGATGAGGAGCAGCAACCCGGTCTTCTCGCGACGGGGGTTCAGCCGCGACAACGGCGGTTACGCCGGTTTCAACGCGGCACCGCAGGCCGGGGCCCCCACCGCGAACCCGTACGCCGGTGGCAACCCGTACGCGAACAACCCGTACGCGGCGGGGCAGCAGGATCTCCAGTCCGGCGTCCCGCAGGCGCCGGCGCAGACCGGCCGTATGACGATGGACGACGTCGTCACGCGCACCGGCATCACGCTCGGCGTGGTCGTCGTCGCCGCGGCCGCGGCATGGGCCATGAATCTTCCCTGGGGCGCCGGAGCCGGTGCCGGGCTCGTCGCGATGGTCCTGGGCTTCGTCCAGGCGTTCAAGGCGAAGCCGGTGCCCGCGCTGATCCTCGGGTACGCGCTCTTCGAGGGCCTGTTCCTCGGTGTGATCAGCAAGGCGTTCAACTACCTCGCCGACGGCGCCCCCGTGCAGGCGGTGCTCGGCACCATGGCCGTCTTCGTCGGTGTGCTCATCGCGTACAAGACCCGGCTCATCCGGGTCGACCGGCGGTTCTACCGCTTCGTGATGGGCGCGGCGATCGGCTTTGTGCTGCTGATGGCCGTGAACCTGCTGTTCAGCGTGTTCGGCGGCGGCGACGGCCTCGGCATCCGCACGGGTGGCCTGGGCATCGTGGTCGGCATCATCGGTGTGCTGCTGGGCGCCGCCTTCCTGGCGCTGGACTTCAAGCAGATCGAGGACGGCATCCGGTACGGCGCTCCGCGCGAGGAGTCCTGGCTGGCGGCCTTCGGCCTGACGCTGTCCCTCGTGTGGATCTACACGGAGATGCTGCGGCTGATCGCGATCCTGAACGACAACTAGCGGCGGCGAACGGCCGGCGGCCCGGCCGCTGCCCGCCGTCGGAAGGGCCCGTGAAGGCGACTGCCTTCACGGGCCCTTCGGCGTTGATGGAGGGGGCGTCGGGCGGCGCCGCTACAGCAGCTTTCGTGCGGCCCGTCGGAGGTCGTACTCATGGATGATCGCTTTTGCGTGGCCGTACGCGAGGTTATGTTCGCCGCGCAGCCAGCTGACCTTCTCGTCGAAGCGGAAGAGAGCGGGACCTTCGTCTACCGTGCGCAGCCAGTCGGCGACTTCACGGCCTGTGCAGTGGGGGATGTGGGAGAGCAGGTTCCGGTGAGTCTCGTCGGAGAAGACGTGGGACATCGGCGCCTCCGGACGCGTCGAATGCTGGTCCTTCATGTCACCGTGCCTGAGTGTTCAGGCGTTGGCAACAGTCGGCGGGCGGCGCATAGGCTCACGCCGTGGATGATCTGACGTCTCTGCTGACAGCCGTGGACTCTTTTGCCGACCGGCTGCGCGCCCTGCCGCAGTCCCGGCTGAGCAGGGGGGCCGCCGCCGAGGGGCTGGAGCTCGCGCGCGAACTGGCCGAACGCGCCCGGAGATTGGAGGAGCCGGATTCCCCGGGGCCCCGCGAGATGCCGGACGCGGGGCTGTTCGCGGCGGCCGACCAAGTGGCCGTCGCGGGGCACGATGCCGTGGAGGCGCTGCGCGGCGCCCCTGCCTGGGAGGTGGAGGACGCCCTCGCCAGCGTGGAGGCCGCGGCCAAACGGTGCGGCCTCTGAGGCCGCACCCGCGATTGAGGCCGCGCCTCCGACCGGGGGCCGTTTGCGAGCGCGGGCCGTGCCTTCGACCGGGGGCCGTTTGCGAGCGCGGGCGGCTCGGCCTGTGAGGTCTCCGGGCCCTGTGGGCCGGGCCGGGCGCGTTTGTGAGGGACCGCGTGCCGCTGGGGCGGAACACCGCCGGGGCCGTCCGCGCGGGCCGGGCGCTCGGCCCCGCCGCCGGATGGGCGGCGGCTCCTGCCGATGGATAGCGGCTGAGAGGGGCCCCTGTCGTGGATCGCGGAGGCGTCCAGGAGCGGCCCCTGCCGGTGGCCGGTCAGAGCGACGCGATGACCCGGTCCGCCAGGACGTAGACGCTCTCTCCGCCGCAGCCGAAGGTCAGGGCGTACGCGCCGGAGACCCCGGAGCCGCCGAGCAGGACCGGGGTGTCGCCCGAGCGCAGGGCGTCGGCCAGGCGCTCGGCGGTCTCCCGGTGGCCGGGGGTCATGCAGACGGTGGTGCCGTCGGTGAAGACGTACACGTCCAAGGTGCCCAGCGGGCCGGGGCGCACGTCGGCGAGCGGTACGCGGGCGTCGGCGAGCTCGGCGAGTCGGCCCACGGTGCGGTCGTGGTCGCCGATGGCCGGTACCGGGCTGAAGTCCGGGTGCGAGGGGTGCCGGCGGCGCGCGGCGGCGAGCTCCGGGGAGTCGGCGGCCTCGGATTCGGCGTCGAGCGCCTCGGCCTCCACCAGCTCGGCGTCGACCAGCGGTTCCAGGCCGGCGAAGTCGGTCTGGCGGGGCACGTACAGCTGGCTCTCCGGCTGGGCGTCGTCGCCGAGCCCCGGCAGGCCGCCGAGCAGCGACGGCGCGTCGGCGGCGTCGCGCGCCTCCTGGGCGGCCCAGAAGGCGCGGGCCTCGGCCAGTTCGCGTTCGCGCTCCTCGGCGAGCGCCTCCGTCACCGCGGCGCGTATCTCGGCGGTGGGCGTGGCGCGGGCCGGGGGGATCGCGGCGGCGGCGCTCCGGTCGGCGGCGGTGGCCGCCAGCTCGTCGCGCAGGGCGGCGATCTGGCGGCGCAGCCCGCGGGTGGTGTGCAGGGCGGCGGCACCGGCGGCCGTCGCGGTGGCCGCCGCCAACAGCAGGGCAAGGGACATGGCGCTCACTGACGACTCCCGGTTGCTATAGATCCCCCGAATTCCTACCTCAGCTTCGCGTGGTCTGCCCCTCGTCGTCAGTGCATAACGTCATGAACCGGACAGGCCCTAGGTCCGGGACGTTCGCCTTTCAACCACGCTGACCTGCGTAGATAGAAATCCCCCAGGAGATTGGTCACATCCTGGGGGAGATCTGTGCACAGTACGGGGCTCACGACCGGCGCGCGGACCGGCCGTCGCGCTGCGTGGCCGTACGGACCCGTGGGGGCACCGGCGCGGCCGGTGTCCGGGGGCCGGCCGCGCCCCGCCCGTAGCCGGACTTGTCGTCGCAGCTCAGCTGAGGCGTTCGACGACCATGGCCATGCCCTGGCCGCCGCCGACGCACATGGTTTCCAGGCCGAACTGCTTGTCGTGGAACTGGAGGGAGTTGATGAGGGTGCCGGTGATGCGGGCGCCGGTCATCCCGAAGGGATGACCCACGGCGATGGCCCCGCCGTTGACGTTGAGGCGGTCGAGGTCGATGCCGAGGTCGCGGTAGGAGGGGATGACCTGGGCGGCGAAGGCTTCGTTGATCTCGACGAGGTCGATGTCGCCGATGTCCAGGTTGGCCCGGCGCAGCGCCTGCTTGCTGGCCTCGACCGGACCGTAGCCCATGATCTCGGGGGAGAGGCCGCTCACGCCGGTGGAGACGATGCGGGCGAGGGGGGTGAGGCCGAGCTCGCGGGCCTTGGTGTCGGACATGATGACGAGGGCGGCGGCGCCGTCGTTGAGGGCGCAGCAGTTGCCGGCGGTGATCAGCCCGTCGGGGCGGAAGACGGGCTTGAGCCCCTGCACGCCCTCCAGGGTGACGCCCGCGCGCGGCCCGTCGTCCTTGCTGACGACGGTGCCGTCGGGGGTGGTGACGGGGGTGATCTCCCGCTCCCAGAAGCCGTTCTCGATGGCCTTCTCGGCGAGGTTCTGCGAGCGGACGCCGAACTCGTCCATGTCCTGGCGGGTGACGCCCTTGAGCCGGGCCAGGTTCTCCGCGGTCTGGCCCATCGCGATGTACGCGTCCGGGACGAGGCCGTCCTCGCGCGGGTCGTGCCAGCCCTCGCCGCCCGCTCCGGCGCGCGCGGCGGTACGGGCCTCCGCGTCGGCGAAGAGCGGGTTGTGGGTGCCGGGCAGGCCGTCGGAGGAGCCGTTGGCGAAGCGGGAGACGGTCTCGACGCCGGCCGAGATGAAGACGTCGCCCTCGCCCGCCTTGATCGCGTGCAGGGCCATGCGGGAGGTCTGGAGGGACGAGGAGCAGTAGCGGGTGACGGTGCAGCCGGGGAGGTGGTCCATGCCCATCTGCACGGCGACGATGCGGCCGAGGTTGTGGCCCTGCTCGCCGCCGGGCAGACCGCAGCCGAGCATCAGGTCGTCGATGTCGCGGGGGTCCAGTTCGGGGACCTTGGCGAGGGCGGCGCCGATGATGGTGGCGGTGAGGTTGTCGGGGCGCAGCTCCTTGAGGGAGCCCTTGGAAGCACGTCCGATGGGGGAGCGGGCGGTCGAGACGATCACGGCTTCGGGCATCACGGCTCCAGGGGCGAGAAGGTTTGCCGGCGCGTGGCGCCTGGTGCGGCGCGGCGGCCGGGCGACAGGCGGGCCTCTGGGGGAAGTTACCCGTCCGTACCGCCCGGGTCACTGCCCGCGCACTGTGACGCGGGCCTCTTTTCTAAGCGCTCGCTCAGCTTCCTTTCCTCTCGCGGCGGTTCCCCCTCACCCCGTGGCCGTACGCGCGTCCGCGTCCGCCTCCGACGGCAGCCGCCGCCGCTTGCGGTGCTTGAGTAGCGCCCACCGGCCGCGGGCCCCGGCGACCTCGGTGCCGCCCTCCGCGGCGGCCTGCGCCGCCGCCCGGGCCACCGGCAGAATGCCCTCGCGGCGCGCCTCGTCGGGGTGCTCCTCCTCCGCCGGCCACAGCCCGAGCGCCGCGCACAGCGTCGGCAGCACCGCCATGGCCGCGGTCGCGTACCCCTCCGCCGAGGGGTGGTAGTTGTCCGGCCCGAACAGCTCGCGCGGGTTCTCGGCGAACTCGGGGCCCAGCAGGTCGCCCAGCGAGACCGTGCGGCCGCCCTGCTCGATGACCCCGATGGTCTGCGCCGCGGCCAGCTGACGGCTCAGCCGCCGCGCCACCCAGCGCAGCGGCTGATACACCGGCTCGATCGTGCCCAGGTCCGGGCAGGTGCCGACCACCACCTCGCACCCCGCCTCGCGGAGTCTGCGCACCGCCTCCGACAGCAGCCGCACCGACCGGGCGGGCGGCATCCGGTGCGTCACGTCATTGGCGCCGATCATGATCACGCAGACGTCGGGGGCCGGCCCGGGGTCCGCGAGCAGCCGGGTGGTCTGCCGCTCCAGGTCGTCGGACTGCGCGCCGGGCACCGCCACGTTGCGCAGCGCCACCGGCCGCTCGGCGACCGCCGCGAGCCCCGTGGCGAGCAGCGCGCCCGGCGTCTGGCGCGGCCGGTGCACCCCCTGGCCCGCCGCCGTGGAGTCGCCGAGGAAGCCGAGCCGCAGCGGCGGCTGGTGCAGCCGGTGGACGAAGGAGGCGCCGTACCGGCCGTCGGCGCCGGGCGGTGGTTCGTGGCCGCCGCCGACGACCCGCTTCGCCAGCCGGACCTCGGTGAGCAGCAGGCCGACCGCCGCCCCGCCGAGCAGTCCGATTCCGCCGCCTCCGTAGGCCGCCGCCGCCGCGATCCGCCGCGCGACCCTCGCCCTCGACATCGACATAGGCCGGATCTCCTCCCGTTCCACCGCTCGGTGCCGGGCCGCCGCTACTGAGCGCGACCGCGACCGCACATCCTGCTAACAGGTTGTTGCCCCGAGCGGCGGTGCGCGCAACGCGACGTTCCGGTGAACGGATGCGCAATAGGCTGGTACTACGGGCACGCGACGACGGCTGCCCCCGACCGCGGAGACCACCGTGCAGTTTCACCATTCGATGATCGAGCTCGTCGGCAATACCCCGCTCGTCAAGCTCAACAGCGTGACCGAAGGTATTGAGGCGACAATCCTGGCCAAGGTCGAATACTTCAATCCGGGCGGTTCGGTGAAGGACCGGATCGCCGTGCGCATGATCGAGGCCGCCGAGGAGTCGGGCGAACTGCGCCCCGGCGGCACGATCGTCGAGCCGACCTCCGGCAACACCGGGGTGGGGCTCGCGATCGTGGCCCAGCAGAAGGGCTACAAGTGCATTTTCGTCTGCCCCGACAAGGTTTCCACCGACAAGATCAATGTGCTGCGGGCCTATGGGGCCGAGGTGGTGGTCTGTCCGACCGCCGTTGACCCCGAGCACCCGGATTCCTATTACAACGTGTCGGACCGGCTGGTGCGCGAGACGCCGAACGCCTGGAAGCCCGACCAGTACAGCAACCCCAATAACCCGCTGTCCCATTACCACTCCACCGGTCCCGAGCTGTGGGAGCAGACCGATGGGCGTATGACGCACTTCGTCGCGGGCGTGGGCACCGGCGGCACCATCAGCGGCACGGGCCGCTATCTCAAGGACGTCAGCGACGGCCGGGTCAAGGTCATCGGCGCCGACCCGGAGGGCTCCGTCTACAGCGGCGGCTCGGGCCGCCCGTATCTGATCGAGGGCGTCGGCGAGGACTTCTGGCCGACCGCCTACGACCAGTCGGTCGCCGACGAGATCGTCGCGGTCTCCGACAAGGACGCCTTCCAGATGACCCGGCGCCTCGCCAAGGAGGAGGGCCTGCTGGTCGGCGGCTCCTGCGGGATGGCGGTCGTGGGCGCGCTGGAGGTCGCGAAGCGGCTCGGCCCCGACGACGTGGTCGTCGTCCTGCTGCCGGACAGCGGCCGCGGCTATCTGTCGAAGATCTTCAACGACGAGTGGATGGCCGACTACGGCTTCCTGGAGGAGGGCGGCCCGACGGCCCGCGTCGCCGACGTGCTGCGGGACAAGGAGGGCGCGATGCCCTCGCTGGTCCACATGCACCCCGAGGAGACCGTCGGCGAGGCCATCGACGTGCTGCGCGAATACGGTGTCTCGCAGATGCCGATCGTCAAGCCCGGCGCCGGCCACCCCGACGTGATGGCGGCCGAGGTCATCGGCTCGGTCGTCGAGCGCGAGCTGCTGGACGCCCTGTTCGCCCAGCGCGCCTCGCTCGGCGACCCGCTGGAGAAGCACATGAGCGGCCCGCTGCCGCAGGTCGGCTCGGGCGAGCCGGTCGCGGACCTGATGGCCGTGCTGGGCACCGCGGACGCCGCGATCGTGCTGGTCGAGGGGAAGCCGAAGGGCGTCGTGAGCCGGCAGGACCTGCTCGCGTTCCTGGCGAAGACCGCCAAGTAGGAGGCGGAGGCCCGGCCCGGCAGGCGCTCAGGCCCGTCGGGCGGGCGCCTCGGGCCGCCGAGCGGGCGTGTCCGAGGCCGCGCCGTACGGGCACTGAGCGCCGCCAAGCCGCCGTACGGGCGCCGAGCGCAGCCAAGCCGCGGTTGAGCCCCGGCCCGCCCCGGCGGGTAGGGGCTCAGGGGCGGTGTGCGGGAACGCGTGGCCGGGGGGATCTCGGGGGCAGTCCCAGGGCGTCGACGGGATGCACCCCCCGGCCGACCGACGTCAGACCGTCGCGTACCGCTCCGGAAGCCAGCTCCGTCGCCTTCCGGACCGCCTCGGGCAGGGGGAACCCGTGCGCCCGCAACCCGGTGATCAGCGCGGAGTGCGCGCATCCCGCGCCGTGTTCGGCTCCGGTGCGGTGGTTCGGCCGGTTCAGACGCACCAGCGACCGGCCGTCGGCGAACCAGTCCCCGTCGTCCTCGCCGCCGGACGTCACGACAGCGGCCGCCGCGCCGAGATCGATCATCCGCTGGGCCAGCGTCCGCGTCCCGGCCGTCTCGTCACCGGTGAGCAGCCTGGCCTCCGCCACATTCGGGGTGATCACCTCGGCGAGAGGCAGGAGCGAACCGATCAGCTCGGCCCGGGCATCGGCGCCGGCCAGGTCGCCGCCCGCCGCACTGACCATGACGGGATCCAGGACGACGGGCACCCGCAGTCCGGCCAGCAGACCCGCGATGGCGACGATGTGCTCCGCGCTCCAGGCCGTCCCCACCTTCACGGCCCGCACCGCGAGATCGGCGCGTACGGCGTCGAACTGCGCGCGCACGAAGTCGACCGGCACGGGGTGCCGGCTCAGGACGCCCGTGGTGTTCTGAGCGGTCAGGCCGACGAAGACCGTCGCGGTGAAGCATCCGATGGAGGCCAGGGCCTTGATGTCCCCCTGGACCCCCGCGCCACCGCTGGAGTCGGAAGACCCGATGGTGAGGCATACCGGGGGCGCTGAGCTGTCTGTCACGTCGGTTCGACCCTTCGGGTGTCCGCCCGGAGCTCTCGGTGGCCGGTATCGGCCCCCACCCGCGCGTGAGTGGCGCGCGAAATGGCTCCAGGTCCGCTTACGTGGATATTGCCGCTCCGCCGCGACTACTTCTCCGCCGAGGACAACTGCTCGTGAACGCCCCAGCGGTTCTCCACGAGCCGGGCGTACAGCGGGCTGAGCACGTCGAGCAGTGCGCGGTCGACGGTGCCCGCGTGGCGCCACTGCGCGTGCAGGGCGAAGAGGGCCACGACATCGGACCAGTACTTCTCCAGCCCGAGACTGCTCACATCGTCCGCGCGAAGCGTCAGGCGCTGCGTTCGCAACGCCGCTTCCAGGGACAGGACTTCGCGGATCGCGGGCCAGTTGTCCCCGGCAGGCATCACCGGGAAGGGGTCGGCGCTGACCTGCTCCGCACTCGCGGCGAGGACCTTTTCGCAGAAGGTCTCATCGTGCTGGTACAGGTGGTAGGAACCGACGGTGTGGGTGTACGTGCCCAGTCGGAGCCCGAGCTGCGTGGCCAGTACTTCCTGGAGGAAGGTGAACGAGAACACGTCGCTCACGGTGCCGCGGTAGGCATCGTTTGCTCGCATGAAGGAGACGGCGTGCAAAGCCCCTTCACGGATCATGTACTGAAGGCCCAAGGTGCAGGCCACATCGATGTTGCCCTCGATGAGGAGCTCTTCCGGGGCGAATATCTGCATCACGGCACGCTTGGAGTCGGGGTCCTGCTGGAGCGTGCGGACGACGCTGTCCCATTGGTTGAAGCCTGCTCCGCCGCAGTTGAACAGCCGGGGCCCGTACGCGGTACCGGCCAGTCGGCGCCCGTCCGCCGAGTATTTCTTCATGGACGGCGCGTAGAACGAGATGAAGTCCAGTGAGTTGTCTCCGGACAAGTACCACAGCGACTCGGCGAAGTTGAAGACCAGGTTCGACTTCCGCTCGGGAATCCGTACGATCCGTTCCCGCGGGTTCGCGATCCGGTAGGAGACGCCGAGGATCTCCTGACTGTGGAACCCCCTTGGGGCATTGACGTACTCGGGTGATTCCCGTACCGCCAGAAGTTGATCCAGATAGGCAGCTTCGAATGTGGGGTAGCTCGCATGAGTTTGCATCTGGGAAACTCCTCGTGAACGGTCGTGGACCATCGACGCGACAGCCGGCGTCCGAGGGGGGACGGCCGGTGGTCTCATGAATCCCTCCTGTCTCCTCACCTCATGTCCTCACCCCAGTTCCCCGGGTTCGCGCCAGCGGACCCGGTCGAGCCTTCCGGCCACCGCCAGCAGCAGCGCCTGCCGCACGAAGACCGCCCCGTCCGCCTGGCTGAAGTAGAGGTTGTGCGGGGTGTCGTCCAGATCGGCGCCCAGTTCGCCCAGGCGCGCCAGCGGATGCATCACCAGGGCATGCGGCTTCAGGGGAGTGTCGCCGTCGATGCGGAACGCGGCGTCGAACACCTCGTACTCGGTGCCCACCAGAGTCAGCGAGTTCTGATAGACGACATCGAAGCGGCCCACGTGCTGCCGCAGGTCGGAGGTGCACAGCACGGGCAGGAGCGCGTCGCGCAACGCCTCTTCGAGCTCGGCGTCGAGCGGGTGCGGATCGTCCGAGACCACGGTGACGTCCCGCAGGATGTGCGGGAAGTGGAGCGCTCCCATCAGCAGGAAGCTGCGAAGCGCCCGCATTCTGCGGGGCGTGCCGACGACTCCCAGCGATATCCGCTGCTCGGGCGGCGCGTCCGCGCCGTGCAGGTGCGCACACCGCTTGAGCAGGGCGTACCAATCGGCCATCGCCTGCGTCGGATGCTCTTCACAACCGTTGCCGCCGTTGATCAGAGGAACGTTCAGCCGCGTCTTGCGGATATCGTCCAGCGCCGTATCGGAAGGGTGGCGGAGTACCACGATGTCGGCGTACGAGTTCAGCATGACTCCGGTGTCCGCGAGGCTCTCGCCTTTGCGGACGCTACTGACACGGCCGTCCGGCACGCTGAGCACGGAAGCGCCCAGCCGGTGTGCCGCACTCTCGAAGGAGAGGCGTGTGCGCGTACTGGGTTCGAAGAAGGCGGTGAGAACGACGATTTCCTCCAGTGCCCGGACCGCCCGGCGGCGACGGGACTGCAGATCCGACGCCAGCGCGAAGAGGGCGAGGAGCTGTGTTTGCGTCAGCTCGCGCACATGGAGGACGGACGCGCCCTCCAGCCCGTGCAGAGGTAAGTACACGCCATCATGACGTGGGAAAACGGCCGACTCCGCAGTAAACGAGAAGTTGGCAGGTCGCAGAGGATGGACCACGGAGATACCCCCGGATTACGCCGATCAGGCGCCGCAGAAATTCAACGAGACTGACCAATCCACGCACCCACAGCAACGAATGTGGGGCCTGATGCCTACTGACACCAAAGGTGCTGGAGTCATGACGCGCAAGCATATGAATGCGCCACGGGGGCGGCAAGGCCCGCCGATGCTAACTCGCCAAAGCGGGAACGGTTTTTGCGAGCGGGAATCATGGGCGACGCTCCTTGCGGAGGTGCGGCAGGAGGCGCTGCCGCCTCGCGCATGATCACTGAGTTTCCGCTGTTCAGACCGGAATGGACGGCGCTCGCGGCCGGTGTGCGGCGGCGTGCCGGCGCGGTATGGAGACGGCGGCGGCGCTGCCGCTCGGGCTGAACTCATAGTGTCCGTAACGCGTGATGCGCTATGGCGCTCGTGGTGCGAATGTGCCGTGCGGTGCAGGTAACTGGCGGAGCGACAGGTGAGGCGGCGGGGGCCGGCAATCCGGTAGGTCCACGGCATCACCGGAGCGGCCTGATTCGGCCACACGGGGAGCCGGTCTCCGAAGGCACCGCGGGTACGCTCCCCGGCCGGCCCGTCGCGGAAGAGGTTCTGACCTACAAGGGCCGCCCGGACGCCAACTCTCCCTTTGGTCGTACGCGTTGGCGGGCCTCGGGATCGGCGGGATGCGCGTCCGCGTCGCATACCGGCGAGACATCGTGTGGATCATGAAGTGCCGCGCCCTGTGGGGCTTCACACGTGCAACTCACGTGTCTCTAATCATGCTGTGACACAGCAGTTAACCCATGTATGTTTTCGCCCCAGGAGGAGTCAACTCCAACGCCTCGGCGATGACCGCCCCTTTGGGGAAGCCGGTCCCGCCGCGACGGTCCTGGACGATCTTGCCACGGGTTTTTCCTGACGCAACGCCAGATGGCGCGAAGTTCGCGCAAGGGGGGTGTACATCACGTCCGCGAGAAACTTCCTACTCCACCGTCGTGTACCAGACGGCCTTGACATCGAGACGCCGGCATATGTGTACGACCTGGGGTCCGTGCGGCGTGCACACACACGCCTGGTGGATTCGTTGCCCCAGCCCGCGGAATTGTTCTACTCGCTCAAGGCGAACCCGCATCCCACCGTGCTCCGGCAGATATGCTCGCTGGGCTGCGACGCCGAGGTGAGCTCGCCCGGCGAGCTGGACGCCGCCTTGCGGGCGGGCTTCTCCGCCGAGCGCGTCATCTACACCGGCCCCGGAAGACGGGATGCCGATGTCTTTCTGGCGGTGTCGAAGGGCGTGCGCCAGTTCTCGGTCGACTCCCCGCACGCGATGGATCAACTGGACCGGGCGGGGCGGGCGCAGCGCACTCGGCTCTCCGCCCTTCTGCGCATCAACCCGCCCGAGCCGCCTTCGGGGTTCGGGCTGGCGATGACGGGCGGGGCCTCGCAGTTCGGCGCCGACCTTTCCTGGGTCCTGGCGGACCCTCCGCTGTTCCGCGGCAGAGAGCATGTGGAGACCGCGGGGATCCACCTCTATATGGGAAGCAATCAGACAGACGAAACGAGGCTCCTCGACACTTTCGAGTACGGCCTCGACATCGTGGCGAAGGTGGAAGAACGGCTCGGCCACCCCCTGGCCATGGTGGACCTCGGCGGCGGATTCGGAGCGCCCTATGCCGTGGCAGGCGACCTTCCGCGGTTCGCGACACTCAGAGAAGAGCTGCACTCCCTGGTCGCGAAGAGGCTTCCCGAATGGCCGGCCGGCGAGCGCAGGCTGATCTTCGAGACGGGCCGCTATCTGACGGCCACTTGCGGCCGGCTGCTCACCAGGGTCCTCGACGTAAAGATTTCGCAGGGGCGCCGGATCGTGGTCCTCGACGCCGGGGTCAACCATCTCGGCGGCATGGCGGGGCTGGGGAAGGAGGCGCTGCTGGACCCCGAATTCGAGTTCACCGAGGAGGCCGGCGGACGCACGCGCACGGGAAGGGGGGACGACATCGTCAGCGGGCCCCTCTGCCATCCGCTCGACCTGTGGACGAGAACCGGATCCCTGCCGGAACTGGGCGTCGGGGACCTCCTTGCCGTACCGAACGTGGGCGCGTACGGCCTGCATTCCTCGCTGGCGCATTTCCACTGCCACCCCATGCCCCTGGAAGTGGTGGTGGACGGAGGCCGAGAAGTCGACCGCAGCAGGCAGCTGATGAGCCGTGAATGGTGTGGTTCATGATGCGCGGCGCCAGCCAGTGCCACATACAGCCGGACCCCGCCTCCTCCGGGACGACGTTCGTCGACGTCCCCGGGACCGGCACCTTTACCGTGATCATGCGCGATGACACGTCGTACTGCGTCAAGCGGTTGTACGGCCTGCTCACCCGCCGGAGCCCGGTCCCCCCGGAAGTCCTCGTACCCGCCCTGAAGCAGAGCTATTTCGACTTCCAGGAGGAGGTACGGGAAGCGTTCCGGAGAATGTCGGCGAAATCGGTCGACGTGGCCTTCCACCTGGTCGACGCGCATCGGCTGGAGCAAGCCGTACGGCTCCGCGGACGGCGGGACCGCATCATCAGCCTCGACCCGCTGATCGACCGGGGCGTCCACCCGCTGCGCGTGTCACGCGGATTCCTGATCGGCGGCAGCGAACCCGTGGGGATCGTCGCCGGGCAGCGGAGGCATCGCCCGATCAAGGAGCAGATGGGCGCGCTGGCCGCCGCCGGGCACAGCTACACGCTCATCGATGACGACATCATCACCGGCAGCACGGTCTCCTGGGTGATCCGGTCGCTCCACGACGCGGGGGTGCGGGTGCGCCGCGTCGTACCCGGCATCCGCGTGACGGACACCGGCCGGAGCAGCATCCAGGGGGTCCCCGTGGAGCCGGTTCTCCAGTACCGGACCGTGGGGGCCGGCGACCGCCGGGCCGTGGAAGTGGTCGACACGAGGAACTTTCTGCTGGGCCTGTCAGGGCTGGTCGTGCAATTGCCCGATGAGGAATGGGCCCGGGCTCCGTACTGGCTTCCCTTCGTCAGCACCTCCGTGCGTTCGGGCATCTCGCCCGAGTCCGACGAGGATTTCGCCGTCTGCATGCTGGTGGCGAACACGAATTTCTTCAGCCGCGTCGGACAGCTGCTGGGGGCCCCGGTCCAGATTCTGGATCTTCACCCGATGGTCCGCCGCCTGCTGCGTTCGCTGGCGGTCGCCGACCCCCATGAGACGGTCGTCGCCGTGCTGGAACGGCTCATGGGCCAGATGGACGACTGGCTCGACCTCATGCACAAATGGAAGATGTCCGGCCTCAGCGCGTCGACGGGATCGTTCACATGAACGGTGGCCGGGACGACCGGATCGACACGGTGTTCCTCGACGTCAACGGCACTCTGGTGCCCTCCGTTCCGCACAGCGGTGGGGCGGACCCCCGGGCATCCGCGGAATTCCGGCAGGAGGTGCGGGTGCTGCGGTCGGCCGGAGTCCGCATCGGCCTGTGCTCGGATTCCCCGCTGGAGCAGCTCTGGGAATTCGGGCACGCCATCGGGCTCGGGACGCCGCCGGGGTTCCCGGTCATCGCGGAGAACGGGAACGTGGTGGCCGACGGCGCCGTGCGCGTCATGACGCCTTTCCCCCGCGGGAACGCGATCGCGGAGCGGGTGGCTGAGCTCGCCCGCGAGTTCGGGCTGCGCCAGGTCGCGGACGTACTGGCCCCCGAATTCGGTGGCGCCGCGCCCGTCGCCCGTGAGTGGGGTTTCGGAGCGAACCGCCGCGCCTCGCTGAGCCTCTTCGGGCCCGCCGATTTCATCGAATCGGTTGATCGGCACCTCATGGAGTGGGCTCTCCGGGACCGGATGGAACTGTCCGTCGATATCAGTCCGAAGCGCACGTGCGCGGGGGTGCATCCCTACTCCAGGACGCGGCTCGGGAAGCGCAGGACCTTCGCCGGCCTGGCCGCGGAGGGCCGGCGGAACATCCTGATGGTCGGAGACTCGGCGGCCGACTGGATACCGGAAGTGCCGGGTGTGAGAAGCGCGTTCGTCGCGCATGCCGACATTCCGGCGGCAGCCGTGACAGGAGCGTGGCACATCTCGGACGATCCCGGACTCGCGGGTGTCATCGACATCCTCAGAAAAGTGACCGTGCTGAAGCTCGACCGGCATGGATAGTTGACGGAGAAGGGGGTCTGCGTGCATCGAATCCGAGTGGGCGTACTGGGCTGCGGCATGATTTCCCAGCTGATGCACCTGCCGTATCTGGCCGAATTGAGTGATCGCTTCGACGTGGCGGCCGTCTGCGACCGCTCCCTGGATCTTGCGGAATCCGTGGCGAACCGTTTCCATGTTCCCCGGGCCTACTCCTCGCTGCACGACATGCTGGCGGAATCGACGGACCTTCACGCGGTTCTGGTCCTGAACTCCGACCACGTGGAATCCATACTGACGTCCGTACGGCTTGGGAAGCACGTATTCACCGAGAAGCCCCTGGGCTACACCCTCGCGGAGACCGAGGAGGTGGCCCGCGTCTCCGAGCATGCCGGGGTCGAGGTGATGGTGGGCTATATGAAGCGTTTCGACAGCGGGGTGCGGCGCGGCCTCGCGGAAATCGCCGGGATAGCCCGCCCGCTGGCATCGCGCATCGACATCGTGGTGGGTCCGGACTACGGAAACTGGATCATTCCCGAGCTGACCCGGATCACACGGTCCGGGAGTCCGCGGCCCGGGGAGGACACACGTCGCGGCAGAGTCGAGGGGGAGCTCAAGAATTCACACGCCTACGCGCTCGACGCCTATATGGACATGTTCGGAGTCTGGAGCCACGACATCAATCTGTACCGTGCCGCCTTCCCGGAACACCCCGCTTCGATCAAGGCGCACACCTCCCGGGACGGGAAACTCCTGACCGCCTCCCTGCAGTACGCCGACGGCTTCCAGTGCTCCTTCCTCGGAGCCTCCACCTCGGTGCGCCGCTTCGAGGAGAGCCTCACGGTGTGGGGCGACGACCGTACGGTACGGATCGATGTATCCAACCCGTTCCTCCGCGATACACCCTCGGTCGTCAGGGTCTGGCGTGACGATCCCGAGCCCGCACCAGGGGATGCGAGAGGAAACGCGGTCGAGGAAGTCATCACAGGAACGCATGAAGAGGCTTTCAAAGCGCAGCTGAAACATTTCCATGAGTGCGTGACCACTGGCAGCCGTCCTCTCACCGATGTGCGCGACGCGGTGCTGGACACCCGTTTGATGATCGACATCGTGCGTGCGGCGGATCAATAACCCTTTGCGATCGCAGCTCGACCAGATCTTCGCCACCGCAGGAACCGTGACAGCGGACCACCGACAACGGAGGCACTACCGACATGGACACCAAGATCGAGACAGTCTTCGTCGCCGCGCCCTTCTGGGCCTACGTCGACAAGGAGACCGGCGAGTTCGACACCGAGGCGTTCGAGACGATCAACCGGATCCTCAAGCACTACGACGGCAAGGGCTGCGTCGTGCACAACGCCCACCGGCGGGAGAAGTGGGGCCAGGCGTTCCTGGAGCCCGAGCAGTTCACGGTGCTGGACTACGAGCAGATCTGCTCGTCCGATGTGATCGTCGCGGCGCCGGGGAGCCCGGCGTCGCCCGGCACGCATATCGAGATCGGGTGGGCGTCGGCCAACAAGGTGCCGATGGTGCTGCTCCTCGAAGAGGGCAAGGAGTACGCCGGTCTCATCATGGGGCTCGACGCGTGCGCACCGGTGAAGATCCTCAGGTTCACCGACCAGGTGGACCTCGACGTTCTCGACGCCGCGGTCGAGGACGTCCGGGCGGCGGCCCGGACCGCCGGCGCGGTCGGGTGACCGCGGGGCGCCGCCGACGCGATACACGACATGGCCTGATCACACACAGAAGGTTGGCGATGGGATCACTGACCGGGCTGTACCGGGGGCTGGGAGTCATGGAGCCCGCGCCCGACGAGCTGGCGCGCGCGGAGCGCTTCCTCGACGGGCTGATCGAGGCGCCGCCGTTCCCGGCCGGCGAACTGGACACACTCGAACGTGAACTCCGCGAAGGGGCACCGGAGTTCACGGACCTGGGGCCGGACGAGATCCGGGTGGTCGCCGCGGCCGCCGCCCGGCAGCTGGCCCTTCTGGCCGACCGGGACGGCGTATGGCTGGGCCCGTTCGCCCGCGCCCCGTTCTGCCATCTGCCGACCGGCGCACGCCTCGCCGAACTGAGCCACGCGTACCGCTTCGCGCCCGGCCGGCAGGGGCGGCTGCCGAAGGCGACCGAAGGTCTGCTGCGCGAGCTGGGGAAGCCGAGCGGCGACGTCGGCAGCGATGCCTACCTGCGGTCCCTGCGGCTGGAAGAGGCGGCGTACCTCCTGCCCGACCTCCTCCTCGCGCTCGCGAACTCGCCGTACCGCTATACGCCCGAGCTGCTGGCCGTCGTCGAACCGACCCTGACCGGCGCGCTGTACGCCATTCCGGACTGGATCTCCGCCTGCCTCGCGGCGGTCGCGGACGACACCGAGGGCGTCCAGTGGCCCGCACCGCAGTGGAAGCGGCCGGCCGAGGTGGCGCCGGACGTCGACGCGGCGCTGCGCGAGTTCGCCGACTCCGGTCTCGCCGCGGACGGCGCCCGGCGTTTCCAGAGGTTCGCGCGGCTGCTGGACGACGCCATCCGCCTGCACCGGGCCGAGTGGGAGCGGATATGCCTCAACGCGCTGCGGGCGCCGGAGTCGGCCATGCGGGACCTCGTGGAGCGCAAGACACCGTCGGCGCGCCACGCGCACGGCACGTCCGCGCTGCACGGCACCCCGCTGGACACGTACTTCGACCGGTCTCCCGAGGGGAGCCAGGACCTCCTGGACGCGCTCGCCACGTCGAACTGGATCGTGGCCGGTGCGCCCGA
Organism: Streptomyces sp. NPDC044033; assembly: GCF_056434425.1. NCBI lineage: Bacteria > Bacillati > Actinomycetota > Actinomycetes > Kitasatosporales > Streptomycetaceae > Streptomyces > Streptomyces sp. NPDC044033. Next base: position 96,740 of record NZ_JBWKFF010000012.1, on the reverse strand, counting down.
CCAGAGCCCGTTCCTCACGGCGCTCACGCCAGCGCACGCCCCGATGGGCAAGATCTTCAGCGTCGAGGACATCGCCGTCATCCGGCGCTGGATCACCTGGCTCGCCGCCCCCGGCGGCGACCGGGTGGTGCCCGCGCCGTCCCTGTCCGTGTCCGGCGCCGGCCGGTCCCAGGACGATCCGGTCCCCGCCGCGTTCGACGGCCCGCGGACACGGGAGCTGTTCCACGACCTCGTCATGGGACACGACCGGGCCAAGACCGTCCGCCGGGCCGGTGCCTTCGTCGAGTACTGGCTGGACGAGGCGGAGCGGATGGAGAAGCCGGTGTTCACCTGGGAACTCCCCGAGCGCTACGACGCCGAGGAGTTCCCGGAGTGGATGCACATGACCTACCAGGCCATGGCGTCGGCCCCGGTCTCGTCGGTGACCGACGGCGGCCGGTCCCACCACGACCGCAGCTTCCACGGGGCGGCGGACAACCTGGTCGACGGCGCGTGGTTGCAGGGGCTGACCCGCAGCGTCGTGCTGTCGGGCAGCGAGCGGCTGCTCTACGACATCTACTGGGACGAGATCGGCAACGGCAAGCCCGGCCACAGCCACGGCGTGCTGTACGAGGACCTGCTCGCCGGACTCGGCTACCGGCTCCCCAAGTTCTGGACCAGGGAGTTCGTCGATGACGTCGACTTCCTCGACGAGGGCTTCCACGCCCCGGTGTTCCGGCTGGCCATCTCGGAGTTCCCGGCGAGCCGGCTGCCGGAGATCGTCGGCGTGAACATGGTCTGCGAGTTCCATGGCCTGGGCACCGCCGGGATCTCGAAGGCCGACGGCCTGACCGGTCTCGGGTACGACACGAGCTTCACGCGGCTGCATATCGCCGACGACAACGTGGAGATGGGACATTCGGCCAAATCCCGGGACGCGGTGGTCTTCCTCATGGCGGAGGCGGCGCGTCTCGGCGTCACCGACCTCGTCTGGGAACGGGTCCGGCGGGGCGCGACGGCCATGCGCATGGCCTACGTTGTCCTGATGCAGGGGCGGCTCCAGATCGCTCCGACGCAGGTCCCGACCCATCTTTCCCAAGCAAACAGCAGGTGATTTTCCATGTCCACCGATACCGCGAACACGATCCGGGACATCCTGGGAAGGGAGTGTCCGGACAGCCGGGTCACCTCGGTCCGCCCGCTCGACAAGGGCTACACGAGCAAGCAGTGGGTGGCCGAAACCGATGAGGGACCGCTGCTGGTCAAGGTGCCGCAGCGGGAGCCGGACCCCGAGCACCTGCGGCGGCTCGTAGCCAATGCCAAGGTGGCGGCGGAACACGGCATCCCCGTGGTGCGGTATCGGCGGCTGGTGGAGCACGAGTCGTCCATGGGCGGCCCGTTGCTCATCCAGGAGTACGAGGAAGGCGACGCCGCGGGCGAGGTGTGGGAAACCCTCGGCCTCGACCAGCGGATGGCGCTGGTCAAGGACCTCGGCGAGGTCATCGGGCGGCTGCACGCCATCAGGGGGCCCCACTTCGGGGACGTGCTGGGCGGCCCCGCTGTGCCGTCGCTGAAGGAGTCGGTCGAGGCCGAGGTGGAGGCGCTGATCCCGGGGGCCGAGCTCTCCCTGATCGGCGACGCCGACGCCCTCCGGTCCGCGATCGGCGCCGCCGTGGCGGGGCTGGAGGAGTCGGCGAGCGTCCCGGCCCTCACCCACGGCGATCTGTGGCTGCCGAACTTCCTGGTGCGCGACGGGCGGATCAGCTGCGTCCTCGACTTCGAACACGCCACGTACGCGGACCGGTTCCGTGACTTCGGCAAGCTCGACGAGCACCTCTTCGACGCGTTCGGAGCCGGCCGCGAGGTCTTCCTCGCGTCCTACGACGCGGCGTGTCCGATGCCGGCCGACTGGGAGCGGCGCATCGATCTCGGACAGGTGCTGCACGCGCTGAACATGCACGTCTACTTCCGGCGCTGGAGCCCGCAGTGGGCGCCGCAGTACGCGGAGCAGGCCAAGAAGTGGCTCGCGAGCCGTTCGTGAGCTGACCGGTGAGGCCCCCTGGGGCCGGACAGCGGAAAGGAGCCCATGCAGATCGATTCCGCGCGGGTGTTCATGCTGCGCATGCCGTTGAAGGAGCCCTGGAAGACGTCGTTCGGGGCGCAGTCCGACATCGACACCGTGCTCGTCCGGCTCACCAGCGGGGAGACGGCCGGGTGGGGCGAGGCGGCCCCGGGCACCTGGCCGCTGTTCTGCGGGGAGTGGGGACGGCCGACGTACACGCTGGTGCGCGACTACCTGCTCCCCCGCCTGGCCGGGGCCACCGTCGACGACATCGGTGGGCTGACCGGTCTCTTCGCGGAGATCCGGGGCAACACCTTCGCCAAGGCCGCGATCGAGACGGCCTGGTGGGCGCTGCGCGGCTGCATCGAGCGGCACCCGCTCAGCTCGTACGTAGGCGGGACCCGCTCGACGGTGCCGGCGGGCGCGGACTTCGACATCCACGCCGACACGGACGAACTGCTGGCGAAGATCGCGGACGCGGTCGGCTCCGGCTGTCCTCGGGTCAAGCTGAAGATGGGCCGGCGGACGGAGATCGACCAACTCAGGCAGGTGCGGCGCGCGTTCCCCGATGTCACCCTGCACGTCGACTGCAACGCGACGTTCGGCAGGGACGACATCGACCGCCTCGCGCTGCTGGACCCGCTCGGCCTGGCCATGATCGAACAGCCCCTGGGCGCGGACGACTTCCTCGGCCACGCCGAACTCCAGCGGCGTCTGGACACCCCGGTCTGCCTCGACGAGTCGGTCCGCTCGCGGCACGACCTGGAAGTCGCGCTGGAGCTCGGCAGCTGCGGGTTCGTCAACGTCAAACCCGGACGCGTGGGCGGGCTGCGCGCCGCCGCCGACATCGGGGAGCTGGCGGCGCGGTCCGGCATCGGCGCCGTCGTCGGCAACATGCTGGAAAGCCCGGTCGGCGCGCAGGTGTGCCTCGCGCTCGCGTCGTGCGAGTGGGCGACGTATCCGGCGGACCTCTTCGCCTCCGAGCGGTTCTTCCCGACACCGCTCGCGGCGCACGACATCGTGTCCCCACCCGGCAGGGAGTGGGAGTTCACCGTGACCACGGCACCGGGAAACCCGGCCGTCCCGTTCGACGACGTGCTGTCGCGATGGCTGATCGCCGACAGCGGAGAGGTGACAACGTGAGCGCCACCGACACCGACGCAACTGTGCCGACCACCTTCACCGACCAGTGCCGGGAGGCGATGACGGCCGGCTGGGAGGCGTACGAGAACCACCCCTGGCTGACCGACCTGGAACAGGGGCGGATGACCACCGAGCGGTTCCTGGCCTTCCAGATCGACGACGCGCCGTTCATCCCCTATATCCACCGCACGCTGGCACTCGGGCTGACGAAGTCCCCGACGGGCTCCGCGTGGTCGAGGACGACGGCGAACCTGCTCTCCGAGTACTTCGTCACCGAGGAGACCGGTTTCAAGCGGTCACTGGTCGAGAGCCTGGGACAGACCGTGGTGCGCTTCGACGCGGGGGCGCTGACGCCGGCCCGCGAGGCGTACGCCAACCACATGCTGAAGACGGGGCTCGACGGCGGCATCGGCGAGATAGCCGCCGCGCTGTATCCGTGCGCGATGTTCACACGGGTCGTCGGGGAGCGGTTCAAGGGCGTCGACATCCAGGGCCCGCCGGCCTTCGGCGCCTGGGCCCAGTACTACGCGAACAAGGCGGGCAGCGCGATGGCGGAGGCCCACGCCGCGGTGATGGACGAGTGCGCGACCACCGCGGAGGCCCGCGAGAAGATGATGTTCGCCTACGCGCGGAGCCTGCAGCACCAGATCCGCGTCTTCGACGCCGCGTACGAGAGCCATCCCGGCTGGCCCGCGACGGGATGGGCGGCCGCGGACGCCACCATCGACGCGAAGACCGCGCTGTGACCGCCCGGGAGGCTACGCGCGTGGACGCGCTGCCGGTGCGCGGCGGGGCGGACGGCCGGCCGATGCTCGGAGAGACGCCGCTGCTCATCACCGGGGTCGCCGAGCGGTGGGCGTGCTGTACGGACTGGAACCTGTCGTCGCTCACGCGGCGGATGGGCGATGTCGAGGTGGCCCCGTTCGTGACCGGGGAAGCGTCGCGCAACACCGTGCTCAAGCAGGTCAACGCCACCAAGACGATGACCTTCGGCGAAGCCCTCGCGCACCTCTTCGGGGAGCGGCGGATCGTCGACGGTTCGCTCTACCTCCGCATCGGGGCCGCCGAGAGCGGTTATGAGGAACTGGCACGGGACTTCACGGTCCCCGATGTCGGCGCCGAGTACCGGCCCGAGGCGACCGGGGTCTGGTTCAGCCAGGCGGGGAACGTGACACCCGGACACCACGACTGGTGGCACAGCTTCCTGATCCAGGTACGGGGTGCGAAGCGCTACACCCTCGTCCACCCGCTCGACACCGTGAACCTCCAGTCGGCATGGCAGGACGACGAGCGCTACGACCTGGCGCCCGCGCCGGGGCTCAGCCTCGCGGACCAGCCTGACTGGTCCGGCGAAGTGCGCTACGAGGGGGTCCTGTCCGCGGGCGAGATCCTGTACATCCCGCCGTTCTGGGTCCACGAGGTCGAGACCCTGACCGACGGCAACATCTCCATCCCGATGCGCTTCTCGACCACCCAGTCGGTCTCCTCGGACCTGCACCAGCTCAGCCAGAACGGCCTGCTGCGCGACGTCACGAACCGTCCGACCCGTGACGTCGGCGCGATCACCGAGCTGCTGCGGCGCAACCGCGCGGATTTCCTCGCGCGCGAGAGGGCCTTCCTCCGCGTGCTCGCCGAGGCGCGGGAGATCGACATAGACATCGACATCGACGCCGACCCGTGGCCGGCGGACCTGCGACACGACGAAGGCGGGATCCGATGACGACACTGGCCATCCGCGGCGGCACCGTCCTGACCGCGTCCGGACCACACACCGTGGACCTGGTGGTACGCGACGGCCGCATCGACGCGTGGCGCGCGCCGGGCACGGTGACGGACGCCGACGAGGTCATCGACGCCACGGACATGCACGTGGCTCCGGGCTTCGTCGACGTGCACACCCATCTGGAGACCGTGGTCGCCGGAGTCTCGACCGCGGACGACTTCGCCTCGGGCACCAGGGCGGCGGCGTTCGGCGGCACCACCGCGGTCGTCGACTTCGTCCGCCAAGGACCCGGTGAGGACCTGCTCGACCGGCTCGCCGACGCGAGCGAGCGGGCCCGCGGGCGGTGCGCGATCGACTACGGATTCCACCAGATCGTGGGCGACGTCAACGAGGCGTCCCTCGCGCGGTTACCGCGGCTCGTGGCGGCCGGTGTGCCGAGCATCAAGCTCTTCATGGCGTTCCCCGGCGACCTCTACAGCGATGACAGCCGGCTCCTGGCCGCGATGGAACGCGCCGCGGAACTCGACATCACGGTGATGGTCCACGCGGAGAACGGCCTGGCCATGGAGTTCCTGCGGGAGCGGGCCAGGGAGCGCGGCCACCTGTCCCTGCCGTGGCACGCCAGGACCGCGACACCGGCCATCGAGGGCGAGGCCACCCGCCGCGCCATCTTCCTCGCCGAGCTCGCCGGCATGCCCACGCTCTACTTCGTCCATGTCTCCTCCGCCGAGGCGCTGGACGCGATAGCCGACGCCCGCAGGCGCGGGCTCCCCGTCTTCGCCGAGACCTGCCCGCACTACCTCTATCTGGACGTCGCGGAGCTCGACCGGCCGTGGGAGGAAGGCGCCGACTTCGTGTGCGCGCCGCCCCTGCGCACCCAGGAGCACCGCGACCGGCTGTGGTGGGCGCTGTCGGCAGGCGACCTGTCCGTGGTGTCGTCCGACCACTGCCCGTTCTGCCGGTCCACCTTGTTCCCGGCCGAGCAGCGCGACTTCACGAAGCTGCCCGGCGGCATCGCGGGCATCGAGTACCGGGTGCCCCTGCTCTACGACGCCGCGCTCCGCGGGAAGATCCCCCTGTCCCGGTTCGTCGATGTGACCTCCACGTCCCCCGCGCGCCTGTTCGGCATGGACCCCGACAAGGGGTCGCTCGCGCCGGGTGCGCACGCCGACATCACCGTCCTCGACCCGCGAGGTATGACGCGCACCGGCCCGTCGGATCACCATATGCGGGTCGACCACTCGGCGTTCGAGAGCCTGACCCTGCGGGGGAGCGTGCACGCCGTCTTCCTCCGGGGGCAGCCGCTGGTCCGCAAGGGGCGGTGGGTGGGGCCGGAGGCCGACGGCCGGTTCGTGCCCCGACGGCAGGGCACGGACCTCTACGACCGGCGCGCGCTGCCGGGCCGGGGCGACAGTGCGGTGAGCGGATGAGCACCGTCGTCGCCCTGACCCCGGAACTGGCCGGCCGTTCGCTCGACGCCGTCCACGGAATGCTCAAGGAGCGCGGTCTCACGGTCGCGACCGACACCGGGCTCTTCGCCGCCACGGACGCCGCCCCGGCCGAGGAGGTCCTCACCAATCTCGTCCGCAGGACGCGGGACCACGACGTCCTGGTGGTGCCGCTGCCCGACCCGTGGCGGTGGTCGGCCGTGCTCGACCGACTGCTCGGAGCCGGCTTCCGGTTGCTGGCCCGCGCGGACGGGCCGTCCGCACCGGGCCTGATGTACGGCCTGGCCGACTTCGTGGTCTCCCCGGAGGACGACGGCCGGCCGGGGCTGGAAGCCGCGGTGGCGACGCTGGCCGGCGGCCCGGAACTGCGGCCGAACCGGTACGAGCACGCGATGTTCCTCGCGGAGGGCCAGGCGGGCAGGTCCGCGGGGATGCGCGGCGGCGTCGGCTGCGCCCTCATCGACGAGGTGGGGGACGTGATCGCGCTGGGCACCAACGAGGTGCCGCGCGCGGGCGGCGGTCAGTACTGGGCCGATTCCCCCGATGACGCCCGTGACCTGCTGGACGGAGCCGACCCGGCGCACGAGGCGAAGGTGGCGCTGGTCCGCGCGGTGCTCCAGTTCGCCGAGGCGGACCAGGGCGAGAGGCTCGGCGATCTCCCGGCGCTGGCCCGCCGCTTCGTCGTCGACCTCGACAGCGGGGCGGGCAACGACAGCGTCGCGCGGGCACTGGAGAGCCTCGGCCGGGTGGTCCACGCCGAGCTGGCGGCCCTGGCATCGGCCGCCCGGCACGGCGCCGGCGTCGTGGGCTCGGAAGCCGTGGTCACCCGGCCTCCGTGCCGGCAGTGCCTGCGCCAGCTCATCGTCACCGGGGTGTCGGAGGTCCGCTTCCTCGGGCCCGCCGACTCCGCCCGCTACCCGTTCCACGCGGACGCCCTCACACTCGACGGCACAGCACCGGACAAGGTGCGGGTCACCCCGTTCAGCGGGGTCACACCGCGCGGCTACGGCAAGGCGTTCGGGCGGCGGCCCGGCCGGTCCGCACCCCTGGTGGCGGCGCTCGTGAAGGCCATGGACGACGCCGGGGACGCCTCCTCGGTACCGCTGGCCCCGCTCATGCGCGTACTCCTGGAGTCGGTGTGAGGGGGCGGCCGCGCCTCGTGGCGCTCGACATCGACGGCACCCTCCCGGCCTGGACCGAAGCGCGGGAGGCGGCACCCGAGCCGGCCGGCAGCAAGATCCTCAAAGCGCTGCGGGCCACCCTGGACGCGGGTACCGAGGTCGTACTCTGCTCCGGCCGCTCGCCGCTGGGCATGACGCGCGTCGCCGACCGCCTCGGCCTGTACGGCCAGCGCGGCGAGCGGCTGTGGATGGTGGCGAGCAACGGCGCGGTGGTGTGCCGTTACGCACCGCTGGAGTTCGCGCACCAGGAGACGTTCGACCCGGCACCGGCGGTGCGGGCCTTCCTCGACCGGCGCCCGTCGGCCCTGGTCGCGGTCGAGTACGAGGGCGGCTACCGCGTCACCGCGCCGTTCCCCGCGGGCGAGCTGCCCGGTGAGACGGTCCTCGCCGGTCTCGACGACCTGCTCGCCCGTCCGGCCGGCCGGGTGATCGTCCGCGACCCCGCGGCGACCTCCGAGGAGTTCGTGCGACTGGCGGGCGAACTCGACCTGACGGGCGCGGACCACGTCGTCGGCTGGACGGCATGGTTGGACCTCACGCCCGTCGGCGTCTCCAAGGCGTCGGGGCTGCGCCATGTCCGTACCGGACTCGCTCTGAGCGGCGCGGATGTGCTCGCCATCGGGGACGGGCGCAACGACATCGAGATGTTGCGCCAGGCCGGCCGCGGAGTCGCGGTGGCGCAGGCCCCCCAGGACGTCCGCGACGCCGCCGACGCGGTCACGGCGGCGGCGGAGGACGACGGCGTGGCACTCGAACTGGAGCGGTGGTTCGGTTGACCGACGCGGCCGGATCGCCGGGAACCTGCGGCGACGGGGGTTCGAGGGACACCGACGCCCGCGTGACGCACGGCGACTGTTTCGGATGGGCGGGGTGGAGCGAGGGTGGTGCATCGCGTGGCACGGGCGGCGACGGATTACGGCACGGGACGGAGCGGCCCGCGGAGATGGCCGCTCCTGACGGCGGTGGGGGTCGACTCGCTCGGCACGGGCCTGTACCTCCCGCTGTCGCTGCTGTACTTCCTCAGGGTCACCGACCTGGACCTGGGGACGGTCGGTGTGCTCGTCAGCGTGGCCAGCGCGGCGGCTCTGCCGGTGCCGCTCGCCATCGGGCGGCTGGTCGACCGGATCGGGCCGCGTCTGGTGGTCGCCGGCGGGCAGGCGCTGCAAGCGCTCGGCTTCCTGCTCTATCTGACGGTCTCCGGAGCGAGTTCGCTGGTGGTCGCCGTCCTGGTGATGAAGGTCGGCACGCGGGTCTACTGGTCCTCGGTCTTCACCCTCATCGCCGACCAGGCGGACGCCGAGGGGGCGTCCGCCAAAGGGGCGGACGCCAAGGAGTACTGGTTCGCACGGACCGGAATGCTCCGGGAGACGGGCGCCGGCGGCGGGGCGCTGATCGCGGGCGCGCTGCTCGCCGCCGACTCCGCGCGCGTCTATGACGGGCTGATTCTCGGCAGCGCGCTGGCGTTCCTGGCGGCCGCGCTGATGGTCGTCTTCGCGGTGCCGTCCACCTCGCACGCCCCGCCGCAGACGGCCGTGGAAGGCGGCTCCGGCCGCTCCGGCCTCCCCGCACTGCTGCGGGACCGGCCCTATCTCGCGCTGATCGGGACGTGCACGATCTTCTCCTTGTGCAGCAACTTCCTGGCCCTGTCGCTGCCCGCCTACGTCGTCGAGGGCCTGTCCGGGCCGGGCTGGGCGCCAGGCGCCCTACTGGCCCTGAACACCCTGCTGCTGGCCACCTGCACCGCCGCGGTCAGCCGCTTCGTCCGCCGCCGCTGCACCCGGGCCCGCGCCATGGCGTGGGCCGGCGGGCTGTGGGTGGTGTGGTGCGCCGGGTCCGCGACGGCCGTCCTGCTGCCGTCCGCGGCGCTGGTGCCGTTCCTGGTGATCGTGGTGGTGTGCTTCTCCGCCGCGGAGATGACCTACGGGCCCGTGTCGAACGCGCTCGCCGCGGCCGCGGCGCCGGCCGGTTCGCGGGGGACCTACCTCGCGGCGTTCCAGTACGCCTTCGCCGGCGCGAGCGTCATCGCGCCCAGCCTGTTCGGCCTGCTCTTCAGCCAGAACCGGCTGCTTCCCTGGCTCACCGTGGGCCTCCTCGCCGGGCTGGGCGCGGTGCTGATGCTGCGCCTGGAGCGCCGGCTGCCGCAGGAGGAGCGCAGGACTCCGGAGCGCGAGGGCAGCGCCCAGGACGTCGGCGTGGAGTGAACAGGCCGACAGGGGGCGCGTCTTTCGCGTAAACGGTACGTATGAGTCACGCGCCCGCAGCACGCATTTAACACGGGACCGGCATATTGAGAGATGTCGGCGAGGACGTCCGTTCGAACCGACACCCTTACGGCGCCAAGGACCTCCGGAGCGGCTCCCGGACCTCCATGGCCGCCCGGGCGCGAGCGCCGGTCCTCACCCGGCACCGCGTCCTTCGCGGGGACCGCCGTCGTCCCGCCCCCGGCTCCGGCCGGGGTGCGGCGGTCCCCGCGCCACTCCCCGGCCGGCCGTCCCCCGCAGCCGGGCTCATGACCAGTCGTCGTCCGCCTTGCGGGTGCGCTGCCGGAACCAGGGCACGTACCCCGCCGCGTTGACGACATTGACACCGACGATGCCGACCCAGGTCACGAGCAGCCCGGCCAGGCCCGCGTTGACCGCGCCGATCGCGGACAGCGGGACGGCGAGCACGAGCGAGACGGTCGCGAAGCCGAACCGCTCGCCGAAGCTGTCCACTCCGGGGCCGCCGCCCGGCCGCTGCTGCGGCCCGCGGGCCGCCGACATCTGCTGCTCGGCGAGGTGGCGGCGCACCCGCTTGTCGAGCGTTCCGTCGAGCTTCCGCTCGACCTTCTCCAAGAACGAGTCGACCAGCTCCGACTCGTACTCCACGCCCAGTTCCTTGCGGGTCTGCAAGGTGGCGTCGAGTTCCTTCTTCAGCTCTGGGTCGCGGGCCGTCATACCGTCAACGATACGGTCGGCGAAGCCCCGTGAAAGTGGGGCTAACCCCCGTATTGACGGTGGGGGCGTCCTGCCCCCGTGGAAGGAGCAGCCGTGCACGACTCCGCCTCCCCGCTGACCTCTCTGACGGACCCTGACGCCCCCGACCGCCCCGACGCGCTGTCCGTGGCGGGCCGCCCCTGCTCCCGCGCCGACCTGCTGGGCGCGGCCGGCGCGGTGGCCGCCCGTATCGCGGGGGCGAAGTCCGTGGCCGTACGGGCCGACGCCACGCTGGAGACGGTGGCCGCCGTGGTCGGCGGCCTGCTGGCCGGGGTGCCCCTGGTGCTGCTGCCACCGGACTCGGGGCCCGCCGAACGGGACCACATCCTGCGCGACTCGGGCGCGGAGCTGGTGTTCGGGGCGGGGGAGGAGCTCGCCGTGGACATGCGCGAGCGCGCCGACTTCCGCGGCGCGGCCCCGCCCGCGGCGGCGACCGCGTTCGTCCTCTACACCTCGGGCACCACCGGCGCCCCCAAGGGCGCCCTCATCCCGCACCGCGCCGTCGCCGCCGGGCTCGACGGCCTCGCGGACGCCTGGCAGTGGAGCGCCGAGGACACGCTCGTACACGGGCTGCCGCTCTTCCATGTGCACGGGCTGGTCCTCGGCGTGCTCGGCGCGCTGCGCACCGGCTGCCGCCTCGTCCACACGGGCCGCCCGACCCCGCAGGCGTACGCGGCGGCGGGCGGCAGCCTGTACTTCGGCGTCCCCACCGTCTGGGGCCGCGTGGCCCGGGACCCGGACGCCGCGCGGGCGCTGTCCGGGGCCCGGCTGCTGGTGTCGGGGAGCGCGGCGCTACCCGCCCCCGTCTTCCGCGACCTCGAAGCGCTCACCGGGCAGCGCCCCGTGGAGCGCTACGGCATGACCGAGACGCTGATCACCGTGGCCACCCGCGCCGACGGCGAGCGGCGGCCCGGCCGCGTCGGCACGCCGATCGCGGGCGTGCGCACCCGGATCGCCGCCGAGCCGGGCGCGGAGATCGGCGAGCTGGAGATCAGCGGCCCGACCCTCTTCGACGGCTACCTCGGCCGCCCGGAGGCCACGGCCGCCGCGTACACGGCCGACGGCTGGTTCCGTACGGGCGACATCGCGGCCATCGAGGCGGACGGCGCGCACCGCATCGTCGGCCGCGCCTCCACCGACCTGATCAAGTCGGGCGGCTACCGCATCGGCGCGGGCGAGGTGGAGAACGCCCTGCTCGACCACCCGGCGGTGCGCGAGGCGGCCGTCGTCGGCGTCCCGCACGAGGACCTCGGCCAGGAGATCGTCGCCTATGTGGTGGCCGACGGGGTCGGCGACGGAGAACTGATCGACTTCGTCGCCGCGCGGCTCTCGGCACACAAACGGCCGCGCCGGGTCCGCTTCATCGAGGAGCTGCCGCGGAACGCGATGGGGAAGCCGCAGAAGAAGCTGCTCCCTCCCGCGTGACGCCTTCCTCCGGCATGGCGGGCCCGGCGCCGCGCGCGAGCAGCCAGTAGAGGGCGGCCGGCACGATCAGCCCCACGATCCAGGAGATGTCCGCGCCGCCCAGCGGGCCGACCAGCGGCCCCGTGTAGAACGACGTCGCCAGGAAGGGGAACTGGGCCAGCACCCCCACCCCGTACGCGATCAGAGCGGGCGCCCGCCAGGCGCCGTAGCGCCCGGCGGGGTCGCTCAGCGCCTCGATGTCGTAGCGCTCCTTGGAGATCAGATAGAAGTCGACCAGGTTGACGGCGCTCCACGGCGTGAAGAAGGTCAGCAGGAAGAGCAGGAAGTCCTTGAAGGAGGACAGGAAGCTGTCCTTGCCGAGCAGCGCGACCGCCGTGCCCGCGACCATGATCCCGGCGATGTACGCGGAGCGGGCGCGCGGCGTGATCGTCCGCTGCTCCCGGAAGCCGCCGATGCTGGTCACCATCGACATGAAGCCGCCGTAGGTGTTGAGCACGTTGATGGTGAGCTTGCCGAACGCGATGACGAAGTACAGGGCGGCGGTGATCAGCGCCGCGTCGCCGCCCAGGCCCACGATGTAGGTGACCTCGTGCCCGACGAACGCGCCGCCCGCGGCGGCCGCCGCCAGCGCCCCGAAGGTCATCGACCACTGGGCGCCGAGCACGGAGCCGCCCAGCGTCCACCAGAAGGTGGCCCGGCCGGAGGTGGTGCGCGGCAGATAGCGGGAGTAGTCGGCGACGTACGGGCCGAACGCGAGCTGCCAGGACGCGGCGAGGGAGATCGCGAGCAGGAAGACGGGCAGCCCGAAGGAGCGGTCGTGCAGCAGCTCGCCGAGGTCGGCCCGCTGGAGCAGGCGCGCGCCGAGGTAGAGGAAGGCGACGGCGCAGACGACGGAGGCGACGCGGCCCAGGGCGTGGATGAGGCGGTAGCCGACGGCCGCGGTGACGCCCGTGACCAGTGCGAAGATCACGATGCCCGCGGTGTCCCCGAGGTGCGTCAGCTCGCCGACGGCCTGGCCCGCGAGCACCGTGCCGCTGGCGAAGAAGCCGATGTACATCAGGATGACCAGGAGCAGCGGTACGACGGCGCCGCGCACCCCGAACTGGGCCCGGGAGGAGATCATTTGGGGCAGCCCGAGCTTGGGCCCCTGGGCGGAGTGCAGCGCCATGACGGCGCCGCCGAGCAGATTGCCGAGCAGCAGCCCGACGATCGCCCAGCAGGCGTTCGCGCCGAAGACGACGGCGAGCGCGCCGGTGACGACGGCGGTGATCTGGAGGTTCGCGCCGAGCCAGAGCGTGAACTGGCTGAAGGCGGTGCCGTGGCGTTCGTCGTCCGGGACGACGTCGATGGAGCGGCGTTCGATGGCCAATATCCCGTGCCTCCCTATGGCTGTGCGTACGGGCGGGGCCCGGGCTGCATATAGTCATGCACAGTCATAGGTGAGTGAATAGAAGTCAAGAGTCCGGCGGAAAACGCCAGGAGGACAGCATGCATGGCAACGGCGGCGATGCCCCCGAAAACGGCAGCTCAGGAGAGGTTTCCGGAGCCGCCGCACGGCTTCAGAAGCTCTTCGAGGGGCACCGGCTGACCCCCACCCAGCGCCGCATCGCACACTGCATGGTGCGGCAGGCGGCCGACGCGCCGTTCTTCTCCAGCGTCGAACTCGCCGAGCTGGCCGGCGTCAGCCAGCCCTCCGTCACCCGCTTCGCCGTCGCCCTCGGCTTCGACGGCTACCCGGCGCTCCGCCGGCACCTGCGCGAGGTCGCGCCCGCCGGACAGCTCGCGGGCGAGGGCTCGTACAACGAATACCAGCAGGCCGTCCACGCCGAGATCGACAATCTGCGGCACCTCGCCGCGGTCCTCGCCGACCCGGCCCCGGTCGCGGAGGCCGGCCGGCTCCTCGCCCGCTCGCGCCCGCTGCCCGTGCTCGGCCTGCGCGCCGCCTCCGCCCAGGCCGCCGGCTTCACCTACTTCGCCCGCAAGGTCCACCCGGACGTACGGCTCCTGGACGAGGGCGGCACGATGCTCGCGGACCGCGTGGACGCGACCGTACGGGCGGGCGGCACCGCCCTGCTGTGCTTCGCGCTGCCGCGCCACCCGCGCGAGGTCATCGAGGCCCTGGAGTACGCGCGCGGCGCCGGCCTGCGGGTGGTCACCGTCGCCGACAGCGCCTTCGCCCCCGTCGCCCACCACAGCGACCTCCTCCTCCCGGCGGCCGTGGGCACCGGCCTGGCCTTCGACACGGCGTGCGCGCCGATGCTGCTGGGGCGGGTGCTGCTGGAGGCGATGTGCGACGAACTGCCGGACGCGCAGGCGCGGTTGGAGGAGTTCGACGCCAAGGCCACGGAGCGGGGGCTGTTCGCGGAGTAGGCGGGGGCGGGGGCTCGCTATTCGGCGTGGGTCATCTCGGGGAAGCGCTTCGAGGGCCCGTCCAGCAGATGGTCGTCCTGCCCCCGAAGCCACCGGTCGAAGAAGGAGACGGTGTACGCGCGTACGGCCGCGACCGCCCGCTCGGGCCGCACGGTCCCGATGTTCTTCGCGAGGACGTCCGCCGGGACCGCCCCCTGGCGGGCGAGCTGGGGGAGGAGGGCCGCGGCGTCCGTGTACGAGCCGTGCTGCCCGCCCTTCATCGTCAGATCGCCGTGCCAGCCGCGGGTGTTCTTCCAGAACGCGCCCCACGACGGCTGGCGGCGGTAGTCCCCGGAGCCCGCCGCGTCCGTGCCCATCAGCAGGAACGGCCGGTCCAGGCCGTCCCGAGCCACCGAACTCAGCTCACTGCCCTGCCCCGTGGCGTCGGGGAAGTCCATCTGGCCGTCCATGTTGATGCCGGCCTTGATACGCCGGTCGTCGTGCATGGCCTGGGCGGCGGTGAAGCCGCCGGCGGACTGGCCGGCCATGCCGACGCGGCGCAGGTCGAGAGAGCCGGCGAGCCCGCGCGGCAGCCCGCGCTCGTGCCGCAGGCCGCCGAGCCGGTCCAGTACGAAGCGGGTGTCGGCCACCCGGGTCTTCATGGACGTGCGCAGCACGGAGCCGATGTCGAGATCGGGCTGCTTGAGCAGACCGGGGAAGACGGACGGGGCGAGCCGCCCGCCGGGGAACTCGACCTCCGACGCCTCATAGGTGTGGTCGACGGTCACGACGACGTAGCCGCGCGAGGCCAGCTCCTCCACGAGCCCGGTGTTCCAGGTCCGCGGGTCGCCGAGCCCCGCCGAGTACAGCACGACGGGCCGCTTGCCGCCGCGCGCGACGGGCGCGCCCTCCACGGCGTGGGTGCCGGTGGCCGCCCAGTCCGTCGCGCCGGCCGGCAGGTTGTGGTTGAAGGAGGCGGCCCCTTCCCCGGACCCGAAGTGCCGGGCCGCCCGCGGCTCCATATACGGCGCGGTCCGCTTGCCGCCGGCGGCGGCCGGATACCAGAAGCTCACCATCAACTCCCGCTTCTCTCCGGCCTTCCAGGGGTCGGCCCGGCTGTGGTCGGCGAGCCGCAGCGAACTGGTCCCGACCCCGTACGGCCCGGTGGGCGCGGGCAGGTCGGCGTGCGCCGCCCGCTGGGCCCGTACGGCGGTGGAGCCCGCACTCTGCGCCTGGGCCGGCGCCACCGCCCCGGCCGTCCCCAGCACCCCCGCGGCCGCCAGCACGGCGACCCCCGCCATCACCCGGCGGCGACCGGTCCGCCGAGTCTTCCGCCCGCTGTCGTCCGTCGGCATTGCGCCCCTCCCATCGGTCCGCCGCGGCACGGCGGATCACTGCGGTCGACGCTATGGCGGGGAGGGGGCCGAGGGCGTCATACGACGGAGCCAAAGGGGCGGTGATACCGGGGTATGACATGGCGGGGGCGGCACGTTCGAGTGAGCGTCGCGCAGGAGCCCGGGCCCGGAACGCCCGGCCGGGTACGCTCGGAGCCGTGACGGCCGCGGAGGACTACGAGCGCTTGCGCCACCTGCTGGACCGGCTTCCCCCGGACCGCGCGTCCCGCGCGCTCGCCCTGCTGAGGTCGGACCCCGACCTCGCCCGGTACCTGGACGAGGACGACGCCATGCCGCCGGCCATCGAGCGGCCCGGGTTCGCGGCATTCGTCGGAATGGGCCGGTCCGGCCACTCAGGGCACTCACCCTCCTGCTGTAGCGCCCCTCACCCCAGCTC
This sequence comes from Streptomyces sp. NPDC044033, assembly GCF_056434425.1. Classification (NCBI taxonomy): domain Bacteria; kingdom Bacillati; phylum Actinomycetota; class Actinomycetes; order Kitasatosporales; family Streptomycetaceae; genus Streptomyces; species Streptomyces sp. NPDC044033. The sequence continues at coordinate 80,664 of NZ_JBWKFF010000012.1, read as the reverse complement.
GCCGAGGCCCGCCGCGTACTCCCCGCCGCTCTCCGCGACCAGGTCCGGGATGGACTGCGGGGCGCGTACGGGCGTGAAGCGCACGGTCTCGCCGTCCGCCGCGAAGCCGTAAACGCCCGGCCGGGGCAGGCTGTTGTACGCGAAGTGGGTCGAGAAGTAGTACGCGCCCGTGTCCAGCAGCGCGGCATGGTCGCCCGTCTCCAGGCGCGGCAGGGGGCGGTTCTCGGCGATCAGGTCGCCCGCGAAGCAGCACGGTCCGGCCACGTCCTGGGCGAGCGGCTCGCCCGTCTTCGGCAGGCCCTTGCCGTCGAACGCCGCGACCCGCAGCGGCCACGACCGGGGCGCGTACACCGTGCGCATCGCGACCTGGGCGCCCGCGTGCGTCACGGCGATGGCCCGGCCGCCCGCGGACTTGGCGTACTCGACGCGGGCCAGGATCGTGCCGTGCTTCGCGAGCAGCGACCGGCCGAACTCCGTGACCAGCCCGTACCGCCCGTCGAACAGCCCCGGCACAGTCTCGGCCAGCAGCCGGGCGTACGCGCGATACGTCGGCTCGACCTCGTCGGAGCCGAAGTTCACCGGCAGCCCGCCGCCGAGGTCGACCGTGTCGACCTGCCGCCGGCCCACCGCCCGGTTGATCTCCTCCGCCAGTTCGTACGTCTCGCGGACCCCGCGCGCCATCAGCTCCAGCGGCACGCCCTGCGACCCCACGTGCGCGTGCAGCCGGGTCAGCCACGGCCGGTCGGCGAAGGCCCGTACGACCCACTCCCGCGCCCCCTCGTCCCGCAGCGCCACCCCGAACTTCGACGTCTTCGTCGCCGTGCTCAGCGCACCGATCGACCCGCCGCCCACCTGCGGGTTCACCCGCAGGCCCAGCGGCGAGGCGGTCGGCGCGGAGCGGGTGAGGGCGTCGAGGCGCGCCAGCTCCTCGGGGTTGTCGGCGTTGACGGCGATGCCGAGCGCCAGCGCCTCCCGCAGCTCGGCCGGGGTTTTGGCGGGGGAGTCCAGGACCGTACGGTCCGGCGGCACGCCCGCCGCGCGGGCCAGCGCCAGCTCGCCGGGGCTCGCCACCTCGCAGCCCAGCCCCTCCTCGGACAGCAGCCGCAACACCGGCACCAGCGACGCCGCCTTCACCGCGAAGGCGTGCAGCACCGCCGTACCCGGCGCGGTGACCTCCTCGAACGCCGCCCGCAACGCCCTGGCGGAGGCGCGGATGCCCGCCACGTCCAACAGCCCGACGACCGGTTCGCCCGGCCCGATCAGATCCTGCTCCACGGCGGCCCGCACGGCTGCGTCACGGCGCGCGGCCGACCGCTCGGCGTCTGAGATTCCTTGGCTCATCAGCCCACTTCATCATTGAGCGGAGCGGTCGGCCACTACCCGGCGGGCCCCAGGCGGTGTTGACCTTCCACCGGGCGCGCAATAGCGTCACGGCGCCCCCTCGGCGGAACGGCGGTACGCCCGTGCGCGCTCTCCGGCTCCCCCAGCACCCCGACGTCGCCGTCGTCGGCAGCGGCGTGATCGGCGCGGCCTGCGCCGAGGCGCTCTCCCGGCGCGGCGCGCGCGTCGCCGTGCTCGACCACGCGCCGGCAGGCTCCGGCACCACCGCGCGCGGCGAGGGCAACCTCCTCGTCTCCGACAAGGCCCCCGGCCCCGAACTCGACCTGGCCCGGGCCTCCTTGAACCGGTGGCCGCTGCTCATCGCGGCCCTCGGGGAAGAGCTGGGGCCGCGGCGCGCGGAGTGCGAGTACGAGCCCAAGGGCGGACTCGTCGTCGCCACCGCGGAACCGGGCGCGCGGGCCCTGAGCCCCTTCGCGGCGGCGCAGCGCGCGGCGGGCGTGACCGCCATCGATCTGGCCCTCGATGAAGTCCCCGCCTACGAGCCGCACTTGACGCGCGAGCTGCGCGCCGCCGTGTACTACCCCGAGGACGCCCAGCTCCAGCCCGTACTGGCCGCCACCGCGCTGCTCGCCGCCGTACGGGCGCGCGGCGGAACCGTCCGTACGGGCGTCCGCGCGCTCGGCGTCGAGTGCCGCGCCGACGGCGCGGTGCGCGCGGTACGGACCTCGGCCGGGCCCGTGCCGTGCGGCGCGGTCGTCAACGCCTGCGGCCCGTGGGCCGGCGAGTTCGCCGCGGCGGCGGGCGCGCCGCTGTCCGTGCTGCCGCGCCGCGGCATGGTCCTCGTCACCGCCCCGCTGCCGCCGGACACCGTGCGGCACAAGGTGTACGACGCCGATTACGTCGGCGCCGTCGGCAGCGGCGACGCCGCGCTCCAGACCTCCGCGGTCGTCGAGGCCACCCGTGCCGGCACCGTCCTCATCGGCTCCAGCCGCCAGCGCGTCGGCTTCGACGAGACCGTGCGGGTGGCCGTGCTGCGCGCCCTCGCGCGCAAGGCGGCCGGGCTCTTCCCGGCGCTGCGGGACGTGCCGGTGATGCGCGCGTACGGCGGCTTCCGCCCGTACACCCCCGACCATCTCCCCGTCATCGGCGAGGACCCCCGCCGCCGCGGCCTGTGGCACGCCACCGGCCACGAGGGCGCCGGCATCGGCCTGGCCGCCGCGACGGGCGAACTCCTCGCGGAGCTGTACGCGGGCGAGGAACCCCACCTCGACCCGGAGCCCTTCCGGGTCGGCCGCCCGGGTCTGGAGGCCGCCGCCCCATGACAGCGAAGCCGAAGCGGATCGTCCACGTCGAGGTGGACGGCTGTCGTCAACTCGCCCTGCCCGGGCAGAGCGTGGCCGCGGTGCTCCTCGCCGCGGGCCGCACCTCGTGGCGCACCACGCGGGACGGTGACCGGCCCCGCGGCCTGTTCTGCGGCATCGGCGTCTGCCACGACTGCCTGGTGGTGGTCAACGGGCTCCCGGACGTACGGGCCTGCCGCCGCGAGATCGCGGACGGCGACCGGATCGAGACCCAGCGGGGGGCCGAACTCCCTTACGGGGGGCGGGGGTCCGCCGTAAGGGAGGGCGGCGCGCAGGGGCCTCTCCGGCGGCCCGGGGCGCCGGAACCGGGGGCGGGGGAGGTGCCGACCGGGTGCGGTGGCGGGGGAGGTGAGGCCGGTCGGCGGGCCGAGGAACCTGCCGCCGGGGCGGGGCCGGGGCCCCTCCCGACGGCTGCGGGTGCGGTGGCCGCGGGTACGACCGCCATGGGCGCGGCGGCCGCGGGTGCGGTGGCCGTGAGTGCTCCGGAGGCGGAGTCAGCGGGTCTGAGCGCGGCAGGCGAGGGCGCGGCAGGCAAGGGTGCGGCGGGCCCAGGGGCCGCGGCTCCGGCTGCGACCGACCCGGAAGCGGCGTACGGACCGCGCCGCCCTGGCACCCAGGCCGGGCACATGAGGCGGACCCCGGCCGAACCCCTGGTCGTAGTGGTGGGGGCCGGGCCCGCCGGGATGGCCGCGGCGCTGGCGGCGGCCGGCGGCGGGGCGCGGGTGGCGCTCGTCGACGGCGGTGGGCGTGTGGGGGGCCAGTACCACCGGCGGCCGCCCGTCGAGTTCTCGGCCGGGCGGGACCACCCGCTGGAACGGGCGATCGCCGGCCACCCCCGTATCGACCACCTCTCGTGCGCCGACGTCTGGGCCCTGGAACCGGCCCCCGGCGACCGGCACCTCGTCCACGTCCAGCAGGGCCCCGCCGACGGAACCGCCCGCACCGCCCGTACGCTCACCGCCGACGCGCTCATCCTGTGCACCGGCGCGTACGACCGGGCGCTGCCGTTCCCCGGCTGGGAACTGCCCGGGGTGGTGACGGCGGGCGCCGCCCAGGCGCTCGCGAAGGGGCAGCGGGCCGCGATCGGCCGTCGGGTGGTCGTGGCGGGTACGGGGCCGTTCCTGCTCCCCGTCGCGACGTCCCTGCTCGCCGTCGGCGCGCGCGTGCTCGGCGTGTACGAGGCGGGCTCCCCGGCCCGCTGGCTGCGGCACCCGGTCGCGGCGGCCCGCGACGGAGGCCGCGCCAAGGCGGCGGAACTCTCCTCCTACGCCGCCGAACTGGCCCGTAGCCGCGTCCCCTACCGGTCGCGCGGCGCGGTCGTCGCGGCGCACGGCCGCGACCGCGTCGAAGCCGTGACCGTCGCCCGCCTCGACGCGCGGTGGCGGATCAGGCCCGGCAGCGAGCGCCGCGTCGAAGGCGTCGACGCCGTCTGCGTCGGCTACGGCTTCACCCCCCAACTCGAACTCGCCCTCACCGCGGGCTGCGCCCTGTGCGACGGCCATGTCGTCGTCGACGCCCACCAGGCCACCACCGTGCCGGGCGTCTACGCCGCCGGAGAACTCACCGGCATCGCGGGCGCGACCGCGGCCGCCGCCGAGGGCGAACTGGCGGGTACCGCCGCCGTATTGAGCCTGACGCCGACGCGCGCCACCACTGCCGCGCAGGCTGGGGCGGCCACCGCCGCGGCGTCGGTCGGGACCGCCGCCGCGGCGCTCGGCGTCGCCCCGCCCACGTCCCCCGCCACCCCTACCGCTGCGATGCCCGCCGCGTCCGCGATGCCCGCCGCTGCGGCACCCGTCACCCCTGCCACCCCTGCCACCCCTGCCACCCCTGCCTCTTTGTCGGCCCTCGTCGCCCGAGTCCGCTCCGGCCGCCGGTTCGCCGCCGTGCTCGCCGACGCGCATCCGGTCCGCGGCGGATGGCAGTCGTGGCTGGCCGACGACACCGTGGTGTGCCGCTGCGAGGAAGTGACGTACGGGCAGTTGCGAGAGGCGGTGCTCGGGCGCGGGGCGGACGGGATGCGGGCGCTCAAGCTGACCTGCCGGGCCGGGCTCGGGCTCTGCCAGGGGCGCGTGTGCGGGCGCAACGTGGCCGACCTCGCGAACACCCTCCTGGGCGGCGCGTCCGAGACGCCCGGCGCACCCGCCCTCGCCGACCCCCACGCCATCGACCGCCGCCCTATCGCCCACCCCATCCGCCTGGGCGACTTGGGCGGTGACCCGGGTGACCCGGGTGACCCGGGTGACCCGGGTGACCCGGGTGACCCGGCGGACGGCCTGGGCGATCCGGGCGGCACCCAGAGCGGCCCAAGCGGTCCAAGCGACCCAGCCGACCCGACCGACCCCCGCGAAGCCCCCGACCCCAAGGCGCCGTAACCGCCCGCACCGCCAGCCACCGAAGGGAAGTGCCATGCCCAGACCCCACGCACCCACCACCCTCACCGGCCTCATCGTCGCCACCACCCTCCCGTACGCCGAAGACCCCGCCGCCCCCGCCGGGCTGCGGCCCGACCTCGACCGGTACGCCGAGCACTGCCGATGGCTCGTCGACAACGGCGTCCACGGCGTCGGCCCGAACGGCTCCCTGGGCGAGTACTCCTCCCTCACCGACGCCGAGCGCCGCGCCGTCGCCCGTACGGCCGTCGAAGCCGTCGGCGGCGACGCGCTCGTCGTCGTCGGCGTGCACGGGCCCGGCGCCCATCAGGCGCGCGCCTGGGCCGAGTCGGCAGCCGAGGACGGGGCGGACGGGGTGCTCTGCCTGCCGCCCACGCTCTATCGGGCGAACACCGCCGAGATCGTGCACCACTACACGGAGGTGGCCAAGGCGGGGCTGCCCGTCATGGTCTACAACAACCCCCTCGACACCAAGGTCGACCTCACCCCCGAGACGCTCGGCGAACTGGCGCGGATCGACGGCGTCGTCGCCGTGAAGGAGTTCTCCGGCGACATCCGCCGCATCCTGCACATCAAGGAACAGGCCCCGGGCCTGGAGCCCATAGCCGGGGCCGACGACCTCGTGCTCGAAGCCCTCCTGATGGGGGCCACGGGCTGGTTCGCCGGGTTCCCGAACGTCTTCCCCGCCGAGTCCGTCCGCCTCTGCGAACTCGCCCTCGCCGGACGCCTCGCCGAGGCGAGAGCGCTGTACGAGCCGCTGGTCGCGGCCTTCCGGTGGGACTCGCGGACCGAGTTCGTCCAGGCGATCAAGCGCGGCATGGACCTCGTCGGCCGGTACGGCGGCCCCTGCCGGCCGCCCCGCGGCCCGCTCCCGCCCGACCGGCTCGAACTGCTCGACGCCGACATGAAGCGCGCCATCGACGCCGTCGCCGCCCTGCCGGCGGCCCGCTGATGCGCGCGGCGCGCTACTTCAGCGCCGTCGACTCGCACACCGAGGGCATGCCCACCCGCGTCATCACCGGCGGCGTCGGCCCGGTCCCCGGCGCCACCATGGCCGACCGCCGCGCCTACTTCATGGAGCACCTCGACCACATCCGCCGATTACTGGTGAACGAGCCCCGCGGCCACTCCGCCATGAGCGGCGCGATCCTCCAGCCCCCGACGCGGCCCGACGCCGACTGGGGAGTGATCTACATCGAGGTGTCCGGCTGCCTGCCGATGTGCGGCCACGGGACGATCGGGGTGGCGACGGTCCTCGTCGAGACCGGCATGGTCGAGGTCACCGAGCCCACCACGACGGTCCGCCTCGACACCCCCGCGGGTCTCGTCGAGGCCCGCGTCGCCGTCCGCGACGGCCGCGCCGAACACGTCACCATCCACAGCGTGCCCTCCTTCGCCGTCGCCCTCGACGCGCGCGTCGAGGTCCCCGGCCTCGGCGAGGTCCGCTACGACCTCGCCTACGGCGGCAACTTCTACGCCATCACCCCCCTCGAAGCCCTCGGCCTGCCCTTCTCCTCGGCCCGCGGCGACGAGATCCTCGCCGCGGGGCTGGCCGTCATGGAGGCCGTCAACCAGCACGACCGGCCCGTGCACCCCACCGATCCGGCGATCTCCGGCTGCCGGCACGTCCAGTTCACCGTCCCCGGCCGGGACGGCTCCGACTCCCGCAACGCGATGGCCATCCACCCCGGCTGGTTCGACCGCTCCCCGTGCGGCACGGGCACCAGCGCCCGGATGGCCCAGCTGTACGCGCGCGGCGAACTGCCCCTGCACCAGGACTTCGTCAACGAGTCGCTCATCGGCACCCGCTTCACCGGCCGCCTCACCGGCACCGCCAGGGTCGGCGACCGTACGGCCGTACTCCCGACCGTCACCGGCCGCGCCTGGATCACCGGCATGGGCCAGTACCTGCTGGACCCGACCGACCCGTTCCCCAGCGGCTTCACCCTCTGAATTCTCTGAACTCTCCGAGCCCTCCGGCCTGCCGGCCCCTCCGCCCTCCCCGATCTCTCCCGCCTCCCCGAGGCGTCGGGCCCCACGAGACGCCGCCCGTGGAAGCGCGCTCCGTGTGAAGCGGCGTGCGCATCCATGCCCGCAACCACCCCGCGACCTGTTGACTAGCGATATTCAGTCTGGCAAAGATGTGAATAGCTCGATCCAGGCGACGTCAGGGAGGCACGGCCCATGTCAGGACCACGACCCGTACGGGCACCGCGCGGCACGGAGATCAGCGCCCTGGGGTGGCAGCAGGAAGCCGCCCTGAGGATGCTCCAGAACAACCTCGACCCGGAGGTCGCCGAGCACCCCGACCAGCTCGTGGTCTACGGCGGTACCGGCAAGGCCGCCCGCGACTGGCGCTCCTTCGACGCCATGGTGCGCACGCTCACCACCCTCAAGCAGGACGAGACGATGCTCGTCCAGTCCGGCCGCCCCGTCGGCGTCATGCAGACGCACGAATGGGCGCCGCGCGTGCTGCTGGCCAACTCCAACCTGGTGGGGGACTGGGCCAACTGGGAGGAGTTCCGGCGGCTGGAGGCCCTCGGCCTCACCATGTACGGGCAGATGACCGCCGGGTCCTGGATCTACATCGGGACGCAGGGCATCCTCCAGGGCACGTACGAGACCTTCGCGGCCGTCGCCGCCAAGAAGTTCGGCGGCACGCTCGCCGGGACGATCACCCTGACCGCCGGGCTCGGCGGCATGGGCGGCGCCCAGCCGCTCGCCGTGACCATGAACGACGGCGTCGTCATCTGCGTCGACTGCGACCCGCGCGCCATCGAGCGCCGCATCGAACACCGCTACCTCGACGTGCGGGCCGACTCCCTGGAGCACGCGCTCCAGCTCGCCACCGAGGCCCGTGACGCCCGCCGCCCGCTCTCCATCGGGCTGCTCGGCAACGCCGCCGAGCTGCTGCCGCGCATGCTCGCCGAGGGCGCGCCGATCGACATCGTCACCGACCAGACCAGCGCCCACGACCCGCTCGCCTACCTCCCGCTCGGCATCGACTTCGACGAGATGGCCGCCTACGCGGCCGAGAAGCCCGCCGACTTCACCCAGCGGGCCCGCGAGTCGATGGCCCGGCATGTCGAGGCCATGGTCGGGTTCATGGACGCGGGCGCCGAGGTCTTCGACTACGGCAACTCGATCCGCGGCGAGGCCCAACTCGCCGGGTACGAGCGCGCGTTCGCGTTCCCCGGCTTCGTACCGGCCTATATCCGCCCGCTCTTCGCCGAGGGCAGGGGGCCGTTCCGCTGGGCCGCGCTGTCCGGCGAGGCGTCCGACATCCACAAGACCGACAAGGCGATCCTCGACCTCTTCCCGGAGAACGAGTCCCTGGCCCGCTGGATCAAGCTGGCCGGGGAGCGCGTCCACTTCCAGGGCCTCCCGGCCCGTATCTGCTGGCTCGGCTACGGCGAGCGCGACAAGGCCGGCGAGCGCTTCAACGACATGGTGGCCTCCGGGGAGCTGCAAGCCCCCCTCGCGATCGGCCGCGACCACCTCGACTGCGGCTCGGTCGCCTCCCCGTACCGCGAGACCGAGGCCATGCTCGACGGGTCGGACGCCATCGCGGACTGGCCGCTGCTCAACGCGATGGTCAACGTCGCCTCGGGCGCCTCCTGGGTCTCCATCCACCACGGCGGCGGCGTCGGCATGGGCCGCTCCATCCACGCCGGCCAGGTCTCGGTCGCCGACGGCACCAAGCTGGCGGGCGAGAAGATCCGCCGGGTGCTGACCAACGACCCGGGCATGGGCGTCATCCGGCACGTGGACGCGGGGTACGAGCGCGCCGACGAGGTCGCGGCGGAGCGCGGCGTCCGCATCCCGATGCGGGAGGGCGAATGACCGCGCGAGGCGGCGCCGCCGCCGCGCCCCCCTCCTTCCACGAGATGTGGCGCGACCTCCTGCCCATCGGCCGCCACCCGGCCACCGGCGGCTACCGCCGCCACGCCTGGACCGGCGCCGACGCCGACTGCCGCGCCTGGTTCCGCGCCCAGGCCGCCTCCCGCGGCCTGACCTGCGAGACCGACCGCAACGGCAACCTGTGGGCCTGGCTCGGTGACCCGGCCGCGGGCGACGCCGTCGTCACCGGCTCGCACCTGGACTCCGTGCCCGACGGCGGCGCCTTCGACGGCCCGCTCGGCGTCGTCTCCTCCTTCGCCGCGCTCGACGAACTCCGCCGGAGGGGAGCGGAGTTCACCAAGCCCCTGGGCATCGTCAACTTCGGCGACGAGGAGGGCGCCCGGTTCGGCCTCGCCTGCGTCGGCTCCCGCCTCACCGCCGGGCAGCTCACCGCCGAGAAGGCGCACGAGCTGCGCGACGCGGACGGCGTCTCGCTGCCGCGGGCCATGGAGAGCGCCGGGTACGACCCGGAGGCGATCGGCCCCGACCCCGAGCGGCTGGAGCGGATCGGCGCGTTCGTGGAACTCCACGTCGAACAGGGCCGGGCGCTGGACCTCTCCGGCGACGCCGTCGGCATCGCCTCCGCGATCTGGCCGCACGGCCGCTGGCGGTTCGACTTCCGGGGCGAGGCCAACCACGCGGGCACCACCCGCCTCGAAGACCGCCGCGACCCGATGCTGACCTACGCCAACACCGTCCTCGCCGCCCGCAAGAAGGCCCGGATCGCCGGGGCGCTCGCCACCTTCGGCAAGGTCGCCGTCGAGCCCAACGGTGTCAACGCCATCCCCTCCCTCGTGCGCGGCTGGCTCGACTCGCGCGCCGCCGACCAGGAGACCCTGGACCGCGTCGTCGCCGAGATCGAACAGGCCGCCACCGAGCGCGGGGCGCGCGACGGCGTGGACGTCGCGGTGGTCCGGGAGTCCTTCACCCCCGTCATCGAGTTCGGCCACGCCCTCCGCGACGAGCTGGGCGCCCTCCTCGGCGGGACGGCCCCGTTCCTCGCCACCGGGGCCGGCCACGACGCGGGTATTTTGTCCGGAACGGTCCCCACCGCCATGCTGTACGTACGGAACCCCACCGGCGTCTCGCACTCACCGGCCGAATCCGCCGCCGAGGACGACTGCCTGGCCGGGGTGGCCGCACTCGCCGACGTAGTGGAGGGCCTCGCGTGCAGGTGACGTACTGGGCGGAACACGCCTGGCTGGGGACGAACGTCGAACCGGGCGTGGCCATCGAGACCGCGGACGGCCGCATCACGGCCGTACGGACCGGGGCCGGCGCCCCGCCGCCGGGCGCGGTCGCGCTGCGCGGCCTCACCCTCCCGGGCCTCGCCAACGCCCACAGTCACGCCTTCCACCGCGCCCTGCGCTCCACCGTCCAGGTGGGCTCGGGGACGTTCTGGACCTGGCGCGAGGTCATGTACCAGGTGGCCGCCCGGCTCACCCCGGACACGTACTACGCCCTCGCCCGCGCCGTCTACGCCGAGATGGCGCTCGCCGGGATCTCCTGCGTCGGCGAGTTCCACTATCTGCACCACGCGCCCGGCGGCGCGCGCTACGACGAGCCCAACGCGATGGGCGACGCGCTGATCGCCGCCGCCGCCGAGGCCGGCATCCGCATCACCCTCCTCGACACCGCCTATCTCTCCGCCGGCTTCGGCGAGCCCCCCAACCGCCACCAACTGCGCTTCAGCGACGGCACCGCCGACGCCTGGGCCGAGCGCGCCGCCGCCCTCAAGGCCCCCGGCCACGCCCGGATCGGCGCGGCCATCCACTCCGTACGGGCCGTCCCCGCGGCCGAGCTGCGGGCGGTCGCCGACTGGGCATCCGAGCGCTCGGCGCCGCTGCACGTCCACCTCTCCGAGCAGACCGCCGAGAACGACGCCTGCGTCCGGGCCCACGGCGTCACCCCCACCCGGCTCCTCGCGGACCACGGCGCGCTCGGCCCCCGTACCACCGCCGTGCACGCCACGCACCTGAACGACGAGGACATCGCCCTCCTCGGCGACAGCCGCACCGGCACCTGCATGTGCCCCACCACCGAACGCGACCTCGCCGACGGCATCGGCCCCGCCGCCCGGCTCCAGCGGGCGGGCTCCCCCCTGTCGCTGGGCAGCGACAGCCACGCCGTGATCGACCTCTTCGAAGAGGCCCGCGCCATGGAGCTCGACGAACGGCTGCGCACCCGCGCCCGGGGGCACTGGACGGCGGGCGCGCTGCTGCGCGCCGCCACCGCGGACGGGCACGCGGCCCTCGGCTGGCACGACGCGGGCGAGATCGCCGCCGGATTGCTCGCGGACCTGACGACCGTCGCGCTGGACACCGTGCGCACGGCGGGCCCGCTGCCCCGACTCGGCGCGGAGACCGCGGTGTTCGCCGCGACCGGCGCCGACGTCCGCCATACGGTCGTCGGCGGACGGCACGTCGTGCGGGACGGGGAGCACACCCTGGTCCCGGACGTACCCGAGGCCCTCGCCACGGCCATCGCGGCGCTGCGCCCACCCCACGGAGAGGAACCATGACAACCCCCGCGTCCACCCTCATCACCGGCATCGGCAGCCTGGTCACCAACGACCCCGCCCTCGGCCGGGGGCCGCTCGGGCTGATCGAGGAGGCCGCCGTCGTCATCGAAGACGGCCGCTTCGCCTGGGTCGGTCCCGCGGCCGACGCCCCCGCCGCCGACCGGGTCCACGACGCGGGCGGCCGGGCCGCGATCCCCGGCTTCGTGGACTCCCACTCCCACCTGGTCTTCGCCGGCGACCGGACGGCCGAGTTCAACGCCCGTATGTCCGGCCGGAGTTACAGCGCCGGAGGCATCCGCACCACCGTCGCCGCCACCCGCGCCGCCACCGACACGGAGCTGGAGGCGGGGCTCGTGCACTATCTGCGCGAGGCCCTGCTCCAGGGCACCACGACCATCGAGACCAAGTCCGGCTACGGCCTCAACACCGAGGACGAGGCCCGCTCGCTGCGCATCGCCGCCGCCCACACCGACGAGGTCACCTTCCTCGGCGCGCACATCGTCTCGCCGGACTACGCCGACGACCCGGCCGGGTACGTGGACCTCGTCACCGGGCCGATGCTCGACGCCTGCGCCCCGCACGCCCGCTGGATCGACGTCTTCTGCGAGAACGGCGCCTTCGACGCCGACCAGTCGCGGGCGATCCTCACCGCGGGCCGGGACCGGGGGCTGGGCGTGCGCGTCCACGCCAACCAGCTCTCCCACGGGCCGGGCGTGCAGCTCGCCGTCGAACTCGGCGCGGCCTCCGCCGACCACTGCACCCACCTCGACGCGGCGGACCTCGACGCGCTCGCCGGCGGCGACACCGTGGCGACGCTGCTGCCCGGCGCGGAGTTCTCCACCCGCGCGCAGTGGCCGGACGCCCGCCGCCTCCTGGACGCGGGCGCCACCGTGGCGCTGTCCACGGACTGCAATCCGGGCTCCTCCTTCACCAGCTCCATGCCCTTCTGCATCGCACTGGCCGTACGCGACATGGGCATGAGCCCCGACGAGGCCCTCTGGTCGGCCACCGCGGGCGGCGCCCGCGCCCTGCGCCGTACGGACGTCGGCCGCGTCGCCCCGGGGGCGGCGGCCGACCTCGCCCTCCTCGACGCCCCGAGCCACGTCCACCTCGCCTACCGGCCGGGAGTCCCGCTGGTCTCCGCGGTGTGGCAGCGGGGAAAGCGGGCAGGGTAACGGACGAGAGTATGGGCGAGGCCCCGGCTCGACAGCGGCGGAAGCCGCTGGAGCCGGGGCCTCGAAGCCCGGTGGGGCGCTCGGTGGGGAGAGCGCCGCTCCTATTCGTCGATCATCAGGCCCTTGCGGAGCTTGACGAGCGTGCGGGAGAGCAGCCGGGAGACGTGCATCTGGGAGATGTTCAGCTCTTCGCCGATCTCGGACTGCGTCATGTTGGCGACGAACCGCAGCGAGAGGATCTTCCGGTCCCGCGGGTGGAGTTCGGCGATGAGCGGCTTCAGCGACTCGACGTACTCGATGCCTTCGAGGCCGTGGTCCTCGTAGCCGATACGGTCCGCGAGCGCGCCCTCGGTGTCGTCCTCCTCCGGCTGGGCGTCCAGCGAGCTCGCGGTGTACGCGTTGCTCGCGGACATGCCCTCCACGACCTCCTCGTTGGTGAGGGAGAGCCGCTCGGCCAGCTCGCCCACGGTGGGCGCGCGGTCGAGCTTCTGGGCCAGTTCGTCGCCGGCCTTGGCCAGGTCGAGCCGGAGCTCCTGAAGCCGCCTCGGCACCCGCACCGACCAACTGGTGTCGCGGAAGAAGCGCTTGATCTCGCCGACGATCGTCGGCATCGCGAAGGTGGGGAACTCGACGCCGCGGCTGAGCTCGAAGCGGTCGATGGCCTTGATCAGGCCGATGGTGCCGACCTGGACGATGTCTTCCATCGGCTCGCTGCGGGAGCGGAACCGGGAGGCGGCGAACTTCACGAGCGCCAGGTTCAGCTCGACCAGGGTGTTGCGTACGTACGCGTGCTCGTGGGTACCCTCCTCAAGCGACTCAAGGCGTTCGAAGAGCGTCTTGGACAGGGCCCGCGCGTCCACTGGGCCGACCTTGTCGTAGGGCGGGATCTCGGGGAGCTCGTCGAGCGGTACATCGCCGAGAGCGGCGTCGGCCGCGTCATCGATGTCCGTGGTCTCGGCGGCGCCGGCGGCCGGGGCGGCCTGCTCGGTGTGGGGCTCGGGCGGGGGTGTCGACGAGGCGGTCTCCCGAGGAGCATCGGTGCGCAGTTCGTCGAGCCGGGGTGACATGGTGTCCTCCATCATTCTCGGCATATGGCTGCCGAAGCCATGACCAGTTGCTGCGGTGTGCGGCGCCTCCAAAGCCGGCCGTGTTTGTCGTTCGTACTAGCCCTACCGGTCTTTACCTACCCATGGCAAGTGCGAGTTGTCCGTATTCGCCCTGAAATGACGGATCTTCGGCTACCGGACACCGTACTGAAGGCGTAGGCTTCCTCAAGCGCCAGGCAAGCAACCGAGAAGGGGTGCGCATGGACCGCGGGATGGTCGGCAGTGCAAGCAGGGGCCGGCTGCATGTCGGGGTCCGTCGCCATGGGGTGAGCGCGATCGTGACCCCGGCGGGTGAGCTGGATCACCACACGGCCGAGTTGCTGCGTGAACCGCTGGAGAGCTGCGTCGACGAGGGGTGCTCGCGCCTCGTGGTCGACTGCTCGCAGCTGGAGTTCTGCGATTCCACCGGACTCAACGTGCTCCTCGGCGCCCGGCTCAAGGCCGAGGCCGCGGGCGGCGGGGTCCATCTGGCCGGGATGCTGCCCGTGGTCGCCAGGGTCTTCGAGATCACCGGCGCCGAGGTGGTCTTCACCGTTCATGACACGCTCGACGCCGCGCTCGCGGACTGAGCGTCACCACTCCTGTCTCTCTGTGCAAACTGGGCGTTACCCGTGTCACACGACCCGTATCGAAGAAGTGGGTGTTCTCACCGAGCGGACGGGCAGGAGAGACCTGAATCTGTTGAATGTGCCAGGTATCCGTCAGTCCTGTAATCGGTGATCGGTGAGGTGAAGCGCTGATGAGCACCACCCGGCCGTCCCCGCTGGGCGACCGTGGTCCGGAGCCGGGCGGTACCGCTTCGGCCGAGGCCCCGTCCCCGGCCGGGCAGGTCCGCCGACTCCACCTCATAGGGGCCAGCGGCGCGGTGCCGCGCGCCCGCGACTTCACGCGCGAGGCGCTCCACGACTGGGGCTGGCTGCCCGCCGCCGGCGCCGATCAGCGAGCGGCCGCCGAAGACGTCCTGCTGGTCGTCTCCGAGCTGGTCACCAACGCCTGTCTGCACGCGGAGGGCCCCGAAGAGGTCCGGGTCGCGTGCAGCGGCAAGGTGTTGCGCCTGGAGGTCGTCGACCCCGGCGCCGGTACGCCCGCACCCCGCACCCCGCACCGGGCCGGACGGCCCGGCGGGCACGGCATGTTTATCGTGCAGCGGCTCTGTCTCGACTGGGGGGTCGTGCGCAACACGGAAGGCGCCGGGAAGACGGTCTGGGCGGAGCTCGCGGCTCCGTCCTGAGCGATGCCACGCGGCCGGGCCCCGTCTCCGCTCCGCCCGCGCGTCCGAGCGCTGTCACGCGTACGAGCCCCCGCTTTCCCGTCTTACGCGCCTGAGCCCTGTTCCGCCCGCGTCCCGGGCCCTACTCCGCGTCCCGAGCCCCGTTCGCGCCCGATGCCCGTTCCGTGTCGTGGGCCCGTTCCGCGCTCGACGCCCGTTCCGCGCCCGGCGATCCCTTCCGCGCCCGCCCGCGCGTCGCCTCTCCCGTACGTCCTCTCCCACGCGTCCTCGCACACGCCGCGATCCGGCGTGTTCTTTGTCTTCCCTCTCCATGGTCCCCGGCGTACTGTCGGCGCCCGATCTGATGTGCCGTCAGTAACATCTGCCGGCGGCGCATGGCGGGTGTTTGAGGAGTATTTGACGAGAGGGGAACCCGACGTGTCCCACACGAAACGCCACGCGGTCGGCCGGAGCGGCGCGCTCGCGGTCGCGGCGGCGCTGGCCGGCGGGACAGTCCTGCTGGCCGCCCCCGCGGCGCACGCCGACACGGTCGACGTCGACTACCAGTGCAAGACACCGATCGGAAACAAGGGCGCGGTGTCGCCCATCGACATCAAGAGCGTGGCGAGCGGAGGCTCGTACAAGCTCACCATGTCCTTCCAGAAGGGCGTCTCCTCCAGCCCCATCGAGCTCGGCAAGGGCGCGATGAAGCCAAGTGCGCTCATCAAGCTCGGCGGCGCGGAGAGCGGCACCGTGGCGGTCACGGGCCCCGCCAACGACGCGGCGATACCCGCCAACACCGCCATCAAGATCAGCGACCTGTCGGGTACGTACACGCCCAAGAAGAGCGGCAAGGTCACCTTCACCGCGTCCACCCTCACCATCAAGGCGATGGGCACGACCACCACGTGCACGCCGAACAACAACCCCAAGCCGTCGCTCAGCCTCGACGTCAAGGGCTCGGGCGGGTCCACGGGCGGCTCGGGGAGTACGGGCGGTACGGGCGGCAGCACCGGCGGGTCGGGCGGTACGGGCGGTACGGGCTCCAGCGGCTCGGGCGGCTCCGCCTCGACCGGCGGCGGCCAGCTCCCGCAGACCGGGCCCTCCGACAACGCGATCGCCTTCGGCACGCTCGGCGGCACCGTGCTGCTCGCCGGAGCGGCGGGCACGCTGTGGCTGACGCGCCGCCAGAAGGCCGTCCGCTAGAACACCGGCGCGTCGGCACACCGCGCCGCCGGAACACTCCGAACAACGGTCACCCGCACCGTCCGGCACCGGGGCGACACCCCGGTCAGCAGCCCCGGTCGGCGGCCCTGGTCAGCAGCCCTGGTCAGAACTGCCGGTCAGGGGAAGGGCGGTGCGGGAAGAGGGGCGGGGAACCCGCTCCGCGCAACTGTCCCGCTCCGCGCGCCATCGCGTACGAGCCGCAGGGAGCCCGCACATGCCGTCCCGTACTCGCAGCGCCGTCACCGCGGCCGTCACCGCCGTGGCGCTGCTGGGCGCGCCCACGGCGGCGAGGGCCGCCGCTCCCGACGCGTGGTCCGCCGCACCCGCGCCCGGCGGCGGCACCGGAGCGGGCGCGGCCGGGCGGCCGTACTTCTATCTGGAGGGCACGCCCGGCTCCGTACTCACCGACAAGATCTCCGTCACCAACCCCGGCGCCGCGCCGCGCACGGTGCGGCTGCGCGGCGCGACCGCCGACGGCACCGACGGCGGCGGCACCGACGGCGGCGGCGGTGGCGGTGGTGGCGGGGGTAAGGCGGGTGAGGCCGGGGGCGGCCATGATGCCGGGGCGTGGCTCTCCCTCGCCTCGAAGACCGTCGAGGTCCCGCCCCATACGCGCGCCGACGTGCCGTTCACCGTGACCGTTCCGGCCGACGCCGTGCCCGGTGACCACCCCGGCGCGATCGTCGTGAGCGGCGGCGGACGGCAGGCCGGGGTGCGGCTGGCGCTGCGCGTCAGCGGGCCGACGCTCGCCGCGCTGTCCGTCGAGGACGTGCGCGTCACCGGCCGGGGCGAGAGCGCGCGCATCCGCTACGCGCTCGTCAACCGGGGCAACGTCACCCTCACGCCGCGCCTCGCGGTCAGCGCCGACGGCCTGTTCGGCCAGGTCCTGCGCCGCCCCGCCCGCTCCCTCCCCATCGAGCTGCGGCCGGGGCAGCGGGCGCGGCTGTCGGAGAAGTGGGCGGACGCGCCCTCGTTCGACTCGGTGCGCGTCAAGCTCACCGCGACCGCGGGCGGCGGCGCGCACGCCACGGCCGACGCCGCGTACCGACCCCTGCCCTGGGGCTGGGCGGCCGTGCCGGCCACCGGTCTCTGCCTGGCGGCAGCGGTCTGGTTCGTACGCCGCAGACGCGGACGGGCACCGCCGGAGGCCGGGGGACCGGCCGGTGAAGAGACGGGGGAGCCAGCGGAATTGGCCGGTACGGGGTCAGGAGTCAGAACGTGATCGGCAGTACGCAGCGACAGGCGACGGGGCAGCGGCCCCCAGCCCCCCACCCTTCGGCGTCCCGTGCGCGGACGGTCGTACGGCGCTTCGCGCTCCCGCGCGCGGGCCGCGCCGGGCCGCGGGGCCGGCCCGGCGCCCTGGCCGTCCTGCTGGCGGCGCTCGCCCTCGCCCTGTCGCCGGCGGCGCCCGCCGCCGGCGCCTCGGCCGCCGCCGACGGGCCCGCCATCACCGTCAGCAAGCGGGAGGCCGGTGCGGGCGGCAGTATCACCGTCAGCGGCACGGGCTGGCGGCCGCACACGCTGCTGACGCTGCTCATCTGCGGGCAGAAGATGATCGGCGGCACCAACGCCTGCGCCAACGCGGACGGCCGCGCCGTCACCACCGGCGCCGACGGCGCGTTCAACGAGAAGCTGGCGGTCAGCGAGCCGCCCAAACCCTGCCCGTGCGTGGTGCACGCGGCGACCGTGACCGGCGAACCGGCCGCCGCGGACGCCGACTTCAGCGTCGCGGGCCACCCGGTCGCACCACTGCCCGCCCAGACGGGAGGCGAGCGGCTGAGCGTGCTCGGCGCGCGGCTCAAGGGCTCCGGCGGGGTGCTGACCTGGTTCGGCGCGCCCCCGCAGCGCCAACTGGTGGTCACCGTCGCCAACCTGGGCTCGACGCCCGCCCGGGACCCCGTCTTCCAGGTCGGCACCTCGCACGGCGTGCTCGCCCCCTCCTGGGAGGAGCAGCAGTGGCGCGGCGCGATACCGCCGGGGAAGAAGGCGCGGGTCGAACTCCCGGTGGAGCTGTCGGCGGGCGCGTACGGCGACTATCTCGTCTCGCTCAAGTACGGCGGCAAGGTGCTGGTCGAGCAGCCGTGGGCGGTGGGGCGGCCGTGGGGCGTCACGCTCTTCTGGATCCTGCTGTGCGTGGTGATCCCGGCGGCGGTCTTCCGGATCGGCATGGTGATCGTGGACCGGCTGCGGCCGAGGCCCCCCACGGTCGGTACGCGCTCCGCCCGGAACCGTCTCGCGCGCGTCCCGCGCCCCGCCCGCACCGCCGCTCTCCCGCGCCGCCGGGCCGCCGGGCGCAAGGAACCTCGGCGCGAGGAATCCCGGCGCAAGGATCCTCGGCGCAAGGACCGGGACCGGCAGGACGAGACCGGCTCGCTGCCCTGGTTCACCCCGGACACGCTGCCCGGCGCCCCGCCCCAGACTTCCGCACCGAGTGACGAACATCCGACGACGCAGACGCAAACGAAGGGGACTACGTGAGAACGCATCGGAGAGCAGGCGTGGCGGGTGTCGCGCTGCTGCTCGGCGGCGCGGGCGTGGGCTTGAGTCCGGGTACCGCGCACGCCGCCGAAGTGTCGTACAAGACCGAGTGCTTACCGCCGCCGATCTCCGGCCTGCCGCCGATCCAGGGCACCACCAAGGTGGATATCCAGGCCCCGGCCACGGCGAAGGTCGGCGACGAGGTCGAGGTGGTCTGGAAGACGGTGGAGGCCGCCTCCAAGAACCCGAACATCCTCGATCTGGGCAAGGACACGGTCAAGCCCACCGGCAAGCTCACGCTCGGCGGCGCGCAGAGCGGCGAGGCCGCGATGGAGGGGCCCCGGCAGAACCCGCCGATCCCCAAGAACAGCCCGATGCTGCTGCCCGACATGAAGGCCAAGGTGAAGCTGACGAAGGCCGGTGACGTCACGCTGACGCCCGGCGCGTACAGCATCAACGTCAACAAGCCGATCTCCACCGACACCAAGTGCTCGGCGAAGGAGGCGGTCAAGCCCGGGGCCACCATCAAGGTGACCGACGGCAGCGGCAGCACGAGCGGCGGTACGACCGGCGGTACGAGCACCAGTGGCGGTACGAGCGGCGGTACGAGCACGAGCGGTGGCACGGGCGGCAGCGCCGGTACGAGCGGCGGATCGTCGTCCTCCGGCGGCTCTTCCGGCGGCTCTTCCGGCGGCTCCTCCGGTGGCTCCAGCGCCGGTTCCAGTGGCGGCTCCAGCGGCGGCGACACCGGCAGCGGCTCGTTCACCGGCAAGGAAGTCAGCGTCGACTACCAGTGCAAGACGCCCATCGGCGACAAGAACGCCACCTCGCCGGTGCAGATCAACGCGACCAAGAACGGCGGGAGTTACGACCTGACGGTCAAGTTCGGCAAGTCCGTCATGGACAGCCCGGCCGACATCCCCGCGGGCTCCGTCAAGCCCTCGATGGCCGTCAAGGTCGGCGGCGCGGACAAGGGGACCGTGAAGACCGAGGGCGCGCCGAACAAGGACCCGATCAAGACCGGCCAGCCCATCGCGATCCCCGACCTCAAGGGCGCGTACAAGCCCGGCGCGAGCGGAAAGGCGACGCTGACCCCGGGCGTCCTGACCGTCAACGCGCTGGGCACCACCACGACCTGCACCCCGGCGAAGGACCCGGGTGTGTCCCTCCAGCTGGACACCGCGGCGCAGCAGGGCGGCGTCTCCGGCGGCAGCGGCGGCAGCGGCGGTACGGGCGGCCACCCGGCCTCCGCGGGCGGCACGAGCGCCGGCGCCGCCAGCGGCTCGGCCTCCTCCGGAGGTCTCGCCGCGACCGGCGCGGGCGACCACGGCAGCCTCCGGGCCCTCGGCCTGATCGCGGGGTGCGCCGTGCTCCTCGGCGCCGCGATCTTCACCTTCACCCCCTGGCGGCGGCTGCGGCGCTGAGGCCGCTGACTGACCGGTGGGTACGCGACAGGGCCCCGGACGCGGTAGTGAACCGCGGCCGGGGCCCTGTCAGCAGCTGCCCGGGGACGTCAGCGGACGTCGCCCAGGAGAGCGATGATCTTCTTGCGGTTGGTGTAGATCCCGGCTCCGGCGAGGACCGCCAGCGCCGCCTCGACCGCGATGACCGCCACTCCGTTGAGGTCCGCGCCCGCGGTGACGGCGAGGGTGACCACGCAGTCGCCGGCGGTGACCGCGAGGAACCAGACGCCCAGCATCTGGCTGGCGTACTTCTGCGGTGCCAGCTTGGTGGTCACCGAGAGGCCGACGGGCGAGAGGCACATCTCACCCATGGTCTGCACCATGTAGACGGTGAGCAGCCACATCGGGCTGGCCTTCGAGCCGTCCTCGGTCATCAGCATCGGGACGATGAAGATGACGTACGACGCGCCGATCAGGAGCATGGCCGTCGCGAACTTGACCGTGGTGGTCGGTTCCTTGCCGCGGCGGTTCAGCGCCATCCACATCCAGGCGAAGATCGGCGCGAGCACCATCACCCACGCCGAGTTCACCGACTGGAACCACGAGGACGGGAAGCCCAGTCCGAGGACCGAGGACGCGGTGTTCTTGTCGGCGAAGACGTTCAGCGTCGAGCCGGCCTGGTCGAAGATCATGAAGAACACGGCCGCGGCGACGAAGAACCAGATGTAACCGCTCATCTTGGTCTGCTCGGTCTCGGTGAGCTCCTTGTCGCGCTTGATGCGCAACAGCACCGCGATCGGCGTGAACAGGCCGATCAGCGCGATCGGGATCAGCGCCCAGTTGATCGTGAAGAGCCCGGCGGAGACGACCACGATGTAGAAGACGGCCGCGATGGCCACCCAGAGCAGCCCCTTGCAGAGCCAGGAGTTGCGCTCCTCGCGCTGGAGCGGCGTCGGGACCTGGCTGCTGACCGGGGACAGGTGGCGGGAGCCGATCAGGAACTGGACCAGGCCCAGCGCCATGCCGAACGCGGCGACCGCGAAGCCCAGGTGCCAGTTGACGGTCTGGCCGACGGTGCCGACGGCCAGCGGGGCGGCCACGCCACCGACGTTGATGCCGATGTAGAAGAGGCTGAAGCCACTGTCCCGGCGCGGGTCCTGCGGGCCGTCGTACAGCTGGCCGACCATCGTCGAGATGTTGGCCTTCAGCAGGCCGGAGCCGATCGCGACCAGCGCCATGCCGAGGAAGAACGTCGGCGCGCCGGGGATGGCGAGCATCAGGTGGCCGCAGACGATGACACCGGCCGCGATCGCGACGGTCTTGCGGGGGCCCCAGATCCGGTCGCCGATCCAGCCGCCGGGCATGGCCAGCAGGTAGACCGTGGCCATGTAGACGGAGTAGATGGCGGAAGCCGTGGCGAGCGACATCGCCAGTCCGCCGCCCTGACCGCCGGTCTTGGCATCCGGTCCACCGGAGATCAGGTAAAGGACGAGCAGTGCCCTCATGCCATAGAAGCTGAAGCGCTCCCACATCTCGGTCATGAAGAGAGTGGCCAGGCCGCGGGGGTGGCCGAAGAAGGTCTTGCCGCCGGAATCAGGGGTTCCCTGTTCGGCGGTGCCCTTCGTCAGGCTGGACGCCATGGTCGATCCTTGTGTGGTCGGGACGCACGTAGGAGCTCTCGCACGCCCGGGTGGGGGTGGGCCGGTACCGGCACCGCACCGCCCACATCCCACGTCCGGGGGACCGACACCCCGGGAACGAAGTATCGGATGGGACAGCCGTACACCGGCATCCATGTCCGCCGCGCGCGGGCGCGCGGTCTGGACGATGGCCGACAGGTCATTCACTGTGAATACGGGACTGGGGGTGCCAGCCCCGCCCACAACAGAGACCCACGGCGCACGTTAAGTGCCGAAGGTCCCCCCGTGATGCTGCAGACGTCCCGTCACCATACGTCACACCCCGCCCGGATAAGGAAGGAGTTGAGACATGGATCACAGGAGATTCGGGAACTACCCGCCTATATTCGAAGGTTAAAGGCCAGTTGGGTGAGTGAACTCGCAGGGAGGGGTGCGGGCACCTCTGACCTGCGCCCCGGCGGACTACCATCACCCCATGACCCGAGTACTGCTCGCCGAGGATGACGCGTCCATCTCGGAGCCGCTCGCACGCGCCCTGCGCCGCGAGGGGTACGAGGTCGAGGTGCGCGAGGACGGTCCCACGGCGCTCGACGCCGGCCTCCAGGGAGGCGTGGACCTGCTCGTACTCGATCTCGGTCTCCCAGGAATGGACGGGCTGGAGGTCTGCCGCCGATTGCGCACGGAAGGCCATGGCTTCCCCGTACTGGTGCTCACCGCCCGCGCCGACGAGGTGGACACCGTGGTCGGCCTGGACGCCGGCGCCGACGACTATGTCACCAAGCCCTTCCGGCTCGCCGAACTGCTCGCCCGGGTGCGGGCCCTGCTGCGCCGCGGCGCGGTCGAGTCCGCCCAGCAGCCGCCGGCCACCCACGGAGTGCGGATCGACGTCGAATCGCACCGCGCCTGGATGGCCGACGAGGAACTCCAGCTCACCGCCAAGGAATTCGATCTGCTGCGGGTCCTGGTCCGCGACGCCGGCCGGGTCGTCACCCGCGACCAGCTGATGCGGGAGGTCTGGGACACCACCTGGTGGTCGTCGACCAAGACGCTCGACATGCATATCTCCTGGCTCCGCAAGAAGCTCGGCGACGACGCCGCCAACCCGCGCTACATCGCCACGGTGCGCGGCGTCGGGTTCCGCTTCGAGAAGAGCTAGCAGGGACCCAGGGCCCGCCGGGCGGGGGCCGGCGGCCGTGCGGTCCGCGGTCGGCGACGCGGGGCGAGTGCGCCACGGCGCGGCGCGCCCCGCGCGGGCGCCCCGCCCGGGGGCCGAGACTCGTACCACCCCGCCCCGGAGGGCACAGTGCGCCGCCGTCTGATCAACTCCACGCTCGCCGTGGTGCTCGTCGTGATCGCCGTCTTCGGCATCTCGCTCGTCATCGTCGAGACCCGCACGATCGAGAGCAGCGCGCAGGAGAGCGTGCAGTCCGAGGCCGTACGGCTGGTCAGCATCGTCGACAGCCGGCTGATGGGCGGCGAGCGGGTGGCCTCCGGGGTGCTGCGCGAGCAGATCACCCCGAACCGGTACGCCAAGATCGAGATCCCCGGCCGCTCCGTCATCGAACTGGGCAAGCACCCCGCGGGCGAGGCCATCACCGCCACCCAGAAGGGCGAGCGGGGCGAGACCATCACGGTCGCGGAGTCCCGCGACACGGTCAGCCAGGAGATCGGCCGCACCCTGACGGTCATCCTCGGCGTGGCGCTGCTCGCCGTCATCGCCGCCGTCTTCCTGGCCGTACGGCAGGCGAACCGGCTCGCGACCCCGCTGACCGACCTCGCCGAGACCGCCGAACGGCTCGGCTCCGGCGACCCCCGGCCGCGCCACCGCCGCTACGGCGTCGCCGAGCTGGACCGGGTCGCCGATGTCCTCGACGCCAGCGCCGAGCGCATCGCCCGGATGCTCACCGCCGAGCGCCGGCTCGCCGCGGACGCCTCGCACCAGCTCCGTACGCCCCTGACCGCGCTCTCCATGCGGCTGGAGGAGATCACGCTCACCGATGACCCCGACACGGTCAAGGAGGAGGCGACGATCGCCCTCACCCAGGTGGAGCGGCTCACCGACGTCGTGCAGCGGCTGCTGACCAATTCCCGCGACCCGCAGTCCGGTTCGGCCGTCACCTTCGACCTGGACGAGGTCGTCAAGCAGCAGATCGAGGAGTGGCGGCCCGCCTCCCGCAGCGAGGGCCGCGCCATCGTCCGCTCCGGCAAGCAGGGGCTGCGGGCGGTCGGCACGCCCGGCGCGGTCTCGCAGGTGCTCGCCACCCTCATCGAGAACTCGCTCATGCACGGCGACGGCACCGTGGCGCTGCGCACCCGGGTCACCGGGAACCAGGCCGTGGTGGAGGTCTCCGACGAGGGCCGGGGGGTGCCGCCGGACCTCGGGTCGCGGGTGTTCGAGCGTACGGTCAGCGGCCGGAACTCGACGGGGCTCGGACTCGCCGTCGCCCGGGACCTCGCCGAGGCGGACGGCGGACGGCTGGAGCTGCTCCAGGGATATCCGCCGGTCTTCGCGCTCTTCCTGAGCCGGGACGCGGACCAGGCGCGGGAGCCGAGGGAGCCGTGAGGCGGGGGCCCCGGGCCCCGGGCGTCACTTGTTGATGACTCTGACGTGGCTCCGCGGGTCGGTCAGGAACGATTCCGCGGTCTCCACGGCTTCGCGGGCGGGCAGCGCCTTGAACACCCAGCTCCGGTAGGACCAGAAGCGGAAGAGGGTGGCGATGCCGATGCCGACGAACTTGAAGACGTTGCTCTGCAACGGGGTGTCCCAGTGGAAGGCGTACGTCGCCGTGTAGAGCGTGCCGTTCTCGATCACCAGGCCGATGGCGCTGAACAGCAGGAAGAGCGTGAGCTCCTTCGTGCGCCCCTGCTTGTCCCGGTCGCGGTAGGTGAAGTAGCGGAACCCCACGTAGTTGAAGATGATCGAGACGGCCGTCGCCACGACGCTGGCGCGCACGACGGGCAGCTCGCTGGTGTGCCGGACGAGGTTGAAGACCGCGAGATTGACGAGGACGCCCGCGCCTCCGACCGCCCCGAACTTGGCGATCTCGCGGATCAGCCGATCCGCCCGAGAACGGAGTGCGCTCGGTTCACCCATAGTGATCTTCAAGCTCCAGAGTCCGGCGGATGTCGGTGTCAGTCAGCGTAGGTCCAGCTTCTTCATGCTAACCAGCGACCCGGGGGCGTGCTCCCGTGGCTGGGCAATGGGGTGGCCGCCGGGGCGCTCGGGCTGGTCACAGCGGTGCGGATGACATGGCAACCGGCGCCGTCGACCAAACACGTCGGGTACGCGTCAAACTGCGTCGATCATAGGGGTGCTTGGAGGAACGTCCAAGGTGGGGGGAGGGGCATCCGGCCGGGCGGATACCCTGGACCGCGTGACGTTTCCGGTAGTCGGCATGGTCGGCGGCGGGCAGCTCGCCCGCATGACCCACGAGGCGGGCATCCCCCTCGGCATCAAATTCAAGCTGCTCAGCGATACCCCGCAGGAGTCCGCGGCCCAGGTCGTCGGCGAGGTCGTCATCGGCGACCACCGCGATCTGGCGACTCTTCGTGCCTTCGCACAGGGCTGTGACGTGATCACCTTCGATCACGAGCACGTTCCCACCGAGCACCTGCGCGCCCTGGAGGCCGACGGCGTACCCGTACGCCCGGGCCCCGACGCGCTGGTGCACGCCCAGGACAAGGGCGTGATGCGGGCGAGGCTCACGGAGATCGGGGCGCCCTGCCCCCGGCACCGGATCGTGGCGGACCCCGCCGACGTGGCGCGCTTCGCCGCGGAGGGCGACGGCTTCCCGGTCGTGCTCAAGACGGTGCGCGGCGGCTACGACGGCAAGGGCGTCTGGATCGTCCGCGGCGAGCGGGAGGCCGCCGAGCCGTTCCGGGCCGGTGTGCCGGTGCTCGCCGAGGAGAAGGTCGGCTTCACCCGCGAGCTGGCCGCCAACGTCGTACGGTCCCCGCACGGCCAGGCCGTCGCCTACCCGGTGGTCGAGTCGATCCAGGTCGACGGCGTCTGCGACACGGTGATCGCGCCTGCGCCGGACCTGTCCGGGGAGCTGTCCGCCCAGGCGCAGGAGCTGGCCCTGAAGATCGCCGATGAACTGGGCGTCGTCGGGCACCTGGCCGTCGAGCTGTTCGAGACGCCGGACGGGCGCATCCTCGTCAACGAACTGGCGATGCGCCCGCACAACTCCGGCCACTGGACCCAGGATGGCGCGATCACCTCGCAGTTCGCCAACCACGTACGGGCCGTGCTGGACCTGCCGCTCGGCGACCCCCGGCCGCGCGCCCCGTGGACCGTGATGGCCAATGTCCTCGGCGGCGACTACCCGGACATGTACGCCGCCTATCTGCATTGCATGGCGCGCGACCCGGGCCTCAAGATCCATATGTATGGAAAGGACGTGAAGCCCGGCCGCAAGGTCGGGCACGTCAACACCTACGGTGACGACCTGGCGGACGTGCGGGAGCGCGCGAGCCACGCCGCCGGATACCTGCGAGGAACGATCACCGAATGAGCGCGCGCACGTCACCCGGCACCACGCCCGCGACGAGCGCCGACGCGGGCCCCGCCCCGCTGGTCGGCATCGTCATGGGCTCGGACTCCGACTGGCCCGTCATGGAGGCCGCGGCCCAGGCCCTCGACGAGTTCGAGATCCCGTACGAGGTCGACGTCGTCTCCGCCCACCGGATGCCGCGCGAGATGATCGGCTACGGCGAGCACGCCGCGGGCCGCGGCCTCAAGGCGGTCATCGCGGGCGCCGGGGGAGCGGCCCACCTGCCCGGGATGCTGGCCTCCGTGACACCGCTGCCGGTGATCGGCGTGCCCGTACCGCTGAAGTACCTCGACGGCATGGACTCCCTGCTGTCCATCGTGCAGATGCCGGCCGGGGTCCCGGTCGCCACCGTCTCGGTGGGGGGCGCCCGCAACGCGGGCCTGCTCGCCGTCCGCATGCTCGCCGCGCACGACAGCGAACTGCAGGCCCGGGTGCGCCACTTCCAGGACGAGCTGAACGAGCAGGCCACGGAGAAGGGCAAGCGACTGCGGGCCAAGGTGGAGAGCGGCCGGTCGGGCGGCTTCGGCTTCGGCGGCAAGTGACGATGAGGGAGGAGTCAGAGGTGTCCGAGACGACTGAGACGGCAGGAACTGTCGGGGCTGCTGGAACTTCCGGAACTTCCGGAACTTCCGGAACTTCAGGGACTTCGGGGACGGCCGAGGCGGCCGATTTCCTGGACCGGGCCCGCGAACTGCTCGCCGACCACCCCGTGGTCGACGGCCACAACGACCTCCCCTGGGCGCTGCGCGAACAGGTCCGCTACGACCTCGACCGGCTCGACATCGCCGCCGACCAGCGCGGCCGCCTGCACACCGACCTGGCGCGGCTGCGGTCCGGCGGCGTCGGCGCGCAGTTCTGGTCCGTGTACGTACGCAGCGACATGCCCGGCGGCCACGCGGTCGGCGCGACCCTCGAACAGATCGACTGCGTACGGCAGCTGGCCGACCGCTACCCCGGCGACCTGCGGCTCGCGTTCACCGCGGACGACATGGAGGAGGCGCGGGCCCAGGGCCGTATCGCCTCCCTCATGGGCGCCGAGGGCGGCCACAGCATCGACGAGTCCCTCGCCACCCTGCGCGCGCTCTACGCGCTCGGCGTGCGCTATATGACCCTCACCCACAACGACAACGTCGCGTGGGCGGACTCGGCGACGGACGAGCCGCGCGCGGGCGGCCTCACCCGTTTCGGCGAAGAGGTCGTCCGCGAGATGAACCGGGTCGGGATGCTGGTCGACCTCTCGCACGTCTCGGCCGACACGATGCGCGACGCGCTGCGCGTCAGCGAGGCCCCGGTGCTCTTCTCGCACTCCTCCGCGCGCGCCGTGTGCGACCACCCGCGCAACATCCCGGACGACGTGCTGGAGTCCCTCGCGGCCAACGGGGGCACGGCGATGGCGACGTTCGTGCCCAAGTTCATCCTCCCGGAGGCGGTCGTCTGGACCCGGTCCGCGGACGAGAACATGCGCGCCCACGGCCTCCACCACCTCGACACCACCGCCGAGGGCATGCGGGTCCAGCGCGCGTACGAGGCCGCCCACCCCCGGCCCATGGCCACCGCGGCGACGGTCGCCGACCACCTCGACCACATGCGCGAGACGGCGGGCATCGACCACATCGGCATCGGCGGCGACTTCGACGGCACGGCCTTCACCCCGGCCGGCCTCGAAGACGTCTCCGGCTACCCCAACCTGATCGCGGAACTGCTGCGCCGCCACTGGTCCGCCGCCGACCTGGCCAAGCTGACCTGGCAGAACGCGGTACGGACGCTCCGCGCGGCCGAGGACGTGGCGCGCGGGATCCAGGACGGGCGCGGGCCGTCGAACGCGACGATCGAGCAGCTCGACGGGGCGGCGGCGCAGGACTGACGGTTGGAGAGGGGGGGGGGGGGGGGGGGGGGGGGGGGGCCCACCCAAGGGAGGGCGGGCATCCCACCCAGCAAGGACCCCGAGCCGGTGGGAGCAAAACGCACAAAATGACGCCACTGCGCCAC
>NZ_JBWKFF010000012.1:50792-52357 GCF_056434425.1 Streptomyces sp. NPDC044033 | reverse complement strand
CGGGGCCACGAGTGGCCGGCGCGCCGACTCCCCCCCCCCCCCCCCCCCCTCCCTTCCCCCCCCCCCCCCCCCCCCCCCCCCCCCCCTCCACGAGGGCGGGCCTCTAGCCCATACGCGCCGGTCATCGCGTAGCGGCGGGGCCCACGTGGCACCGTGGCCGTACTGCGCCGCAACGAGCACGGAGCCCCTCTCATGGCCGACTCAGCCCCCGTCCTCCAGGGGACCCCCCGAGCATTCACCCCAGCCCCCGCCCCCGCGCCGGACCCGGCGCCCACGACCGAGCCCGTACCCGCCGCCGACCCGGCCTCAGTGACCCGGGCACGGCAGCTGCTGGCCGTACGCCCCATCGCCGACGGCCACAACGGCCTTCCCTGGACGCTCCGGCTGCGGGTCGGACACGACCTGACGCCGGGCCGCTATTACGACCTCGACCTCGACGACTCCACGCTGCACACCAGCTTCCCGGCGCTGCGCGCGGGCGGCGTCGGGGCGCAGTTCTGGTCCGTCCACGTGCCGACGGGAGCGGTCGGCGACCGGGCCGTCCGCGCGACCCTCGAACAGATCGACTTCGTGCACACGCTGGTCCGCGCCTATCCGGAGTCGCTCCGCCTCGCGCTCACCGCCGACGAGATCGCCGCCGCCCGCAACCGCGGCCGGATCGCCTCGCTGCTCGGAGCCGCGAGCGGACACGCCATCGACAGCTCGCTGGGCACCCTGCGCGGGCTGCACGCCCTCGGTGTGCGCGCCATGGCGCTCACCCACGACCGCGGCACCCCGTGGGCGGACTCGGCGGCCGAGGGGCCGCGGGCGGGCGGCCTGACCCTCTTCGGCGAGGAGGTGATCCGCGAGATGAACCGCCTCGGGGTGCTCATCGACCTCTCCATGAGCTCCGTCGACGTCATGCGGCACACCCTGGCCCTCTCCAAGGCCCCGGTCCTCTTCTCGCACTCGGCGGCGGCCTCGCTGACCGGCCGGCCCGGCGACGTCCCCGACGACATCCTGGAGCGGCTGCCGGTCAACGGCGGGCTGTGCATGGTCACGTTCGAGCCGGAGCGCATGGCGCGGGGCGCGGGCCCCGCGACGCTGTCGGACGTCGCCGACCACCTCGACCACGTACGGGAGGTGGCGGGGGCCGACCATGTCGGGCTCAGCGGCTGCTACGACGGCGGCCCGGAGCGGTCACCGGAGGAGACGGCCGCGGAGGGCGACGCGGACGGCCCGCTGCCCCGGCCGAGGGGCCTGGAGGACGCCTCCCGCTACCCGTATCTGATCGCGGAACTCCTCGACCGCGGCTGGTCGGAGACCGACATCGCCAAGCTCACCTGGGAGAACGCGCTGCGCGTGCTGCGCGGCGCGGAGTTCACGGCGCGCGCCGGCGGACAGCGGCGCACCCCGTCGATGGCGACCATCGGCCGCCTCGACGGGGCGCGAATCTGACGGAGCGGGGGGGGGGGGGGGGGGGGGGGGGGGGGGGGGGGTCCCCCCCCCCCCCCCCCCCCCCCCCCCCCCCCCCACCGCGGCCCCCGGGCCGCGACCGATCGCGGCCAGCTCCTCGCAGGCGGGGC
>NZ_JBWKFF010000012.1:0-50782 GCF_056434425.1 Streptomyces sp. NPDC044033 | reverse complement strand
TCCGTTCGTCTGTTCATTTCGAGCCCCCCCCCCCCCCCGCCCCCCCCCCCCCTCCCCCCCCCCCCCCCCCCCCCCCCCCCCCCGCCCGTGCGTCACGGCCTGATCAGGCAGAAGGGATGCCCGGCGGGGTCCGCGAACACTCGGAAGTCGCGCTTGCCGTCGTCGTCGTCGAGGTCGAGCGCGGTCGCCCCCAGCGCCATCACCTGCTCCTGGCGCATCTCCATGTCGTCGACGTCCAGGTCGAGGTGGAGCTGCTGGGAGTTGTCGTCCGCGGCCGGCCACTTCGGCGGGGTGAACCCGGGCGCGCGCTGGAAGGCGAGTCGCTGCCCGTCGGGTGTGTACAGGTCGACCCAGTCCGCGTCGGCGTCGCCCTCGATGCGTCCGCCCAGCAGGTGTGCGTAGAACTCGGCGAGCCGCAGCGGTTCGGGACAGTCCACGACGGTGACGCGGATCTTCGCGATGGGCATGAAGACTCCTCCTCGGATTCCTGCTCGGTTCCCGGGCTGTGGCTCCGGCTGGTCTCGGCCAGTCTCTCTGCCCGGATTCCCGCCCGGTCTGCTGCTCTCCACCGCCGGCCGGCCGGGCTCACGGCCCGGTCAGCCACCTGATCAGTCGCGGCAGAGACAGAACGGGTGCCCCGCGGGATCGGCGAATACACGCCATCCAAGAGGCCGACCGCCATTGTCATCGAGCAGCCGTGCCCCGAGCGCGACGACGCGCTCGTGCGCCGTATCGAGGTCCGGGACGCGGAGGTCGAGGTGGAACTGCTGCGGCGCGTCGGGCTCCGGCCAGCGCGGCGGCACATGGCCGGGGGCCGCCTGGAAGGCCAGTGCGGCTCCGTCCACCCCGACGAGGTCGACCCATCCGTCGCCCTCGTCCACCACCTTCCCGCCCAGCAGCTCCGCGTAGAAACCGGCGAGCGCGAGGGGGTCGGGGCAGTCCAGCACGACGGCGCCCAGCGTGGCGATGGCCATGATTCCTCCTGATGGAAGTTACTGGTAGAGGCTGTCTGTCGGTAACTGTTACTGCATAGTCCCCCAATGGCGGTAACGTCGCAAGCATGAGCGCGGAAAGAGTGGCGCCCGGCGGGCTCGCCCTGGTCCAGGAGCTGGTGAACACCCTCGACATAGAGGACGGACAGGACGGTCTGACGGCCGTGGAGGGTCTGGCCCGCTTCGGGCTCGCCGCGCACGAACGGGCCGGAGCCCAGGAGCTGCGCGAGGCGCTGCGGGCGGTCTGCCTGGCCCATACGGGCGGAGAACCGGCGGCATCCGGAGCCGAGATCCTGGACCGGCTGTTCGCCGAGGGCCCGCTGGTGCTCGCGGTGGACGGGCGGGGCGCCGCGGCGCTGCGCCCCGCGAGCGGCCTGACGGGGCTCGCCGCGCTCACGGCCCGTATCGCCGCGGGCATCGCGACCGCGGCCGCGGACGGGACCTGGCCCCGGCTCAAGGCGTGCGAGGCCCATGACTGCCAGTGGGTCTACTACGACCGCAGCCCGGCGGGGCGCAGCCGCTGGTGCTCGATGGCGGTGTGCGGAAGCCGGGCGAAGATGCGCGCGTACCGGGCGAACAAGGCGGGCGGGCGGCGCACGGGCCCGGCGGGGACCGTGAACCAGGCGGGGGCCGCGAGCCCGGCGGGGACCGGAAACCTGGTGGGGACTGGAAGCCCGGCGGGGGCCGCGGGCCCGGCGGGAGCGGCCGGAAATCCGGCGGATACCAGAAAGCCGGCCGGGAATGGGAACCCGGCCGGGAGCGGTGACCCCAAAATGCCGGAGAAGCCCGAAAAGGGGGGTGGGTCCGAAAGGGGGCGAGGGTAGACCGGAAAGGAGAGGCGGCGCCGGAATGAAGAAGCGACCCCAAAGGGGGAAAGGTCCGGATAAGAGTGCGGACCGCGCCGCCCGCAATGGACGGTTCGGTCGCCCGCCGCTCCCCGTAAACGTGTCATTGCCCACCCGCCCTGGGCTCCTGAATGTTTTTCTGATCTGATGTCATTCGGCGCCGATAACCGTCTCCGTCGAGGTGGTCACCGCCCACTTCGGCATGCCTGCACGGGAATTGCGCGCTCACCCCCACACCTTTGGGTGCGTACAGGGCGAGTCGACGACCCTCCTGCCGAGGGAGCCCTGCGCACCGTCGCATTGAAGGGAACCCCTTTGCACAAGCGGAAAAAGCGTTGGCTGCCGACGGCTGCCATCGGCGGCGCACTGGCCGTAGGCGCTTTCGCTTTCCTGCCGTCCCTCGCTCAGGCAATGAACGAGGACGACCCGAAGTCCCCGACCACGCAGGCCGATTTCGCCGCCGCCGCCGACGAGTTCGACGTGCCGCTGCCCGTTCTGCTCGGCGTGGCGCACCAGGAGTCCGGCTGGCAGCACCACACCGGCTACAGCAACACCGGCGGGTGGGGCCTGATGAACCTCACCGATGTGACGTCGAAGATGGTCTCCGGCGGGTCCGCGGGAGCCGCCGGCCGCTCCGACCTCGTCTCGTTCACCGACCACCCCGAGCTGCACACCCTGCGGGCCGCCGCGAAGCTGACCGGCGCCTCCGCCGACAAGCTCCAGCACGACCAGAAGGAGAACATCCGCGGCGGTGCCGCGCTCCTCGCCGCGTACCAGAAGGAGTTCACCGGCGGCACCGCGAAGGACCCGGCGCAGTGGACCGCGGCGGTCGCCCGGTACAGCCGCCTGTCCGACAGGAAGGCGGCGGT
The DNA here is from genome assembly GCF_056434425.1 of Streptomyces sp. NPDC044033. NCBI lineage: Bacteria > Bacillati > Actinomycetota > Actinomycetes > Kitasatosporales > Streptomycetaceae > Streptomyces > Streptomyces sp. NPDC044033. The sequence goes on along the minus strand of NZ_JBWKFF010000012.1, from coordinate 48,076 downwards.
GTCGTACGTCGACGGCGTGTTCGCCACCATCAAGTCCGGTGCGAAGCGCGACGCCGCGGACGGCCGGTCGGTGACGATGAAGGCCCAGGCGTCCGCGAAGCCGAACACCGGCCAGTACGGCAAGCTCAAGCTGAAGAACACCGCGTCGCCGAAGGCGGAGTGCCCCCCGTCGATGAACTGCCGGTTCGTACCGGCGGCGGCGTCCAACGGCCAGGTGTCCAACCGCCCGGCCAACGGCATCAAGATCAACCAGATCGTGCTGCACACGACCGAGGGGTCGTACGAGAACGCGATCAAGACCTTCCAGACGGCCGGCGGCTCCTCGTCGCAGTACGTGATGCGGTCCTCGGACGGCGAGGTCACGCAGATGGTGCCGAACAAGGACGTCGCGTTCGGCGACGGCAATTACGACAGCAACCTGCACGCGGTCCAGATCGAGCACGAGGGCTTCTCCGCCCATGGCGCCGAGTGGTACACGACCGCGGCGTACGAGCAGACCGCGAAGCTCGTGAAGTACCTGGCGCACCGCTACGACGTGCCGCTGGACCGTCAGCACATCCTCGGCCACGACAATGTGACGGGCCCCTCGGACGACACCATCGCGGCCATGCACTGGGACCCGGGCAACGGCTGGGACTGGACCCGCTTCATGCGGATGATCGGCGCCCCGATCGACGGCGGCAAGCCCGGCGTCGCACCCGTCGGGACCGCGGTGACGATCACCCCGGGCTTCAGCAAGAACCAGCAGACGTACAACATCTGCCCCGACGACGACCCGTCCGGCGTCATCAAGAAGTGCGGCCCGGTGACCGGCCCGTCCAGCGCCCTGTTCGTCCGCAGCGAGCCCCGCGACGACGCTCCGCTCCTCCTCGACCCCGTCGTGCACGGGGGCAAGGACGACAAGGGCAGCGACGACGTCTCGGACTGGACCACGACGGTTCAGGCCGGCCAGAAGTTCGTGGTCGCCGAGCAGCAGGGCGACTGGACCGCCATCTGGTACGGCGGCCAGAAGGGCTGGATCAACAACCCGGGCGGCAAGAACACGACGCCCGCCAAGGGCGCGCGCATCATCAAGGCGCCCGGTAAGGACGCCGCCCCGGTGTACGGGACCGCGTACCCGGACGCCAACGAGTACCCCAAGGGCGTGTCCCCGTCGAAGCAGAACGCCCTGACGGCGAAGAACTACGCGATCCCGGCCGGGCAGGCGTACGTCGCCGACCAGCCGCCGGTCGCCGCCGTGGACTTCTCGCCGGCCAAGCAGACGGTGGTCAAGGGCGCGAAGCGCTACTACACCATCCAGTTCAACCACCGGTATGTGCTGGTGAACGCCGCTGAGGTGACCGCGACGAAGGCCAAGGGCCACTGACGCGTACGCGAAAGCGAAGACGCCCGGGACCGCATGAGTCCCGGGCGTCTTCACGTGCGAGGCACGGCACACGGGCCCTCAGGCCCGGGGCCGCCCCAGCGCCCGGTACGTCCACCCCGCCGCGCGCCACAGCGCGGGGTCGAGCGCGTTGCGCCCGTCGAGGATGTACGGCTCGGAGACGGCCTTGCCCAGCTCGGCGGGGTCCAGCTCGCGGAACTCGCGCCACTCGGTGAGGTGCAGCACGGCGTGGGCGCCCTGCGCGGCCTCGACGGCGGTCGGCGCGTACCCCAGGGTGGGGAAGAGGGCGCGGGCGTTGTCCATGCCCTTGGGGTCATAGACGGTGACCTGGCCGCCCTGGAGGTGGATCTGGCCCGCGACGTTGAGCGCGGGGGAGTCCCGTACGTCGTCGGAGTCCGGCTTGAAGCTCGCACCGAGCACCGCGATGCGCTTGCCGAGGAACGAGCCGCCGACGGCCTCGCGGGCGAACTCGACCATGTGGCCGCGGCGCCGCATGTTGATGGAGTCGACCTCGCGGAGGAAGGTCAGGGCCTGGTCGGCGCCGAGCTCGCCCGCGCGGGCCATGAAGGCGCGGATGTCCTTGGGGAGGCAGCCGCCGCCGAAGCCGATGCCGGCGCGCAGGAACTTCCGCCCGATGCGCTCGTCGTGCCCGATGGCCTCGGCGAGCTTGGCGACATCGCCGTCGGCGGCCTCGCAGACCTCGGCCATCGCGTTGATGAAGGAGATCTTGGTGGCGAGGAAGGAGTTGGCGGCGGTCTTGACCAGCTCGGCGGTCGGGAAATCGGTGACGACGAAGGGCGAGCCCTCGGCGAGCGGGGTCGCGTAGACCTCCCGCAGCCGCCGCTCGGCGCTCTCGCCGGCGACGCCGACGACGATACGGTCCGGGTGGAGGGTGTCCTGGACGGCGAACCCCTCGCGCAGGAACTCCGGGTTCCAGGCCAGCTCGGCGTCGGCGCCGGCCGGGGCCAGCTCGACGAGCCGGGCGGCGAGCCGCTCGGCGCTGCCGACGGGGACGGTGGACTTGCCGACGACCAGGGCGGGCCGGCGCAGGTGCGGGGCCAGGGATTCGAAGGCGCTGTCCACGTACGACATGTCGCAGGCGTACTCGCCGTGCTTCTGCGGGGTGTTCACGCAGACGAAGTGGATATCGCCGAACTCGCCGACTTCTTCCCAGGACGTGGTGAAGCGCAGCCGCCCGCTGGATCCCTCGAACCCGGCGACGTGCTGCCGCAGCAACTCCTCCAGCCCCGGTTCGTACATCGGGACCCGCCCCTGGGAGAGCATCTCGATCTTCTCGGGGACGACGTCGAGCCCCAGCACGTCGAAGCCGAGTTCGGCCATGGCGGCCGCGTGCGTGGCACCGAGGTAGCCGGTGCCGATCACGGTGATCTTGGGGGCCATGAGTGCTCCAACATGCGTACGGGCTGATCCGTGCCCGAGCATAGCTGTCGGCAAGCTCACGTAGGCCGGGCCGGGGTGGCGGCCCTAGAATTGTGGTTACTAAACGGTAGTTAACTCTCAGGGGAGTGAGAACACCTTGGCGGGATCAAAGGACTTCGACCTGTACCGGCCGTCCGAGGAGCACGACATGCTCCGCGATTCGGTGCGCGCGCTCGCCGAGGCGAAGATCGCCCCGTTCGCCGCCGAGGTGGACGAGGAGGGCCGCTTCCCGGAAGAGGCCCGCGCCGCGCTGACCGCGGCCGACCTGCACGCCATCCACGTACCCGAGGCATTCGGCGGGGCCGGCGCGGACGCCCTGGCCACCGTCATCGTGATCGAGGAGGTCGCCCGCGTCTGCGCCTCGTCCTCCCTGATCCCGGCCGTCAACAAGCTCGGCTCCCTCCCGGTCATGCTCTCGGGCTCCGAGGAGCTCAAGAAGAAGTACCTGGGCCCGCTCGCCCAGGGCGACGCGATGTTCTCGTACGCGCTCTCGGAGCCCGACGCGGGCTCCGACGCCGGCGGCATGAAGACGAAGGCCGTGCGCGACGGCGACCACTACGTCCTCAACGGCGTGAAGCGCTGGATCACCAACGCGGGCGTCAGCGACTACTACACCGTCATGGCCGTGACCGACCCCGACCAGCGCACCAAGGGCATCTCCGCCTTCGTCGTCGAGAAGGCCGACGAGGGCGTCTCCTTCGGCGCTCCGGAGAAGAAGCTCGGCATCAAGGGCTCGCCCACCCGCGAGGTCTACCTCGACAACGTCCGCATTCCCGCCGACCGCATCATCGGCGAGGAGGGCACCGGCTTCGCCACCGCGATGAAGACCCTCGACCACACCCGCATCACCATCGCCGCCCAGGCCCTCGGCATCGCCCAGGGCGCCCTCGACTACGCCAAGGGCTACGTCCAGGAGCGCAAGCAGTTCGGCAAGCCCATCGGCGACTTCCAGGGCGTCCAGTTCATGCTCGCCGACATGGCCATGAAACTGGAAGCCGCCCGCCAGCTCACCTACGCGGCCGCCGCCAAGTCCGAGCGCGTCGCCGCCGGAGGCGAGAAGGAAGACCTGACGTTCTTCGGCGCCGCCGCCAAGTGCTACGCCTCGGACGCCGCCATGGAAATCACCACGGACGCCGTCCAGCTCCTCGGCGGCTACGGCTACACGCGCGACTACCCGGTCGAGCGCATGATGCGCGACGCCAAGATCACGCAGATTTATGAGGGCACGAACCAGGTGCAGCGGATTGTGATGGCGAGGAACTTGCCGCAGTAGGGTTTTCGCAGGTCAGCGGCCATTTCTAGCGGCTCGCGGGCCGTGATCGGCTTCCGGTCCGGTCGGGCCCGTTTCGGGCTGATCATGGGCGTCATGCTGGGGAAATCCTGGGCTGACGCTGGGCGGGAAACCGCCTCCCACCTGCACAAACACGACGGCCCCCGGCTCTGTGGCGGGGGCCGTTCGTATGGGCTTTGTCAGACGACTTCTACCTGCCTATCCGTAGGGTCGTCCGCGCCGGGCGTCAGCATCGTTGCGATGGCTGCGCGCCCGCGCTGCTCGGCACCTTCAAAGATGTAGTGGTAGTGCTCGCGCAGCACGTCCGTACTGCTGTGGCCCATCCAGTCGGCCACGTCGTTCTCAGGGACGCCCGCGTACAGGAGCCGTGATCCGTAGTAGTGCCGCATGGAGTGCGGCTTGCAGTACGACACCCCTCCCTTGGACAGGGCCACCATCCAGATCTGCCGGTAGAAGTACGACGCGTACAGGTACCCGGTGCGGGTGACGTTGGGGAACAGCAGACGCTCCGGCCCTCACACGCCGTGGTCGTGAACTCCACCGTGTGACCGGTGGCGGAGTTGCGGACCGCCACCTTGCCGGGGACGTTGGTCGCCACCTCGACACAGCGCGGGTCGCTGTTGTCGTACTTGCACGTGTTGGACGTGCGGAACTCGAACTCGGGGGCTGCGCTTACGTGCCTATCCCTTCGCCGTACGTACGGGGATGCGGTCCCCGCGCCGTCGTACAACCCGCCCCGGCCGCTCTACCTGTCCAGGGTTTTCACCACCGGGGCGGGGCTTGCGCCGCCCCTGCCGGGATTCCTAATGAGCACAGGGGAGCCCAATTCGGTCACGTCCGGCAGGGACGGAGAATGTGGATCACCACCTGATCGGCTCCAACTCCCCGCCAGCGCAGGCCAGGCACGACACCTTGAACGTGTGGCGACAGGTATCGCAGCCAGCGAACCCCAGCAGTCCGGACACCAGATCGAACGGTGACCGGTGCACACCCCGCAGAACATCCCCGATGGGCCGATGGTCTGGGGCTTCTTACGGACCTTCGACTCGGGAACCGGGCGAGTCGTAGTGCGAGACCTCACAGCCCACCTCTGCGGCTTCGCCGGTTGGCCTCAGCCACCTTGGCGTGCAGATCTCCGGTGAGCTGTTTGGGCGGAGCCTCGTAGTCCGGGCACCTCGGGCTACCGCATTCACACCTGGGCCACTTCAACCCATCGCCGAGGGCCAGGTCGGCCCCCTCCGGTCCAGGGCCGGACGTGCGCACCAGGAGTACGCCGCCGACGCCGCGCGCTCCGGAGAGGCGGGAGAGGAACTGTCGGGCACTGCTGCCCGCCTGATCAGTCGCTCCCGTGCCGTGCGCCCTGCTGTCGCTTGCCATGGCCCGCCCCTCTCCGGTGACTCCGCCGTGCCAAGAACGGTAGGAAGAGCGGCTGTCAGGCAGGGCCGATGTTGCACCGTGTTGTACACCTTCATTCCTCGGTAGCGTCGAGGGCCTTCCTGATCAGGGCTTTGGCCTTCGAGCCGTACACAGCGGCTCGTGCCATCTGAGCGAACGCGCTCAGGTACACGTCGATCTCTGCTCGGTTCGTCACCCGGACCATGGCCGTCAGGGTCTCTACCTGAACTTCGCGATCATCGAACGCATAGAAGGACTCGATGGGCCATACCGGGCGGCGTGACATGTGGGGGATGATCCCGAAAGCTAGGTTGGGGCGCCCGATGACGGACATGAAGTGTTCCAGTTGCTTCGCATGCTGCGGGGGGTCGGTCATCGGCATGTACAGGGCCGACTCCTCAACGAGGACGGACACTTGATTGCCCCGGAGAGTGGCGTCCGAGCGTTCTAGGCGCGCCTGTACGGCGTCCTCAACGTCGTCGGGAAGACTCCTGAAGCGACGGATCGCACGGAGAATGCCCCGCGCGTACGCCTCCGTCTGGAGCATCCCGGGGAGGACCCCGCAGCTATACACACGGAAGGAACGTGTCTCCTGGTAGATGCCGCTGCGTTGGGCCTTGCTGAGGCCGCCCTTGAGGTACTGGGTCCACTGGATGTACAGGGTCTTGGCCGTGCGCGTGGTCTCTATCAGCGCTTCAGCTTCTTCGGGCCTTCCGCATGCCGTGCACCATGCGCGGATGTCGGCGGGCTTCGGGATCGTCTTCCGGTGCAGGATCCGGTGCGTCTTGGAGCGGTCCCAGCCGCACAGAGCGGCCAGCCGGGCCCCCGATAGATCGGCGTCTTCCATCATGCGAGTAAGCCGGTCGGCAACTGCCTTATGGGCCTCTTCAGCCGTCGACAGAGGTGAGGTCATGGACTGGCCGCTGTTCTGTTAGACGTTGTACTTGTTGTGCGGGACAGCTCGCTCCCAGACCGCCTCGAACATGCCGGCACACCGTGCCGCCACGCCCGCATCTTCTGTGAAGTCCGTGTGCATCCAACGGCCGTCACCGTCAAAGACGTTGAACTGGACCAGCTTGCCGTCGAAGAGCCAGAAGTCGTTCCCCGGCAACAGCAGGTCGGATGCCTGCCGACGCGGCAGCCACCGAACTTGCTCCCCGCAAGCGACGTTGCCGTACGTGACGTCGTGCTCCCACTTGATGTAGTCCGAGACGGGCTCACCCACCACCCGCGCGCGGCGCACCGCCACACCTTGGGCGGTCATGTCCTGGACGAGGCCGTGCCAGTCATCGCGCCACCACGACGAATGGTCGTCCCAGTCCTTCCGCTCCCCTGCCAGCCAGGCGTCGAAGGCAGGGTGCTCCCCGGGGACGGCGTATGCGTCGCGGGTCTCAAGGTGCACTGCTGAGTGCTCACACTGACTGAGCAGATTGGCGAACTCAGCCAGACTCTGCGACACGGATAGCCTCCTTGAGAAGCGGGATCATCCTCGGTTCCAGAACGATCAGCGTCTCATCCTCGGCTCGCGGCGAGTCAGCCACCGTCCGAGCCTGAACGTCGTCCCCCGCTCGCCGCCCCTGCACGAGCAGCCGCCGGTCGTCATCCACCCAAACCGCCGGGCACCCGTTCACGTCGGACTCGGGATCTTTGCCGATGAAGGTGTAACCCATGGTGCGACCTCCTACTGCGAGTGTTGCGCTGCATTGCAGTCTGTTACATAGACCTCACCCTTTGGAGCGGCCCGGCCAATCGGCAGGGCCGCCTTACCTCGTTCGTTCGGCTTGAGTTAGCCGATGAGGCAATTGGGGTCCTCCAACCACACCCGCTGACCGTTCCCGTCCACTGACAGCCCGAAGCGGGAGCGTTCCGGTTTCCCGAGGTCATGCCACCACAGGAAGGCGTCGCGTACCTCGTCCCACAGCGCCCGGGGGCCGTACTCCTCCACCTCGTACTTCTCTGTGTCCGGCACGTATTCCACGGTCGCCCACGACTGGCCGTCGTCAGCGAAGAACCACAAGGTGGCTTCTCCGCTGTCGTCGTCCGCGTCGCACCAGCGGAACCACGCATCGGTGACGCTCAGGCCGATGAAGAACGCCGGATCATCTTGGATCACGTTCTGGGGAGCGATGTCCGTCGTGCCCTTCTTCCCCTCCTCCTCGTGGAATAGGTCCGAGGTACGCCCGGCCCCGCCGCGATGGGTGCGGTCCCACATGAAGGCGGGAGATCCGGAGAAGGTGCCCTGCGCCTTCCCGTCCACCACGTCCAGCGTGACGAACGAACCGCTGAAGAAGCTGCTGCCCCATGGGGACACGATCCGCCCGTTCGGGCACTGCTCCAACCACGCTTGCGGCACGTCCCGCATGGTGCAGGTGCAGATGATTCGCTCGTACGGTGCGCCCTGATGGTGGCCGTCGCGGCCGTTGCCGAGAACCGTCGTCGGGTGAAACCCCGCCCGTTTCAGGTTCTCGTTGGCCAGGGTCAGTACCGTCTGGTCCAATTCCACGCTGGTCACGTTGGTCTCGCCCAGGCGGCGAGAGAGCCATGCGGCGTTGTAGCCGGTACCGGTGCCGATCTCCAGGACCCGATGCTTGTCCCGCACATCCAGCAGCCCGAGCATTTCGAGCATGATCGACGGCATGGACGATGATGAGGTGTGCAGCCGGAAGGCGCTGTCCGCCGTGGGCTTCCCGTCGTTGACCTGGGTCACGACTGGGCCGTCCGCGTAAACGATCCGCGACCACTCTTCCGGGTCCTCGGCGAAGTCACCGCCCACGATTACGTCGGGGATGAACAGAGCCCGGTCCACCGACGCCACGGCGTCCTGCCACTCAAGCGGCAGCGCGCCCTCTCCCAGCAGGCTTTGAAGGAGCTGTCGCTGCGTTGTCATCCGGCCTCACTTCTTCTTCGGCGGGGGCTCGTACGGCCGGGTCGGACCCGGCGGCTTGTCCCGGTGGCCGTCACTGCTGGAGGTGTCCGGCTTGCCGGAGTGGCTTCCGCCCTGCTTGCCCATCTCAGACTCGCTTCCTGCCGATCGCGGGAGATGTGACGGACTTGGGACTTCGTCGTCCGTCATGGCAACGACGCTACGAACCAACGCGGTTGCTGGTCCGCCTTGTTGCAGGTTGTTGCGGGGCAATTGCTGATGATCTCGGCGTGATGTCGTGTGACTGGCGACAAGGCTTCTGGCCAGAGGCATTCGAGGTGCGACATCACGCCAGGATTCTCAGTAGTCGAGGGCGTCGATCGTCTTGTTGATCAAGGCCCGGGCTCGGGGGCCGTACAGGGCCATCTCGGACAGCCGAGCGAAAGCCTTTTGGCACACCTCCACCTCTGTCGGCGTCGTCACAGTGACCTTCGCGGCCAGCAACTCGACGTGGACCCGCTTGTCATCGAACATCGTGAACGTCTCCGGACCCCACATGACGCGGGGTGCGGATCGGGGGATGATGCCGAGCGAGACGGCCGGATAGGACATCGCGGTCAGCAGATACCCAAGCTGGCCGGCCATCACGGCGTCGTCGCCGATGCGATGGGTGCGAACGTCCTCCTCGATGAGCAGGACTACGCGGTGAAGGCCGTCACGGATGATGTGCGAACGGTGCACACGGGCCGCAGCGGCTTCGCCGACATCGTTCGGGAGGCTGCGGAAAGCCGTGATGAGCGACAGGAGCGCGTGGGCGTAGCCCTGGGTCTGGAGAAGACCGGGCATGACCCGGGCGCACTTGTGTCTCAGGTTCGATAGGCACTGAACGGTACGGCACTTTCCAGGGCGAGATCCCGCCACGCGAGATACTTTTCCATGTCCGGGTCTTGGATCAGCCCGCGGTTGATCTGCGTTCCGTCGGATCGGTAGTTGAGATGCACGACCGTCGACTCATCGAACATCCAGAAGTCCTGTTCAGGAAGTCCGGGATTCGGTCCGTCTGTCAGATCAACTATTTGGTAGTCCTCCCCGGCTGCGACATTTCCGGGGATGCACCACTCGAACAGATACCGACTGTACGGCGTGAGCGGTCGGCGCACGATCTTCGCTCGGGTCGTCGTCCGCCCCGCTGCTGTGTGACCACGGACCGTCTGGTGCCAAGGTGCGTTGAAGCCGTCCGGCTTCCGGGCCCCGGCGAGGAAGTCGTGGACCGTCTCGGCCTCGGCTGGCATGGTGTACGTCTGGTGCACTTCGGGCCGGAAGGCTGACCGCTCGAAGCCGCGGAAGTACGCCTGCCACTCATCTCCGTCGAGCAGTACGGGGCTAGAGCCATCCACGGGCATGGGCCGCCTCCTTCAGGATCTCTTCCGGGATCAACACGACCGATTCGCCATCGGTCCTCGGGTGGGCCACGTCGTACCCCTGGATCGCCAAAATGCCGGGGTCCGGCGTCAGGTACACGGCCGGGCAGTCGCCGTTCCCGCACTTGTCGTCGTCCCCGCTCCTGCACGGTCCGCCAGCGATCATCCGCAGTTCGTCCACTGAGACCCCTTCCGGCCTGTGTGGTCAGCAAGCTACGGACGGTCATACCCCCGCTGCGAGAGCGGCCCGCGGTCTAGTCACGTAGTCGCATAGAGCCATGGCGCGAGTCACGGTGGAGGCCACCTTGACCAGCCGCTATGAGGATTGGCTGTGCGATCGGTGCATGACCGGCGGCTTCCTGGCATTTCTCGGAAATGATCACGGACATCCGCGAGACGACTCCGTCTCGTTCGGTGGGGCCGTCCACTCCCTGGCGAACCTGACCACACGAGGTATCGATCAGCTGACCTCGCATTGGCGCGATGGCCGTGTCGTCGGCCTGCTTCCCAACCGGCCGTGCCACCGGCGCGGGGCCGCGCCCTAAGTCCTGCGTCCCGTGGCCTAGTTCCGTTGACGGATGTGGTGCCGGGGGCCGGGCCATAGCCTCGTTCTATGACGTCAGTTGATCCTCGTCCCAGCGATCCCAGCGATCCCCGCAGCCCAGAGCAACGCAAGCGCGAGGCGTTGGAACGGCTCGACCGGGACAACGATGTGTGGGTCGCCAGCGCCGACGAGACCGGCGAGCCGAGCCTCGTTCCCCTTGCCTTCTGTTGGGACGGCGAGGCCGTATGGCTCTCCACCCGCGATACCAACCCGACCGGGCGCAACCTGGCCGCCTCGGGGAAGGTCCGCCTCTCCTTCGGTCACACCAGGGACGTGGTCCTCGTCCACGGCACCGCACGCATGCTGACGCGAGAGGAACTTCCGGCTGAGGTGGGCGATGCCTTTGCCGCGAAGGACGGTTGGGATCCGCGGGAGGACCACCCCTCCTACGTCTGGTTCCGGGTCGTTCCCGAACTCCTGCAGGCATGGGGAACGGTTCCCGAGATGACCGGGCGAACGCTGATGCGCGCGGGGAAGTGGCTGGTCTGAACCCGCGGAGCGGGGCAGGCCGCGAGAGGTCCGGACAGGTGCCCAGCCGCGCGTTTGTCGTGGGCGGCTGCTGAGTTCGGCGGTAACGGCGTCCCGGTCCTCTCGGGCGCGGGCGGACCGTACGGCGGAGCGGGCGGTCGCCGCCGGGGCGCTTCTGTCCGTCCGTCGCCGGGGCCGTTCCGGACGGTCAACGGCTCTGGAGCGCCTCCGCCATCGCGACCGACGACGGCGCGAGCGCGGTGCTGCCGTCCTCGATGTCCCACAGTTCGTTCTGGAGCAGTCGGCCCAGCGTCCAGCCCGCCGCCCGTGCGCGGTCCAGGCCGAGGGCCTCGGTGAGCAGGTCGAAGCGGCGGCGAACCACTCGCGGGATGTCGCCCTTGGCGGCTACGTCGTCCCAGCGGCTGTCCAGGGCGGGCCACAGGTCGAAGCCCGGGTCGCCCGCGAGGGGTTCGGGGTCGGTGGCCAGCCACGGTTCGCGGTCGGCCGCCAGGACATTGTCGTAGTGCAGGTCCCAGTGCAGCATCCGGTCACCGGGCTCGCCCGCCAGCTCGGCGACCGCCGACGCCCAGCCGCGCAGCACCTGCCGCTCGTACGGGTCGGTCAGCGCCGCGGCCGCGCGCGGGGCCCGCGCGAGCAGGTCCGCGGCGATGTCTCCCAGGCCGCGCAGCCCCTCAGGTGCGGGGACGCCGACCAGGCGCGCCAGCAGGCCGGCGAGAAGGCTCGCCGCCGCGTCGTCGTCCTCCACCGAGGCCAGCGTGCGGGCGCCGTTCAGCCGCTCCAGGAGCATGGTGCTGCTGTCGGGGTCGTGATCGAGCAGCCGTACCGTGCCGGCTCCGTTCCAGGTGCGCAGGCCGATGAGCGCGGCGGTCGTCTCCTGCCGGGGCAGCTGGAGCTTGAGGACGGCGCGCGTGCCGTCTGCGCGCAGCACCGGCAGTACCAACGATGCCTCTCCGGCCCCGGCGGCCCCGTCGCGTACCAGCTCCCACCGGTCCAAATGGGCCGCGACGAGCGTCGGCAGCGCCGCGATCCAGGCTCTGCCCTCCTCGCCGAAGCTCCTGGAGTACGACGCCGCCAGGTGTTCCGGGATCTCCGGGGGCTTGATCCCATCTGACGTACTCATGTCGCGTCTCCTTCGTGGGAAGGGGGAGGGGCGACCCACCCGGAGACGCGTGCGGGGGACGCCCGGACAGGCGTCCCCCGCACCACGTATCCCGCCGCCGGACGGCCGGGTCACTTGTCCGAGGCAGTGACCTTCTCATCGTTCTTGAGCTGGTCGAACAGCTGCTTCGACTTGGTCTTGTCCCACTTCACCGCGACCCCGTCACTCGGCGTCGACACATTGGCCGAGGAGATCGGGACGGTCATCTGCTTGCCGTCGCCGCCGGTCACGCCCTTCATGTCCCAGAACATCGAGGTGAGGTTCCACAGCTCCATGTCCTTGTCGACGATGAGCGTGTCGAGCCCCGAGCCGATGACGGGGTAGAGGCGGAACGGGTTGAGGATCGTGGACGGCGAAGCCGCCTGCTTGGCCAGGGTGTTGAGGAACTTCTGCTGGTTGCGCATGCGGCCCAGGTCCTGGTCGGCCTCCTGGTGGCGCTGGCGGACGAAGGCGAGCGACTGCTTGCCGTCGAGGGTCTGGCAGCCCTTCTTGAAGTCGGCGCCCGAGTCCCTGTCCTTGACCGCCTTGTCCAGGCACATGTCCACGCCGCCCAGCGCGTCGACGAGGCTGCGGAAGCCGCCGAAGCCGATCTCCGCGTAGTGGTCGATGCGCAGGCCGGTGTTGTACTCCAGGGTCTGGGTGAGCAGCTCCGGGCCGCCGTCCGAATACGCCTGGTTCAGCTTGTGGGTGGCGGCGGGGTAGCGCTTGCCGGACTTCTTGCCCGTGAAGGCCGGGATGGTGACGTACGAGTCGCGGGGGAAGCTCAGCATCGTGGAGCCGTTGTCGCCGGTGTGCAGGATCATCATCGAGTCCGTGCGCTTGCCGTCGGCCGAACCCGTGTGCAGGTCCTTCTTGTCCTGGTCCGACAGCCCCTCGCGGCTGTCGGAACCCACGATCAGGTAGTTGGTGCCCTCGCCGGAGCCCGGGCGGTCCTCGACCTTGCTCAGGTCGACCTCGCGGCGCATCTTCGAGTCGGCCCAGAAGTACGTGCCGACGGAGACCGCGAGCACCACGACGACGAGGGTCAGTACGCCGATCTTGATGCGCTTGCGCCAGTTGGGCGGGTTGGCGCGCGGGGTACGGCCGTACGCGCCGCCGCCGGGCCCGCCGGGTCCCCCGGGGCCGCTCGGCCCGCCGGGCTGACCGCCCCGGCCGTACACCTGGCCGGTGTTGTAGCCGTCGTCATAGCCGCCGGACTGGTGGCCGGCGTAGCCGTCGTCGTACCCCCGGGGCTGCTGCGGCAGGTGGGGCTGCTGGGTGCCACGGCGTATGTGCGGCATGGCTCGGGCACCTTCCGGCTCGGAGCCGGCGCCACCACGTCCATACCGGTCCCTGCCGTCACCGGTCCGTCCCTCGGGCCAATCGTTCATGCGATGAAGTGTGCCTGCCAGAGCACGGCGGCTCACAGGGCGGGGACCGGATCGGGGCCCGGCTGTTGCAGAGCTGATGCATTCCGGGGCCGCATATGGTGGAGGACGTGATCATTCAGGCCGAAGGCCCGGCCGCAGCGATATCGGGCAGGCCGACGGCAAGCCGTCCTTTCCGTAGATCATGAGCGGGGCCGGGGCCGGGGCCGGGGCCGGCACCTGCCTGCCGGGCGCCGGCCATGGCGGCGTGACCGCACCGGTCCGCACCGGTGACCCCGCCCCCAGCGATCCCCCGCTACACAAACGCGCTGACCAGCAGGAACGTGCGATTGAGCGAGGCCAGGGCAGCCTCGGCGCCGAGGCCGCAGCGCCAGGTCCGTTTCCGCGCATACGCCGATGAGGCCGGTGATGCCGGGACGTTTACGCTGGTTTCATGACTGATCACGGCCCTATAGAGCCGGGGAACGACCTCCCGGGCAAGCTGACTGCGGCGTCGCGTACGACGCTGAGCCACATCATGACCGGCAGCGACACCAATCTGATGGGGACCGTCCACGGTGGCGTGATCATGAAACTGGTGGACGACGCCGCGGGGGCGGTGGCCGGCCGCCATTCCGGCGGGCCCGCGGTCACGGCGTCCATGGACGAGATGGCGTTCCTCTCGCCGGTCCGCGTGGGCGACCTGGTCCACGTCCACGCACAGTGCAACTGGACGGGGCGCACGTCCATGGAGATCGGCGTGCGCGTGATGGCGGAGCGCTGGAACGAGTCGACGCCCGCGCAGCAGGTCGGTTCCGCCTATCTCGTGTTCGCCGCGGTCGACGCCGACGGGAAGCCGCGGTCCGTGCCGCCGGTGATCCCTGACACCGAGCGGAACGAACGACGTTTCAAGGAAGCCCAGATCCGGCGTACGCACCGCCTTGCCCGGCTTCGGGCGATCAAGGAACTGCGCGAGCAGCAGCCGGACGAAGCCTGAGAAGACTGAAGCGGCTACGTGGAGCCCCGGCCGCACCCCTGGGGGGCAGCGCGTGGGCGGGGCGTCGCGGAGGCCAGGTCGGCGCGGAGCCGCGGGTCGGCCGCCGCCCTGCCCGCACTCGCGATATGCCGGTCCGCCGGTGCGCCGCGGGATGGCCCCGCTCCCGTACGCCTCGTAGGCGGCGGTTCGCGATCCGTCACCACCGGGGGGTCGGGCAGGGCGCGACCGCGGTGCTTCGGGGCACTGCTGGGCTTCTTCGTCCTGGTCGAGCCGCACCCCTGGCATGGACGTCGGTAGATCGCCACCGGGGCCGCGTGCTCGGCCCTGTACTCGTATCGGTCTTCCACGCGTCCGGTGCAGTGGGGCGTGCCGCACGGCGCGCCGACCGTTTGCCAGTAATCGTCAGCCGCTCTTCTGGGGACGATCTCGCAGAAGAGGCAGGGGAATAGGTGAATCCCCTCCTCGTTCTCCAGAACCGCGATGGCTTCCGGGTTGGTGCAGCGGGGGCAGATGCTGGCCATGGATTGATGGTGCGCCGCCTATTCCCCTCGGGGCGGTAACTGCCGGGCGCGTTCACTCTATTGAGGCGCCGAACTGCCTTGAGGGAGAACTTGAGGGAGTACTTGAGGGAGAACCTGAGGGAGAAAGGGCGAAAGCGCCCCGCCCCTACGGGCACACCACCTCGTCCCCCTTCACCGCCCGCGCGTCGCCCTCCTCCTGCGGCTGGTCCTCCGCCCGTACCCTCCGTACGCCCTTGGCCGCGTCCGTGAATTCCGTGCCCAGGGTGACCGTCAGCACCGCGCCCTGGTTCGGTACCTGCCGTAGTTCCGCGCCCGGCAGGGCCGCCGCCAGGGATTGGACCGAGCGGTCCCAGCGCGGGTCGTAGCCGATGACCGTGCGCGGCGCGGGGTGGTCCAGGGAGGTGGTGGGGGCGTCGTCCGTGTGGAAGCCGGTGGCGGCCAGGGCGTGGTCGGCGGCCCTGCCCAGGCCGGGGTGGCCGCTGCCGTTGAGTACCCGTACCCGGATCTGCTGGGGCGCCACGTCCACGGACGTCGCGCCGCGCTTGCCGCCGCCGTGGCGGGCCGCGATCGGGTGGTCCTCACGGATCGACCGGAACAGCCGCTGGGCTTTGGTCTCGTCCCACTTCACGGTGGAGCCGACGCCCGGCACGTTGTAGTTCATGTCGCCGATCGGCACCGAGGCGAACTCCGACGACGCGGGCGTGAAGCTCTTCATGGCCTGGCCCAGCGCGAGGATGTCCGTGGTGTCGAGGCCGCGGTCCGCGCGGACCGAGCCGAGCAGCGCCGAGGCGAGGTCCTGGAACTTCACCGGGTTCAGCAGTACGCCGCCGCTGGTGGCCGTGTGGATGAGCGAGGCCAGGAACCGCTGCTGGCGCTGCATCCGGCCGAGGTCGGAGTCCACGCCGAGGTGGCGGGAGCGTACGTACTGGAGGGCTTGGCCGCCGTTGAGCGTCGATGTGCCCACCGGCAGGTCGAGGCCCGTGTAGTGGTCCTTCAGCGGGCGGACCGTGCAGACCTGCACCCCGCCGAGTACGTCCACCGTCTTCATGAAGCTGGTGAAGTCGACCTCCAGGTAGTGGTCGATGTGCACGCCGGTCATGTGTTCGACGGTCCGTACGGTCAGGCCCGGGCCGCCCTCCGCGTACGCCGCGTTGATCTTCTGCGGGCGGGTGGCGTGGTGCTTGCCGGTCGCGGGGTCGGTGTGCTCGGGGATCTCGGCGTACGAGTCGCGGGGGAGGCTGATCACGCTGGCGCGGCCCCGGTCGGCGGAGAGGTGCACCATCATGATCGTGTCGGTGCAGTGGCAGGGCTCGCCGCCCAGGTGGTAGCGCTCCTTCTCGGCCGGTGTGATCTTGTCGCGGCCGTCGGTGCCGACGAGCAGGATGTTCATTCCGCCGGCGCTGCGGGGCCGGTTCGACAGCCCTCCGAAGGGGTCGACCCGGTCGATGCCGCCGTCGATGCCGGTGACCACCGCGTGCCCGATGCCGCTGGCGGCCAGGACCAGGGCGGCGGTGGCCGTGGCGACGCGGCGGCCCCAGCGCGTACGGCGGCGGCGGCGCGCGGGTGGCCGGGGCCGGGGGCGGGGGGAGCGGGCCGGTGCGGTCACTTCGGGGACCTCCGCGACGGGCTGGGCGGCTGGGCAGGAGCGCGGCCACGGTAGGCCCATACGATCAGCTGCCGTCGCCCCCACGCCGCCGCGCGGTCCGCTGCCACCCGGGCGGCGTGCGCCCGCGTCATCCATTCGCGGTAACGTGACGGACGATCCTTCACCCCCAGCGAGGCGCCGCCGACCCAGCGGACGCCCCCGCGGGCCGTACCCCCGAGGAACGATGTCTGAGCCGCAGCCCCCCGCCGTTTCCGTGATCATGCCGGTGCTCAATGAGGAACGGCATCTGCGAAGCTCCGTCCGGCACATCCTGGAACAGGAGTACGCGGGCGAGCTGGAGGTGGTGATCGCCCTGGGGCCCTCCGCGGACCGTACGGACGAGATCGCCGCCGAGCTGGTGCGGGAGGACCCCCGCGTCCACACCGTGCCGAACCCCACCGGCCGCACACCCGCCGCGCTCAACGCCGCGATCAAGGCGTCCCGGCACCCGATCGTGGTGCGGGTGGACGGCCACGGCATGCTCTCGCCGAACTACATCGCGACCGCCGTCCGGCTGCTCGCGGAGACCGGCGCGCAGAACGTCGGCGGCATCATGCACGCCGAGGGCGAGAACGACTGGGAGTGGGCCGTCGCCGCCGCCATGACCTCGAAGATCGGGGTCGGCAACGCGGTCTTCCACACGGGCGGCGCGGCGGGCCCCGCCGAAACCGTGTATCTGGGTGTCTTCCGGCGCGACGCGCTGGAGCAACAGGGCGGCTACAACGAGGAGTTCATCCGCGCGCAGGACTGGGAGCTGAACTTCCGCATCCGCGAGGCGGGCGGTCTCGTCTGGTTCTCGCCGGAGCTGCGCGTGCAGTACCGGCCGCGGCCGAGCGTCCGCGCGCTCGCCAAGCAGTACAAGGACTACGGGCGTTGGCGGCACGTCGTCGCCCGCTACCACTCCGGCTCCATCAACCTCCGCTACCTCGCGCCGCCGGCCGCCGTCGTCGCCATCGCCGCGGGCATCGTGGTGGGCGCGGCCGTCACCCCCTGGGGCTTCGTGGTCCCGGCCGGGTATCTGGCCGCCATCGCCGCCGGGTCGCTGCCCGCGGGCAAGGGGCTGTCGCCGAAGGCGCGGGTGCGGATCCCGCTCGCGCTGGCGACGATGCACATGTCCTGGGGGTACGGCTTCCTCACCAGCCCGCGCTCGCTCGCCCGTAAGGTCATCGCCAGCCGCCGCCCGGCGGTGACGTCGCCGCAGCGCGAGGGGCAACAGCAGCCGTAGCGGTACGCACGTGAAGAGGGCCGCCCCGGCATCCGGGGCGGCCCTCTTCACGTGAGCGAACGTTCGTAGCCGGTCAGGAGCGGGTCGGAAGGCCCGTCAGAAGCGGTTCGCCGGGTTCACCTTCATGCAGGCCGACGAGTCGTCGCCGTTGAGCGCCGAGGAGCTGTCCGGCGCCTTGTCGTCGCTCTTGTCGTGCGAGCCCGCGTCCTTCGGGTAGGCCGTGCCCGTACGCCAGTCCGCGCCGACCACGAGGGTGATCTGCTGGGCGGTCGAGGACATCCGCAGCGCGCTGTCCGGCAGGCCGAGCGACTTGGCGACGGCCTGGGCGTCGCCGCGCTTGTCGGCCTTCGGGTAGGTGATGACGGTGTCCGCCTGCGACCGGGGCGTGGTGTCCGCGACGGCCTTGGCGAAACCTGCCTTGACGAGCTGCGCGGCCATCGCCCCGGCACGGCCGGTGGCCGGGGCCTGGGTGGCGGTGCCGGTGCCGTTCTGCACGGTCACGGCGATCTCGCCGGCGGGCGCGGCCGGGTCGGACGGGGTGGGCTTCTCCGCCGGCTTCTTGTCCTTCTTGTCCTTGCCGTCGAGCGCGATGTCGCCGCGCACGAGCGAGAAGAGCTTGTCCGCGTCACCGGACTTGGGCACCACGTGCGCTTCCGGGTTCTGCGGGTCCTGGACCCACGGCATGGTGGTCATCGTGATCCGCTTGGTGGGCACCTGCTTGAGCTCGTCGCCGAGGTCGTAGAGCTTCTTGACCGAGCCGAGGCCCTTGTCGACGGTGAGCGCCTTGGTGGCGGACTCGGCGAGGTCCGTGAGCTGGCCCGGGTCGGTGAGCTTGGTGCCCGACTTGAGCTGGCGGACCATCGCGTTCATGTACATGTGCTGGGCGTGGGTGCGGCCGATGTCGCTGCCGTCCTCGAACCCGTGGCGGGTGCGCAGCCATTGCAGGGCCTGCTTGCCCTTGACCTTGTGGTCGCCCTTCTCCAGCCGCAGCCCCGACTTCTTGTCGTAGACGTTGGACTCGACGCAGACGGGGACGCCGCCGACGGCGTCGGCCATGCTCACCACGCCGGCGAAGTCGATCATCATGAAGTGGTCGACGGGGACGCCGGTGAGCTCTTCCCAGGTGGCGACGGTGCAGCCCGGACCGCCGTTCATGAGGCTGGCGTTGATGATCTCCCGGTCGGTCTTCGGGTAGACCTTGCCGTCCTGGGGGTCCTTGCACTCCGGGATCGTCACGCGGGTGTCGCGGGGGATGCTGATGACCGACATGTTGCTGCGGTCGGCCGACACGTGGAGCAGCATCTGCACGTCGGCGAGAGGCTTGCGGCCCACGTCGCGGTGGGAGCCGCCGAGCGCGACGTTCGCGGCGCTGTTGCGGCTGTCGGAGCCCAGCAGCAGGATGTTGATGGGGCGTTGGCCCTTGGAGTTGGCGGCGCTGCGGTCCAGCCGGTTCTTGCCGAGGTTGAGATCGTCCTTCTTGAGGTTGCCGTTGAGGTGCTCGTAGTAGAAGTACCCGGCGCCGGCCGTGCCGAGGATGAGGACCGCGGCGGAGAACGCGGTCCAGCGCAGTATTCGGGCACCGCGGCCGCGCTTCTTGCGGGGGCCGCCGCGGCGGTGGCGCTCGCTCCGGCCCTTCCCGGAGTGGTCGCCCTTGCCTTTGGCAGCGGTCACGTCGGGGTCGGCCCCTTCCTTGTACATGCTGTCGTCCCAGCCCAGTTCGCGGGCCTCAGGGGCGCGTCGGCGCCCGCGCTCCCCTCGCACACTGCTCTGCCGCATCGTGCCTCCCCGCTCTAGGTGGTGCGTCCGGCCCGCTGGGCAGGCGTGTGGTGGGTGGTGTCGTTCACCGGGCTGGTCATCTGGTGCGCGCAGGGCACGTCGGTCAGGTAGCGCGTGTGGTTCTTGTGACGTGCGTGGTTCACCTGGCGCGTACGTCCCATGGGGCGCGTATCGCTTGTGAGGCGCGTACCGCCCGTGAGGCGCGCGCGGTCTGTAGAACGCGCGCGGCTCGCGCGGTGCATGTGACTGTCATGGCCTGCTGCTTGTCTTTCGTGGCTCACTTTGCGCAGATGTTCTTGTCGTCGGCTTCGACCTTCTGGATGCCCGAAGGGGCCTTCGACGGGGCGCCGATGGGGACGCCCGCTCCCTTGAAGTCCGCGCCGAGGGTCAGCTTCATCTCGGCCATCGGCGCCGCGTCCTGCGTCCCCTGCTTGAGGGCGGAGGCGGGCAGCTCCATGGCCGCCGCGAGCCGGCGTGCCTGATCGGCCTGGTTGGGGGCGAACTCCAGCGTGGTCCGCTGCTGCTTCTTGCCGTCCAGCGCGTTGCCGCCGTTGCTGGTGCGGAGCATGCCCTGGGAGTTCTGGAGCCAGGAGAGCGTCGCCTGGGCGGCGCCGATCTTCTTGCTGCCGTTGAAGACCCGGACCCGTACGTCGGCGGGGGCGGCCTTGGCGCCCTTCAGGAGCGCGGACTGCTTGTCCTTCGCCGCCTTCTCCTGCTGCTTCTCCTTCTGCTTCACCTCGGTGAGCGAGACGTCCTGCTTGACCATGGAGAAGAGCGGTTCGGCCTTCGCCTTGTCGAGGACCACCGTCTTGTGGACCGGGCCCTCGTCGGGGTTGTCGAGGACCGGGACGGTGGCGAAGGTGATGTGCTTCAGGTCGACCTTGCTCAGGTCCTTCGCCACGGAGGTCAGCTTGGTGACGCTCCCTATGCCGGTGTCCACGGTGAGCGACTTGGTGGCCGCGTCCGCGAGGTCGTACAGCTTCGAGGGGTTGGTGAGCGTGCCCCCGGACTTCATCTTGCGGATCATCGAGCTCAGGAACTGCTGCTGGAGCTCGATCCGGCTGAGGTCGCCGCCGAAGCCGACGGAGTGCCGGGTGCGGACGAAGGCCAGCGCCTGCTCGCCCTGGACGCTGTGCCGGCCCTTGGTGAGCTTCAGATGCGAGTCGGGGTCGTCGATGTCCTTGCCGAGGCAGACATCGACGCCGTCGACGGCGCTGGAGAGCTGCTTGACCGCGTTGAAGTCGGCCATCATGAAGTGATTGACCTTCAGGCCGGTGATCTGCTCCACGGTGCGCCAGGTGCAGCCGGGGTCGCGGCCCTCCTGCCCGAGGCTCTCGTTGAAGCGCACCCCGCGCGAGCCGGGGATCGTCTTCTTCGCGCCGTCCTTGGAGACTTCGCAGTCGGGGATGTCGGTGATCATGTCGCGCGGGATGGAGAGCGCGGTGGCGTTCGAACGGTCCTCGGAGACGTGGAAGAGGAGCGTGGTGTCGGCGTGGCCGACGCTGCCGTTGTCGCCGTAGCCCTTGTTGCCCTTGCCGTCGCGCTTGTCCGTGCCGATGACCAGGATGTTGACCGGGCCGTCGACGACCGCGGCGTTGTCCACGCCGACGTCGACCTTGTCGATGTTGTTGTTGAAGTGCTGGTAGACGAGGTAGCCGGTCACCGACCCGCCGACCAGGAGGAAGGCCAGTATGCCGCCCGTCCAGGTCAGCGCCTTCTTCTTCCCCGACGCCCGCGGCTTCGCCTTGCGCCGGTTTATGCCCTTGGCGTCCCGGCCGCCCTTGCCGGAGGCCCGCCTGCCGCGCTGCTCGGGGACGGCGCGGCGGCCCGGCGACGCGTCGGACGGGCCGGCGGGGGAGGAGGGAGAGGGGACCGCGGGTCTGGCCGCCTCGGCGGGAGCGGCGGATCTCTTCGCGCCGGCCGTGGCGGGCTGCTGCCCAGGCCCCGAATCCGCGGCATGGTTGATCCGCAGCTCATAGCTGCCGGTACTGGGGTTGAACACCCACTGGTCGGCGGGGTCCATATCGCCCGCCTGCCCACGGCCTTGCGCGTCCACGGTCGCCTGCGTCCTCCGTCGGTGCCACGCGGCGCCTTCCCCCGCGAGGCGCTCCGGTCAAGTCGTCTGAAGCAGTGCGCGGTCGACCCGGCCGTGCGCACCGGATCGCTCACACTATCCGCCCAGTTCAGCGTGGTGCGACGCCGGTGACAAATTCCACTCCCCTACAACTGGGCAATCTGCTCAATCCAATCGAGGCGTCGCGCGTGCCTTTTGCTCCGTCTACTTACATACGTCCTGTTCTGCGGTGGTTCCTTCGTACGTCGGCTGAGCGCTCGGCTGCGAAGCGCGCGGCGACGGCGTACTCGGACCCGCCGACCGGCCGGGGCTCTCCTCGCCATCCCCGTGCCCGCCGTCAGCTGTCCTGATCTGTTTGACGACTGAAACGGTCCTGTCGTTGCGCAGGGCGTCGAAAAGCCTTCGGGCGTCCGGCTCCACGAGCTCGTCCCGATCGGAGTTGTACGTATATGGGCGGCGCGGCACCGTCATGAACTGGACACCGCCGGCGGGGATGCCCCGCACCTCGCGCACCAGGTCGTACAGCTTGCGGAGGGTGTCGAGACCGGCGTCGGTCGTCAGCGAGGACGTGGCCGCGTCCAGCACCGGGTAGAGGCGGACCGGATTGAGCAGCACCCCGTCGCTCTGCATCTTCTTGACGAGCGAGCCGAGGAACTCCTGTTGACGCCCCATGCGATCGGTGTCGCTGCCGTTGCCCATGCTGTAGCGGGCCCGTACGAACCCGAGCGCCTTCTCGCCGCGGAGCGTCTGCGGCCCGGCGGGCAGTCGCAGATGCGCCTTGCGGTCGTCGATGGCGGAGCTCAGGCAGACCTCGACGCCGTCGACCGCGTCGACCATCCTCTTGAAGCCGGTGAAGTCCACGATCACGTGGTGGTCCACGCGGATGCCGGTGAGCGTCTCGACCGTACGGATCGTGCAGGCCGTGCCCGCGGCCTCGAACGCCCGGTTGAAGGGGGCGTACTGCGCCTCGGAGTGCGCGCCGTCCGGTTTGCGGCAGCGGGGGATCTCCGTCATCAGGTCGCGCGGCAGCGAGACGGCCGTGGCGCTGCGGCGGTCGGCGGCGAGGTGCAGCAGGATCGCCGTGTCGGAGCGCTGGGTGCCGCTGTCCTCGCCGTACTCGCCGTTGCCGCCGCTCCGGGTGTCCGAGCCGATCAGCAGGATGTTCCGCGCGCCCGCGACCGCCGCCACGGGGCGCTCCGACTCGTAGCGGGCCAGCTCGCGCGCGGTGTCGGTGTCGGTCTTGATGTTCCCGTCGAGCTGTTCGTACAGCCACCACGCGGTGCCGCCGGCCGCCAGCACCAGGACCGTCACGCCCAGCGCCGCCCAGCGCAGCCAGCGGCGCCTGCGCCGCGCCGGGGCCAGGGCATCCGGGTCGGCGGCGTCCGGGTGGGCGGCGGGCGGAGTGTCAGGGCGGTCGGTCACGGATGCGTCCATCCCTCACGGAGTCGGCGCCGGGCTCCGGGGCCCGCCGCCGGGGTGGGGGAGGCGGAGCACGGCCGTACGTACGTACCGCCGATCATCGCGCGCCGCGCGCGCCGCGGCCCGGGGACTCGGCGCGCCGTGCGCCCGGACGGGTGGCATCGGGGGCGGGCCCGCCACGGGCGAGGGGGTTCGCCGACCGACCCGCCCGCCGCTACCGCGGTACCGTCACCGTGACGCGCTCGTCCGCCACGCGCTGGGCCAGCCCCGGCGCCGACAGCTGATCGAGATGGCGGCACAGGACGACCGAGCCGTCCGCCGCCAGGGGCGCGAGCAGACCGGCGGACAGCCCCTCCCACGTGTCGTACGACAGGCCGGACAGCAGCCGGGAGCCCGGCGCCAGGCCGCGCGACTCGGCGTCCGTACGGGCCCGGTCGACGGCCTGCGCGGCGGTCAGCTCCAGGCCGCCGACCACGAGCGCGGGCGCGTCCGGGTCCACCGGCACGTACGGCGCGAACCGGTCGCCCTGCCCCGGCACCTCCACCGCGTAGTCCGCGAACCCCTCCGGCGGCCGCGGGAACCGGCCGCCCAGCGGGCGCAGGGCCAGCGCCACGCGCTCACCGGAGCAGGCGCGCGCCGCGTCCAGCGAGTCCGGGCCGCTGACGACCACATCGGCCGCGGCCGGATCGCCGCCGACCTCGGCCACGACGCCGACGGACGAGGCGGCCAGCAGCCAGACGGCGCTCTGCCAGTGCGCGGGCAGCAGCAGGGCGAGCCGGTCGCCGGGCTCGACGGACAGGTCGTCCTGGAGCAGATTGGCGGTCTTCGCCACCCAATTGGCGAAGGTGGCCACGGAGAGTTCGACGCGTTCACCCGTGGCGTCGTCGAAGAAGGTCACGAGCGGGCGGGCCGGGTCCGCCGCGAGGGCGGATCGCAGCAGGTCGGCGGGGGTGCGATCGGTGGCGTTCATCGCCGCCAGGGTACGCGCCGGACGTGGCGCGCATCAGCCGTACGGGCGTTCCGGGCCGGGGGGCGGGCCACCGGTTCGGCCGAGAACCCGTCAATTCACGAATAGACAGATATCCGCCCTTTGCCCACGATTTTTTCATGCGTCCACTCCTGGCTTCCTCGACGGCCGTGGCCTGCGCCGCCGTCCTGGCACTCCCGCTCACCGCCCCCTCCGGCGCCGCCGTACGGGCCGACGCCGCGGCCGCGGCGCCCGCCCCGGCCTCCTCCGCGGGGGTCCCCGGCTCCACCCGGTCGCTGCCGCTCGTCCCCCTCGGCGGCGCCGCCCACCGCGCCGGAGCCGCCGCCGAGCAGGGCCTGTCCGCCCGCGCCGTCCGGCCCTTCTCCCTCCTCGGCGTCGTCTGGAAGGACGCCGCCGCCGAACTCCACGGCCGGGTCCAGGTCCGTACCCGCGCGACCCGCACCCACGTCTGGTCCGGCTGGCAGGACGTACAGACCCACGACGACGACCGGCCGGACGCCGACTCGCCCGAGGCCCGCAACCGCCGGAGGCACGGCGCCACCGCGCCGCTGTGGGTCGGCGACTCCGACGGCGCCCAGGTCCGGGTCCGCGCCAAGGCCGCCGGCCGGCGCGCCGGCGCGGCGGCCCACGCCGCCCTGCCCGCCGGGCTCCGCCTCGAACTCGTCGACCCCGGCGCCGAACCGTCCCCCGCCCAGCGCGCCGCCAACCCGGTGCCGACCGGGGAAGAGGCCGCCAGCTCCGCCGCCAACGCGCAGCTCGCGCCCCTGGGCGCCACCGAGATCCCGGCGCTGGACAAGGCCGAGTCCGAGGCCGACGCGGCGGTGGTCGACGGCGGCTTCGACGACGGGCCTTCCGAGGACAGGGCCCCCGGCGACGGCGCCCTCCACGACGGCACGACGGACGACGGTGCGGCTGCCGACGGCACGGCTGCCGACGGTACGACGGACGAGGACGACGCGCGCGCCGCCGAGCTGCGCCGCCGCATCGGGCCGCGCCCCCGCATCGTGACCCGGTCCGGCTGGGGCGCCTCCGAGCGGCTGCGCGAGCGGCGGTTCCGCTACACCAAGACGGTGAAGGCCGCGTTCGTCCACCACAGCGCGACCGGCAACAACTACCGCTGCTCCCAGGCGCCTTCGGTCATTCGCGGTATCTACCGCTACCACGTCAAGAGCAGCGGCTGGCGGGACATCGGCTACAACTTCCTCGTCGACAAGTGCGGCACCATCTACGAGGGGCGGGCAGGCGGTGTGGCGAAACCCGTCATGGGCGCCCATACTCTCGGGTTCAACAGCAACAGCATGGGCATCGCCGTCCTCGGCTCGTTCGCACATGCCAACCCGCCCGCCGCCGCGGTCAAGGCCGTGGCCCGCCTCACCGCCTGGAAGCTCGGCCTGTACGGCGCGAACCCGCGCGGCACCACCCGCCTCGTGTCGGGCGGCGGCAACCGCTTCAAGAAGGGAGCCCGGGTCAAGCTGCACGTCATCTCCGGCCACCGCGACGGCTTCGCCACCGAATGCCCGGGGGCCCGGCTGTACAGGAAGCTCGGTTCGGCCCGCGCCGTCTCGGCCCGCCTCCAGGGGCGCTGACCGGGCGAAGGCCACGCGTTCACTGTCTGCATACACTGGCCGCCGACCACGGCCGGCCCCAGCAGGAAGCAGAGATACACGTTGTCTGAATCGCCAGAAGCGATCCTCCTGGTCGGCGGCAAGGGGACCCGGCTGCGCCCGCTCACGGTGCACACGCCCAAACCGATGGTCCCGGCGGCGGGCGTCCCCTTCCTCACCCACCAGCTCGCCAGGGCCCGCGCGGCCGGCGTCGAGCACATCGTGCTCGCGACCTCCTATCTGGCCGAGGTCTTCGAGCCGTACTTCGGCGACGGTTCCGCCTTCGGCCTGCACCTGGAGTACGTCACCGAGGAGGAGCCCCTCGGCACCGGCGGCGCCATCCGCAACGTGGCGTCCCGGCTGCGGTCGGGCCCCGGCGACCCGGTGCTCATCTTCAACGGCGACATCCTCACCGGCCTCGACATCGAGGCCCTCGTCGCCACCCACCGCTCGGCGGGCGCGGACGTCTCCCTCCACCTCACGCGCGTGGACGACCCGCGCGCCTTCGGCCTGGTGCCGACCGACGCCGCCGGGCGGGTCACGGCCTTCCTGGAGAAGCCGCAGACACCGGAGGAGATCGTCACCGACCAGATCAACGCGGGCGCGTACGTCTTCAACCGCTCCGTGATCGACGCGATCCCCGACGACCGCCCCGTCTCCGTCGAACGCGAGACCTTCCCGGACCTCCTCGCCGCCGGCGCGCACCTCCAGGGCATGGTCGACTCCACCTACTGGCTCGACCTCGGCACCCCGCAGGCGTTCATCCGGGGCTCCGCCGACCTCGTCCTGGGCCGCGCCCCGTCCCCGGCCGTGCCGGGCCGCTGCGGCGACCGCCTGATCACCGACGGCGCGCTGGTCGCCACGGACGCCAAGCTGACGGGCGGCACGGTGATCGGGAAGGACGCCCGGATCGAGTCGGGCGCGCGGATCGAGGGGAGCACCGTGCTGGACGGCGCCGTCGTCGAGGCCGGGGCGCGCATCGTGGACTCGCTCGTCGGGGCGGGGGCCAGGGTGGGCGCGCGGACGGTCGTCGAGGGCGGAGTGATCGGGGACGGCGCCGTGGTCGGCCCGGACAACGAGCTGCGGGCCGGGGTACGGGTCTGGTGCGGGGCGGACATCGGGGCAGGGGCGGTGCGCTTCTCTTCCGACCAGTGACCTTCTCTTTTCGGCTCTTGCGGCTCTTCCGGCTCTTCCGGTCGGTGGGACCAGCGGGAGGAGCGGATGGGGCGGCGGGCCGCCGCCCCCGTACGTCCGTAACGTCCGTACCGCTCGGCCCGTACGTCCGGTGGCGGGGCGGTGGGCCCGCGTCCCGTCGGTCCGTACCGCTCGGCCCGTACGCTGGTCGGATGTCCGACACTCGCGCCTGGGGGCTGCCCGGCCCCTACGACCGCCATGACCTCAGGCGGAATCTGGGCGTCCTGGGGCGGGGGCCGGGAGACCCGGCGTTCCGGGTGGCGGCGGACGGTTCGGTATGGCGGGCGTCGCGGACGCCGGACGGGCCGGGCACGGTCCGTATCGCGGTGGCCGGCGGCGAGGCCGGTGCGCAGGCATGGGGGCCGGGGGCGGGCTGGCTGCTCGCGCAGGCGCCCGCGATGCTCGGCGCGCACGACGACGCGGCGGACTTCACACCACGCCACCGCCTCGTCCACGAGGCCCACCGCCGCCACCCCGGGCTGCGCCTCATCCGTACGGGCCTGGTCCTCGAATCGCTGATCCCCTCGATCCTGGAGCAGAAGGTCACCAGCGACGAGGCGTACCGCGCCTGGCGCCTCCTCCTCGGTCGCCACGGCGAACCCGCGCCCGGCCCGGCCGACGGCATGCGCGTCATGCCCGATCCGCGCGCCTGGACGCTGATCCCGTCCTGGGAGTGGCACAAGGCGGGCGTCGACGGCAAGCGGTCGTCGGCCATCCTGCGCGCCGCCCGGGTCGCCCGCCGCCTGGAGGAGGCCGCCGGCATGGACGACGCGCGCGCCTCCGCCCGCCTCCAGGCGATCCCCGGCATCGGCCCCTGGACGGTGGCCGAGACGTTGCAGCGCAGCAACGGTTCGCCGGACGCCGTGACGGTGGGGGATCTCCATCTGCCGAAGATCATCGGGTACGCGCTGACGGGCGAGCGCGGCACGGACGACGCGGCGATGCTCGACCTGCTGGCCCCCTACGAGGGCCACCGCCACCGCGCCTGCCGGCTCATCCTCCTCACCGGCCGCACCCCGCCCCGCCGCGCGCCGCGCCTCTCGGTGAACGACATTCGCGCGCTGTAGCCACCGGGGTCCTCGCCGGACTCCCTCGGTCCGCGCGAGGGGGCGCCCCGGCAGAGCGATCCTGGGGACCAGGCTCTGCCCCCTGACCCCCTACTGCTTACCGTTTACCGCACAGCGACGAACGTGTCCGCGTCACGTGCCGCGCGAGGCCGGGCCGGCGCCGCCGCGCGACCCACCGCCACCGCACCCATCGGATCCCAGTCCTCGGGCAGTTCCAGCACCCGCCGCACCACGTCACGGCAGAACATCGTGGACGACACCCAGGCCGAGCCGAGCTGCTCGCCCGCCAGCGCCACCAGGAAGTTCTGCACCCCGGCCCCGGCCGTCACGACGAACATCTCCCGCTCGGCCGCGGCGCGGCGCTCGTCGGGGTATGTGTGGGAGCCGTCCATCACCAGACACGGCACCACCAGATACGGCGCGTTCCGCAGCACGTCGCCCCGGCGGAGCCGCTTGGCGATGCTCTGCTCCGTGAAGCCGTCGGCGCGCAGATCGGCCGCCCAGGCGTCGCGCATCGCGTCGAGCAGTCCGGTACGCGCGTGCTCCGACTCCAGCAGGACGAACCGCCACGGGGTCGTGTGGTGCGGCGCGGGCGCGGTCACGGCGGCGGCGACCGCCCGCCGCACGGCGGCGCCGTCGACCGGGTCGGCGGTGAACTCGCGGACCGTACGCCGCAGCGTCACCGCCTCCCGTACGGCCTCCGAGGTCCCCAGCCGGAACATGTCGTCGGCGGCGACGCGCACCAGCGCCCGCGCGCCGCTCCCGTCCGGTTCCTCGGGGCCGTCCGCACCGCCGCCGGAAGCGCTCGGCACCAGGTGCGAAAGCCCCCGCACCACCGCCACCGGCAGCCCCTCGGCCTTCCCCTTCACCAGGTCACCGGCGGCGGCCAGCTCGTCCGCCGTCGCGACGACCGTCACGTTCAGCGCGTTGCCGTGCGCGTCCTCGCCGCCCCGCAGGTCGTCCAGGACCCGTACCCCCGCGGCGCCGATGGCGATGTCGGTGAGCCCGTTGCGCCAGGGGCGGCCGAAGGTGTCGGTGATGACGACGCCGACCTCGACGCCCAGCGCCGCCCGCACCCCGTCCCGGATGAGCCGGGCCGACGCGTCGGGGTCCTCGGGGAGCAGCAGTACCGTCCCGGCGGGCGTGTTGGAGGCGTCGACGCCCGCGGCGGCCATGACCAGGCCGAGCCGGCTCTCGACGATTCGCAGCTGACCGCGCCGGGCGACGACCCGTACCGTCTCGGCGTCGATCGCCGCCTCGCGGTCCGCGGCCCGGACGATCCGGCCCTCGGCCTTGGACACGATCTTGGAGGTGACCAGCAGTACGTCACCGTCGGCGAGCCCGGAAGGCTCGCCCTCGCCGGCCGCGCCCGCGATGAGCTTGGCGAGGTCGTCCCCCGGCCGTACCTCCGGCAGGCCGGGCAGCGCCCACACCCGGAAGGCGGGCGGCGCCTGGCTCACGCCCGTACCTCCTCGGCGAGTTCGAGGGCCTCGCGGGCCATCCGCGCCGTGGCGTCGAGGTCCGTCATCATCAGCGGCACGGCGCGGCAGCGGATGCCCGCGGCCTCCACCGGCTCGACGGCGGCGGCGTCCACGGTGTCGACGAGCCAGCCGTCGAGCATCCCGGAGCCGTAGTGCTGGGCCACGGCCGTGGCGGTGGTCTCGACGCCGACGGCGGCGAGGACCTTGTCGGCCATGCCGCGTACGGGCGCGTCGCCGACGATGGGGGACAGGCCGACGACCGGGACCCCGGCGTCCGCGATGGCCTCGCGCATGCCCGGCACCGCGAGGATCGTGCCCACGCTGACGACGGGGTTGGACGGCGGGAAGAGCACGACGTCCGCCGCGGCGATGGCCTCCAGGACGCCGGGCGCGGGCTTGGACTGCTCGGCGCCGACGGGGATGACGGCGTGCGCGGGCACGGACGCGCGCAGCCGGACCCAGTACTCCTGGAAGTGCACGGCCTTGCGGCCCTCGTCGGTGTCCACCAGTACGTGCGTCTCGACGCGGTCGTCCGTCATCGGGAGCAGCCGGACGCCCGGGTTCCACCGCTGGCACAGCGCCTCGGTCACCGCGCTGAGCGGGTAGCCGGCGCCGAGCATCTGGGTACGGACGATGTGCGTGGCGAAGTCGCGGTCGCCGAGGCCGAACCACTCGGGTCCGACGCCGTACGCCGCGAGCTCCTCCTTGACCGCGAAGGTCTCCTCGGCCCGGCCCCAGCCCTGCTCCTCGTGGATGCCACCGCCGAGGGTGTACATCACGGTGTCGAGGTCGGGACAGACTTTCAGGCCGAAGAGATGGATGTCGTCGCCGGTGTTCCCGATGACGGTGATCTCCGCGTCGGGAGCTGCTGACTTGAGGCCGCGTAGGAAGCGGGCACCGCCGATGCCGCCGGCCAGAACCACAATGCGCTGCATGGGGCCAGTCTGTCAGCCGCGGGCCGACGTGTTGAAGGGCGGTGGCGGGCGGCGGCCCGTAACTGTCGGTACGTCAGCGGGCCGACGCCGCGCACTGCGGGGTGTGCATGGGCATCTCGGTGAGGCCGGGGAAGTAGACGTGCAGACTGACCGCCGGTTCGAGGGAGTCGTTGACGATCTCGTGGACGTAGCCGGGCGCGAAGATGCGCTGCGCACCCGCTGTGAGACGGAGGCGCGCGGCGCCGCCCGCCCCGGCGGGGGCCCCGGCGGTGGAGTGCTCCGTCAGCTCGCCGCCCAGCACCGTGAGGATGCCGGACGAGGGGCCGTGGTCGTGGCGGCCGCTGCCCTGGCCGGGGACCCAGCTCAGCAGCCAGACCTCGTAACCGGGGCCGGTGCGCAGCCGGTGGTACCAGCGGCTGGCCGCGTCATAGCGGACGAGGTGCGCCCAGCTGTCGCGGTCCGCGGCGATCGCGGCGGCCAGGCCGGCGAATCCGGCGACGGTCGAGGGGTGGGCGGCGACGGGCGGCAGGAGGTGCGGGATGGCGAGCGGGTCGCCGGCGATCTGGACGTCGCTGTTCATGTGCGGAAGTTCCTCGGCAAGAGTCTCGGTATGAGTTCTGCATGAGTTCGGCCGGAGCCATGAGCCGTGCCCCGCGGGTCGCGAGCCAGAGGTCATGAGCCAGGAGCCACGGGGCATGAGTGCGGCATGAGCCCGGAGGCGCGAAGTGACGCTGTGAGGCAGGCGCGGCGCGGAATCCCGCCGCGCCTGTGGGCGGGTGCGGAGGTCTGCGCGAGTGGGACGGGCCGCGGCGAGCGCGCCCGGCTCAGCTGGAGCTCGGTGGCGTCAACAGCTGGAACAGCGACAGCGAGCCTGCACAGCGCAGCGGGACCCGTAGGAACGGGTCAGGCAGAGCGTGGAGGTCGCTGACATGCAAACAAGAAGACCGGCTGGTGGCTCCCCTTGTCAACTAGATGTCCGTTTTGGAGCTAATGTTTCACCTCATCCGGTTAAAGTGCTCGACGAAAGGTTTGTGTGCACATGTTTCCGGAGAGGTGGCGCACCAAGCGCACCCGTAAACGTCCTCCGTCGCACGAGGTGCAACGGGATCGCCGCGCATGGCGTCCTCACCTCAGGGGAGGCGATGCGCGGTGGGCGAGTGGGTGTGTCCCGTCTTATGGCGATTTGAACACTTTCTGCATAGCCTTGGTTCCGCAGAGTGAATAAGGAGCCCAATAGCAGATCTCGGCTTGACTGGCCCGGATCGGCACACTTGTAATTTCACTCGTGTCGTTCAGCCGTGTTCGGTAACGGCAACATCACGGGGACGCAAAAGACAGACTAGGGGCGCACATGACCGAGCTGTTTCAGGAACTGCTGGTCGAGGAGGCGGACGAGGAGCTCGGCTGGCAGGAGCGCGCACTGTGCGCCCAGACCGATCCGGAGTCTTTCTTCCCGGAAAAGGGCGGATCCACTCGCGAGGCGAAGAAAGTCTGCCTTGCGTGCGAAGTCCGCTCCGAGTGCCTTGAGTACGCCCTCGCCAATGACGAACGCTTCGGCATCTGGGGCGGCTTGTCCGAGCGCGAACGCCGCCGCCTGAAGAAGGCCGCGGTCTGACGGAGACCGCATGCGGCCCAGGCCGCACCCGGCGCGGATCGCGGCTCGAACGCGCCGCCCGGCCGTCCCGGGCCTGACCGCCCCGGCCGCCGCCGGCCCGCACCGGTTCGCAAGGCACCGGCCTCGCACCGCACGCGCACCACAGTGCACACGATTCAAAACAGTGCACACGATTCAAAAACGCACGCGCTTCGCACCGCACATGCACCACAGCGGCACGCGCACCGCAGCAGCACGCGCACCACAGCGCACGCGCATCACCGCGCGCCAGCTTCATAGCGCGCCCGCTCCATAGCGCACACGAGGGGAAACACCCCCGATTCACCGCGCGCACGATCCCAAAACGCACATACCGTACGGCCCGCTCCCGGCACCACGCCCGCCGGAAGCGGGCCGCGGTGCGTCCCGGACGGCCGCGCCCGTACGGACCCGGTCGGCGGACACGTACGAACCATTAGTGTGGGGTGCCGTCCGTGACGCACCAACGACCCCACGGGGCGCGGGCGTCCACCGCAGTCCAAGCACGCAGTCTTCCGGGGGGCGACCCCGGGACCCCGGCCGGAGGGCCCGTACCTCGATGTCCGTGCATAGTCACTCGGCGGCTCAACACCCGGCCGCCACCCCTGAGTTCCCGCGGCACGTCGTCACCGCCGTGCTCGTCTCCCACGACGGCGACCGATGGCTGCCCCAGGCCCTGAGCGGTCTCCTCGGCCAGGAACGGCCCGTACAGAACGCCGTCGGCGCCGACACCGGCAGCGCCGACGAATCCGCCCAGCTGCTCACCGAGGCCCTCGGCGCGGATCACGTGCTGCACCTCGCGCGGCGCAGCGGATTCGGCACGGCCGTCGACGAGGCGGTCCGCTCCGCGGCCGTCCTCACCCCCGACGACCTGCCCTATCTGAAGCGGCCCAGCGGCTGGGACCCCGTCAGCCGCGCCTGGCGCGACGACGCTTACGAGATGCCGGAGCTGCCGCACGGCGAGCCCGTCCAGTGGCTGTGGCTGCTGCACGACGACTGCGCGCCCGAGCCCGACGCGCTCGCCGGGCTCCTGCGTGTCGCCGACAGCGACCCCGACGCCGCCATCGTCGGACCCAAGCTGCGCAGCTGGTACGACCGCCGGCAGCTCCTCGAAGTCGGCGTCTCCATCGCCCGCAGCGGCCGCCGCTGGACCGGACTGGAACGCCGCGAGCAGGACCAGGGCCAGCACGACCAGGTGCGTACCGTGCTCTCCGTCTCCACCGCGGGCATGCTCATCCGCCGCGACGTCTGGGACGAACTCGGCGGCATCGACGCCCGGCTGCCCCTCATGCGCGACGACGTCGACCTGTGCTGGCGCGCCCAGGCCGCCGGGCACCGGGTGCTCGTCGCCCCCGACGCCGTGCTGCGGCACGCGGAGGCGTCCGCGCGCGAACGCCGCCCCGTCGACTGCGTGGGGCGCTCCGTCGCCAACCCGCACCGCGTCGACAAGGCCGGCGCCGTCTACACCCTCCTCGCCAACAGCCGCGGCGCAGCCCTCCCGTACGTCATGGCGCGGCTGGTGGTCGGCACCCTGCTGCGCACCCTCGCCTACCTCGTCGGCAAGGTGCCCGGCCAGGCGCTCGACGAACTCGCGGGCCTCTTCGGCACGCTGCTGCGCCCCGGCCGGATCCTCGCCGCCCGCAAGCGGCGCGGCCGGCCCGTGGTGGAGGCGAGCGAGCTCCGGCCGCTCTTCCCGCCGCCCGGCGCGACCGTACGGGCCACCTTCGAGCAGGTCGCGGGCAACCTCAGCGGCCGCTCCGAACCCGAGCTCTCCTCCGCCGGCCGGCACGGCGGCGTCGAGTCCGGGCCCGGCGGCGACGACGCGGACTTCCTGGAGATCGAGCAGTTCGCCCGGCTCAAGCGCATCGCCCGGCGGCCCGCTCCGGTGCTCTTCGCCGTCCTGCTGCTCGTCTCCTTCATCGCCTGCCGCCAGCTGATCGGCGGCGGCTCGCTGTCCGGCGGCGCGTTGCTGCCCGCCCCCGACGTGTCCGCCCTCTGGGCGAGCTACCTGGACGGCTGGCACCCGGTCGGCACCGGCAACACCGGCACCGCACCGCCCTACCTGGCCATCCTCGCGACCCTGTCGACGCTCTTCCTCGGCTCCACCGGCTTCACGCTCACGTTGCTGCTGGTCTGCTCGGTGCCGCTGGCCGGCCTCACCGCCTACTTCGCCTCCCGGCCGCTGGTCGGCTCCCGGCAGCTGCGCGCCTGGGCGAGCGTGGCGTACGCCTTCCTGCCCGCCGCCACCGGCGCGCTCGCGGGCGGCCGGCTGGGCACCGCCGTACTGGCCATCCTGCTGCCCCTGATGGCGCGCGCCGCCGTCGCGGCCAGCGGGGTACGCACGCCCAAGGCCCGCCCGAGCTGGCGCGCGGTCTGGGCGTACGCGCTGCTGCTGACCTTCACCGCGGCCTTCACCCCCATCGTCTGGCCGATCGCGCTCGTACTGGGCCTCGCCACCCTGCTCGTACGCGTCGTCGTCGGCCGGGGCGACCAGCTGCTCGCCCACGGCCTGCGGTTCCTCGCGGTCGTCGGCTCGCCGCTGATCGCCCTCGCGCCCTGGTCGCTGTCGCTGCTCACCCACCCGGGCCGCTTCCTCACCGAGGCCGGACTGGACTACGGACACGGCACGGCCTCCGCCCTGAAGCTGCTCTCCATCGACCCCGGCGGCCCCAAGACCTTCGGCGGGCTGCTGCTGCTCGGCATCGTGCTGGCGGCGCTCGCGGCCCTGCTGCGCGGCGACCGGCAGCCCGCGGTCCGCTGCGCGTGGGCCGCGGCACTGGTCGGCCTGCTCTTCGCCGCGCTCGCCAACGGCTCCGGCTGGGCCGGCCCCGCCTCCCTCGTCTACGGCATCGCCCTGATCGGCGCGGCCGTCGTCGGCGCGGAGGGCGCCCGTACGCGCGTGGCGGGGCTCAGCTTCGGCTGGCGGCAGCCCGTCGCCGCCCTCATCGCGGTCGCCGCGGCCGTCGCGCCCGTCGTCGCCGCCGTCAGCTGGATGATCAGCGGCGCGGACGGGCCGGTCGAGCGGCGGGACCCGGTGCAGGTCCCCGCGTTCGTCGCGGAGGAGGCGGGCACCCGGGACCAGGCGCGCACCCTCGTGCTCGGCGGCGAGCCCGCGCACGTCGCCTACACGCTCGTACGGGGCTCCGGCGCACGGCTGGGAGACGCCGAGCTGACCACGGCCGGGGGCGCCGACAAGAAACTCGACGGCGTCGTCGCCAACCTCGTCGCGGGCTCCGGCGCCGACCAGACCAGCCGGCTCGGCGAGTACGCCGTCGGCTATGTCCTCGTCCGCGACAGCGCCCGGCCGCTCGGCCGGGTCCTGGACGCGACGCCGGGCCTGACCCGGCTCAGCCAGGAGGACCGCAGCTCGCTGTGGCGCGTGGACCAGCAGGTCGCGCGCGTCGCCGTGGTCAGCGGCGCGGCGGACGCGGCGCGGCCGGGCACGGCCACGCCGCCGGTTCCGGTCGCGGCCGGGCCCGTGGAGGC
The DNA here is from genome assembly GCF_056434425.1 of Streptomyces sp. NPDC044033. Lineage (NCBI taxonomy): Bacteria > Bacillati > Actinomycetota > Actinomycetes > Kitasatosporales > Streptomycetaceae > Streptomyces > Streptomyces sp. NPDC044033. The sequence continues at coordinate 12,639 of NZ_JBWKFF010000012.1, read as the reverse complement.
GCACAGCACGATCCCGGACGGCCCCGCGGGGCGCGTGCTGCGCGTCGCCGACCGGGCCGCGCCCGGTTGGCAGGCGACCCTCGACGGAAAGCCGCTCAAGGCCACCACCGTGGGCGGCTGGGCGCAGGGCTTCGAGCTCCCGGCGGGCGGCGGCCGGCTGGACCTCACGTATGACACCCCGCTGGCGCACACCGCGTGGGTGTGGGCGCAGGGGCTGCTCGGCGTCGTGCTGGTGGTGCTCGCGCTGCCGGGCCGCCGCCGTGAGGTCGACGACGACCTCCCGGAGGCCGAGGCGGCGGCCGTACCGGCGCAGGCCGCGTCGGGGGAGGGCCGCCGGGCGCGCAGGCTGCGGGCCGCGGCGGAGGCCGAGCAGGCCGCCGGGGCGGAGCCGGCCGGCGACGGCGGGCCGGTGGCGGACCCGTACGGGCAGGAGGCCGCGGACCTCGGCCCCGAGGAACCGCAGGAGGGGGCGGGGCACCTCGCCGACCCGTACGCGGTGCCGCAGCAGGGGCAGTACGGCGAGTGGGACGGCCAGAGCTACGCGGACTACGGCCGGCAGCAGGGCAGTGACGGCGGTGACCAGTACCAGGAGGGTCAGCAACACCAGGGCGACCCGTACCAGGAGGGCCACTACCAGGGCGGCGGCCACTATCAGGGCGGCTATCAGGACGGCCAGTACCAGGACGGCCAGTACCAGGCGGGGCAGCACCCCGGCGGGCAGCACCCTGACCAGTACCCCGAGGGCCAGTACCAGGACGGCCGGTACCAGGACGGCCAGTATCCGGCGCAGCCTTACGACGGCGGCCAGTACGACCCGTACGCCTACGGCGGGCAGCAGCCCTACGACACGGCGTACGGCAACGGAACCCAGCCGCACCGCGACGGGAGCGAGCACCAGTGAACCGCACCACCCTGACCTTCTTCGGAGCCGTCGCCGCGCTCGCCGCCGTCACCGGCGTCGCCGCGGTCACCGTGCCCTCCGGACCGGCCCTGACCACCGCGAAGACGGCCGAACGGCTGCCCGTACAGCGCTCGACCCTGGTGTGCCCGCCGCCTCCGTCCTCGGAGGTGGGGGAGACGACCTACACCGGGTTCACCCCGCAGGGGAAGGGCGGCGCGAGCGGGTCCCAGAAGTCCGCGGGGAAGTCCACGGCCGACATGCTGCCCGCCTCGGGCTCCTCGTCGGGCTCCGGGGGGAAGAAGGACGACAAGGGGAAGAAGGACGGCAAGGACGGCAAGGACGGCAAGGACGGCAAGGACGGCAAGGACGGCAAGGACGGCAAGGACGGCAAGGACGGCAAGGACGGCAAGGACGGCAAGGGCGCTAAGGACGCCAAGGACGCCAAGGACACAGCCAAGCCCGTCGTCTCGGTGAAGGAGCCCGGCAAGCCGGTGACCGCCACCACCGACAGCTCCGACGCGCCCGCCCTCATCGGGTCCGCCGACGGGGCGCTCGCCCCCGGCTGGAGCGTGCAGCAGACCACCACCATCAGCGCGGGCAGCGGGCGCGGGGCGCAGGGCCTGACCTGTACGCCGCCCGACACGTCGTTCTGGTTCCCCGGCGCGAGCACCGGCAAGTCGCGCCAGGACTACGTCCACCTGACCAACCCGGACAGCACCCCGGCCGTCGTGGACCTGGAGCTTTACGGCAAGGACGGCCGTATCAAGGCCCCCACCGGCGAGGGCATCAACATCCCGCCCCGGTCCACCGTGCCGGTGCTCCTGTCGACCCTCACGAGCCTGCCCGTGGACGACGCCGTCCTCCATGTGGCGGCCCGTTCGGGGCGCGTGGGGGCCGCGGTCCAGGCGTCCGACGAGAAGGCCGGCGGCGACTGGCTGCCGGCCTCCGCCGAGGCGTCGTCCGGCGCGGTCTTCCCCGGCGTACCGGCGGACGCGACCTCGGTGCGGCTCGTCGCCTTCGCGCCCGGCGGCAGCGACGCCGACCTCAAGGTCAAGCTCGCCGGCAAGAGCAGCGCGATCACCCCGGCCGGCCACGAGACGCTGCACGTCAAGAGCGGCATGATGGCCACCGCCGACCTCGGCGAGGTCACCCGGGGCGAGACGGGCTCGCTGCTGCTCAGCGCGGAGAGCGGCGGCGGCAAGGTGGTCGCGGCGCTGCGCGTCACGCGCGGCAAGGGCGACAAGCAGGAGACGGCGTTCATCCCGGCGACGAACCCCATCGAGGAGCGCGGCACGGTCGCCGACAACCGCTCCAAGGGCTCGACGCTCTCCCTGGTCGCGCCCGAGAAGGAGACGGAGGTGAAGGTCACCTCCTCGGCGGGCAGCGAGGGCGGCAGCCCGGTCAGCAAGAACTACACCGTCAAGGCCGGTACGACGCTCCCCGTCGATCCGCCGAAGCCCAGCGGCGGCAAGGGCGCGTTCGGCGTGACGGTCGAGAAGATCTCCGGCGGCCCGGTGTACGCCTCCCGGATGCTGTCGCTGCCGGAGGGCGGCGTTCCGATGTTCACCATCCAGACGCTCCCCGACGACCGGGGGACGGTCGAGGTGCCGGAGGCCGAGCAGCGGCTGTCGCTGCTGAACGACTGAGGGCGGGGCGGCAACGGGGGCGGGAGCGGCGGCTGTACGGGCGTGAGGGCGGTACGGACGGGGCTGGGGGCGGTACGGGCGTACAGGGCAGTACGGGCTCTGCGGCTCTACCGCCCCTACCGGCTCCTCCGGTTCCTCCGGTTCCTCTGGCTCCTACGGCCCCTCCGGCTCTACGGGCAGGGCCGGTGATCGGCTTGGACCGGTGCTGTCCTGTTCCGAGCGGTCCGTTTCCGGCCGACCCGGCCCGTACAAGCCATTCCGGTTTCGGCCAGTAAGTCCGGTTACTTACGGTCGATTTCGGAACGATGGGTTGATTTGTTCCTTTATGTCGGCCTGTCGACTCGGCCCTGCCCGCTCAGTCCTGCCCGTATCGCGGATCCACCGACTCCGGGGCCAGCCCCATCAGTTCGGCGACCTGCTCCACGACGACCTCGTGCACGAGCAGCGCGCGCTCGTCGCGGCTCTTGGTGCGGATCTCGATCGGGCGACGGTAGACGACGATCCGGTCGGGGGTGTCGCCGTGCGCCGCGACGTACCGGCCGAGGGGCACCGAATCGCCGTCCAAGGAGTCGAGCGCGTCCAACGCGCCGAGCGCCAGGGCGCCCTCGTCCGGGCCGGGTTCGGCGCCGGGTACCTCGCGTACCGCGAAGTCGACCTTGGAAAGCTGGGGCCAACGCCGTTCCAGCCGCTCCACCGAGTCGTGCACGAGGTCGACGAAGGCGTCACCGCGGCTGACCGACAGCGGCACTTGGGGCGGTGCGATCGGCCCGCGCATGCCGCGTCCGTGGCGGTCGCGGCGGCGCGGACGCGGTTCGGATTCACGGGGTGGATCGGAGCTGTCCATCACGTATGAGAGTAGCCCTCACCCGGCCGCGGTCCTGCGGTCGACGCCCAACGCGCGGCATGTCGCCGGATGAACATTTCAGTCACACCTGCGATCAATTACAGCCACCTCCCGGACTGGTGAACTCGTACCGGATGACACGAATTGAGCCGGGCTGTGACAGGAATCATTACTTTCGGAACCTCAGGCCCGTCGGCCCCTCGCAGGTCAGAGAGGCGGTTCCAGCCATGCCCACAGCGGACGTACCGGGACGACACGGAGGGGTGAGCCAGGGTGGATTCTTCGCGGCCCGCTCAAGAGTGCGGTACCGTCCAACGTCGTGAGCCCTGTACGTCGCTGTTCGCGCACCGCGTGCGGTCGCCCCGCCGTCGCGACGCTGACGTACGTCTATGCGGATTCGACCGCTGTTCTCGGACCGCTCGCCACCTACGCCGAGCCCCACTGCTATGACCTGTGCGCCGAGCACTCCGAGCGGCTGACCGCGCCGCGCGGCTGGGACGTCGTGCGCCTCGCCGTCGACACCGGCCCCGCCCGCCACAGCAGCGACGACCTCGAAGCGCTCGCCAACGCGGTGCGCGAGGCCGCGCGTCCGCAGGACCGCCCGACCCGCGGTCCGGGCGGACAGGGCACCGGGCCCGTCGGTCCCAACGGCCGGGAAGCCGACCCCATGGAGGTCGCCCGCCGAGGCCACCTCAGGGTCCTGCGCTCGCCCGACTCCTGAGCCCCGCCGCGGCCCGCGTATCCCGCCGTGACGGGCCGTACGGCGATGGGCCGGATCAAGGACGCCGCCAGGTAGGTTTGTCACCCCGAACCGGACTCCAGGAGGGGTTGGCTGTGGCTGATCTGTCGCAGATCGTGAAGGCGTACGACGTGCGCGGCGTGGTGCCCGACCAGTGGGACGAGTCGCTCGCCGAGTTCTTCGGCGCCGCTTTCGCCCAGGTGACCGGCGCGAGCGCGATCGTCGTGGGCCACGACATGCGGCCGTCCTCCCCCGGGCTGTCCCGGGCGTTCGGGCGCGGTGCGGCGGCACGCGGCGTGGACGTCACCGAGATCGGCCTGTGCTCCACGGACGAGCTGTATTTCGCCAGCGGACAACTCTCCCTCCCCGGTGCCATGTTCACCGCCTCGCACAACCCCGCCCAGTACAACGGCATCAAGATGTGCCGGGCCGGTGCGACCCCCGTCGGCCAGGACACCGGCCTCGCCGAGATCCGCACCCTCGTGGAGGGGTGGCTGGACGGCGGTCCGGGGCCCGAGGCGGCCGGCACGCCCGGCGAGATCACTCAGCGCGACATCCTGTCCGACTACGCCGCCCACCTGCGCGGCCTCGTCGACCTCACCGGCATCCGGCCCCTGAAGGTCGTCGTCGACGCGGGCAACGGCATGGGCGGGCACACGGTGCCGACCGTCTTCGACGGACTGCCCCTGGAACTCGTCCCGATGTACTTCGAGCTCGACGGCACCTTCCCGAACCACGAGGCCAACCCGCTCGACCCGAAGAACATCATCGACCTCCAGGCCCGGGTCCGCGCGGAGGGCGCCGACATCGGCCTGGCCTTCGACGGCGACGCGGACCGCTGCTTCGTCGTGGACGAGAACGGCGACCCCGTGGCCCCGTCGGCGATCACCGCCCTCGTCGCGACCCGCGAGCTGGCCAAGCACCCGGGCGGGACCGTCATCCACAACCTGATCACCTCCTGGTCCGTGCCCGAGGTCGTCAAGGAGCACGGCGGCGAACCCGTCCGCACCCGCGTGGGGCACTCCTTCATCAAGGGGGAGATGGCCCGTACCGGCGCGATCTTCGGCGGCGAGCACTCCGCGCACTACTACTTCCGCGACTTCTGGAACGCCGACACCGGCATGCTCGCCGCGATGCACGTCCTGGCGGCGCTCGGCGAGCAGAGCGGACCGCTGTCCTCGCTCGTCGCCCAGTACGACCGCTACGCCGCCTCCGGCGAGATCAACAGCACCGTCATCGACCAGGCGGACCGGATGGCCGCCGTCAAGGCGGCGTACGAGGGGCGCGAGGGCACCGCCCTCGACGAACTCGACGGGCTGACCGCGACCGCCGCCGACTGGTGGTTCAACCTGCGCCCCTCCAACACCGAGCCGCTGCTGCGCCTCAACGTGGAGGCGCGCGACACGGCGACCGTAGAGCGCGTACGGGACGAGGTCCTCGGCATCGTGCGCGCGTAGCCCGCGCGGACACCGGTCCGGACGGACCGCCGGGCGGGGCCTCGGCATCGAGCGCGCACCCCGCTGTACGTCCGTACCGGGTCGCCGGACGCGCGCGGACCGCGGGTTCCTCACCCAGCGCCTCGTCGGCACCGTCCGCGGGCCGCCGTACGCGCGCGGTCCGCGGGCCGCCGTGTCGGCGTGACCCGCGGGCCGCGCGCCGCCCGCGGACTCCCGCGCGGCGGGGCCGCACCCGCCCCGCCAAGCGGCGCCCGCCCCGCCCGGCGGTAGGCTGAAAGCGACGCGTCTGCCCGCCCCGAAGGGAACACCCCCATGCCGCTCGAAGCCGGTCTCCTGGAGATCCTCGCCTGCCCGGCGTGCCACGCGCCCCTCCGCGAGGAGACCGCCGAGGACGACGCCCCCGAGCTGGTGTGCGGCGGCAAGGACTGCGCCCTCGCCTACCCCGTACGCGACGGCATCCCCGTCCTCCTCGTCGACGAGGCCCGCCGACCGGCCTGACCCCGGCCGGCGAACGCACGGGACCGGTGGGGACCAGAACGGCCCCCGCCGGGACCCCGCAGCCGGAGACAGACGGACAAGACGGACAAGACAGCACACGGCAGCACACGGCGGCGACAGCGCCACGACGGCATCACAGGCAGGCGCACCGCCGCGGCGATCGGAGGCCGAAGCCCCATGCTCGACGAGTCGTTCCTCGATGATCCGGCCGCGCTGGCCCGCGCCGACGCCCACGGACTGCTCCGCGGCACCGCCGAATCCGGCGCCCGCGTCCGTACCGCCGCCCGCGACGCCGCCGAAGCGGGCATCGCGGACCTCAAACCCGACGGCCGCCCCCGCGCCGTGCTCGTCGCGGGCCCCGGCCCCGTCGCCGCCTGTACCACCGACCTCTTCGCCGCTCTCGGCGGCGGCAACTGCCCCGTCTCCCTCATCCGGCCGACCGGCGTCGCGTCCGCCGCGGGCGCCCTGATCTGGACGCTGCCCGGCTGGGCCGGCCCGCTCGACCTGCTCCTCGTCGCCAGCCCGGACGGCGCCGAACCAGGTCTCGCCCTCCTCCTGGAGCAGGCGTACCGGCGCGGCTGCTCGGTCGTCTGCGTCGCCCCCGCCGGCTCGCCCGTCACAGAGGCCACCGCACAGGTCCGCGGCCTCACGGTCCCGCTCGCCAAGGCGCTGTACGAGGCCACGAGCCCGTACGGCCAGGGCGGCCCCGACACACCTGCCGGCCCCGGCGGGCCCGACAGCCCCCTCGGCCGCTATGCCGCGGACCGCGCCGACGAGCCCCCCGCCGCGCCCGGCGCCCTCTGGTCCCTGCTGACCCCGCTGATCGCCCTCGCCGACCGCATCGGCCTGCTCACCGCGCCCCCGCCCGCCCTCCAGTCGCTCGCCGACCGGCTGGACCAGGTCGCCGAGCGCTGCGGGCCCGCCATCGCCACGTACAGCAACCCCGCCAAGACCCTCGCCACCGAACTCGCCGACACCCTCCCGCTGATCTGGACCGAAGGCCCCGTCGCGGGCGCCGCCGGCCGCCACTTCGCCACCGCGCTCACCGCCCTCGCGGGCCGCCCCGCGCTCGCCGCCGAGCTGCCCGAGGCGCTGACCGGCCACGCCGCCCTGCTGGCGGGCGCGTTCGCCGCCGGGGCCGACGCCGACGACTTCTTCCGCGACCGCGTCGAGGACCCGCAGGCGCTGCACGCCCGCGTCGTCCTGCTCCGCGAACGGGAGCTCGCCGGCACCTCCCCGACCCCCGCGGCCCGCGACCTCGCACTGCACCACGACACCCCCGTGAGCGAGCTCGAACCGACCGAAGGCACCCCGCTGGAAGCCGCCGCCGAACTGCTCGCCATCACGGATTTCGCCGCCGTCTACCTGGCGCTCGCCTCCGCACCGCGACCATGAACCCGGCCGCGGCATCCGGCCCGTACGCGCCCGCACACCCCGCACAGTCAGGAACCGCTCCGCATGGACCGCCTCGCCAACACCGTGCGCCCCTACGCCTGGGGCTCCACCACAGCCATCCCGGAACTGCTCGGCACCGCCCCCACCGGTGAGCCGCAGGCCGAGCTGTGGATGGGCGCACACCCCGGCGCACCCTCGCGCGTCGACCGGGGCAGCGGCCCCGAGGCGCTCAGCGACGTGATCGCCGCCGACCCCGAGGGCGAACTCGGCGGGGCGGCCGTCCAGCGCTTCGGCCCCCGCCTGCCGTTCCTCCTCAAGCTCCTCGCGGCCGGTTCCCCGCTCTCCCTCCAGGTCCACCCCGACCTCACCCAGGCCGGGGAGGGCTTCGCGGACGAAGAGGCGCGCGGCGTCCCCATCGACGCCCCGCACCGCAACTACAAGGACGCCAACCACAAGCCCGAACTCCTCTGCGCGCTGACGCCCTTCGACGGGCTCTGCGGCTTCCGGCCCCCGGCCGAGGCCGCCGACCTGCTCGCCGGCCTCGGCGTCGACTCGCTCAAGCCGTACGTCGACATCCTGCGCGCCGCACCGGAGTCCGGGGCGCTGCGCGAGGTGCTCACCGCCGTCCTGACCGCCGACCGCACCGCCATGGCCGAGACCGTGACGCAGGCCGCCACCGCCGCCGAGGAGCTCGGCGCGCAGGAGGGCCCGCACCAGGGCTCGTACGCCGCCTACGCGGCCATCGCCCGGGACTACCCCGGCGACCCCGGCGTCATCGCCGCCATGCTCCTCAACTACGTGCGGCTCCAGCCCGGCGAGGCGCTCTACCTCGGCGCGGGCATCCCGCACGCCTACCTCGACGGCCTTGGCGTCGAGATCATGGCCAACTCCGACAACGTGCTGCGCTGCGGTCTCACCCCCAAACACGTCGACGTGCCCGAACTGCTGCGCATCGTCCGCTTCGAGGCCACCGCCCCCGGCGTCCTGCGGCCCGAGGCCGACCCCGGCGGCGAGGAGGTCTACGAGACCCCCACCGACGAATTCCGCCTCTCCCGCTACGACCTGGGCCAGGCCGCCGAACCCAGCCGCCCGGACGCCCGTACGCCCCAGATCCTGCTCTGCACCGTCGGTACGGCCGTACTGCGCGACGCGACGGGCGGCGAGCTTGCCCTCGCCCGCGGCGAGTCGGCCTACGTCCCGGCCGGCGAACAGGTCGGACTGACCGGCGAAGGCACCGTCTTCCGGGCCACCGTGGTGGCCTGACGGGCCGCCCGCCCCGGGGCTGCGACAATGACCCGCCGCAAAGGACGGGCAGAACCGCCTCCGGAGACGGGTGGCGGCAACGGGCAGTAGGGGTGGAAGGGACAACCGGCACACATGAGTGCAACAGGCGGAAACAAGGCGATCGTCGCCGCACTGGGCGCAAACCTGTCGATCGCCGTGGCGAAGTTCGTCGCGTTCGCGTTCAGCGGGTCGTCGTCGATGCTCGCCGAGGGAGTGCACTCGGTCGCCGACTCCGGCAACCAGGCGCTGCTGCTCCTCGGCGGGAAGAAGGCGAAGAAGAAGGCGAGCGAGGAGCACCCCTTCGGCTACGGCCGCGAGCGGTACATCTACGGCTTCCTCGTCTCCATCGTCCTGTTCACCATCGGCGGCGTCTTCGCGCTCTACGAGGGCTACGAGAAGATCAAGGAGCCGCACGCCGTCGAGCACTGGTACTGGCCGGTCGGCGTGCTGGTCTTCGCGATCATCGCCGAGGGCTTCTCGTTCCGCACCGCGGTCAAGGAATCGAACGAGCTGCGGGGCAAGCAGAGCTGGGTGGAGTTCATCCGCCGTGCGAAAGCCCCCGAGCTGCCCGTCGTGCTGCTGGAGGACTTCGGCGCGCTCATCGGCCTCGTCCTCGCGCTCGCCGGCGTCGGCCTGGCCCTCGCCACCGGAAACGGCGTCTGGGACGGCGTCGGCACCCTGTGCATCGGCATCCTGCTCGTCGCCATCGCCCTGATCCTGGCCGCCGAGACCAAGTCGCTGCTGCTCGGCGAAGCAGCCGGGCCCGACGCGGTCGCCAAGATCCGCGCGGCCGCCGTCGACGGTGACACCGTCACCCGGGTCATCCACATGCGCACCCTCCACCTCGGCCCGGAGGAACTGCTCGTCGCCGCGAAGATCGCGGTCCAGCACGACGACAGCGCCACCGAGGTCTCGGACGCGATCAACGCGGCCGAGGCCCGTATCCGCGAAGCCGTACCGATCGCCCGGGTCATCTACCTCGAACCGGACATCTACCGCGCCCAGGCCGAGGTGGCGGGCGAGCCCGCCGAAAACTGACCGCCCGGCCCGGGGGCCGACGGCCCGGCCGCTCCAGTCTCCGTTGACCACGGGGGCTGGGGTTCGCTGGGCCGATCGGTGTAGCTTTGACCGAGAGCCAGACGTCGCTGCTGATGGCGGTCGGGCGGCCCGCACCGCGGACCGGCCGAGGGAGAGAGGGCCTCCGACGGACTGAGCTGCGCGGCAAGGGGAGGAGTCTGTCCCCGTCTGCCTTGCAGCCCTGCCGCACCCAGACCTCGCACGCCTTTTCCAGGAGGAGCAGCCCGTATGACCACGACCTCCACCAGCCAGGACTTCAAGGTCGCCGACCTGTCGCTGGCCGCCTTCGGCCGCAAGGAGATCACCCTCGCCGAGCACGAGATGCCCGGCCTGATGGCGATCCGCAGGGAGTACGCCGAGGCCCAGCCGCTGGCCGGCGCCCGCGTGACCGGCTCCCTGCACATGACCGTGCAGACCGCCGTCCTCATCGAGACCCTGGTGGCCCTCGGCGCCGAGGTGCGCTGGGCCTCCTGCAACATCTTCTCCACCCAGGACCACGCCGCGGCGGCCATCGCGGTCGGCCCGAACGGCACCCCCGAGAACCCGCAGGGCATCCCGGTCTTCGCCTGGAAGGGCGAGACGCTCGCAGAGTACTGGTGGTGCACCGAGCAGGCGCTGACCTGGCCGAACGCCGCCACCGGCGGCCCGACGGCGATCCTGGACGACGGTGGCGACGCCACCGTCCTCGTCCACAAGGGCGTCGAGTTCGAGAAGGCCGGCGCGGTCCCCGACCCGTCGACCGCCGACAACGAGGAGTACGCCCAGGTCCTCACCGTGCTGGGCCGCTCCTTCGGTGAGAACCCGCAGAAGTGGACCCAGCTGGCGTCCGAGATCCGCGGCGTCACCGAGGAGACCACCACCGGCGTCCACCGCCTCTACGAGATGCAGCAGGCGGGCTCGCTGCTCTTCCCGGCGATCAATGTGAACGACGCCGTCACCAAGTCGAAGTTCGACAACAAGTACGGCTGCCGCCACTCCCTGATCGACGGCATCAACCGCGCCACCGACGTCCTGATCGGCGGCAAGGTCGCCGTCGTCTTCGGCTACGGCGACGTCGGCAAGGGCTGCTCCGAGTCGCTGCGCGGCCAGGGCGCCCGAGTGATCATCACGGAGATCGACCCGATCTGCGCGCTCCAGGCGGCCATGGACGGCTTCCAGGTCGCCACGCTCGACGACGTCGTCGGCATCGCCGACATCTTCGTGACGACGACCGGCAACAAGGACATCATCATGGCCTCGGACATGGCCAAGATGAAGCACCAGGCGATCGTCGCCAACATCGGCCACTTCGACAACGAGATCGACATGGCCGGCCTCGCCAAGACCCCCGGCATCGTCAAGGACGAGGTCAAGCCGCAGGTCCACACCTGGACGTACCCCGACGGCAAGGTCCTCATCGTGCTGTCCGAGGGCCGCCTGGTGAACCTGGGCAACGCGACCGGCCACCCGTCGTTCGTGATGTCCAACTCCTTCGCCGACCAGACCCTGGCGCAGATCGAGATCCACACCAAGCCGGAGTCCTACCCGACCGACGTGTACGTGCTGCCCAAGCACCTCGACGAGAAGGTCGCCCGCCTCCACCTGGCCGCCCTCGGGGTCAAGCTGACGACGCTCCGCCCGGAGCAGGCCGCCTACATCAACGTCCCGGTCGAGGGCCCGTACAAGTCCGACCACTACCGCTACTGACCGCACCGCACCAGCAGCCGGTACCAGGCCCCCGCCCCCAGGGCGGGGGCCTGTCCCATGCCCGTCAAGGACCCCACCATGCCCCGCGGCCGTTACGCGCTCCACGATCCGCACGACCACACCCCCCTAGGTGAAGAACACTTCCACTGCGCCCCCGGACCCTCCGGCTGGCGCTACGTCGCGCAGACCACCACCCCCTCCGGCGACCACGCCGGCTCCATCGACCTCACCCTCGACGGACTCGGCCGCCCGCTGCGCCTGGAACTGCACGCCGCGAGCTGGCAGGTCCGCGGCGCCGCCCTGGAGGGCGTCACCTGGGTCCGCACCGATCCGACCGGCGAGCACGCCACGGAAGGCAACGTCCCCGCCCACGCCTTCACCGGCGCCTCCCCGGCCTTTTACGTGGCGCTCTCCCGCCTGCTGCGCCTGACCCCCGGCGCTCCCGCCACCCGCGTACGACTCGTCGCCTTCACCGCCCCCGTTCTCGCACCCCGCACCCTCGACCAGTCCTGGGCCCTGGTGAACAGATCAGCACACGCCACTGACAACGGGCCGCTGAGTGTGGACGAGTACCAGGTCGGCGACCTGGATACGGGCGAGCAGCACGCGGTCCACCTGGCCGGCGACGTGGTCCTCGCGGCCCCCGGCGTCGAACTCGAAGACCTGGAGAGCCCGCCGTCGTCGTTCACCTGACGACCGATGTGCGCCGCCCCGCGTCGGCCTGCTAGTCTCCTCTTCGCCCCAGAAAACCCGTTGACACGGGTGGACCGGGGAGGTAGATTCGAACGGTTGCCGCGAACTGGACAAGTTCGAGCGCAGCGGTTAGTGTCTGACTCGCTTCGGTCGTGAATTCAATTCCGACGGAGTAACTTCGAATCCTTATCGGAAAAGATGAAGCCGATTAGCTCGGCCGAAACGAATCTGATAAAGTCGGAACCGCCGAAAGGTAAACCCCCTCCAACGGGGATCGGAAATGTAATTCGAACCGGAAACGGAACGGAAAACGGATCTGGTAGAGTTGGAAACGCGAAGAAGCCGAAAGGCCGAAACGCACCGGCGGAAATCAGGACCGCGAGGATCTGATAGAGTCGGAAACGCAGGAACACGAAGGG
>NZ_JBWKFF010000011.1:169319-290665 GCF_056434425.1 Streptomyces sp. NPDC044033 | reverse complement strand
TGTGCGTTTTCTTGCGCTGCTCGCGGGCAGAAGAGCGAGAAAAGGGAGGGGGGGGGGGGAGGAGGGAGGACCCCCCCCCCCCCCCCCCCCCCCCCCCCCCCCCCCGCCCCGTAAGCCGGTGCCGGGCGTCAGCCGCCGAACTCCTCAAGGCCCTTGAGGGCCTGGTCCAGCAGCGCCTGACGGCCGCCGAGCTCCTTCGCGAGCTTGTCGGCCTTGGCGGTGTTGCCCGCCGTGCGCGCCTTGTCGACCTGCTCCTGGAGCTTGTCCACGGCCGACTGCAACTGGCCGGTGAGCCCCGCCGCCCGGGCCCGCGCCTCGGGGTTCGTACGGCGCCACTCGGTGGACTCGGCCTCCTGAAGGGCGCGCTCCACCGCGTGCATCCGGCCCTCGATCTTGGGGCGGGCGTCGCGCGGCACGTGGCCGATGGCCTCCCAGCGCTCGTTGATCGAGCGGAAGGCGGCGCGGGAGGACTTGAGGTCCGCGACCGGCAGGAGCTTCTCGGCCTCGATGACCAGCTCCTCCTTGCGCGTCAGGTTGCCCTGCTGCTCGGCGTCGCGCTCCGCGAACACCTCGCTGCGGGCGTGGAAGAAGACGTCCTGCGCCCCGCGGAAGCGGTTCCACAGATCGTCCTCGGCCTCACGCTGGGCGCGCCCGGCGGCCTTCCAGTCCGCCATCAGCTCGCGGTACCGGGCGGCCGTCGGACCCCAGTCGGCGGAGTTGGAGAGCGCCTCGGCCTCCGAGACCAGCTTCTCCTTGGCCTTACGGGCCTCCTCGCGCTGCGCGTCCAGCGAGGCGAAGTGCGCCTTGCGCCGCTTGGAGAACGCCGAGCGGGCGTGCGAGAAGCGGTGCCACAGCTCGTCGTCCGTCTTGCGGTCGAGGCGCGGCAGCCCCTTCCAGGTGTCGACCAGGGCCCGCAGCCGCTCGCCGGCCGACCGCCACTGCTCGCTCTCGGCCAGCTCCTCGGCCTCGATGACGAGCGCCTCCTTGGCGCCGCGGGCCTCGTCGGACTGCCGGGCCTTGGCGGCCTTGCGCTCCTCGCGCCGCGCGTCGACGTCGGCCACGAGCGTGTCGAGCCGCTTGCGCAGGGCGTCCAGATCGCCGACCACATGGTGTTCGTCGAGCTGCGTGCGCAGATGGTCGATGGCGGTCGTCGCGTCCTTCGCCGACAGGTCGGTGGTCCGCACCCGGCGTTCGAGGAGGCCGATCTCGACGACCAGGCCCTCGTACTTGCGCTCGAAGTAAGCGAGAGCCTCCTCGGGGGTTCCCGCCTGCCATGACCCGACGACCTGCTCGCCGTCGGCGGTACGCACGTACACGGTCCCCGTCTCATCGACGCGGCCCCATGGGTCGCTGCTCACAGCGCCTCCTCCACATGATGCCGGGGCGGGCGTGCGGCCCGCCGGCATCGTCCACAGTTTCTTCCGGCCGGGCAGCGCCCTGACCGGTCCGACGGCTTGAAGTTGCCGGCTCTCGTTATGCGCCTCGCAGGGTGACGGCCGTCGGAGCAGGCACCCTGCACAAGGCCAACATAGGCGACCGGCGGCCCGGCTGTCCGTAGCTCGCGCGACCGAAATTTCGCGGTACGGGCAGTGGGGCGCGGGTCAGGAGCTGGTCACCGCCGCCTTGTTGATCACCACCGAGGCGTTCGGGGCGCCGTCCCCCCGGCCGGAATTCTCGCCCGCTGCGGCGATCTTCTTGAGGACCTTCATGCCGTCGGCGTCGATCGTCCCGAACGGCGTGTACTGCGGCGGCAGCTTGCTGTCCTGGTAGACGAGGAAGAACTGGCTGCCCCCGGTGTGCGGTTTGCCGGTGTTGGCCATCGCCACCGTCCCGGCCGGGTAGACCCCGCCCTTGAGCGAGGGGGACTTGAGGTTCTCGTCCGGCAGGGTGTAGCCGGGGCCGCCGTTGCCGGTGCCCTTCGGGTCGCCGCACTGGAGCACGTAGATATTGCTCGTGGTGAGCCGGTGGCACTTGGTGTGATCGAAGAAACCCTTGTCCGCGAGGAACTTGAAGGAGTTGACCGTGTGCGGAGCGTTCTTCGCGTCGAGCTTCAGTCCGATGTCACCGCAGGTCGTACCGAGCTTCATCGTGTACGAGGCCGACGTGTCGACGGACATGTCGGGCTCCTTCTTCCACGTCGCCGTGGCGGGCGAGCCCGGTGCGGGCTTCGCCTTGCACGGATCGGCCGCCTTGGGGGAGCCGGTGGACGCGGCCGTGTCGACGCTGTCGCCCTTGCCGTCACCGCTGTCGGTCAGCGACGTCGAGGCGTACGCGGCGACGCCCGCCGCCAGCACCACGGCGAGGCCCGAGGCGATCACCACATTGCGGCGGCGCGCTTTGCGCCGGGCCGCCTCGCGCCGCTTCTGCTGCCGCTCGAACTTCTCCCGGGCAAGCTGCCGCCGCCGCTGCTCGTTGTTGACCACCGGGCCATCTCCTCCTGCCGTCTCGTACCAGCCATGACCTGAGCCTGGCCGTACGGTATATGGGTTCGCGGCGGCAGGAGTGCCGCCGGTAGGCTTTGGGGCAGCCGAGATCTTCCCTCGTGATCTGCCTCCGGACGATTTAAGGACGAACGTGCTCATTGCCGGGTTCCCCGCCGGGGCCTGGGGGACCAACTGCTATCTGGTCGCCCCCGCCGCCGGCGAGGAGTGCGTGATCATCGACCCGGGCCACCAGGCGGCCCAGGGAGTCGAGGAGGCACTCGCCAAGCATCGGCTGAAGCCCGTGGCCGTCGTCCTCACCCATGGCCACGTCGACCACATCGCCTCGGTCGTCCCCGTCTGCGGCGCCCACGACGTCCCCGCCTGGATCCACCCCGCGGACCGCTACATGATGAGCGACCCGGAGAAGGCGCTGGGCCGCTCCATCGGGCAGCCGCTCATGGGCGAGCTGACCGTGGGGGAGCCGGACGACGTGGAGGAGCTGACGGACGGCGCGGCGCTGCGCCTCGCCGGGCTGGAGTTCTCCGTCGTGCACGCGCCCGGCCATACCAAGGGGTCGGTGACCTTCAGGACGCCCGAGACCGCCGACGTGCCGTCGGTGTTCTTCGCGGGCGACTTCCTGTTCGCCGGCTCCATCGGACGCACCGACCTGCCCGGCGGCGACCACGCCGAGATGCTCGACTCGCTGGCCCGTGTGTGCCTGCCGCTCGACGACTCGACCGTGGTGCTGTCCGGCCACGGCCCCCAGACCACCATCGGCCGCGAGCGCGCCACCAACCCGTTCCTGCGGGATGTGGCCGCCGGCCTCGGAGCCGACACGCCGGCTCCGCGACGAGGAATGTGAATCTTCTCCCGTGAGCACCTTCAAGGCCCCCAAGGGCACGTACGACCTGATCCCGCCGGACTCCGCGGCGTTCCTCGCGGTCCGCGAGGCGATCTCCGCGCCGCTCAAGCGGTCCGGCTACGGCTATATCGAGACGCCCGGCTTCGAGAGCGTCGAGCTCTTCTCGCGCGGTGTCGGCGAGTCCACCGACATCGTGACCAAGGAGATGTACACCCTCACCACCAAGGGCGGCAGCGAACTGGCGCTGCGCCCCGAGGGCACCGCGTCCGTGCTGCGCGCGGCGCTGGAGGCCAATCTGCACCGCGGCGGCCTCCCCGTGAAGCTCTGGTACTCCGGCTCGTACTACCGCTACGAGCGGCCGCAGAAGGGGCGCTACCGCCACTTCTCGCAGGTCGGCGCGGAGGCGCTGGGCGCCGAGGACCCGGCGCTCGACGCGGAGCTGATCATCCTGGCCCATGACGCGTACCGGTCGCTCGGACTGCGGAACTTCCGCATCCTGCTCAACTCGCTGGGCGACAAGGAGTGCCGCCCGGCCTACCGCGCGGCCCTCCAGGACTTCCTGCGCGGCCTCGACCTCGACGACGAGACCCGCCGCCGCATCGACATCAACCCGCTGCGGGTCCTCGACGACAAGCGCGACGCGGTGCAGCAGCAGCTCGTGGGCGCGCCGATGCTCCGCGACCACCTGTGCGAGGCGTGCAAGGAGTACCACGAGCGGGTGCGCGAGCTGCTGACGGCGGCGGGCGTGGCCTTCGAGGACGACGAGAAGCTGGTGCGCGGGCTGGACTACTACACCCGCACCACGTTCGAGTTCGTCCACGACGGCCTCGGCTCGCAGTCCGCGGTCGGCGGCGGCGGCCGCTACGACGGCCTCTCCGAGATGATCGGCGGGCCGGAACTGCCGTCGGTCGGCTGGGCGCTCGGCGTCGACCGTACGGTCCTGGCGCTGCAGGCGGAGGGCGTCGAGCTCGAACTGCCCGCGGCCACCGAGGTCTTCGCGGTGCCGCTCGGCGAGGAGGCCCGGCGGGCGCTCTTCGCGGTGGTCACCGAGTTGCGCCGGGCCGGGGTCGCCGCGGACTTCGCGTACGGCGGCAAGGGCCTGAAGAACGCGATGAAGTCGGCGAACCGTTCCGGCGCCCGCTACGCCGTGGTGGCGGGGGAGCGGGACCTCGCCGAGGGCGTCGTGCAGCTCAAGGACCTGGAGAGCGGCGAACAGGCGCCGGTCGCGTTCGAAACCGTTGTGAGTGAACTGCTCGCCAAGCGGGGCTGATTGCCCGGGGCTGGTGCAGAATGGGCGGTCCACGACCGACTGACGGGACGAACGGCGCTATGACGACTGAGGCACTTGACCGCACGGAAGCGGACGAGGAGGCGGGCACGGGCGCCGTGGGCGGCAGCCGCGCGTTCGCCCTCACGCTCGTGATCACCGGCGCCATGGGGCTGCTGGCCGCCTGGGTCATCACGCTGGACAAGACCAAGATCCTTGAGGCCAAGGTCGACGGCCGCACCTACACGCCCGGCTGCAGCCTCAACCCGATCGTCTCCTGCGGCAACATCATGGAGAGCTGGCAGGCCAAGGCGTTCGGGTTCTCCAACCCGATGCTGGGCCTGGTCGCGTACGGCATCGTGATCTCGATCGGGCTGGGGCTGCTGGCCGGCGCGCGCTACCGCCGCTGGTACTGGATCGGGTTCGAGGTCGGCTGCCTCTTCGGCGTCGGCTTCGTGACCTGGCTCCAGTACCAGTCGCTGTACGTCATCGGCTCGCTCTGCCTGTGGTGCTGCCTGGCCTGGGTCGCCACCATCTTCATGTTCTGGTACGTCACCCTGAACAACATCCGGCACGGCTTCATCCCGCTCCCGGCCGGGCTGCGCCGCAACCTGCTGGAGTTCCACTGGGTCGTCCCGGTGCTCTGGGTCGGGGTCATCGGCATGCTGATCCTCACCCGGTGGTGGTCGTTCTGGACCGGTGGCACCGCTTGATCGCAGGTCAACGCCGTGCGACGGCGTTGTCAGTGGGGTGGCATAGGGTTTCGGTGTGGAACCAGACCTGTTCACCGCCGCCGCCGAGGACCGCCAGGAGCGGGAGCCCTCCAGCAGTCCGCTGGCCGTCCGGATGCGCCCGCGCGTCCTCGACGAAGTCGTGGGCCAGCAGCACCTGTTGAAGCCGGGCTCGCCGCTGCGCCGCCTGGTCGGCGAGGGGAGCGGCGGCCCGGCCGGGCCGTCCTCGGTGATCCTCTGGGGCCCGCCCGGCATCGGCAAGACGACGCTCGCCTACGTCGTCAGCCAGGCCACCAACAAGCGGTTCGTGGAGCTGTCCGCGATCACCGCGGGCGTCAAGGAGGTGCGGGCCGTCATCGACGGCGCGCGCCGCGCTTCCGGTGGGTACGGCAAGGAGACCGTGCTCTTCCTCGACGAGATCCACCGGTTCAGTAAGGCCCAGCAGGACTCCCTGCTGCCCGCCGTCGAGAACCGCTGGGTGACCCTCATCGCGGCCACCACCGAGAACCCCTACTTCTCGATCATCTCCCCGCTGCTCTCCCGGTCGCTGCTGCTGACCCTGGAGTCGCTGACCGACGACGATCTGCGCGGCCTGCTGCACCGGGCGCTCACGGACGAGCGGGGGCTGGGCGGCGCCGTCACCCTGCCCGCCGACGCCGAGGCGCATCTGCTGCGCATCGCGGGCGGCGACGCGCGCCGGGCGCTGACCGCGCTGGAGGCGGGGGCTGGCTCGGCCATCGCCAACGGCGAGGGCGAGATCACGCTGGAGACCCTGGAGGACGCCGTCGACCGGGCGGCGGTGAAGTACGACCGCGACGGCGACCAGCACTACGACGTCGCCAGCGCGCTGATCAAGTCCATCCGCGGCTCGGACGTGGACGCGGCGCTGCACTATCTGGCGCGCATGATCGAGGCGGGGGAGGACCCCCGGTTCATCGCGCGGCGGCTCATGATCTCGGCCAGCGAGGACGTGGGTCTGGCCGACCCCGGCGCCTTGCAGACCACCGTGGCCGCCGCCCAGGCCGTGGCCCTGATCGGCTTCCCGGAGGCGCGGATCATCCTCGGCCAGGCGACGGTCGCGCTCGCCCTCGCGCCGAAGTCCAACGCGGCCTATCTGGCGATCGACGCGGCGCTCACGGACGTACGGGCCGGGCTCGCCGGCCCCGTGCCGCCACATCTGCGCGACGGGCACTACAAGGGCGCCCAGAAGCTCGGCCACGCGCAGGGCTACCTCTACCCGCACGATCTGCCGGGCGGCATCGCCGCTCAGCAGTACGCGCCGGACGCGGTGCACGGCAAGCGCTATTACGAGCCGACGCGCTACGGCGCCGAGGCGCGGTACGCGGACGTGGTGGAGCGGGTCCGCGCGCGGCTGCGCGGGGAGCAGCCGCCGTCCGCCGGGGACGGCGCGCCCGAGGGGCGCTGACGCCGTCCGCGGGCCGTCGGCTCCCGGCCCCCGCGAGCCGGGGCGCGGAGCCCTTCCCGGCGGCCTTCGCCGCCGGGCCCCGCCGCCCGTCGCCCTGTTCCTATCCGGCGGCGGCGTCGAAGAGCGCGTGCATGGCCCGCCGCAGCTCCGCGACGTCCCGCACCGGCTCCGGGAAGTCGAACCGCGCGTCGAAGGAACGGTCCGCGGGGTCGGTGAAGCGCACCCGGAGCCCGAAGCGGTCCAGGGCCACCGGCACGGCCCGGTCGCGCGTGCCGCAGAGTCCGGCGGCGCGCTCGCCGAGCAGCCCGCACAGCCCGCGCACCTGGTCGCCGTGGGCGGTGTGCAGATGCTGGAGCAGGTCCGCCTCGTGGGCCACGAGCGGGTCGGCGACGGCCGCGGCGAACTCGTCGGGCTCGACGCTCTGCGCGCCCCACAGGTCGTCCACGCACGCCTCGCCGACCTCCAGCCGCAGCAGCGTCCAGGCCGGCCGGCCGTACTGCCCCGGCACGGGCTCCGGCTGGAGCGCCTCGTCGATGCCCAGCAGCTCGCCGACCGGGTGGCGCTCGGCGAGCAGCATCGCGTAGGCGGCCCGCTGCTCGCCGCGTACGGGCGTGAGCCAGCCCGCGATCCAGGCGCGTCCGCGGATGCGGTGCGGTACCGAAACAGGGGCCACATCGGTGATCTCCATCACGGCGGCGAGATCGTCGTCCTGGGCGTGCGCGGCGGCTCGGGCCGCCGGAGAGTCGCCAGGAAGCAGCAGGAGCACGTCACCCTCGGGGGTGATAGTTCGCGCCGCGAGTGACCCGAGAGAGGGTTCCGGGCCCTCCTCGATTCCCGGAATCGAGAGAGAGGCCGTAGCGTTGGATTCGGCGAGGGTGCGTACGCGCTCGGCGGCATCTGGCCGCTGGGCGTCTTCTACGGGACGCGGCTGACTCGACTCGGTGCTATCAGTGCTGGGCAGGGGGCTCCCAGGTCGAAACATGCGTTCTCCTCCGCTAAGGTAAGCCTAACCTAACCTACACGGAGGTCCGTTCCACGTGAACCAGTCGCGTCCCAAGGTCAAGAAGTCACGCGCGCTCGGCATCGCGCTGACGCCCAAGGCCGTCAAGTACTTCGAGGCCCGTCCCTACCCGCCCGGCGAGCACGGCCGTGGCCGCAAGCAGAACAGTGACTACAAGGTCCGCCTGCTGGAGAAGCAGCGTCTGCGCGCTCAGTACGACATCAGCGAGCGCCAGATGGCCCGTGCCTACGACCGCGCTCGGAAGGTCGATGGCAAGACGGGCGAGGCCCTGATCGTCGAGCTTGAGCGCCGTCTGGACGCGCTCGTCCTGCGGTCGGGTATCGCCCGCACGATCTACCAGGCCCGCCAGATGGTGGTCCACGGCCACATCGAGGTCAACGGCCGCAAGGTCGACAAGCCCTCCTTCCGCGTCCGTCCCGACGACGTCGTGATGGTCCGCGAGCGCAGCCGCGAGAAGCACCCCTTCCAGGTCGCGCGCGAGGGTGGCTACGACACCGACGGCGAGACCCCGCGCTACCTGCAGGTCAACCTGCCGGCGCTGGCCTTCCGCCTGGACCGGGACCCCAACCGCAAGGAGATCCCGGTGATCTGCGACGAGCAGCTCGTCGTTGAGTACTACGCCCGCTGATCCAGCGGACCGCAGCACTCTCAGCCCGCCGTCTCCCCGCCGCTCGCGGAGGGGGAGGCGGCGGGCTGCTGCGTGGGCGGCGGCACCGCCGCCACCGCGCCGCGAGCGGCGGACACCGCCGCCGGCCTCGCCCGGCAGCCGCGCAGCGCCCGCGCCACCGCCGCGTCCGGCTCCAGCGCGGCCCCCTCGCGCACCAGCCGCCCGTACCGCTCCGCGCCGATCCGCCGGCGCACCGCCTCCTCGCACAGCGCGTGCGGCGCGTTGAAGAACCGCGAACCGAACAGCGGCAGCCCCACCGACCGCCAGATCCGCCCCGCCGCCCCCTGCAGCACCGCGGCCTCCGCCGGATCGCCGCCCTCCGCGGCCAGCAGCGCCAGCAGCTCGACCGCGAGCACCGCGCCCACCAGATCGTTGAAGGCATGGTCGATGACCAGGCACTCCTCCAGGAACGCCCGGGCCCGGGCCGGCTCGCCGCGGGTCCAGGCGGCGAACCCCAGCACGTACAGCGCGTAGGCCAGGGTCCACCGCTCGCCGTGGTCCTCGCAGATCTCCCGGACCTCCTGGCACAGGTCGACCGCGCCCGCGACATCGCCCTGGAAGGCGATCGCCATGGCCAGCTCGACCTGGCCCATCAGCACATTGCTGTTCAGCTCGCCGATCTCGCGGTACCGCGCGAGCGCCGCCCGCAGCAGCTCCTCGGCGCGCGGCATGTCGTCGGAGACCAGCGCGAGACACCCCATGCGGTGCAGCGCGTACGCCCCGGCCGGCTCGCTGCCCGTACGCTCCGCCTCGTCGCCGCACTCCTGGAGCGCCCCGAGCGCGGCGACCGTGTCCCCCTGGAGCAGCGACACATAGCCCGCCACCCACAGCGCCTTCAGCCGCGCCTCGTCATGACCGGTGTCCAGCTCCAGCGCGCGGTCCAGCCAGAGCCGCCCCTCCGCCAGCCGCCCGCAGCCGACCCAGAAGAACCACAGCGTGCCCGCCAGATACTGGCCCAGATGCGCGTCCTCCTGCGTCAGGCCGCACTCCAGAGCGGCCCGCAGATTCGGCAGCTCCACATCGACGCGCGCCGCGACCTCCGCCTGCCGGGGGCTGAACCACTCCAGCTCGCACCACGTGGCCAGCCCCATGTACCAGTCGCGGTGCCGGCGGCGCATCCGCTCGGCGTCCCCGAGCGAGTCCAGCCACCCCGCCCCGTACATCCGCACGGTGTTCAGCAGCCGGTAGCGGACCCCCGTCGGGTGCTCCTCCCGGCTGAGCACGGACTGGGCGACCAGCCCGGTGAGCACATCGAGCACCTCGCGCTCCGGCAGATCCGGCCCCGAGCAGATGTACTCGGCCGCCTCCAGATCGAAGTGGACCGCGAAGACGGTGAGCCGCGCCCACAGCAGCCGCTCCCGGGGCGTGCACAGCTCATGGCTCCAGCCGATGGCCGTCCGCAGCGCCTGATGGCGCGGCAGCTCGCCGCGGGCCCCGCCGGTCAGCAGCTCGAAGCGGTCGTCCAGGCGGTGCAGCACCTGCTCCACGGAGAGCGCGCCGAGCCGGCCGGCCGGCCGCCAGCTCCAGCGCGAGCGGAATCCCTTCCAGCCGCCGGCACAGCTCGGCGACGGCGGCCCGGGCCGCGGTCCCCGGCCGCGCCGCGAACCCGGGGGCGACGGCCCCCGCCCGGTCCTCGAACAGCGCGACCGCGGCCGGCTCCGGCAGCGGCCCCAGCGGGAAGCGCCGCTCGCCCGCGACGTCCAGCGGCCGCCGGCCCACCGCCAGCACCCGCAGCCCCGGCGAGCGCCGCAGCAGCTCCCGGGCGAGCCCTGCACACTCCTCGACGAACTGCTCGCAGCCGTCGAGCACCAGCAGCAGCCGCCGGTCGGAGAGATGGCCGGCGAGCGCGGCGCGCGGCGCGCGGTCCGTGGCGTCGGCCAGCCCCAGCGCCTCCGCGACCGTGTGGTCCACCAGCGCGGGGTCGTGGAGGGCGGACAGCTCGACCAGCCACACACCGTCGCAGAAGCGATCCTGCACTCGCGCCGCGGCGTGCGCGGCGAGACGCGTCTTGCCCACCCCGCCGACGCCGGTCACCGTCACCAGCCGCGCCTCGTCCAACTGCCGCGTCAGCGCGGCCAGTTCATCCTCCCGCCCGATGAACCGGTTGAGCTCCGCGGGCAGATTGCCCGGCCTGCTGGGGTGCGTGGTGCTGGAGCCGGGGAAGAGCCCGGAGCGCGGAGAGCGTCGCATGAGACACGTAGCGTACTCATAGGTATGCGGACCGTAAACACCTGTGCCGCGACGACCGTTGACCCAGGTCGGTCCGTGTTCTCCGGGGTTCTCCGGGTGCGCACCGGGCGGTAATGCGGTACGGGCCCTTCGCCCCGGCGCGATAGGGTCGGTACCCGACGTTTACGACCAGCAGGGAGCGGTGCAACGTGTCCGGTGGAGAGGTGGCCGGGATTCTCGTGGCCGTCTTCTGGGCGATCCTCGTGTCCTTCATCGCACTGGTGCTGGTGAGGCTCGCGCAGACCCTGAAGGCGACCACCAAACTCGTCTCGGACGTTTCCGAACAGGCCGTGCCGCTGCTGTCCGAGGCGTCCGCGACCGTACGGTCCGCCAACAGCCAGCTCGCCCGCGTCGACTCGATCGCGGCGGACGTCCAGGAAGTCACCGCGAACGCCTCCGCGCTCTCCTCGACCGTCTCCTCCGCGTTCGGCGGCCCCCTGGTCAAGGTCGCCGCGTTCGGCTACGGCGTCCGCCGCGCCATCGGCCGCAAGCCGGCCGCGGCGCCCGCGCCCGAGCGCACCGTCGTCATCGGAAAGAGCCTGCCGTCCGCCCGGCGCGGCAGCCGCCGCCGCACCCGTGGGAAAGGCTGACCCGAGGAATGTTCCGCCGCACCTTCTGGTTCACGACCGGTGTCGCCGCCGGCGTCTGGGCCACCGCCAAGGTCAACCGCAAGCTGAACCAGCTCACCCCGGAGAGCCTGGCCATGCAGGCGGCCGACCGCGCCGTCATCGCCGGCCGGAAGGCCAAGCTCTTCGCCCTCGACGTGCGCGACGGCATGGCGGACCGGGAGGCGGCCCTCAAGGACGCGCTCGGCCTGAGCGCCCCGCCCGGCGGCCCCGAGCCGCAGGCGCTCCCCGCGCGGCGCGGGTTCGCCGCCCTGGACCAGCAGCAGACGAAGTACCCGTACAACCGGAATGAGGACCACTGATGGAGTCGGCTGAAATCCGCCGCCGCTGGCTGCGCTTCTTCGAGGAGCGTGGGCACCATGTCGTGCCGTCGGCGTCGCTGATCGCGGACGACCCGACACTCCTCCTGGTCCCCGCGGGCATGGTCCCCTTCAAGCCGTACTTCCTCGGCGAGGTCAAGGCCCCCTGGCAGCGCGCCACCAGCGTGCAGAAGTGCGTCCGCACCCCGGACATCGAAGAGGTCGGCAAGACCACCCGGCACGGCACCTTCTTCCAGATGTGCGGCAACTTCTCCTTCGGCGACTACTTCAAGGAAGGCGCCATCACGTTCGCCTGGGAGCTGCTGACCAGCTCCGTGGCGGACGGCGGCTACGGCCTGGACCCCGAGAAGCTCTGGATCACCGTCTACCTCGACGACGACGAGGCCGAGCGGATCTGGCGGGATGTCGTCGGCGTCCCCGCCGAGCGCATCCAGCGCCTCGGCAAGACGGAGAACTACTGGTCCATGGGCGTCCCCGGACCCTGCGGCCCCTGCTCCGAGATCAACTACGACCGCGGCCCCGAGTTCGGCCCCGAGGGCGGCCCGGCCGTCAACGACGAGCGCTACGTGGAGATCTGGAACCTGGTCTTCATGCAGTACGAGCGCGGCGCCGGCGACGGCAAGGAGGACTTCCCGATCCTCGGGGACCTGCCCAGCCAGAACATCGACACCGGCCTCGGCCTCGAACGCCTCGCGATGATCCTGCAGGGCGTGCGGAACATGTACGAGACCGACACCCTGCGCGTCGTCATGGACAAGGCCACCGAGCTGACCGGCGTGGCCTACGGCGCCGACTCCGGCTCGGACGTCTCGCTGCGCGTGGTCGCCGACCACCTCCGTACATCCGTCATGCTCATCGGCGACGGCGTCACCCCCGGCAACGAGGGCCGCGGCTACGTGCTGCGCCGCATCATGCGCCGCGCCATCCGCAACATGCGGCTGCTCGGCGCCACCGAGCCGGTCGCCGCCGAGCTGGTGGACACCGTCCTCAAGACGATGGGCCGGCAGTACCCCGAGCTGCTGACGGACCGTAAGCGCATCGAGACCGTCGCCCTCGCCGAGGAGGCCGCCTTCCTCAAGGCCCTCAAGGGCGGCACCAACATCCTCGACACCGCCGTCACCGAGACCAAGGCCGCCGGCGGCCGAACGCTGGCCGGCGAGAAGGCGTTCCTGCTCCACGACACCTGGGGCTTCCCGATCGACCTCACCCTGGAGATGGCCGCCGAACAGGGCCTCTCCGTGGACGAGGACGGGTTCCGCCGCCTGATGAAGGAGCAGCGGGAGCGGGCCAAGGCCGACGCCAAGGCCAAGAAGACCGGCCACGCCGACCTCTCCGCCTACCGCGAGATCGCCGACAACTCCGGCGTGACCGACTTCACCGGCTACACCGCCACCGAGAACGAGTCGACCGTCGTCGGCCTGCTCGTCGGCGGCGTGCCCTCGCCCGCCGCCGCCGAGGGCGACGAGGTCGAGGTCATCCTCGACCGCTCCCCGTTCTACGCCGAGGGCGGCGGCCAGCTCGCCGACACCGGCCGCATCAGGCTGGAGACCGGGGCCGTGATCGAGGTCCGCGACGTCCAGAAGCCGGTGCCCGGCGTCCACGTCCACAAGGGCGTCGTCCAGGTCGGCGAGGTCGTGGTCGGCGCCCCCGCGCTCGCCGTCATCGACGTCAAGCGCCGCCGCGCCATCGCGCGCGCCCACAGCGCCACGCACCTGACCCACCAGGCGCTGCGCGACGCCCTCGGCCCGACCGCCGCCCAGGCCGGCTCGGAGAACTCGCCCGGCCGCTTCCGCTTCGACTTCGGCTCGCCCAACGCCGTGCCCGGCACGGTCCTCACCGACGTGGAGCAGCGGATCAACGACGTGCTCTCGCGCGAACTCGACGTCCAGGCCGAGGTCATGAGCATCGACGACGCCAAGAAGCAGGGCGCCATCGCCGAGTTCGGCGAGAAGTACGGCGAGCGGGTGCGGGTGGTGACCATCGGCGACTTCTCCAAGGAGCTGTGTGGCGGCACCCATGTGCACAACACCGCCCAGCTCGGCCTGGTGAAGCTGCTCGGCGAGTCCTCCATCGGCTCCGGCGTGCGCCGCGTCGAGGCGCTGGTCGGAGCGGACGCCTACAACTTCCTCGCCCGCGAGCACACCGTCGTCGCCCAGCTGACCGACCTGGTCAAGGGGCGCCCGGAGGAGCTGCCGGAGAAGATCTCCGGCATGCTCGCCAAGCTCAAGGACGCGGAGAAGGAGATCGAGCGGTACCGCGCCGAGAAGGTCCTCCAGGCCGCCGCCGGGCTGGCCGAGGGCGCCAAGGATGTACGCGGGGTGGCGCTGGCCGCCGCGCGGGTGCCCGACGGCACCTCCGCGGACGACCTGCGCAAGCTCGTCCTCGACGTGCGCGGCCGCATCCAGGGCGGCCGGGCGGCCGTCGTGGCCCTGTTCACCGTCGCGGCCGGCCGGCCGCTGACCGTCATCGCCACCAACGACGCCGCCCGCGAGCGCGGCCTCAAGGCCGGCGACCTGGTCCGTACGGCCGCCAAGACGCTCGGCGGGGGCGGCGGCGGCAAGCCGGACGTCGCCCAGGGCGGCGGCCAGAACCCCGAAGCGGTCGACGAGGCCATCGCCGCCGTCGAGCGCCTCGTCGCCGAAGCGGCCTGAGCGCCGTGCGGCGCGGCAGACGCATCGCCGTCGACGTCGGGGACGCCCGGATCGGGGTCGCCTCGTGCGACCCCGACGGGGTCCTGGCCACACCGGTCGAGACCGTGCCGGGGCGGGACCTCCCGGCGGCGTACCGGCGGCTCGTGGCCCTCGTCGGTGAGTACGAGCCGATCGAGGTCGTCCTGGGCCTGCCCCGCTCCCTGAAGGGCGGGGAGGGGCCGGCCGCGGCCAAGGTGCGGGCGTTCGCCCGGGAGCTGGCGGTGCGCGTCGCCCCGGTGCCGATCCGGCTGGTGGACGAGCGGATGACCACGGTCACGGCGGCGCAAGGGCTGCGCGCGTCCGGAGTCAACGCGAAGAAGGGCCGTTCCGTCGTCGACCAGGCGGCCGCGGTGATCATCCTGCAGAACGCGCTGGAGACCGAACGGACCTCGGGGGAGGCGCCCGGGGAGGGCGTAGAAGTGGCCGACTGATGGAGGTACGGTAACGTTCCGCGCGAAACGGCAGTCGTTCGAACGCCGGCCGTACAGGAACCAGGCGGCCGGTAGCCAGCTCTATGGAGCGCCGGCCGGCGGCCGACACGCGGCTCTAGGGGATCGATGACTGAGTATGGCCGGGGTCCTGAGCCCCAACCGTGGCACCCCGAGGACCCCCTCTACGGGGACCAGGGGTACAGCGGGCATCAGCCGACGGGCACCCAGGGACCGTACGACGGCCGGCAGGACCCCTACGGCGGTCATCCGCAGCAGTACGCGGATCAGTCACAGCACCCGCAGTACCAGCAGTACGAGCAGCAACACCCCCAGCAGTACGGACAGCAGCAGTACCCCGATCACCAGCAGCAGTACCCCGGTCAGCCGTATCAGGGCCAGCAGTTTCCGGGGTACGGGCAGCAGCAGGATCAGCAGTACCAGAACCAGCAGTACCAGAATCAGCCATACGAGGTCCAGCAGTTCACGGACCCGCATCAGCAGTACGGCTGGGATCCCCTGCAAGGGGCGCCCGTCCAGTACGGGATGAACCCCCAGGATCCGTACAACCAGCCCGTCGACCCTTACGGCGGCGGGCACCCGGACTACTACGGCACCCAGGACGCGTACCCGCCGCCGCAGCCGCAGCACCTGCGGGAGGGGCAGCAGCAGTACGCGCCCCAGCAGGCGCCCGCGCCCCAGCAGGAGCCCCAGCAGCCGCCCGTGGACCAGTCGGCGCAGCGGGAGCAGGGGGAGCAGCCGGAGAACCCGCTGGAGCGGACCCAGGCCCAGCCGCAGGTCCCCGAGCAGGTCGAGGAGTGGGACGCGGAGCCGGACGGCCCCGACGAGCACCCCTTCTTCTCGGGCCGCGGCGACGACGACCCGGATGAGAAGTCCGGGAAGGGCGGGAAGTCAAGGAAGTCCGGGCAGTCCGGGAAGTCCGGGAAGGACGCAGAGGAGGGCCGCGGCGACCGCGAGCGCCGCGGCAAGAAGACCAAGCGCCGCTCCGGCATGGCCTGCATGGTCGTCGTCGTGGTGCTGGTCGGCGGCGTCGGCGGGGGCGGCTATTTCGCCTACCGGTTCTGGCAGAGCCACTTCGGTACCGCGCCCGACTTCCCGGGCGAGGGCACCGGCGAGGTCCAGGTCGAGATTCCGGCGGGCGCGAGCGGGATCGACATGGGCCGGGTGCTCAAGGAGAAGGGCGTCGTGAAGAGCGTCGGCGCCTTCACCGAGGCCGTCGGCAAGAACCCCAGAGGCAAGACCCTCCAGGCGGGCGCCTACACCCTGCGCAAGGAGATGTCGGGCGCGGCGGCCGTGGCGATGATGACGGACCCCAAGACCCGCAACGCTCTCACCATCCCCGAGGGCAGGCGCAACGTCCAGGTCTACGCCGCGATCGACAAGAAGCTCGGCCTCAAGGACGGTACGACCAAGGACGTCGCCAAGAGCGAGGCCAAGAACCTCGGGCTGCCCGACTGGGCCGGCGGCGACCCGGAGATGAAGGACCCGCTGGAGGGCTTCCTCTTCCCCTCGCAGTACAGCGTCAGCAAGGGCGCCAAGCCCGCGGACGTGCTGCGGGAGATGGTCAGCCGCGCCAAGAGCCGGTACGCCAAGTACGACCTGGAGGGCAAGGCCGGCGAGCTGGGTCTCAAATCGCCGCTCCAGCTCATCACGGTGGCCAGCCTGGTGCAGGCCGAGGGCATGACGCACGACGACTTCCGCAAGATGTCGCGCGTCGTCTACAACCGCCTCAAGCCCACCAACAGCGAGACGAACGGCAAGCTGGAATTCGACTCGACGTACAACTACGCGACGGATCAGAGCAGGATCAATCTGAGTCCCCAGAAACTCCGGGCCTTCCAGCACCCGTACAACACGTACTACGTCAAGGGGCTGCCGCCCGGCCCGATCGGCAACCCGGGCAGCGACGCCGTGGAAGCGGCGATGGACCCGGAGCCGGGGGACTGGTACTACTTCGTCGCCATCGACGGCAAGGTCACCAAGTTCGCTAAGACCCTCCCAGAACACGACAAGCTCGTGCAGGAGTTCAACGCGAACCAGAAACACAAGAACGGCGCATGATGACGGACGAGCAGAACCGGGACCGGAGCGGAAAGAACGGGCGGCAGGGCCGTCGGGCGGCCGTCCTCGGCTCGCCGATCGCCCACTCGCTCTCGCCGGTGCTGCACCGCGCCGCGTACGCGGAGCTCGGCCTCACCGACTGGACGTACGACAGCTTCGAGGTGACCGAGGCGGGGCTCCCCGCCTTCGTGGAACCGCTCGACGCCGCCTGGGCCGGGCTGTCGCTGACCATGCCGCTCAAGCGCGCGGTCCTGCCCCTGCTGGACGAGGTCAGCGACACCGCGGCCTCCGTCGAGGCCGTCAACACCGTCGTCCGCACCGCCGACGGCCGGCTGCTCGGCGACAACACCGACATCCCCGGGATGGTCGCCGCGCTGCGCGAACGCGGCGTCGAGCGGGTCGGGAGCGCCGCCGTGCTGGGCGCCGGAGCCACCGCCTCCGCCGCGCTGGCGGCGCTCGCCCGGATCTGCGCGGGCGACGTCACCGTGTACGTGCGCAGCGCGGCCCGCGCCGCCGAGATGCGGGAGTGGGGGGAGCGGCTCGGGGTGCCCGTGCGCACCGCCGACTGGGCGGACGCCGCGGCGGCCCTCACCGCGCCGCTCGTCATCGCGACCACCCCGGCCGGCACCGCGGACGCGCTCGCCGGCGCCGTCCCGAACGGCGCGGGCACCCTCTTCGACGTCCTGTACGAACCGTGGCCGACGCCGCTCGCCGCGGCCTGGGCGGCCCGCGGCGGCGCCGTCATCGGCGGCCTGGACCTCCTCATCCACCAGGCCGTACTCCAGGTCGAGCTGATGACCGGCCGGGCCCCGGGGCCGCTGGCCGCCATGCGCGCCGCGGGCGAGTCGGCGCTGGCGGCCCGTACCGCCTGAGCCGTCACCGCGAGGCACGGCCGCGACGCCGCCGGTCCACGCTCCGGACCGGCGTCCGGACCGCCTCGCGAACCATGGGAGGATCGGGGGCGGCGGGCCAGGGCCGCGCACCGGGCCGCGCCGACCTACGTCCGAGGCGCGAGCAAGAGGAGCACCGTTGAGCAGGTTGCGCTGGCTGACGGCGGGGGAGTCGCACGGCCCCGCACTGGTGGCGACGCTGGAGGGCCTTCCGGCCGGCGTGCCGATCACCACGGACATGGTGGCGGACGCCCTGGCGCGGCGGCGGCTGGGCTACGGCCGCGGCGCGCGCATGAAGTTCGAGCGCGACGAGGTGACCTTCCTCGGCGGCGTCCGGCACGGCCTGAGCCTCGGCTCGCCCGTCGCGGTCATGGTCGGCAACACCGAGTGGCCCAAGTGGGAACAGGTCATGGCGGCCGACCCGGTCGACCCCGACGTGCTCGCCGAGCTGGCCCGCAACGCGCCGCTGACCCGGCCCCGCCCCGGCCACGCGGACCTCGCCGGCATGCAGAAGTACGGCTTCGACGAGGCCCGTCCGATCCTGGAGCGCGCCTCCGCCCGCGAGACCGCGGCCCGTGTCGCGCTCGGCGCGGTGGCCCGCTCCTTCCTCAAGGAGACGGCCAGCATCGAGATCGTCTCGCACGTCGTGGAGCTGGCCGCGGCCAAGGCCCCGTACGGCGTCGTCCCCGAGCCCTCCGACGTCGAGCGGCTCGACGCCGACCCGGTGCGCTGCCTGGACCCGGCCGCGAGCGAGGCGATGGTCGCCGAGATCGACCAGGCCCACAAGGACGGCGACACGCTCGGCGGCGTCGTCGAGGTGCTCGCCTACGGCGTGCCGGTGGGGCTCGGCAGCCATGTGCACTGGGACCGCCGCCTCGACGCGCGCCTCGCCGGCGCCCTGATGGGCATTCAGGCCATCAAGGGCGTCGAGGTCGGCGACGGCTTCGACCTGGCACGGGTGCCCGGCTCGCAGGCGCACGACGAGATCGTCTCCACCGACGAGGGCATCCGCCGCACCTCCGGCCGCTCCGGCGGCACCGAGGGCGGCCTGTCCACCGGCGAGCTGCTGCGCGTACGGGCCGCGATGAAGCCGATCGCGACCGTGCCCCGCGCCCTGGCCACCGTGGACGTCGCCACCGGCGAGGCCACCCAGGCCCACCACCAGCGCTCCGACGTGTGCGCGGTGCCGGCCGCCGGGATCGTCGCCGAGGCGATGGTCGCGCTGGTGCTGGCCGACGCGCTGGTGGAGAAGTTCGGCGGCGACAGCGTGCCGGAGACCCGCCGCAACGTGCGGAGCTTCCTCGACGCCCTGGCCATCAAGTGACGCCGCCCGCCGTGGTCATCGTGGGCCCGCCGGGGGCCGGCAAGTCCACCGCCGGCGCGCTCGTCGCCGAGCGGCTCGGCACCGGCTACCGGGACACCGACGCCGACATCGAGCGGACGGCCGGCAAGCCGATCGCGGAGATCTTCATCGACGAGGGCGAGCCGCACTTCCGTGAGCTGGAGCGGGCGGCCGTACGCGCCGCCGTCGCCGGCCACGGCGGCGTGCTCTCCCTCGGCGGCGGCGCGATCATGGACGAGGGGACCCGCGCCCTGCTCGCCGGGCTGCCGGTCGTCTTCCTCGACGTCTCCCTCGCCGACGCCGTGCGCCGGGTGGGCCTGGACGCCCCGCGCCCGCTGCTCGCCGTCAACCCGCGGCAGCGCTGGCGCGAGCTGATGGACGTGCGCCGTCCGCTCTACACCGAGGTCGCCCGCGCGGTCGTCACCACCGAAGGCCGCACCCCCGAGGACGTCGCCGAGGCGGTCCTCGACGCCCTGGAGCTGAGCGATGCTCCCAAGGACTGATCCACGGCCGTACCCGGCCGCGGGCACGAGGCAGTACGCAGTGAGGAACGTATGACCGAGGCACCCACCCGTATCCAGGTCGCCGGCAGCGCGGGCAGCGCACCGTACGAGGTCCTGGTCGGCCGGCAGCTGCTGGGCGAACTGCCCTCGCTGATCGGCTCCGCGGCCAAGCGCGTCGCGATCCTGCACCCCGAGGCGCTCGCCGAGACCGGTGCGGTGCTGCGCGAGGACCTGGCCGCCCAAGGCTACGAGGCCATCGCGATCCAGCTGCCGAACGCCGAGGAGGCCAAGACCGTCGAGGTCGCGGCGTACTGCTGGAAGGCGCTCGGCCAGACCAACTTCACCCGCACCGACGTCATCGTCGGCGTCGGCGGCGGCGCCACCACGGACGTCGCGGGCTTCGTCGCCGCGACCTGGCTGCGCGGCGTGCGCTGGCTCGCGGTGCCCACCACCGTGCTGGGCATGGTCGACGCGGCGGTCGGCGGCAAGACCGGGATCAACACCGCCGAGGGCAAGAACCTCGTCGGCGCCTTCCACCCGCCGGCCGGGGTGCTCTGCGACCTCGCCGCGCTGGACTCGCTGCCCGTGCACGACTACGTCAGCGGCCTCGCCGAGATCATCAAGGCGGGGTTCATCGCCGATCCGGCCATCCTCGACCTGATCGAGGGAGACCCGGAGGCGGCCCGCACCCCCGGCGGCCCGCACACCGCCGAACTCGTCGAGCGCTCCATCCGCGTCAAGGCCGAGGTGGTCTCCTCGGACCTCAAGGAGTCCGGCCTGCGCGAGATCCTCAACTACGGGCACACCCTCGCCCACGCGATCGAGAAGAACGAGCGCTACAACTGGCGGCACGGCGCGGCCGTCTCCGTCGGCATGGTCTTCGCCGCCGAACTCGGCCGGATCGCCGGGCGGCTGGACGACGCCACCGCCGACCGGCACCGCGCGGTCCTGGAGTCGGTCGGGCTGCCGGTGACCTACCGCGGCGACCAGTGGCCCAAGCTGCTGGAGACCATGAAGGTCGACAAGAAGTCGCGCGGCGACCTGCTGCGCTTCATCGTGCTCGACGGGCTGGCCAGGCCGACCGTGCTGGAGGGCCCGGACCCGGCGATGCTGCTGGCGGCACACGCCGAGATCGCGGCGTGAGCGGGATGAGCGGCGGGAGCGGCTCGGGGGCTGCCGACCGTACGGGCCCGCGCCGGGTGCTGGTCCTCAACGGCCCCAACCTCGGCCGCCTCGGCTCCCGCGAGCCCGACGTCTACGGCGCGACCTCCTACGCGGGTCTCGTCGAGGCGTGCGCCACGCTGGGCGCCGAGCTCGGCTTCGAGGTGGACGTCCGCGAGACCAACGACGAGGGGGAGCTGATCCGCTGGCTGCACGAGGCAGCGGACGGACGCCTTCCGGTGGTCATCAACCCCGGGGCCTTCACGCACTATTCGTACGGAATGCGCGATGCGGCGGCCCAGCGCACCGCGCCCCTGATCGAGGTGCACATCTCCAACCCGCACGCCCGCGAGGAGTTCCGGCACAACTCCGTCATCGCGGCCGTCGCCAGCGGCACCGTCGCGGGGTTCGGCATCGGCTCGTACCGCCTCGCGCTGCGCGCCCTCGCCGACGAACTCGCAGGCTGACGGCGTACGCGGGCACGCTCCGGGCCCCTGGGCCGTTCACACTCCGGTGGCCGGGGCGGGTACTCTCCGGTACCGGCCCGGCCTCGCGGCCGCTTGACACGGCGCCAGACGCCCGCACGAGACGGAGTGCCACCGGAATGCAGCACGCAGTGGGAGCGCCGGAGCCGCCGGCCCCCGGGCACGGAACGGGCGTCGGCGGGCACGGGAACGCGGCACACCCCGCCCCGTCGCCCGGCCCGGTCGCGGGCCCCGGCGGGCACGTACCGCCGCCCGGCGCGCCCCCGGCCGTACCGGCGCCTCCCGCAGCACCCGCGCCCCCGGCCGCGCCCGGCTGGGAGGCCCCGCTCGGCGGGCCGCCGGTCCATCAGCCGCCGGCCGAGCCGACCGGCCACGTCCAGCTCCCGCCCGGCGCGCCGGTGGCGGTGCCCGGCACCGGACCCGGCACGGCCGCGGCGGACGCCGCGCACGCCGCCGTGGCGGTGCTGCTGATCGGCCCGGCCGGGGCGGGCAAGACCACCGTGGCGCGCCACTGGGCGGACACCCGGCGGGTGCCCACGGCCCACATCAGCCTCGACGACGTCCGCGAATGGGTGCGGTCGGGCTTCGCCGACCCCCAGTCCGGATGGAACGACCACTCCGAGGCCCAGTACCGGCTCGCGCGCCGCACCTGCGGCTTCGCCGCCCGGAACTTCCTCGCCAACGGCATCTCCTGCGTCCTGGACGACGCCGTCTTCCCGGACCGCCCCGTCGTCGGCCTCGGCGGCTGGAAGCGCCACGTCGGCCCCGGCCTGCTCCCCGTCGTCCTGCTGCCCGGCCTGGAGGTCGTCCTGGAGCGCAACGCCGCCCGGTCCGGCAACCGCCGCCTCAGCGACGAGGAGGTCGCCCGCATCCACGGCCGGATGGCCGGCTGGTACGGCTCCGGGCTGCCCATCATCGACAACACCCAGCAGGATGTGGCGACCACCGCCCGCCTCCTGGACGACGTGGTGGCCCGCTCACTGGCCTCCCCGCCCAGCTGGTAGCCCACGCGACGGGCCGCCGCCCGGTCGGACGCGCTGAACCGGCCGTCCCGGGCCAGTGATCGTAGGCTCGGCGCATGTCCGAGGTGTACGAGGCCCGACGCACCCGTCTGCGCGACCGGTGCGCCGCCGCCGGCAGCGAGTCCGTCCTGGTGTCCCGTCCCGCCAACGTCCGCTATCTGGCCGGTGGCGCGCCGCCCGGCGCGGCCCTCCTCCTCGGCCCGCCGGGCGGCGACCACGACCTCCTGATGTGCCCCCAGGACCCCTTCGGCGACCCGCGGCCCGCCGGCCGGCCCGCCGAGGGGCTGCGGGTCGCCGTCCTGCCCGCCCCGGACGCGGACCCCGCCGTCGCCGCCGCGGCCCGCGCCGCGGCGGCCGGCACCGGCTCGCTCGCCGTCGAGGAGCACCATCTGAGCGTCGCCCAGTACCGGGCGGTGAGCTCGGTCGTGCCGGGGCTGCGCCTGGCCGACCTCGGCCGCGCCGTGGAGCAGCAGCGGGTCGTCAAGGACGAGGAGGAGATCTCCTGTCTGCGCATCGCCGCGGAGATCACCGACCAGGCGCTCGGCGAACTCCTCGAATCGATCCTGGTCGGCCGCACCGAACGGCATCTGGCACTGGAGCTGGAGCGCCGCCTCGTGGACCACGGCGCGGCCGGGCCGGCCTTCGCGACCTCGGTGGGCGCGGGGCCGAACTCGGGCTCGCCGGACCATCCGCCGACGGACCGCCGGGTGGAGGAGGGGGATTTCCTCAGCGTCCGGATGGGCGCCGACTACGGCGGCTACCGCTGTGAGATCGGCCGTACTTTCGTCATCGGCACGTCCCCGGCGTCCTGGCAGATCGAGCTGTACGAGCTGGTGTTCGCGGCGCAGCGGGCGGGCCGGGAGGCCCTCGCACCGGGTGTGGCGTGCCGGGATGTGGACCGGGCCGCCCGCCAGGTATTGCAGGCCGCGGGCTATGGTGAGGGGCTCGAAGCCCGTACCGGGCACGGGGTGGGGCTCGAAATTGACGAGGACCCTCGGCTGGAGCCTTCGGCCATGGGTAAACTGGATGCCTGCGTGCCGGTCACCGTCGAACCGGGGGTCCACCTCCCGGGACGGGGTGGTGTCCGGATCGATGACACGCTCGTCGTCCGCCCCGAGGCGGACGGCGGCCCCGAGCTACTCACCATTACGACCAAGGAGCTGCTCGCGCTCTAGCGCGCACCTTCTGGTTCCACCAGCTTCAGTCCAGGAGATTCCGCAACCGTGGCATCCACGAACGACCTCAAGAACGGCCTGGTGCTCAAGCTCGACGGGGGCCAGCTCTGGTCCGTCGTCGAGTTCCAGCACGTCAAGCCCGGCAAGGGCCCCGCCTTTGTGCGCACCAAGCTGAAGCACGTGCTTTCCGGCAAGGTCGTCGACAAGACGTTCAACGCCGGTACCAAGGTCGAGACGGCCAATGTCGACAAGCGCGGCATGCAGTACTCGTACAAGGACGGCGAAAACTTCGTGTTCATGGACACGGAGACCTACGACCAGATCTTCATCGCTCCGGAGGTCGTCGGCGACGCCGCCAACTACCTCCTTGAGGGCTTCGACGCCGTCGTCGCGGTGTACGAGGAGAACCCCCTCTACATCGAGCTGCCGGCCTCCGTCGAGCTCGTCATCAAGTACACCGAGCCCGGTGTGCAGGGCGACCGCTCCACCGGCGGCTCCAAGCCCGCCGAGCTGGAGACCGGTTACGAGATCGCGGTCCCGCTCTTCATCACCACCGGTGAGAAGATCAAGGTCGACACCCGCTCCGGCGAGTACCTCGGTCGGGTGAACAGCTAACCGTGGCTGCCCGTAACAAGGCCCGCAAGCGCGCCTTCCAGATCCTCTTCGAGGCCGACCAGCGCGGTACGTCCGTGCAGAACGTGCTCGCGGACTGGGTACGGCATTCCCGCTCGGACGACCGGCAGCCGCCGGTCACCGAGTACACGATGCAGCTCGTCGAGGGATACGCGGAGTTCGCGCCCCGCATCGACGAGCTGATCGCCACCTATGCGGTCGACTGGACGCTCGACCGGATGCCGGTGGTCGACCGGAACATCCTGCGGCTCGGTACGTACGAGCTGGTCTGGGAGGACGAGACGCCGGACGCGGTGGCGATCGACGAGGCGGTGCAGCTCGCCAAGGAGTTCTCCACCGATGATTCGCCCGCGTTCGTCAACGGTCTTCTCGGCCGTTTCAAGGAGCTCAAGCCGAGCCTGCGGCGCGATCCGCGGTAGAGCGGCAGCACATGCAGGACCGCCGCCCTCGGCGGAACCCGGAAGGGGTTCCGCCGAGGGCGGCGGCACGTTTCTGCAGTGAGGCGGTGAGACGGTCGAAGGCCGCAGGGGCCTCAGAGGTCCTCGTTCTGCACGGCACGGCGCGCGTCGGCGTCGAGCACGCCCCAGCTGATCAGCTGCTCGGTCAGCACCGAGGGCGACTGGTCGTAGATGACGGCGAGGGTGCGCAGGTCGTCCTGGCGGATCGACAGCACCTTGCCGTTGTAGTCGCCGCGCTGGCTCTGGATCGTGGCCGCGTACCGCTGGAGGGGGCCGGCCTTCTCGGCCGGCACGTGGGCCAGCCGCTCCAGGTCGAGCACCAGCTTCGGCGGCGGCTCGGCGGCTCCGCCGGGCGTGGTGCCGGGCAGCAGTTCCTGCACCGGGACGCCGTAGAAGTCGGCCAGCTCGGCCAGGCGCTGCACGGTGACGGCTCGGTCGCCGCGCTCGTACGAACCGACCACCACGGCCTTCCAACGGCCCTGGGACTTCTCCTCGACGCCGTGCAGCGAGAGGCCCTGCTGGGTGCGGATGGCGCGAAGCTTGGCTCCGAGCTGTTTGGCGTATTCGCTGGACATAAAGCTCCCCGGACGAAGACTGGTAACTCACTGTGAGGTTACGCAGCGTAATCTGACTTCGTCAAGCCGAACGGTCCATGCCGTCCCCCGTCAGGGGTGTTGACGTCAGCCCCGCACGACCCTGGTAACGTGAATGGCGTAAACCCGACGTCCTTTAAGGTCCGTCCCGTGAGGCGGAGAAGGAGGTCCGTTTCCCATGGACACCAACAGCCCGAACTTCACCGGTTCGGACACCGGCAGCCCGGAACCGGCACGCCCAGTGCTGGAGGCCCCGGACATCGCGCGGGTCCTCACCCGCATCGCCCACGAGATCGTCGAACGCGCCAAGGGCGCCGATGACGTGGTGCTGCTCGGCATCCCCACCCGCGGCGTCTTCCTCGCCGACCGGCTGGCCGCCAAGCTCGAAGAGATCACCGGCCGGAAGATGCCGGTCGGCTCCCTCGACATCACCATGTACCGCGACGACCTGCGGCTCCGCCCGGCCCGCGCCCTCGCCCGCACCGAGATCCCCGGTGACGGCGTCGACGGACGCCTGGTGATCCTCGTCGACGACGTGCTCTTCTCCGGCCGCACCATCCGCGCCGCGCTCGACGCGCTCGGTGACATCGGCCGCCCGCGCGCCGTCCAGCTCGCGGTCCTCGTCGACCGCGGCCACCGCGAACTCCCGATCCGCGCCGACTACGTCGGCAAGAACCTCCCCACGTCGCTGCGGGAGACGGTCAAGGTGCAGCTCACCGAGGAGGACGGCCGCGACAGCGTGCTCCTCGGCGTCAAGCCCACCCCCCAGGCCGGCGGCGAGCGGTAGCGCGGACGCCCCCGCGGACCCGGCACGGCCGGGGTCCGCGGCTCCGTCTGCCTGCTCCCGCCCGCCCTGCCCGTACCCACGCACGCCTTTAGCACCCACGGAGTACCCGGATGGATCGTCACCTCATCTCGGCCGCCGACCTCACCCGCGACGACGCCGTACGGATCCTCGACACCGCCGAGGAGATGGCCCGGGTCGCGGACCGGCCGATCAAGAAGCTGCCCACGCTGCGCGGCCGGACCGTCGTCAACCTCTTCTTCGAGGACTCGACCCGCACCCGCATCTCCTTCGAGGCCGCCGCCAAGCGGCTCTCCGCCGACGTCATCAACTTCTCGGCCAAGGGGTCCTCGGTCTCCAAGGGCGAGTCGCTCAAGGACACCGCGCTGACCCTGGAGGCGATGGGCGCCGACGCCGTCGTCATCCGCCACCACGACTCCGGCGCGCCGCACCGCCTCGCCACCTCCGGCTGGATCGGCGGCTCCGTCGTCAACGCCGGCGACGGTACGCACGAACACCCCACCCAGGCGCTGCTCGACGCCTTCACCATGCGCCGCCACCTCGCGGGCGCGGCCGACGGCGGCCCGACCAACCACCGGGGGCCGGGCGATGGCACCGGCCGCGACCTGGCCGGACGGCGCATCACGATCGTCGGGGACATCCTGCACAGCCGGGTCGCCCGCTCCAACGTCCATCTGCTGACGACGCTCGGCGCCCACGTCACCCTGGTCGCGCCGCCCACGCTGATCCCGATCGGCGTCGGGCAGTGGCCCTGCGAGGTCTCCTACGACCTCGACGCGGTGCTGCCCAAGTCCGACGCCGTGATGATGCTGCGAGTGCAGCGCGAGCGCATGAACGCCGCGTTCTTCCCCACCGAGCGTGAGTACGCACGCCGCTACGGCCTCAATGGCGAGCGGATGGCCCGGATGCCCGAGCACGCCATCGTCATGCACCCCGGCCCGATGAACCGCGGCATGGAGATCACCGCCGAGGTCGCCGACTCCGTCCGCTGCACCGCGGTCGAGCAGGTCGCCAACGGCGTCTCCATCCGGATGGCCGTCCTGTACCTGCTGCTCGGCGGCGCCCCTGCCCCCACCACCCCTCCGAACACCGCCCGCACCGAGGAGACCGAGTAACCATGAGCAAGATCCTTATCCGCGGTGCGCGCCCCCTCGGCGGCGAGCCGCAGGACGTGCTGATCGACGGCGGGGCCATCGCGGCGGTCGGCGCCGTCGTGGAGGCCGCCGACGCGCGGGTCATCGAGGCCCCGGAGCAGATCCTGCTGCCCGGCCTCGTCGACCTCCACACCCATCTGCGCGAGCCCGGCCGCGAGGACTCCGAGACCGTCCTGACCGGCACCAAGGCCGCCGCCGTCGGCGGCTTCACCGCCGTGCACGCCATGGCCAACACCTTCCCGGTCGCCGACACCGCGGGCGTCGTCGAGCAGGTCTGGCGGCTCGGCAAGGAGTCCGGCTACTGCGACGTGCAGCCGATCGGCGCCGTCACCGTCGGCCTGGAGGGCAAGAAGCTCGCCGAGCTCGGCGCGATGCACGACAGCGCCGCCGGCGTCCGGGTCTTCTCCGACGACGGCAAGTGCGTGGACGACGCGGTGATCATGCGCCGCGCGCTGGAGTACGTGAAGGCGTTCGACGGCGTCGTCGCCCAGCACGCCCAGGAGCCCCGGCTCACCGAGGGCGCCCAGATGAACGAGGGCGCCGTCTCCGCCGAGCTGGGCCTCGGCGGCTGGCCCGCCGTCGCCGAGGAGTCGATCATCGCCCGCGATGTGCTGCTCGCCGCCCACGTCGGCTCGCGCGTGCACATCTGCCACCTCTCCACGGCCGGCTCCGTCGAGATCGTGCGCTGGGCCAAGTCCAAGGGCTGGAACGTGACGGCCGAGGTCACCCCGCACCACCTGCTGCTGACCGACGAGCTCGTACGGTCGTACAACCCGGTCTACAAGGTGAACCCGCCGCTGCGCACCGAGGCCGACGTGCTGGCCCTGCGCGAGGCGCTCGCCGACGGCACCATCGACTGCGTCGCCACCGACCACGCCCCGCACCCGCACGAGGACAAGGACTGCGAGTGGGGCGCGGCGGCCATGGGCATGGTCGGTCTGGAGACCGCCCTCTCCGTGGTCCAGCACACCATGGTCGACACCGGCCTCCTCGACTGGCACGGCGTCGCGGACCGGATGTCCGTGCGCCCGGCGGCCATCGGCCGGCTCAGCGGCCACGGCCGCCCCATCGCCGCCGGGGAACCCGCCAACCTCACCCTCCTCGATTCCGCTTACCGTGGACCCGTGGACCCCGCGGGCTTCGCCTCCCGCAGCCGCAACACCCCCTACGAGGGCCGCGAGCTGCCGGGGCGCGTCACCCACACCTTCCTGCGGGGCCGGGCAACGGTCGTGGACGGGAAGCTGACGTGACACTTTCGACAATCCTCGCTGCGGAGCAGAAGTCGCAGCAGGTCACCGACTGGGCCGGACGGATCGGCTGGGTCGTCGGGCTGCTGCTCTTCATCGCGCTCGTCTACTGGCTGATGCGCGAGGGCTGGAAGTGGCGCGGCTCCCTCCAGGGCGACCTGCCCGAGCTGCCCGCCGCTCCCGAGTCGCCGGGCGAGCCGCGGCTGGCCATGACCGGCCGCTACCACGGCTCGACCACGGCCGGGCAGTGGCTCGACCGCATCGTCGCCCGGGGCCTGGGCACCCGCAGCCGCGTGGAGCTCTCCCTGACGGACGCGGGGCTGGACGTCGTCCGCCCCGGCGCGCAGGACTTCTTCATCCCCGCGGACCGGCTCCGCGGCGCCCGGCTCGACAAGGGCATCGCGGGCAAGGTCCTCGCCGAGGGCGGCCTGCTGGTGGTCACCTGGGAGCACGGCGGCAAGGAGCTCGACTCCGGGTTCCGCTCCGACCAGGCGGCCGAGCATCCGGCGTGGACCGAGGCCGTCAACACCATGATCAACGCAACGGAAGGCACCGCACGATGACGACCTCCAAGCCGGGGAACGCCTCGCAGAGGCAAGGGGCGTCCCCCGCCGTACTCGTCCTGGAGGACGGCCGCAGTTTCCGCGGCCGTGCTTACGGGGCCGTGGGGGAGACCTTCGGCGAAGCGGTCTTCAACACCGGCATGACCGGCTACCAGGAAACGCTGACCGACCCCTCGTACCACCGCCAGGTCGTCGTCATGACCGCGCCGCACATCGGCAACACCGGGGTCAACGACGAGGACGACGAGTCGAAGCGGATCTGGGTCGCGGGCTATGTGGTGCGCGACCCCGCCCGTACGCCGTCCAACTGGCGCTCCCAGCGCTCGCTGGACGAGGAGCTGGCCGGGCAGGGCGTCGTCGGGATCTCCGGCGTCGACACCCGGGCGCTCACCCGCCACCTGCGGGAGCGCGGCGCCATGCGGGTCGGCATCTTCTCCGGCGAGAGCGTCGCGGACGAGGCGGCGCTGCTCGCCCGCGTCCGCGAGGCCCCGCGGATGACGGGCGCCGACCTCGCCGCCGAGGTCGCCACCGAGGAGCCGTACATCGTCCCCGCGATCGGCACGAAGAAGTTCACGGTCGCCGCCATCGACCTGGGCATCAAGGGCATGACCCCGCACCGGATGGCCGAGCGCGGCATCGAGGTGCACGTGATGCCGGCGACCGTCACGGCCGAGCAGCTGTACGCGGCCGGCCCCGACGGCGTGTTCCTCTCCAACGGCCCGGGCGACCCGGCCACCGCGGACCTGACCGTCGTCAAGGAGGTGCTGGCGCGGCGGACCCCGCTCTTCGGCATCTGCTTCGGCAACCAGATCCTGGGCCGTGCGCTCGGCTTCGGCACGTACAAGCTCAAGTACGGCCACCGCGGCATCAACCAGCCCGTGCAGGATCGCACCACCGGCAAGGTCGAGATCACCGCGCACAACCACGGATTCGCCGTCGACGCGCCGCTCGACGCGGTCTCCGAGACGCCGTACGGCCGCGCCGAGGTCTCCCACGTCTGCCTCAACGACGGCGTGGTCGAGGGCCTGCGGCTGCTCGACCAGCCGGCATTCAGCGTCCAGTACCACCCCGAGGCAGCAGCCGGTCCGCACGACGCGGCCTACCTGTTCGACCGCTTCGCAGAGCTCATGGAGGGCCAGCGTGCCTAAGCGCTCCGATATCCAGTCCGTCCTGGTCATCGGCTCCGGCCCGATCGTCATCGGCCAGGCCGCGGAGTTCGACTACTCCGGTACCCAGGCGTGCCGCGTGCTCAAGGCCGAGGGCCTGCGCGTCATCCTGGTCAACTCCAACCCGGCCACGATCATGACCGACCCGGAGATCGCCGACGCCACGTACGTCGAGCCGATCACCCCCGAGTTCGTCGAGAAGATCATCGCCAAGGAGCGCCCCGACACGCTGCTGCCCACCCTCGGCGGCCAGACCGCGCTCAACACAGCGATCTCCCTGCACGAGGCCGGCGTCCTGGAGGCGTACGACGTCGAGCTGATCGGCGCCAACGTCGAGGCGATCAACAAGGGCGAGGACCGCGACCTGTTCAAGGGCGTCGTCGAGGCCGTCAACGCCAAGATCGGGTACGGCGAGTCCGCCCGCTCCGTCATCTGCCACTCCATGGACGACGTCCTCGCGGGCGTCGAGCAGCTCGGCGGCTACCCCGTCGTCGTCCGGCCCTCCTTCACCATGGGCGGCGCGGGCTCCGGCTTCGCGCACGACGAGGACGAGCTGCGCCGCATCGCGGGCCAGGGGCTCACCCTCTCGCCGACCACCGAGGTGCTCCTGGAGGAGTCCATCCTCGGCTGGAAGGAGTACGAGCTGGAGCTGATGCGCGACCGCAACGACAACGTCGTGGTCGTCTGCTCCATCGAGAACTTCGACCCGATGGGCGTGCACACCGGCGACTCGATCACCGTCGCCCCGGCGATGACGCTCACCGACCGGGAGTACCAGCGGCTGCGGGACATCGGCATCGCGATCATCCGCGAGGTCGGCGTCGACACCGGCGGCTGCAACATCCAGTTCGCCATCAACCCGGATGACGGCCGCGTCATCGTCATCGAGATGAACCCGCGGGTCTCGCGCTCCTCGGCGCTGGCCTCGAAGGCGACCGGCTTCCCGATCGCCAAGATCGCGGCCCGGCTCGCCGTCGGCTACACCCTGGACGAGATCCCGAACGACATCACCGAGAAGACCCCGGCGTCCTTCGAGCCCACGCTCGACTACGTCGTGGTCAAGGTGCCCCGCTTCGCGTTCGAGAAGTTCCCGGCCGCCGACGCCACCCTCACCACCACCATGAAGTCGGTGGGCGAGGCCATGGCGATCGGCCGCAACTTCACCGAGGCGCTGAACAAGGCGCTGCGCTCGCTGGAGAAGAAGGGCTCGCAGTTCACCTTCGTGGGCGAGCCCGGCGACAAGGCGGCGCTCCTGGAGACCGCCAAGGTCC
Organism: Streptomyces sp. NPDC044033; assembly: GCF_056434425.1. Classification (NCBI taxonomy): domain Bacteria; kingdom Bacillati; phylum Actinomycetota; class Actinomycetes; order Kitasatosporales; family Streptomycetaceae; genus Streptomyces; species Streptomyces sp. NPDC044033. The sequence goes on along the minus strand of NZ_JBWKFF010000011.1, from coordinate 259,425 downwards.
CCACCGACGGCCGGATCAACACCGTCATGCAGGCCATCCGCGCCGGGGCCACCCAGCGTGAGGTCTTCGACGCCACGAAGATCGACCCATGGTTTGTCGACCAGCTCTTCCTGATCAACGAGATCGCGGACGAGATCGCGGCGGCCGAGAAGCTGGAGCCGGGGGTTCTCGGCGAGGCCAAGCGGCACGGCTTCTCCGACGAGCAGATCGCGGCGATCCGCGGGCTGGGCGAGGACGTCGTGCGCGAGGTGCGGCACGCGCTGGGCGTGCGGCCGGTCTACAAGACGGTCGACACCTGCGCCGCCGAGTTCGCCGCCCGTACCCCGTACTTCTACTCCTCGTACGACGAGGAGAGCGAGGTCGCGCCGCGCGAGAAGCCCGCTGTGATCATCCTCGGCTCAGGGCCCAACCGCATCGGCCAGGGCATCGAGTTCGACTACTCCTGCGTGCACGCCTCCTTCGCCCTCTCCGACGCCGGGTACGAGACCGTGATGGTCAACTGCAACCCGGAGACCGTCTCCACCGACTACGACACCTCCGACCGGCTCTACTTCGAGCCGCTCACCCTGGAGGACGTCCTGGAGATCGTCCACGTGGAGACCCTCGCGGGCCCCGTCGCGGGCGTCATCGTCCAGCTCGGCGGCCAGACCCCGCTGGGCCTGGCCCAGGCGCTCAAGGACAACGGCGTGCCGATCGTGGGCACCTCGCCGGAGTCCATCGACCTCGCCGAGGAGCGCGGCGCGTTCGGCCGGGTGCTGACCGAGGCCGGGCTGCCCGCGCCGAAGTACGGCACCGCGTTCTCCTTCGACGAGGCCAAGGAGATCGCCGCCGAGATCGGCTTCCCGGTCATGGTCCGCCCCAGCTATGTGCTGGGCGGGCGCGGCATGGAGATCGTCTACGACGAGCCGTCGCTGGGCGAGTACCTCACCCGCCACGCCGGGCTGATCGACCAGCACCCGGTCCTCATCGACCGGTTCCTCGACGACGCCATCGAGATCGACGTCGACGCGCTCTACGACGGCCACGAGCTCTACCTCGGCGGCGTCATGGAGCACATCGAGGAGGCCGGCATCCACTCCGGCGACTCCGCGTGCGCGCTGCCCCCGATCACTCTCGGCGGCTACGACATCAAGCGGCTGCGGACCTCCACGGAGGCCATCGCCAAGGGCGTCGGCGTGCGCGGGCTGATCAACATCCAGTTCGCGATGGCCGGGGACATCCTCTACGTCCTCGAAGCCAACCCGCGCGCCTCCCGCACGGTGCCCTTCACCTCGAAGGCGACCGCCGTGCCGCTGGCCAAGGCCGCCGCCCGCATCTCGCTGGGGGCGACCGTCGCCGAGCTGCGCGCGGAGGGCATGCTCCCGAGGACCGGGGACGGCGGCACGCTGCCGCTGGACGCGCCGATCTCCGTCAAGGAGGCCGTGCTGCCCTGGTCGCGCTTCCGGGACGCCTCCGGCCGCGGTGTGGACACCGTCCTCGGCCCGGAGATGCGCTCCACCGGCGAGGTCATGGGCATCGACTCGGTCTTCGGCACCGCGTATGCCAAGTCGCAGGCCGGCGCGTACGGGGCGCTGCCCACCAAGGGCCGGGCCTTCGTCTCCGTCGCCAACCGCGACAAGCGCTCGATGATCTTCCCGGCGCGCGAGCTGGTCGCGCACGGCTTCGAGCTGCTCGCCACCTCCGGCACGGCCGAGGTGCTGCGGCGCAACGGCATCAAGGCCACCGTCGTGCGCAAGCAGAGCGAGGGGGAGGGGCCGAACGGTGAGAAGACGATCGTCCAGCTCATCCACGACGGTGAGGTCGACCTGATCGTCAACACCCCGTACGGCACCGGCGGCCGCCTCGACGGCTACGACATCCGCACGGCCTCCGTGGCCCGCGGCGTCCCCTGCCTGACCACGGTGCAGGCGCTCGCCGCCGCCGTGCAGGGCATCGAGGCGCTGACCCGCGGGGACGTCGGGGTGCGCTCCCTCCAGGACCACGCGGAACATCTGACCGCGGCCCGCGAGGCGTAGAGCGCGAGAGGGGGACACCGGCCGGTGTCCCCCTCTCGCGAGACCCGCCTCTCCGTGATTCCCGTGCAGCCCTATGCCTAGAAGGCCCGATATGTACCGAATCTTCTTCCAGTTGATCTTCCGACGCATGGACCCGGAGGCCGCCCACCACCTCGCCTTCGCCTGGATCCGCGGCGCCGCCCGCGTCCCCGTCCTGCGCACCTTCATTGCCGCCCTCCTCGCTCCGCGCCGCAAATCGCTGCGGATCGAGGCCCTGGGGCGGCGGATGCACGGCCCCTTCGGCCTCGCCGCCGGCTTCGACAAGAACGCCGTCGCCATCGACGGCATGACGATGCTCGGCTTCGACCACGTCGAGATCGGCACGGTCACCGCCGAGCCGCAGCCCGGCAACCCCAAGAAGCGCCTCTTCCGCCTCGTGCAGGACCGCGCGCTGATCAACCGTATGGGATTCAACAACGAGGGCTCCGCGGCCGTCTCCGCCCGCCTGGCGGCCCGCAACCCCGTCTTCACGGCCACCGTCGGCGTCAACATCGGCAAGACCAAGGCGGTACCGGAGGAGGGCGCCGTCGCCGACTACGTCGCCTCCACCGAGCGCCTCGCCGCCCACGCCGACTACCTCGTCGTCAACGTCAGCTCGCCGAACACCCCCGGCCTGCGCGACCTCCAGGCCGTCGGTCACCTGCGCCCGCTGCTCTCCGCCGTACGCGAGGCCGCCGACCGCACCGTGCCCGGACGCCGCGTCCCGCTCCTGGTCAAGATCGCCCCCGACCTCGCCGACGAGGACGTGGACGCCGTCGCCGACCTCGCCGTCGAGCTCGGCCTGGACGGCATCATCACCACCAACACCACCATCGTCCGCGAGGGCCTGGGCCTGAACTCCGCCCCGTCCCTGACGAAGGAGACCGGCGGCCTGTCCGGGCAGCCGCTGAAGGCCCGCTCCCTGGAGGTCCTGCGCCGCGTGTACGCCCGAGTGGGCGACCGGGTCACCCTGATAGGGGTAGGCGGCGTCGAGAGCGCCGACGACGTCTGGGAGCGCATCCTGGCCGGTGCCACCCTCGTCCAGGGCTACAGCGCCTTCATCTACCAGGGCCCCTTCTGGTGCCGCACCGTCCACCGCGGCCTCGCCGAGCGCCTCGCCGCCAGCCCCTACGCCACCCTCGCCGACGCCGTCGGCGCCGAGCACCGGAAGGTGACCGCATGACCACTGCCCCGGAGCCCTTCGGAGCCCGCCTGCGCCGCGCCATGGACGAGCGCGGCCCGCTGTGCGTCGGCATCGACCCGCACCCCTCGCTGCTCGCCGACTGGGGGCTGGGCGACGACGTCGCGGGGCTGGAGACCTTCACCCGTACGGCCGTGGCGGCCCTCGCCGACCGGGTCGCCGTGCTCAAGCCGCAGTCCGCCTTCTTCGAGCGCTTCGGCTCGCGCGGCATCGCCGTCCTGGAACAGGCCGTCGCCGAGGCCCGCGCCGCGGGCGCGCTGGTCCTCATGGACGCCAAGCGCGGCGACATCGGCTCCACCATGGCCGCGTACGCCGCGGCCTACCTCGACCCGGCGAGCCCGCTCTTCTCGGACGCGGTCACCCTCAGCCCGTACCTCGGCTACGGCTCGCTGCGCCCGGCGCTGGACCTGGCCCGCGAGAGCGGCGCGGGCGTCTTCGTGCTGGCGCTCACCTCCAACGCGGAGGGCGCCGAGGTCCAGCACGCCGTACGGGCCGACGGCCTGAGCGTCGCCGCCACGGTCCTCGGCCATCTGCGGGACGAGAACGCGGGCGCCGCCCCGATGGGCTCGTACGGCGCCGTCGTCGGCGCGACCCTCGGCGACACGCTGGGCGCGGCCGGCCTCGATCCGGCGATCAACGGTCCCCTGCTCGCCCCCGGCATCGGCGCGCAGGGCGCGACCCCCGCCGACCTCCCGCGGGTCTTCGGCGCGGCCGTCCGCGACGTCGTCCCGAGCGCCAGCCGGGGTGTGCTGCGACACGGTCCGGACGCGGCCGGACTGCGCGCTTCCGCCGCGCGCTTCGCCGAAGAAGTGCGCGCGGCGGTCGGCTGACGTCAAAATTGTTGGTTGTTATGTCCTGAAAAGTACTGGTCGAGCGAGTCTGACCAGGACTTTTCACCTGTTCTCGCTGACTGGAGCGGGATCGGCCGCTAGTCTCCGACGAGAGCGAACGTGCAAGCGCGTTGCTCGTTGCTCCGTAGGTGTGGGGCGACTAGGTTCCTCACCGGTCCGTATCCGACAGTTCGACATCCGAGGTGACGTAGGCGTGGCTCTTCCGCCCCTTACCCCTGAACAGCGCGCAGCCGCGCTAGAAAAGGCCGCCGCGGCTCGCCGGGAGCGCGCCGAGGTCAAGAATCGACTCAAGCACTCCGGCGCCTCGCTCCATGACGTCATCGAGCAGGGACAGAAGAACGACGTCATCGGCAAGATGAAGGTCTCAGCCCTGCTGGAGTCGCTCCCCGGCGTGGGCAAGGTCCGCGCCAAGCAGATCATGGAGCGACTCGGCATCTCAGAAAGCCGCCGCGTCCGCGGTCTCGGCTCCAACCAGATCGCCTCATTGGAGCGTGAGTTCGGCGGCAAGGCGGCCTGACGTTCCCAGGCACTCCTGGGAACCGGGATAATCGCTGCATGAGTACACCAGTCTCCCGGGGGACGGCCCCCGTCCCTCCGGCCAGACGTCCGCGGCTGACCGTGCTCTCCGGCCCCTCCGGGGTCGGCAAGAGCACGGTCGTCGCGCATATGCGCAAGGTCCACCCCGAGGTATGGCTCTCGGTCTCCGCCACCACCCGCAAACCGCGGCCCGGCGAGCGGGACGGGGTCCAGTACTTCTTCGTGGACGACGAGGAGTTCGACAAGCTCATCGCCAACGGCGAGCTGCTGGAGTGGGCCGAATTCGCGGGCAACCGCTACGGCACGCCCCGGCGGGCGGTCCTGGAACGGCTGGAGGCGGGCGAGCCCGTCCTCCTGGAGATCGACCTCCAGGGCGCGCGGCTGGTCCGCGAGTCGATGCCCGAGGCCCGTCTGACCTTCCTCGCCCCGCCGAGCTGGGACGAGCTGGTGCGCCGGCTCACCGGCCGGGGCACGGAGGCGCCCGAGGTCATCGAGCGCCGGCTGGCGGCCGCCAAGGTGGAGCTGGCCGCCGAGGCCGAGTTCGACACCACCCTCGTCAACACCTCTGTCGAGGACGTGGCCCGTGAGCTGCTAGCCTTGATGTTGAATAACTCTGGGGAGTGATCCCCGAAAACTCTGGGGGACGACCCCCGCAGTACGACGCAGCGGAAGGCAGAGCGTGTCCTCTTCTATGACCGCGCCCGAGGGCATCATCAACCCGCCCATTGATGAGCTGCTTGAGGCAACCGACTCGAAGTACAGCCTCGTGATCTACGCCGCCAAGCGCGCGCGCCAGATCAACGCGTACTACTCGCAGCTCGGCGAGGGCCTGCTGGAGTACGTCGGCCCGCTGGTGGACACGCACGTCCACGAGAAGCCGCTGTCGATCGCGCTCCGCGAGATCAACGCGGGCCTGCTGACCTCGGAGGCCATCGAGGCCCCGGCGCAGTAAGCACGAACCTCCCGTCCACGGGCCCGGCAGCGCGGCTGCCGGGCCCGTGGTGTGTCATGGGTACCTGCGGGGCCTGCACGCGGCAGGCGGTACCGAGAAGCGCGGGGAGAAGCAAGAGCCATGGAGAAGCAGGACAAGCCCAAGGTCGTTCTGGGGGTGGGCGGCGGCATCGCCGCCTACAAGGCGTGCGAGCTGCTGCGCCGCCTCACCGAATCGGGCCACGCCGTACGGGTCGTGCCGACCGCCTCCGCGCTGCACTTCGTCGGCGAGGCGACCTGGTCCGGGCTGTCCGGCAGCCCCGTCTCCACCGAGGTGTGGGACTCGGTCCACGAGGTGCCGCACGTACGGATCGGGCAGGGCGCCGACCTCGTGGTCGTCGCCCCCGCCACCGCCGACCTGCTCGCCAAGGCCGCCCACGGCCTCGCCGACGACCTGCTGACCAACACGCTCCTCACGGCCCGCTGCCCGGTCGTCTTCGCGCCCGCCATGCACACCGAGATGTGGGAGCACCCGGCCACCCAGGAGAACGTCGCCACCCTGCGCCGGCGCGGCGCCCTCGTCATCGAGCCCGCCGTGGGCCGGCTCACCGGCGTCGACACCGGCAAGGGCCGCCTCCCCGACCCCTCGGAGATCTTCGAGGTCTGCCGCGGCGTCCTGGCCCGCGGCCCGGAGGAGCGGCACGCCGATCTCGTCGGCCGCCATGTGGTCGTCAGCGCCGGCGGCACCCGCGAGCCGCTGGACCCGGTGCGCTTCCTCGGCAACCGCTCCTCCGGCAAGCAGGGCTACGCCCTGGCCCGTACGGCCGTGGCGCGCGGTGCCCGGGTGACGCTCATCGCGGCCAACTCCGGCCTGCCGGACCCGGCCGGGGCCGATGTGGTGCGGGTCGGCACGGCGCTGGAGCTGCGGGAGGCGGTACTCGGGGCCGCCGCGGACGCCGATGCAGTAGTGATGGCCGCGGCGGTAGCCGATTTCCGGCCAGTTCAGTACGCCCAGGGGAAGATTAAAAAGAAAGACGGACAGGATCCTGCCCCTATCGATCTCACCCGCAATCCAGACATTCTGGCGGAGATCTCCGCGTCACGGGCGCGTCCGGGACAGATCATCGTCGGATTCGCCGCCGAGACCGACGATGTCCTCGACAACGGCCGCGCGAAACTCGCCCGGAAAGGCTGTGACCTGCTCGTTGTCAATGAAGTCGGAGAACACCGCACCTTCGGCTCCGAGCAGAACGAGGCCGTCGTGCTCGCGGCCGACGGAACCGAGACTTCCGTGCCGCACGGGCCCAAGGAGGCGCTGGCCGACACGGTCTGGAGCCTGGTCGCGCCCCGTCTGGCCTGAGCGGATCGCGTCTCGTTCGAGGGTGTCGCAGGTCACGACGTTCCCATAGACCGAGACGCGATGCCCAGCTCGGGAGAAGGCCGGATAAACTGGCCCCGGATCGGCGTCGGGCGCAGCCCCCGACCGATCCGTCAATGATCAGCCAGCAGCCGCTGCAACCCCAGGGAGCGATGTGTCCCGCCGCCTGTTCACCTCGGAGTCCGTGACCGAGGGTCACCCCGACAAGATCGCTGACCAGATCAGCGACACGATCCTCGACGCTCTCCTCAAGGAGGACCCGTCATCGCGGGTCGCCGTTGAGACGTTGATCACCACCGGCCTGGTGCACGTGGCCGGTGAGGTGACGACGAAGGCATACGCGCCGATCGCCACGCTCGTGCGCAACAAGATCCTCGACATCGGCTACGACTCGTCCAAGAAGGGCTTCGACGGAGCCTCCTGCGGCGTGTCCGTTTCCATCGGGGCCCAGTCCCCGGACATCGCGCAGGGCGTCGACGACGCCTACGAGAAACGAGTCGGAGGCGTCGACGAGGGCGACGAGGGCGACGCACTCGACCGGCAGGGCGCGGGCGACCAGGGCCTGATGTTCGGCTACGCCTGCGACGAGACACCCGAGCTGATGCCGCTGCCCATCAACCTGGCGCACCGGCTCTCGCGCCGCCTCTCGGAGGTCCGCAAGAACGGGACCATCCCGTACCTGCGCCCCGACGGCAAGACCCAGGTGACCATCGAGTACGACGGCAACAAGGCCGTCCGCCTCGACACCGTCGTCGTCTCCTCCCAGCACGCCTCGGACATCGACCTGGACTCGCTGCTGGCACCGGACATCCGGGAGTTCGTGGTCGAGCACGTGCTGGGCGAACTCCTCCAGGACGGCATCAAGCTCGACACCGAGGGCTACCGCCTGCTGGTGAACCCGACCGGGCGCTTCGAGATCGGCGGCCCGATGGGCGACGCCGGCCTCACCGGCCGGAAGATCATCATCGACACCTACGGCGGCATGGCCCGCCACGGCGGCGGCGCCTTCTCCGGCAAGGACCCGTCCAAGGTCGACCGCTCGGCCGCGTACGCCATGCGCTGGGTCGCCAAGAACGTCGTCGCCGCCGGCCTCGCCTCGCGCTGCGAGGTCCAGGTCGCGTACGCGATCGGCAAGGCCGAGCCCGTCGGCCTGTTCGTGGAGACCTTCGGCACCGCGACCGTGGACGTGGAGAAGATCGAGACGGCCATCTCGGAGGTCTTCGACCTCCGCCCCGCCGCGATCATCCGCGACCTCGACCTGCTGCGCCCGATCTACGCGCAGACCGCCGCGTACGGGCACTTCGGACGCGAGCTCCCGGACTTCACCTGGGAGCGCACGGACCGCGTGGACGCACTGCGGCGGGCGGCGGGGCTGTAGCCTTCCCCGCGTTTCGCACTGCTTGCGTGCTTGGCCCCGGACCTTTAGAGGTCCGGGGCCAAGCACGTGTGGGTCAGAAGGGCGGGGTGTCGGGGCTCGGGGGGCCGGGGGTGGGCGGGGGCCCGTCCGAATCCGGATCGGGCTTCGGCTCTGCCCCCGGATCGGGTCCGTCGAAGCCGGGTTCGTCGGAGTCCGGCGAGGGCGTCGGGGCGTCGAAGCGGCGGCGGATCTCGTCGGCGGCGTCCGGCGCGTTCGCGGCATCGAGATCGCCTGCGATCCGGTGGGCGAACAGAGCGCGATCGGGGGCGTCCTCGGCCATCCCGGCCTGGTCCATCAGTTTGTTGAGCAGATCCGTCAGGCTCGTGTCGCCCGATGGCTCGTCGCCGAAGAAGGCGTCGCCCGCTGGAGACGGCTGCCCGAAGGGGGCCGACCACGCCCCTGCGAACTGCGGCTCCGGTTCGGGGCGCGACCCGGGCACCAGGCGCTGGAAGGGCTCGGGGACATCCTCGTTGTTGGCCGCCGAGGTGAGCTGGGCGAGCGGGCCGATGAGATCCACGGTCCTCTCGACTTCGTCCTCGTTACGGGCCATCCACCACACCACGGCGCTGCCGGTGTCCTTGAGCACGTCCTTCCCCAGGTACTCGCGCTTGTTGCGCTCCCAGTTGCGCTCGTGCTCCCAGACGTCCTCGTCCTTGCGCACGGCGGAGAGTTTGGTCAGCCGCTCCGCGTCAGTGTCGGAGAGGCGGAGCACGACGTTCTCGGCCATGGCCTCCACACGGCACGTCGGGTCGGGGCGCATCGTGCCAAGTGCGCCGTTGAGCTGGTACTGGGCGAGCGAGCTGCGGTGGGGTGGCTGGAGGACGGTGATGTGGCGGGCCCGGGCGAGTACGGACTCGATGGCCAGCGCTCCCGCGTTGATGTGCGGGGCGTCGGACGGGGCGTCCAGGGGGCACCAGCGGACGGTGGCGGAGAAGAGGAAGTCGTAGTCGTCGACGCGGCTCGGCAGCGCCACCCGGGAGACGGCCTGCTCCCAACGCTCCGTCTGCGGGATCGGCCAGTCCGGTTCCAGCGCGTGTTCCTGCGGAACCGGGCCCTGGGGGCGAGGGGCGGCCTCGATGACAAGGGCCGCGCTGATCAGCAGGGCTGCGGCGGCCACTGGCCATGCCCACAAGGGCCAGTGCAGGGCCAGCCCGGAGATGACCAGGATCAGCCCGCAGATGATGGTGAGAAAGAACGTCATGGTCTTGTGGCCAGAACTCATAGCGCGGTCTCCTGCGTCCGAATCACATGCCGAGGGTGAGAGGCTCGATGCCCTGCGCGGCGTCGAGCGCGCGCGAGAAGCGGGAGACGAGCGCGGCACGCTCCGGGTCCGCGTGCGCCCAGTCCCGGAAGACGACGTGGAGGCGGCCCGGCGTGCCAGGGTGTCGTGCGCCCGCCCGGGCGAGGACGTCCAGCAGCCGCTCACCGCGCCTCTCGACCAGGGCGTCGGCAGCCATCAGCCAACGGCAGGCGGGCTCGCGCCACTCCTCGTGCGAGCGGTGCAGGAAGACGTCGGCCCAGCCGGTGATGGTCCGCTCGCGTACGGCCACACTGGAGTAGAGGGCCCGGGTGCGGGAGGTGTAGTCGGCGAGCGCGTAGAAGGCGATGGCATCGCGCGGCCATTTACCGGGCTCCAGCCGGTCCAGGAGCAGGCGGAAGAGGCGGCCGTCGCTGCCGGCGAGGGCGAGCAATGCGTCGAGCGCCGGGCTTTCCTTCGCGGGCCTCTCCCGACGGGCGAGATGGTGCAGCCGCACGAGTGCCTGGTCGGGATGGGTCTCCGACATGACCTTGGAGCACACCATGACCAGGACGCGCCTGCGTACCGCCGTCAGGTAGGCGTTGAGGGACCAGTCGTAGATCTGCCTCCGGAACGCCCGGCCGTGCCGTTCATGGCGTAGCCCCAGTGCCAGGAGCTGGACCGTGTCGGGCAGGAGCCGAGCCGAGTCGCCATGCGTCCACCGCTCGGCCAGGGCCCATAGGTCTTGGGGGCGGTCCGTGCGTAAGCACTGTTCGGCGAAGTGCGGGATCAGGACGGTGCGTTCGGGAGCGTCGAACTCCGGGTCAAGGACACAGTCCTTGACCCAGTTCCTGAAGTTGGTCCGCACGTCGGGGAAGAACGTCCAGAAGTGGGTGCGGATCGCCTGGGCGTACGCCGGTACACGGAAGCGCACCATGCCGTCCGGCTGCGTCTCGGCCCCGATGTCCGCGAACTGGGCGGTCAGATCCAGGTGCTCCAGCCGAGGGCGCTCGTCCGCCGGATGACTGATGACTTTCAGCAGCGTCTCCGTGGCACGGAAGACCGCGTCCGGCCTGCGCCCGTGGAGCATGGCCAGCGACAGCGACAGCGCCCGTTGCCGTCCCTCCGACCTGGCGATGAAGCCCGCCACTTCCGGGGCGCGGTCGGTGACCGAGCCCAGGGCGCGTGCGCACCACTGAGGGAACGTGTCGTCCTTCTCGTGGCCGTCGTCCCGCTCCTGGCGTATGCGATCCGCCAGTCTGGCGATTTCGCGCATGGGCTCGCGACGCACGTACTCCTGCAAGTCGGCGATGGAATCCACCTCGCTCCGGGCACAGGTGACGCGGTCAAGTCGCAGATACCGCATCAGCACCTCGTGCCCGGACGGCCGTCCGACCTCCACCGCGAACGGACGCTGTTCGGGCCGCTGGAGGTAGCCGAAGTGGGCGGGCAGCACCACCACGAGTCGCGCCGAACGCTCCATCAACACCGTTCGAAAGGCGGACAGTTCGCTCTGCACGGCGATGTATCTGGCCTCGTCGCTGTTCGAGAGGTCCAGCAACAGGCGGTCGCCCTCTCCGATGGCCGAGGTGTCCAGAGCCTGGGAGCCCTCGTCGTCCTGGGTGTCGGGCAGCTCGTGGAGACTGCCCTCGTTCCCGGGCGACCGGTGCAGCAGCATCACGCCCGCCGCCCGCCGGCCGCTTCCCGGCTGACCGCCGAGCAGGACGCTGCCGTGGTCGCGCAGCATGTCGCGCGCCTGGCGGTACCGGTCGGGCTCGATGAAGCGGCGGTCGAGGCACTCGCGTTCGTCCTGGGCGATGATTCGTGGACTTCTGCCCAGATTGCGAAGGCGCGAAGTGGCCTGCTGCATATAGAGATTGAACTGGGTGCCCTCACCGGTGTGCGTCGCGCCGTAGGACTCGGAGATGAAGGTGGTGTTGTCCTCCTGCGCCGGGTCGGCCATCAGCGTTCACCCTCCTTGTCCCGAGGGGAGGAGCCGAACCGCTGCTGGATGCCGCCCTGATTGTCGTGCGCGATGTAATTGGTGCCGTCGCCCTTGATCTGCGTTCCGTTGATCTGCTCGCCGCTCCCTGTACTGAGCGGCCCGTGCGACTCGTGGACGTAGGTGTCGACCTTTCCGCGCATGTTGCCGATGCCGCCGCTCTGCCCGGTGTTGCTCATCGTCGGCCCTTGAGGCGTCGCAGACTTTTCGCGAGGGGTCGGCGGGCGCTTGTCCAGAGAAGCCAGTTCCGGCACCTGCCGAGCCAGCCGGTCGCCCAGCCGGGCGAGGTCCGTGTCGCCGGTGCGGTCGTGGAAGCGCTCGAACTGGCACTCCGCCAGCCTGGCGATCGACTTCGGCAGCCGCCGCGGGTCCAACTGGTCCGTGTGCCGTTCGAGCAGGACCGGTACGACCAGGACTCCACACCCGAACGCCTCCTCCAGCTCCCGGCGGACCCAGTCGTCCGGGTTGTTGAGCGCCCTGCGGCCCCTGCGCCGCGGGTCGGGGGCGTCGAGCCAGTCCGGGCCGACGAGGGCGAGGAGGACGCTGCATCGCCGGATCTTGTTGACGAGGGAGCTGATGTAGTTGGCGCCGAGGTCGATGGATTGGTGGCTGGCAAGGAAGACGCTGTCCGGTCCGAACCGCTCGGTCAGAGCGCGCTCGAATGTATGGGCCGTCGATTTGGCGCTCATGACGCGGTAGTTGACGAACAGTTCATGCATGATGTGCGGTCCTCTCCATCAGGTGTCACTGAAGAACGGTCATGGTCAGCACGCCGGAAAGCTCCGGGCTCAGCGCCCGTACCGCCGCGTTGCGCGGATGGCGCCCGAGCACTCGCGCCAGCCGCCGCAGATCCGTCGTGATCGTCGCGGAACGCACCAGCCCGACGGCGTCGAGCAGCCCCTGGGTCACCGCGCACGCCTGCTCGATCTCCCCGGCCGCGGCGTGCGCGAGAGCGAGCCGCACCCCGTACCGCGAGCGTGTGCGCAGCGCGTCGGCCGGGAGCTGGGCCGTCTCCCGGTCGAGGGCTTCGGCGGCCCGGTGCGGGTGGCCGAGTTCGTATAGGCACCAACCGGTGAACATCGAGACCACATCGGGCAGATGAGACGCGCCGATCACCGGCGACGACGGATCCGCGGCGTCGAGTGCGAGCAGATCGCGGGAGCGGTCCAGGCTGCGCATGCAGGCGTCGTAGTCGCCGGCTACGGCGTGGCTCTGGGCCAGGTGCTGCGCCGCCAGGCCGCGGATGCGGGGCGAGGCGGCGCTCGCCAGGGCGCGGTCGGACAGGTGGATGGCCGAGGTCACGTCGGCGCGGAAGAGGCTGACGAGCGCCCGGCGTACGAGCGCGTACACGGCGAGTTCGCGGTCGCCTCCGGCGGTCGCGAACTCCACGGCGCGGTCCGTCCACCACAGCGCGGCCCCGTCGTTGCCCGACTCCTGCGCCATCCAGCCCGCGTACTCCGCGTACCGGGAGGCCAGCACCAGCAGTTCGAGCCGGGTGGCCGGGCCGGAGCGGGCGGCTTGCTGTTCGAGGCTGTGGGTCTGGGCGATGAGCGGGGGCAGGATGCCGCCGGGGCCCGAGAGCTGGCCCAGCCGTCGGAACTGGTCGAACATCGACCGATGGGCGTCGACCAGGGTCGTCGCCCCGGTGTCGGCGGTGATGTGCACGCCGCCGACGCCCATGGCGAGAACCGAGGCGGCTCCCGCCGTGAGGACTCGGCGGCGGTTCATCGGGCGGAACGAACCCGTTCCGTCTTTACCCAGGCGCATGAGCCACACCTCATCGTCGTGATGTGCGTCGGAATCCGGAAGGCCGGCCGCCGGGGGCCGGCCGGGGACCAGGGCGGTCAGCGCGCCCCCGGCCCCGAGTACGGTGTCGCAGAGCCGTGACAGCTCCGGCGTGGGGCGTTTGAGCCCCCGCTCCACCTTGCTGAGCTGGGCCTTGCTGTAATGCACCGACTGGCCGAGCCGCTCCAGCGACCACTTCGCGGCCAGCCGTCGTCTGCGCAGTTCCCGCCCGAACTCGTGCGGCTGCTCCGGCATTTCTACCTCCGTACTCCGTGCGCCGGGCAGCCGACGTTCGCCGCGAGTAGCGTGCGGCAGGCCCCCCGGCGGAACAAGGCGAATAGGGACGTTTCCCGTTTCCTGTTTCTGTTTCCTCTGATTCCTTCGCGGCTTCTTCGTGGCTTCTTCGCGGTTTTCTCGCGGGCCTCCGGCCGTGCTTCCCGCGACGAACGCAACAGGAACTCCCCCGAGGTGTCGATACGCCCCGGGCCGTACTCCGGCCCCGCTCACGAAACGGGAGTGTCAGTGGTGTCTGCTAAGACTGGAGCCGTGAGCAGCGAGAACGGGCGGCCGGAGCGGAATCCGGCGCAGGCGGCGGACGCGGCCCCGGCGGGTGACCCGGCCGGGGGAGAGCAGCTCGCGCTCATTCGGGAGACCGTGCGCGAGGCGAAGGTGCCGCGTGCCAAGCCGCGCACCTGGCGGGGCGCCGCGCTAGCCGCGGACCGGCCCGTCGCCCGCGTCCTGGTGGACAAGGGGCTCATCCACCTCGACCAGTTCTTCGACTACGCCGTGCCCGAGGCCATGGACGACGAGGCGCGGCCCGGTGCCCGGGTGCGGGTGCGGTTCGGGGCCCGGGTCGCCAAGGGGCGTCGCGAGGGCGGCGAGCTGCACAACGGCTTCATCGTCGAGCGCCGGGCGGAGAGTGACTACCGCGGCCCGCTCGCCCCCATCGCCCAGGTCCTCTCCCCGGAACCGGTGCTCGGCCCCGAGCTGCTGGCGCTGTGCCGCGCCGTCGCCGACCGCTACGCGGGCACGCTCGCCGACGTCGTCCAGCTCGCCGTCCCGCCCCGCCGCGCCCGCCCCGAGGCCAAGCCCTCGCCCGAACCGCTGCCCCCGCCAGCCCCGCCCGAGCCCGACAGCTGGTCCCGGTACCCGACCGGCCCCGCCTACCTCGACGCCGTCCGCCGGGGCGAGCGCCCGCGCGCCGTATGGACCGCGCTGCCCGGTCCGCACTGGCCCCAGGAGCTGGCCCGCGCCGCCGCCGCGGCCCTCGCCTCCCACCGCGGCGCGCTGATCGTCGTGCCGGACGGGCGGGCCGCCGCCCGCGTGGACGCCGCGCTGACCGAGCTGCTCGGCGACGGCCGGCACACGCTGCTCACCGCGGACGCCGGGCCCGAGGAGCGCTACCGCCGCTGGCTCGCGGTCAGCCGCGGCAGCGTACGGGCGGTGGTCGGCACCCGCGCCGCGATGTTCGCGCCCGTACGCGACCTGGGCCTCGTCGCGATCTGGGACGACGGCGACGCCAGCCACAGCGAGCCGCACGCCCCGCAGCCGCACGCGCGCGAGGTGCTGCTGCTGCGCGCCGCGCACGAGAAGGCGGCCTTCCTGCTCGGCGGCCACGGCTGCACGGTCGAGGCCGCCCAGCTCGTGGAGACCGGATGGGCGCTGCCGCTGGCCGCCGACCGCGCCCAGGTGCGCGCCGCGGCGCCCATGATCCGTACGGTCGGCGACGGCGACCAGGCGCGTGACGAGGCGGCGCGCGCCGCCCGGCTGCCCACCCTGGCCTGGCAGGCGGTGCGGGACGGGCTCAAGAGCGGCCCGGTGCTCGTCCAGGTGCCGCGCCGGGGGTACGTACCGCGGCTGGCCTGCGAGCGGTGCCGTGAGCCCGCGCGGTGCCGGCACTGCGCGGGCCCCTTGGAGGCGCGCGGCGGCGACGGCGAACTGCACTGCGGATGGTGCGCGCGCGAAGCCCACGACTGGCACTGCGGCGAGTGCGGCGGCTTCCGGCTGCGCGCCCAGGTCGTCGGGGCCCGGCGCACCGCCGAGGAGCTGGGCAGGGCGTTTCCCGCCGTGCCCGTACGGACCTCCGGACGCGATCACATCCTGGACACCGTGCCCGACGGGCCCGCCCTCATCGTCTCGACGCCGGGCGCGGAGCCCATCGCCGAAGGGGGCTACGCGGCGGCGCTGCTCCTCGACGGCTGGGCGCTCCTCACCCGTCCCGACCTGCGCGCGGGCGAGGAGGCGCTGCGCCGCTGGCTGGGCGCGGCCGCGCTGGTCCGGGGGCAGGAGGCGGGCGGCACGGTGGTCGTCGTCGCCGAGCCCACGCTGCGGCCCGTACAGGCGCTGGTGCGCTGGGACCCGGCCGGGCACGCGGTGCGGGAGCTCGCGGACCGCGCCGAGCTGGGGTTCCCGCCCGTCTCGCGGATGGCCGCGGTGGCGGGCCCCCCGGAGGCCGTGGCGGACCTGATCGAGATGGCCGAACTCCCCGGTGATGCCGAGGTGCTGGGCCCGGTCGCGCTGCCCATGACCGACGCGGGCCGGCCGCGGCGCACGGGCGATCCGCCGCCGGGGGAGCAGTGGGAGCGGGCGCTGCTGCGGGTGCGTCCCGGCAACGGGGCCGCCCTGGCCGCCGCGCTGAAGGCGGCGCAGGCGGCGCGGCTGGTGCGCCGCGAGGGGGCCCCGGTGCGTATCCGTGTCGATCCGCCGGACATCGGCTGACGGAGCGTCGGTCGGGGGAGGGGGAGGGGGAGAGGGTGAAGCGGCGCTGCCCCGTGGTCCGGCGTGGGCCGGGCCTCGGGGCAGTGAGCGTCAGGGCGGCGAGACGGTCGGAGTGACGGGAGGAGCGTCAGGAGGAGCGTCGGGAGGCGGCGTGCGGTCAGCCGTTGCGGGGGCCGGGGAAGGCGCTCGGCCGCGGCTCCTCCCGCAGCGCCGAGTCCCGCAGCGCCGCATCGCGCAGACCGGGCTCTCGCAGGCCCGGATCCCGCAAACCCGGATCCCTCAGACCTGAATCCCTCAGTGCCGGGGCCGACTGTCCCGGCATGGAGCGGGCGGCGGGCACGGCTGCGGGCAGCTGAGGGCCGACGGATGCGGCCGGCAGCCCGGCCGTATCCGTCGTACGGACCGGCTCGCCGCCGTGCCCGCCGCCCGCGGCGTTCTGCGCGCCGGCCCGGCGGGTGCCGTAACGACGGTGCACCGCCTGTTTGGTGACGCCGAGCGCCGAACCCACCGCGTCCCACGAGAAGCCCAGCGAGCGGTCGAAGTCCACCGCCGCGGTGACGAGCGTCTCGATGCTGTCGCGCAGCTCCTGCGCGAGCCGTACGGTCGGCGCGGGCGCCCGCCCGTACACGACGAAGCCCGCGGACGGGCCGGTGCGCCGCGGGCGGTAGACGTTTCCGAGCTGGGCGGTGAGGGTGCGCAATGCGTCCACCTGTCGGCGGACCCGCTCGATATCCCGCACCAGCAGATGCAGGCTGGCCCGTGCCTGGGCGTCGTGGGTTGCGTGGTCGGCCATGAACAAGCCTCTCGAACCGGCGTGGAATGCGGAAAGTGGAAGGTGCGGAAAGTAGAAGGTGTGGAACGCGGACATCAGGGCAATGGATCGGATGGCCATCGGAAGCGAACGAGGGCCGGCCCGTGCCGCGGCCCGTTCCGGTCAATCTCTCTTGACCTCAACGCGAAACGTGCCCCGTGGGTCACGGTGAGGGGGCGTACGGCCTGCGCGGCGGGGCGCGAATTGCCCCGTACGCCCCCTACGGCCGGAGCCCCGGCCTCCCCCCAGGCTCCGCCCCGGCCTGTCCGAACTCGGCCCGCCGGACAGGCCCTAGACTGGTCCGCCGTTCCGCTCGGCGCGTTGAGAGGTAGATCGTCACCCATGAGGCTCGTCTTCGCCGGTACCCCCGAGGTCGCAGTGCCCGCCCTCGACGCGCTGCTCGCGTCGGACCGGCATGAGGTCGTCGCCGTCGTCACCCGGCCCGACGCCCCCGCCGGGCGCGGCCGCAAGCTGGTCGCCAGCCCCGTCGCCCAGCGCGCTGAGGAGGAGGGCATCGAGGTGCTCAAGCCCGCCAAGCCGCGTGACGAGGACTTCCTCGCCCGGCTGCGGGAGATCGCCCCCGACTGCTGCCCCGTCGTCGCCTACGGCGCGCTCCTGCCCAAGGCCGCGCTGGAGATCCCCGCCCACGGCTGGGTCAATCTGCACTTCTCGCTGCTGCCCGCATGGCGCGGCGCCGCCCCCGTACAGCACGCGGTGCTGGCCGGGGACGAGGTCACGGGCGCGTCGACGTTCCTGATCGAGCAGGGGCTCGACTCCGGACCGGTCTTCGGGGTGCTCACCGAGGAGGTCCGCCCCACCGACACCAGCGGCGACCTGCTGACGCGGCTGGCCTTCGCCGGGTCCGGACTGCTCCTGGCCACCATGGACGGCATCGAGGACAACACCCTGGAAGCCGTGCCCCAGCCCGTCGAGGGCGTCACCCTCGCGCCGAAGATCAACGTCGAGGACGCCGAGGCCGACTGGACCGCGCCCGCGCTCCGCGTCGACCGGGTGGTGCGCGGCTGCGCCCCCGCCCCCGGAGCGTGGACCCTCTTCCGCGGCGAGCGGCTCAAGCTGATGTCCGTGGCCCTGTGCCCGGACCGCGTCGACCTGGCGCCCGGCGAACTGTCCGTCGCCAAGAACGCCGTGTACGCCGGGACCGGCTCGCACGCCGTCGAGCTGCTGTGGGTGCAGCCCCAGGGCAAGAAGCCGATGAAGGCCGCGGACTGGGCGCGGGGCGTCCGGATCGCCGCGGGTGAGCGGCTCGGCGCCGAGTAGGGCGCGGGGCGTAGCCTGAATCCCTCGTCATCCCAGCTCCGGAGCACATTTCGTGAACGATCAGGCCCCCCGCCGCCGGCCCGCCAAGCCCGCGAAGCCCCACCGCCGTCCCAAGAAGGACCCCGTGCGGATCCTCGCCTTCGAGGTGCTGCGCGCCGTGGACGAGCGGGACGCCTACGCAAACCTGGTGCTGCCCCCGCTGCTGCGCAAGGCCCGCGACAAGGCCGCCGCGGGCAAGGACGGCACGACCTTCGACGCGCGGGACGCGGCGCTGGCCACCGAGCTGGTGTACGGGACGCTGCGCCGCCAGGGCACGTACGACGCGATCATCGCGGCCTGCGTGGACCGGCCGCTGCGCGAGGTGGACCCGCCGGTCCTCGACGTGCTGGGCCTGGGCGCGCACCAGCTGCTCGGGACCCGCATCCCCAGCCACGCGGCGGTCTCGGCGACTGTGGAACTGGCCCGGGTCGTCCTCGGCGACGGGCGTGCGAAGTTCGTCAACGCGGTGCTCCGCAAGATCGCCGCCGATGACCTCGACGGCTGGCTGGAGAAGGTCGCACCGCCCTACGACGCGAACGCCGAGGACCACTTGGCGGTCGTCCACTCCCACCCGCGCTGGGTCGTCTCCGCCCTGTGGGACGCTCTCGGCGGCGGCCGGGCCGGCATCGAGGACCTCCTCGAAGCGGACAACGAACGCCCCGAGGTGACGCTCGTGGCCCGCCCCGGGCGCGCCACCGTCGACGACCTGATGGACGAGCTGGGCGAGGACTCGGGGCTGCTCGGCCGCTGGTCGCCGTATGCCGTGCGGCTCGCCGAGGGCGGCGAGCCCGGCGCGCTGGAATCGGTCCGCGAAGGCCGGGCCGGCGTGCAGGACGAAGGCAGCCAACTGGTCGCGATCGCCCTGGCGAACGCCCCGCTGGACGGCCCCGACCAGCGGTGGCTCGACGGTTGCGCGGGCCCCGGCGGCAAGGCCGCACTGCTCGCGGCGCTCGCCGCCGAGCGCGGAGCGGCGCTGCTCGCCTCCGAGAAGCAGCCGCACCGCGCCCGCCTCGTCGAACGGACGCTGGCCGGCAACCCCGGCCCGTACCAGGTCATCGCGGCGGACGGCACCCGCCCGCCCTGGCGCGAGGGCGTCTTCGACCGAGTCCTGGTCGACGTGCCGTGCACCGGCCTCGGCGCGCTGCGCCGCCGCCCCGAAGCCCGTTGGCGGCGGCGGCCCGAGGACCTGGACGGCTTCGGCCCGCTCCAGCGCGGGCTGCTGCGCGAGGCGCTGCGGTCGGTGCGCGTCGGCGGCGTCGTCGGCTACGCGACCTGCTCGCCGCACCTCGCCGAGACCCGTGCCGTGGTCGACGATGTGCTCAAGGGGCGCGGCGGCCCGGCGCCGAGCGCCGAGTTGATCGACGCGCGCCCCCTGATGCCGGGCATCCCGGCGCTCGGGGACGGCCCGGACGTACAGCTGTGGCCGCATCTGCACGGTACGGACGCGATGTATCTGGCCCTGCTGCGCCGCACGGCCTGAGCGGGGCGGGCCTCGCCAGGCTCGCCTTCGCGCGTCCCCTTCTTGTCGAAGGAGGAGCCCCGGGCCGTGGGGCCTCGGCCTGTTCTGTGGCGAGTGCTTCTTCTATTCGGACCAGGCCAGGCACCAGGACGCGGCGGTCCGGGCGCCGCCTTCAGCAGGTTGGCGCCCGTGCGGTTGCGGCCCGCACATTGTGTGAACACGATGACGTAAAGGCGGGCCGCCCTAAACCGGCACTCGTCCGCTCTCAGATGCCCACAGTGCGTGCCTCTGGGGGACAGAGTCACACGGCTCGCCCGTGGCCTGATCTTTTCCGCCCCTGACAGCAGAGCTGTTGAGGATTTCCATGCCTTCTACGTCTTCTACGCCTTCCGCGCCGAGTGGGATTTTCGCCTCAGCGGCGCCGTATTACGCCCGATACCAACCGCTGTACCCGCGGGAACTGTACGACTCGATCAGTGAAAAGTTCGAGCTGAACGGAGCCCGGACAGCTCTCGACCTCGGGTGCGGGCCGGGCGTCATCGCCCTGCCGCTGTCCAGATTGGTCGAGCAAGTAATCGCCGTGGACCCGGAACCAGGCATGCTCGAACAAGGCGAGATGATCGCCGGGCTTCAGAACGTCGGCAATATTCAGTGGCGGCTAGGAGATTCCTCCGGATTGCGTGTGCTGAACCTGCCTCCTCTTGACCTCTGCGTCATGGGCAGATCGTTTCACTGGATGTCCCGCGACCAGGTCCTCGCCGACCTCGACTCGCTCATCAGCCGCCAGGGCGGCGTGGTCATCGCCGCCATGAAACCGCCCGAGACGGAGTGGGCCCGTGTCGTCGCCGGTGTGCGGGACCGGTATCTCCTCCCCTCCGGCAGCAAAGACGACGGCACCTATCCGGAGCAGGAAGAGCCGCACCATGAAATCCTTCTCCGCTCTCCTTTCCCTTGTGTCACGGCCGAGAGTTGGACGTACCGCGTCGACCACACTCTCGACGAACTCATCGGGCTCCAGTTCTCGCACTCCTCTTTCACTCCCGCTCGGCTCGGAGACCGGAAAGACGCCTTCGAACGAGACCTCCGAGCAGCGTTGGAAGACTCCAATCCGAATGGCCGCTTCGGACAGGTCATCCACGTTGAGGCACTGATAGCCACGCGGAGGCGGTGAGCCTTTTCCGACCCGGGCCGGCGCCAGGGGGCATGACATCCCGAATGCGGGCCCGCGGGTCTCGCACCGCGGGTTCGGGTCCGTCGAGTCGATGCGCGAGTTGACCTTCGAGCCGGTTGAACGCCCACCATCGCACCCATGGACGACATCGCATCGATCAGCGCCATCGCATTCACCCACGCCATCACGCCCTTGGACGATGAGGACGGCGCCCTGCTGAGCATCGGCGCCTTCGCCCGCTGCGTGGGGCTTGCCCCCAGCGCGCTGCGGTTCTACGACGACTGCGATGTGCTGCGCCCCGCCCGGGTGGACGAGGCCACCGGATACCGCTACTACGCCCGTGCCCAGCAGCCTCGGGCCGTCGCGCTGCGCAGGCTGCGCGCGGCCGGGCTGCCGCTGGCCGAGGCGGCGGCGGTGCTCGACGGGGAGCCCGAGGAGGCCCGCCGCGTGCTGCACGGCCATCTGCTGCGGACCCGGGACCTGGCCGAGGCGACGCGCGCGGCGGTCGAGGAGATCCTGCACGCGTTGCCGGGCGGCGGCGGGCGCGCGGCGGCCGTCGTCGGCGGGCCTGAACTCGCGAGCGCGTTGCGGCAGGTGGCTCCGGCCGTCGCGCGCGACGCGGCCCGTGAGGAGTTCCCGGTGCTCGGCAACGTACTGATCGAACTCGACGGCCACGAGGTACGGCTGGTGGCCACCGACCGCTACCGCCTCGCCGTCCGCGTCCTGCCGGGGCGCTCGATGGCGGGCGGGCCCGGCCGGGCGCTCGTGGACGCCGGCCTGCTGGCGGACGTCGGCGGCTGGGCCCTGAGCGGCACGGACGTCCGTATCGAAGTCGACGGCGGGCGGGCCGTGCTGCGCGCCGACGACGATTCCCGGCGTTCCCTGCCGGGGGCCGACGGCACATTCCCTTCGTACCGCACGATGCTCGACGCCCTCGCACCCGTACGGACCCGGGTGATCACCGACCGGAGCGCGCTGCGGTCGGCCCTCGGCGGCCGGTACGGCGAGGGCGTGGTGCGCGTCCGCGCGCGGGATCGGGAACTCGCCCTGATCCAGGGCGACTCCACACCGACGGCCCTGCCTGCCGTGTGCACGGGGCCGCCGCAGACCCTCGCCTTCGACCCCTCTGTGCTGCTGTCGGCGCTGGAGGCGAGCGTCGGCCCCGACGTCCTGCTGGAGATCGCCTCCGCCACCGAGCCGGTCGTCGTCCGCTCCGCGGACCAGGGCAGTTTCACCACTCTGGTCATGCCGGTCCACGACGGTTTTTGAGCGGCAGAGGAAGCGGCAGAAGAAGCGGCAGAGGAAGTGATGGAGGAGATGAAGACCATGATGGACCCCGGAAATCCCGTCGTGCGGCTCTGCGTCGAGGGCATGGAGGCCGAGGCCCGCGGCGCCGACGCCGACGCGCGGCGGCTGTTCGCCCGCGCCTGGGAGACGGCCACCGACGACTACGAGGCGTGCGTCGCGGCCCACTACGTGGCGCGGCACCAGTCCACCGCGCGGGCGACGCTGAGCTGGAACGCGGAGTGCCTGCGCCGGGCGGAGCTGGTGGACGACGAGCGGGTGAGCGGCTTCTTCCCGTCGCTGCACCTGAACATGGCGCGGGCGCACCACGAACTCGGGGACCGCGGCAGCGCGCACGAGCACTTCCAGCGGGCCGCCCGGCGGCTGGTGGACGCGCCCCCGGGGCCGTACGACGACTGGAGCCGCTACGCCGCCGCCGAAGGGCTGCGGGCGACGGGCGGCGAGGACGGGCGTGACGGGCGGCTGCGGGGCCTGCTGACCGAGTTGTGCGCCCGCGCGGATCTCACGTCGCTGGCCCTGGTGCTGCCCGCTTTCGTGGGCGACCTCGGTACGGACGACGACCGCGCTCGGCTGCTGACCGCGCTCGGCATGCTCCACGCGGGCCGGCGGCTGCCCGACGCGGAGCGGGAATCGCTCGGTGCGGTCATCGCCTCCCTCCGTGCGCCTGTCGCGCCGGTGGCTCCCGCCGCCTTGTGACGTGCGCGCATCAGAGGAGGCCGCGGTGCTCGGGGAGGAGGCGTACGGAGAGGCGGCCCGCACAGTGAGGCTGACAGTGCTGGCGGTACGGCGGAGGCGTACGGGCCCGTGCGCTGCCGATCGCGCACCTACCCGGTTCCCCGGCGCCGAATCCCGGGGCGTTATGTGCGGCTCGGTCGCAGAATGCGTGCCTCCGGAGTCGGGGGCGCGCCGCGGGCATGGCAGGCTTGGGGCATGGCCGTGCAGATCAACCCCAGCATCCTGTCCGCGGACTTCTCCCGACTCGCCGACGAGGCGAGTCGCGTAGGAGGCCCCGGCGGCGCCGACTGGCTCCACGTGGACGTCATGGACAACCACTTCGTCCCGAACCTCACGCTCGGCGTGCCGGTCGTCGAGTCGCTGAGCCGCGCCGCGGACGCCCCGCTGGACTGCCATCTGATGATCGAGGAGCCGGACCGCTGGGCGCCCGCGTACGTCGAGGCCGGGGCCGGTTCCGTCACCTTCCACGCGGAGGCCGCCGCCGCGCCCGTACGGCTCGCCCGCGAGATCCGGGCCAAGGGGGCGCGCGCCTCCATGGCGCTCAAGCCCGCCACGCCCATTGAGCCGTACGAGGACCTGCTGCCCGAGCTGGACATGCTGCTGATCATGACCGTCGAGCCCGGCTTCGGCGGCCAGGCGTTCCTCGACATCATGCTGCCCAAGATCCGCCGCACCCGGCAGCTGATCGCCAAGCACGGACTGGAGCTGTGGCTCCAGGTCGACGGCGGGGTGTCGGCCACCACCATCGAGCGGTGCGCCGAGGCCGGCGCCGATGTCTTCGTCGCGGGTTCCGCCGTCTTCGGCGCGGCGGACCCGGCGACAGCCGTACGCTCCCTTCGTTCGATGGCGGAAGAGAGCACCGGTCAGGCGGGCTGGTCGTGCGGGCACTGAGCCACCGGGAAGTGAACTCGAAGGTCAGGGCCTGAGCGGCGCGAGCCGCGTCTGACAGGATGACGGTGGTGTCCGCGCGTCGGACCCACTACGTGCCAGCTTGAATCACGTCTTGAACTAAGTAAGGAGACCGCGGTGTCGACGGGCCGTTCAGCCACGCGGATGGGACCCGCCGAGCTGGTTCAGGCGGCGGCCATGGCCCGCCGCTTCTACCTTGAGGGCAAGTCCAAGATCCAGATCGCCGAGGAGTTCGGCGTCAGCCGCTTCAAGGTCGCGCGCGTCCTGGAGACAGCGCTCGAACACGACCTCGTGCGGATCGAGATCAGGGTGCCCGCAGAGCTCGACGCGGAGCGCTCCGACGCGCTCCGGGCCCGTTACGGCCTGCGCCACGCCGTGGTCGTGGAGTCCCCGGCCGACGCCGGCGACGACGCGGCCGACCCGGAGAACCTCGGCGAGGTGGCGGCCGACCTGCTGGGCGAACTCGTCGCCGAGGGCGATGTGCTCGGCCTCGCCTGGGGCCGCTCCACCATCCACATGGCCGCGGCCCTGCACCGCCTGCCGCCGTGCACGGTCGTCCAGCTCACCGGCGTGTACGACGCGGGGACCGCCGAGCGCGGCTCCGTCGAGGCCGTCCGGCGGGCCGCCCAGGTCTCCGGCGGCGAGGCCCACCCCATCTACGCGCCGATGCTGCTGCCCGACTCGGCCACCGCCGCCGCGCTGCGCGGCCAGACCGGCATCGCCCGCGCCTTCGAGTACTTCGACAAGGTCACGGTCGCCGCCGTCTCCATCGGCTCCTGGGAGCCCGGCATCTCCACCGTGTACGACATGCTCTCCCCCGAGGAGCGGGCGCACTACGCCTCCTTCGGCGTCGCCGCGGAGATGTCCGCGCACCTCTTCGACGCGGACGGGCGCCGGGTCGGCCGGGACCTGGGGGAGCGCTGCATCACCGTCGAGGCCGACCGGCTGCGGCGGATACCGGAGGTCGTCGCCATCGCCGGCGGGTCGCGCAAGGCCGCCGCCATCGGGGCAGTGCTCCGCTCCGGGCTGGTGACCAGCCTGGTCACGGACACCGCCGCCGCCGACTACCTGCTGTTGGAGACCGGGCCCGGCCCGCGTCCCGCGCTGGACCGCGCGGACCCGGACGGCGCGTAACGCTCCGCGCGCGGACGCCTCGGACGTACGCCGAGCCTCGGGCGTACGCGTTCCGGACGCACGGACTCCCGAAGTGCGGCGGGGCGTACGTGCCTTGGGGCGTACGTACCTCGGCCGCACGCGTCCGGCCCAGCCGATCCCCAGCCCGGCCAAGCCCCACCCACCCCAGCCCCGCGCCCGTCACCGAGCGGCGGCGCGCGGGCCCCCCGGTAGCAGGCCGTGGAGGGCCGGGTGGCCGCGGTAAGGCGTGAGGCCGGCGCGCATGGACTGGACGGCGCTGCCCACCGTGTGGGAGCGCAGCCCGTCGCCGACCCGCAGGAACTCCCGCCAGGTGGCGCAAGCCTCCTCCAACTGGCCCATCTCCAGAAGGATTTCCGCCTGCCGGGCCAGGGTCAGCGCGCGGCCCCGGCGGTCCTCGGAGGCGCGGTGGCGCAACGATTGCTCCAACGCGCGGGACGCCGCCGCGCGCTGCCCCAGGCGGTGCAGCGTCTCGGCGGTCTGGAACGCCAGCGCCGCGGGCGGGTAGTGCACGAAGGGACCGGCGTCCTCCGGCGGCCGGTCGCCGGAGTGTTCCCAGGAGCGCTCCCCGGACCGTTCGGCGGCCGCGAGAGCGGTCAGCGCCGCGTGCTTCTCGCCGGTGGCCGCGCGGGTCAGCGCCAATTGCGCCAGGGCGAAGGCCCGTACCGCGTGCGGGGCGTGCGCGGGCAGTGCCTCCACCGCCGAATCCGCGCAGTGCAGCGCGGTCCGGTGGTGCCCCAGGGTCAGGGACTGAGCGCCTATCGCGCGCAGCGACACGGCCCAAGTGACCCGGTCCCGGGTCTGGTTGGCCAGCTCCATGGCGAGGCGCAGATACCGCTGCGCCAGGCCGTGCCCCGACATGTCGGAGTGCATCCGGGCCAGGACGAACGCCAGTCGGGCGGTCTCGGTGCGCAATGCGTCGCGCACGTCCTGCGGCCCCGGCGCGCGCAGCCAGGGCACGGCCGTGTCCGCGATGCAGGCGGCCAGCGCCACCCGGGCGTGCGCGCCGCCGTGCGCGTCCATCGAGGAGGCGAAGAAGCGCACCGCGCCGCGCAGCACGGTGATCTCGCACTGCCCGACGCGCATGCGCTCGGCGGACAGCGGATCCGCCGGGGCTTCCGCCGGCTCGACCCAGACCGGCACATGCGAGGCCGCCGCCCGAAAGGGGCGCAGCAGCAGCGGAGCCCTCGTCACGGGGTCCGTGTCCTGCCGGCTCAGTACGGCCAAGGCGCCGACGGTCCCGGACCGCCGGGCGGCCGGCGCCTCCTGGGGGTGCCGGGGTGACGGCGGTGGTTGGGGCGGCGTCTCCTCGAACCCCGCCGCGCTCGCCGTCATCGCCCGTCCCGTCCTGCGCGTGAGCGCCTCGACGATCAGTTGCGGCACGGGCGCGTTCGGCCGGGTGCCCGCCAGCCAGTGCGAGACGGAGCTGCGGTCGTACGCGAGGCTCAATCCGATCTCCGAGCCGACCGAGTTGACCGCTCGGGCGAATGCCTCATGGGTCCATCCAGCCTCGCGCAGCAACGCGCGCAATCGCTCGTTCGGGCACCGTCGCTCGGCCATCATGCCTCCGGAATATCGCGAATCATCATTACGGGCCGACTGCCGGGCGGCGGGCCGAAGGCGATGCGCACGTGTGGTCCGGCCATGGCGGCGGGGCAGCTCTCCTCATTCATCTCACAGCTGTGACCGGGCGTGAAAGGGCGCATTGGACCGTGCGCTGAGCCATATTCCGCCGCACCGGGCTTTCAACACTTTCAACACATGATGGTGTGTGGTTCGGTCTCATGGATTGACGATTGCGGGTAGTTCTTGGTCCATGCCACTTCTCATCATGAATTCGGACCGATGATGAATCCACTAGTGTTCCTGGAGTTCACATGACCCCCCGGTCCGCCCGCCGGCGGCCCATCAGGAAGGCGCTGTCGAGGCTCTGGGCGGTGGCGGTGCTCGCGCGTGGCGAGGAGCCCGGCCGGCAGTCCGAGGTCGCCTGCTCCGGCACGTACGGCGGCGATCCGGGCGAGCCGCTGCGGCTCGTACTGCTCGGCGACTCGGCCGCGCTGTCCATCGGCGTCGAGCGCCGGCCCGAGACCGTCGGATCGGTCCTGGCCACCGCGCTGTCGAAGGCCGCCGAGCGCCGCGTCGAACTACGGGTGCTGGCCCGCTTCGGGGCGCTCAGCGGCTCCCTGGGCCGCCAGGTGGACCGGATGATGCTCGCCCACCCCGGCGTCGCCGTCGTCGCCATCGGCACCACCGACGTACTGGCGCCCGTACGGACCCGGACCGCCGCGCGCCACCTGGAGGCCGAACTGCGGCGGCTCACCGACGCGGGCTGGTCCGTGACGATCGCGACCTGCCCGTACGTCCGTCAGCAGCCCGCCGTGCGGCGCTGGGCCCGATCGTTCACGGCCCGCCGCAGCCGCCGTCTGGCCCGCGCCCAGACCCATGCCGCGCTGCGCTGCGGGGCCCAGTCGGTCTCGCTGTTCGACCACCATCTCGACCTCGGCGACGGGCTGCTGTGCGCCGACGGCCTGCACCCCTCGGCGCAGGGGTACGCGCTGCACCTGCGGCGTCTGGTCCCCGCCGTCCAGGCCACCGCGCGCCTCGCCGCCGAGCCCGGGCGGCCACGGTCTCCGGAGCACCGGGCCATGCCCGAACCCCGCCGGTCGGCCGACGGTCCGATGAGCCCCGGGGCGCCCTGGCCGTACGGCCGCGAAGTGCCCCTCCGGACCGCCGCGGCGGCGGCGGTCATCATCCCCGGGCTGCAGTGCGCGCCGAGTCGCCCCGGGCGGGCGGTCGTGCGCCTGACGGACTTCCCCCTGCCGCAGAGCCCCTGACCCCGGCGGCCGCCGCCCCGGCCGCCGTCAGCCGCACTCGCCGCCGGTGCCCATGGTCACGCGGTCGCCGCGGATGTCGTCGGCGCTCAGGGCGATGCCGAGGGCGTGGACGCCGGTCAGCTGTACGTACGGCACGGGGACCGGGGGCAGGACGCGGGTGGAGAAGGCCACGGGGAGCAGGCCGAAGACGCGGCCGGTGAGCCATTCGGCGCGCAGCCGTACCGTGCCGCGGACCGTCAACCGCCTTGCCGAGGTGCACAGTTCGTGATCGCCGCCGTAGGACACCAGAGGGTCGTCCAGGACGACGGAGGCGGCCCGGCACACGCCGTGGGCGATGGGCAGGAGCGGGCACAGCAGGCCGGTCACCGTCATGGTCCGGGCCGTGAGCGAGACCGGTCCGCCGCGCGCCGCGTCGGCCGGGCGGCGGCCCCCGGTCAGGCAGTCGGCCAGCGCGGACGCGGCCTCGCGGGCCTGCTCGGGCGCCGCGGTGCGGAGCGGCGCGGCGCGGCGGCAGCGTCCGCCGTCCGGCGCGGGCCGGGCGGGGGCCGCCGGGGCGGCGACGGCGCGCGGTTTCGGCGAGGGGGCGGGGGCGCGGGCGCTCGGCGGGGGAGTGGCCGGCCAGGCGGGGGAGGCCGTCGCCAGTGAGGTCTGGATCAGGACCGCGAGGGCCGTCCAGCGAGTCGCCGCGCCGGTCACCGCGCCGGCGCGGGCTCGTCGGGCACGGGTGCGGACGCGGGCACGGGTGCGGACGCGGGCACGGGTGCGGGCACGGACCGCCAGGCCGTCGCGAACGCCCCGCCCAGCACGGCCAGCACCATGCCGACGAGGAAGCCCCCGAGGTTGGCCATCGGGCAGGACACCAGGCCCAGCACGATGGCCGCCGCGCCGCAGACCGGCGCCAGCCGGGGCCGCAGCAGCAGGAGGACGGCGCACCCGACGAGGGCGCAGGCGATGAGCACGGCGGAGGTCCCGCCGATCCCCTGCAGACCGAGCAGTTCGGGGCGGCGCAGCGGGAAGTACGCGAGTTCCACGCCGGCCGCGGCCATCAGCGCGGGGGCGCAGAGCGGGCGTTCCCGCAGTCGGCGCCCGCGGCGCGCGGGTCCGGCCGCGGCTGGGGAGGAGGCGTTCACGGACGCGTTCACGGACGCGTCCGCGGACGCGTTCACAGGCACGTTCACAGACACGAATGATCACCCGGGCTGATGGACATGCTGGCGTCCTTGAGGCCGAAGGTGCCCGCGGTGAGCGACCACGCGCGCAGTCGCATCCGGTCGATGTCCAGGGTGCGGGCCTGCTGTCCGTAACTGCCCCGGGCGCCCCGCACCCCCTCGACGGCGTCCAGCGTCCCGGCGTCCCGGCCCATCTGCACCCGGCCGAACCGCAGATCGCCGTCCAGCCGCTTGAGGTCGATGACCAGGTTCTCGGCTTCGACGGGGCGGTCCTCGCCCGACGTGATGGTCAGCGTCACGCTGCCGAACGGGGTGTGCGCGACGGACGACTGGCACAGGTGGGAGATGCGCGCGCTGCGGATGCCGGCCACCGCGACGGGGCGGCGCTCGCCGGCGGCGTCCGAGGCGAAGGAGGCGAATTGCACGGCGTCCTTGCCGGCCAGGTGGTCGGCGGCGACCTGGAACGTGCTGCCCGACACGGCGAAGGTGACCGGGACCGCCGAGGCGGTCGTCGCCCAGACGCTGCCCGCGGCGAGCGCCAGGGCCAGCGGCGCGGCCAGGGCGAGGCGCCGCCAGTCCGTACGGGCCCGGGGCGTGCCGTCGGCCGCCGCCTGGCCCCCGGGCACGGCTCCGCTCCCGGCCGCCGCTCCGCCGGGCTCTTGAGAGGTCATGCATTCCTCCACCGTCGTTATGGCCATGGCAGTGGCGATAACCCTCACGCGGGGCCGTAGGACACGTGGGCGGGAAGTTTTGGCGCCTTCTCCAGCCGATCGGGCCCATAAACGTCGGCGGTGCCACCGGATCGTCAGGTGTTCCTACAACCGGCGCTTCCCGCAATCGGACGATCGTATTGAGCGGGAAGTGGGCACGTACCCTGGTGGTATGCGATTCCTCAATCCGCGGACCGGTGCCGTGGAGAGCAGTTCTTCCGTGCCGTACGACCTGACGTACGACGATGTCTTCATGGTGCCGCGCCATTCCGCGGTCGGTTCCCGGCAGGGCGTGGACCTGTCCGCGCCGGACGGGACCGGCACGACCATTCCGCTCGTGGTCGCCAATATGACCGCCATCGCGGGCCGCCGGATGGCGGAGACGGTCGCCCGCCGCGGCGGGCTCGTGGTGATTCCGCAGGACATCCCGCTCGACGTCGTCACCGAGGTCATCGGCTGGGTCAAGACGCGCCATCACGTGCTGGACACCCCGATCGTGCTCTCGCCCGCCCAGACCGTCGCCGACGCGCTGGCCCTGCTCTCGAAGCGGGCGCACGGCGCGGGCGTCGTCGTGGACGGCGACCACAAGCCGGTCGGCGTGGTCACCGAGACCGACCTGACCGGCGTGGACCGCTTCACCCAGGTCTCCGAGGTCATGTCCCGGGAGCTGCTCCTCCTCGACGCGGACATAGACCCGCGCGAGGCGTTCAACCGGCTCGACGCCGGGCACCGCAAGCTCGCGCCCGCCGTCGACGCGGACGGCCGGCTCGCCGGCATCCTCACCCGCAAGGGCGCGCTGCGCGCCACGCTCTACACCCCGGCCCTCGACGCCGACGGCAAGCTGCGCATAGCCGCCGCCGTCGGCATCAACGGCGATGTGGCGGGCAAGGCCAAGGCGCTGCTCGCGGCCGGCGCGGACACCATCGTGGTGGACACCGCGCACGGCCACCAGGACTCGATGATCAGCGCGGTCAGGGCGGTGCGGGCGCTCGACCCGCAGGTGCCGATCGCCGCGGGCAACATCGTCTCCGCCGAGGGCGTGCGCGACCTCATCGAGGCCGGCGCGGACATCATCAAGGTGGGCGTGGGCCCCGGCGCCATGTGCACCACCCGGATGATGACGGGCGTGGGCCGCCCGCAGTTCTCCGCCGTGCTGGAGTGCGCCACCGAGGCGCGCGAGTACGGCAAGCACGTCTGGGCGGACGGCGGTGTGCGGCACCCGCGCGACGTCGCCATGGCGCTGGCCGCCGGCGCCTCGAATGTCATGATCGGCTCCTGGTTCGCCGGTACGTACGAGTCGCCGGGCGACCTCCAGCAGGCCGCCGACGGCCGGCTGTACAAGGAGAGCTTCGGCATGGCCTCCGCGCGCGCCGTGCGCAACCGCACCAGCGAGGAGTCCGCGTACGACCGGGCCCGCAAGAGCCTCTTCGAGGAGGGCATCTCCACCTCGCGGATGTTCCTGGACCCGGTCCGGCCCGGCGTCGAGGACCTGATCGACTCGATCATCGCGGGCGTGCGCAGCTCCTGCACGTACGCGGGCGCGGACTCCCTGGCGGAGTTCCAGGAGCGGGCCGTCGTCGGCGTCCAGAGCGCCGCGGGCTACGCCGAGGGCAAGCCGCTGCACGCCAGCTGGAGCTGAGAGCACCGGATCCCGTACGGGCCGGGCCGCCGCGATCTCCGCGGCGGCCCGGCCCGTCTCCGTGCGCCGTGCCGGGATTCGCCCCTGCCCGTATCTGTTTCCAGAGCCCCGGCCCGTGCTGTGCTGTGCCGTATGAGCGAACAGACACGCGCGGGAAACTCGGGAGCGGGACCAGGAACGATCACCCCGGACGGCTGCGCCGTCGAGATGTACGCCCGGATGGGGCCCGACGGGGAGCAGCACATCGTCGCCGGCGCGTTACGGGCCGGAGCCGCCACCCTCCTCGAACTGGGCGCGGGCGCGGGCCGGGTGACGCACGCCCTGCTGGAGCTCGGCTTCGAGGTGGTCGCGGTCGACGAGTCACCCGAGATGCTGGCCGGGATCCGCGGCGCGCGCACCGTGCGCGCCGCGATCGAGGGGCTCGACCTCGGCGAGCGCTTCGACGCGGTGATGCTCGCCTCCTACCTCGTCAACACCGCCGGACCCGCGCTCCGCGCCGGACTGCTGAGCACCTGCCGGCGCCATGTGAAGGACGACGGCTGTGTGCTGATCCAGCGCGAGGGCGCGGGGTGGAACGACCCCGCGGCGGTGCCGCGCGAGTGGCGGCGCGGCGCGCTGCGGATCAAGGTCGCCGCCGTCGAGCCGCTCGGGGCGGGCCGTACGACCGTACGCATGGAGTACGACGTCGAGGGGCGCCGGTGGAGCCAGACGCACACCTCGCACGACCTGGACGAGGCGGCCGTCGAGGCCGCCCTCGCCGAGGCCGGGCTCCGGGTGGACGCCTATCTCACCGACGACCGGACCTGGCTGCGGGCGGTGCCGCAATGTGCCGGTTGATGACGTGAGGAGCAACGTTTCCCCATGGGACCGCCCCCTGCGCAACGATCGTGCGCCGGTGCGCAAGAATGATGCATTACGGGCGTACGCACCCAGCTCGTAGGGTCGTGCGCTGTACGTGGAGTGGCGGGGACCGCCTGCTCGGCGGTCCCTCGGCTACGGGTTGCACGCGCCTTCCGCGCGCCCCCGCCCGGGCCCGCCGCCGGTCGCCGCCCGACCGGCAGCGATAAAGGAGCCACCCCAGTGTTGGAGCACGGCGCAGCGCCCCCGGCCGCGGACCCCGGGCGGCCCCCGCGGCCGCCCGCCGGCCCCCTCGGCCGCGTCATGCGGCGCAAGCCCGTCGAGCTGCTGGTCGCCGAGAGCGGACAGGGGGAGGGCGGCTCGCTGCGGCGCTCCCTGGGCATGTGGCAGCTCACGATGATCAGCATCGGGGCGACGCTGGGCACCGGCATCTTCGTCGTACTCGGCGAGGCGGTGCCCAAGGCCGGGCCGGCCGTGATGATCTCCTTCGTCCTGGCCGGTGTCACCGCGCTCTTCTCCGCCCTCTCCTACGCCGAACTGGCGGGCACCATCCCCGTCTCAGGCTCCTCGTACTCGTACACCTACGCCACCCTCGGCGAACTGGTCGCCTGGATCTGCGGCTGGTGCCTGATCCTGGAGTACGGGGTCTCCGTCGCGGCCGTCGCCGTCGGCTGGGGCCAGTACCTCAACGAACTCCTCGACGGCACGATCGGCGTCACCATCCCCACCGCGCTCGCCGGCCCGCCCGGCGGCGGCGGCGTCTTCAACCTGCCCGCGCTGCTCGTGGTGGGGCTGTGCATGGCCTTCCTGCTCGGCGGCGCCCGCGAGAGCGCCCGCGCCAACGCGATCATGGTCGGCGTGAAGATCGTGGCGCTGCTGCTCTTCTGCGCCGTCGCCTTCACCGGCATCCGCGCAGGCAACTACGCGCCGTTCCTGCCGCTCGGCCTCGGCGGCGTCAGCGCCGCCGGAGCCACCCTCTTCTTCTCCTACATCGGCTTCGACGCCGCCTCCACCGCCGGCGAGGAGGCCAAGGACGCCAAGCGCGACCTGCCGCGCGCGATCATGCTGTCGCTGCTGATCGTCACCGCCCTGTACGTACTGGTCGCGGCCATCGCGGTGGGGGCCATGCCCTGGCGGGAGTTCAAGGGCTCCGAGGCCGCCCTCGCCGGGATCATGAAGGATGTCACCGGGCAGGGCTTCTGGGCCGTGCTGCTCGCGGCCGGCGCGGTCATCGCCATCGCCAGCGTCGTGCTGACCGTGCTCTACGGCCAGACCCGCATCCTCTTCGCGATGGCCCGCGACGGGCTCGTACCGAAGATCTTCGGCACGGTCCACGCGCGCACCGGCGTCCCCCGCGCCAACACCGTCATCGTCTCCCTCTTCTGCGGCGTCCTGGCCGCCGCGATCCCGCTCGGCCAGCTGGCCGACGCCACCAGCATCGGCACGCTCTTCGCGTTCGCGCTGGTCAACGTGGCCGTCATCGTGCTGCGCCGGACCCGCCCCGAGATGCACCGCACCTTCCGGGTGCCGCTCTCCCCGCTCTTCCCGGCCGTCGGTTTTGTGCTGTGCGTCTACATGATGGGTAGTCTGTCCCCCATCACGTGGGCGGTCTTCGCAGCATGGATGGCCGTCGGCCTCGTGATCTACTTCGGGTACGGCGTGCACCGCTCGCGGCTGGCCCGCGACGCCCGGCCCGCCCGGGAAGACCCGCA
Source organism: Streptomyces sp. NPDC044033 (assembly GCF_056434425.1). NCBI lineage: Bacteria > Bacillati > Actinomycetota > Actinomycetes > Kitasatosporales > Streptomycetaceae > Streptomyces > Streptomyces sp. NPDC044033. The sequence goes on along the minus strand of NZ_JBWKFF010000011.1, from coordinate 225,555 downwards.
GGCACCCGTAGAAAAGTGACCCGTCCGCACGTGCGCCAGATGAACGAGCTAGACCAGCGCATCGTCCACGCCCTCGCCCAGGACGCGCGCCGCTCCTTCGCCGACATCGGCGCCGAGGTCGGCCTCTCCGCGCCCGCCGTCAAGCGCCGCGTGGACCGGCTGCGCGCCGAGGGCGCCATCACCGGGTTCACCGTCCGGGTGGACCCGGCGGCCCTCGGCTGGGAGACCGAGGGGTTCATCGAGCTGTACTGCCGCCGCAACACCTCGCCCGAATCGATCCACCGCGGCCTCTCCCGCTACCCCGAAGTGGCGTCCGCCTCCACCGTCACCGGCGAGGCCGACGCGATCGTCCAGGTCTTCGCCTCCGACATGCGCCACTTCGAACGGGTGCTGGAGCGGATCGCGGGCGAGCCGTTCGTGGAGCGCACGAAGTCCGTCCTCGTGCTCTCCCCGCTGCTGCGCCGCTTCACCTCCGGCGCCCCCTCCTGACGCGATTCACCGCACCCGCGGGGCGCGGCGCAATGAATCGCCGCCCGGTCCGTACAACACGCAACGAATCCTCCGCGGACGCGCAACGGAGGCCGCTTGTCCGGCGACGAGCGGGAACCGTAGCGTCAAGACGTCCCGGCGACCGTCTCCTCGATCCCCGGTCCCGCTGCCCCCGAACCCGGTGAAGAGGCCCCATGCCGTCGCTGCGCATCGCGCTGTACCAAGGCCCCAGCGGCGTCCCCGCGACCACCGCCGACAGCCTCGCGGCCCTCGTCGCCGCCGCCCGCCGGGCCGCCGACTCGGGGGCCCGGCTGCTGCTCACCAGCGAGCTGTACCTCACCGGGTACGCGCTCGGCGAGGACGTCCACCGGCTCGCCGAGAGCGCCTCGGGGCCGGGCGCCGAGGCCATCGCGCGCATCGCCGCCGAGCACGGCCTGGCCGTCGGCTACGGCTACCCGGAGCGGGACGGCGCCTCCCTGTACAACTCCGTCCAGCTGATCGGCCCCGACGGCGAGCGGCTGGCGAACTACCGCAAGACCCACCTCTTCGGCCCGTTCGAGACGGACTGCTTCACCCCCGGCGACGACGTCCTGGTCCAGGCCGACCTCGACGGCGTCCGGCTGGGCCTGCTGATCTGCTACGACGTCGAGTTCCCCGAGACCGTACGGGCCCACGCGCTGGCCGGCACCGAACTGCTGCTCGCGCCGACCGCGCTGATGCGCCCGTACGAGATCGTCCCGCAGACGGTCATCCCGGCCCGCGCCTGGGAGAGCCAGCTCTACCTCGCCTACGCCAACCGCTGCGGTGCGGAGGGGGAGTTCGACTTCGCCGGGATGAGCTGCGTCGCCGCGCCCGACGGGACCGTACGGGCGCGGGCCGGCGCGGCCGAGGACCTGATCCTCGCCGACGTCGACACCCAGTTCCTGAAGGCGTCCCGCGCCGAGAACAGCTACCTCGCCGACCGTCGGCCGCGGCTGTACACCTCGCTCGTGTGAGCACCCTCTCTTGATGCCCCTCACCCCCCTTTGCCAGTAGGAGAGTCCAGCCGATGACGTCCACGGTGCCCACCGCCGTCCACGACGAGCAGGCCAAGCCCGCCCTGCCGCCCATCACCATGTTCGGCCCGGACTTCCCCTACGCCTACGACGACTACCTCGCCCATCCGGCGGGCCTCGGCCAGATACCCGCGACCGAGCATGGCACGGAGGTCGCGGTCATCGGCGGCGGGCTCTCCGGCATCGTCACCGCGTACGAACTGATGAAGATGGGCCTGCGGCCCGTCGTGTACGAGGCGGACCGGATCGGCGGCCGGCTGCGCACCGAGAACTTCGAGGGCTGCGACGAGACGCTGACGGCCGAGATGGGCGCGATGCGCTTCCCGCCGTGCTCCACCGCGCTCCAGCACTACATCGACCTGGTCGGCCTGCGGACCGAGCCGTTCCCCAACCCGCTGGCCCCCGACACCCCCTCCACCGTCGTCGACCTCAAGGGCGAGACGCACTACGCGGAGACCGTCGAGGACCTGCCCGAGGTCTACCACCACGTGATGCACGCCTGGAACGCCTGCCTGGAGGAGGGCGCCGACTTCTCCGACATGCAGCACGCCATCCGCGAGCGCGACATCCCGCGCATCCGCGAGATCTGGGCGCAACTCGTAGAGCGGCTCGACAACCAGACCTTCTACGGCTTCCTCTGCGACTCCCCGGCCTTCAAGTCCTTCCGGCACCGCGAGATCTTCGGCCAGGTCGGCTTCGGCACCGGCGGCTGGGACACGGACTTCCCCAACTCGATCCTGGAGATCCTGCGCGTCGTCTACACCGGCGCGGACGACGACCACCGGGGGATCGTCGGCGGCAGCCAGCAACTGCCGCTGCGGCTGTGGGAGCGCGAGCCGGGCAAGGCCGTGCACTGGGCGCACGGCACCTCCCTCGCCTCGCTGCACGGCGGCGATCCGCGCCCGGCCGTGACCCGGATGGACCGTACGGCGGGCAACCGCGTCACCGTCACCGACGCCTCCGGCGACATCCGCACCTACCGGGCGGCGGTCTTCACCGCGCAGTCCTGGATGCTGCTCTCCAAGATCGCCTGCGATGATTCGCTGCTGCCCATCGACCACTGGACGGCGGTGGAGCGCACCCACTACATGGAGTCGTCCAAGCTCTTCGTCCCCGTCGACCGGCCCTTCTGGCGGGACACCGACGAGGAGACGGGGCGCGACGTGATGAGCATGACGCTCACCGACCGGATGACGCGCGGCACCTACCTGCTGGACGACGGCCCGGACCGGCCCGCGACCATCTGCCTCTCGTACACCTGGTGCGACGACAGCCTCAAGTGGCTGCCGCTGTCCGCGAACGAGCGTATGGAGGTGATGCTCAAGTCGCTCGGCGAGATCTATCCCAAGGTCGACATCCGCAAGCACATCATCGGCAACCCGGTCACCGTCTCCTGGGAGAACGAGCCCTATTTCATGGGCGCTTTCAAGGCCAACCTCCCCGGCCACTACCGCTACCAGCGGCGGCTGTTCACCCACTTCATGCAGGACGGCCTCGCCGACGACAAACGCGGCCTCTTCCTCGCGGGCGACGACATCTCCTGGACCGCGGGCTGGGCGGAGGGCGCCGTGCAGACCGCGCTCAACGCGGTGTGGGGCGTGATGCACCACTTCGGCGGCGCGACGGACCCGGCCAACCCCGGCCCGGGCGACCGCTTCGAGGAGATCGCGCCCGTCGAACTCCCCGAGGACTGAGAGCCTGTGTCATCTCCCTGGTCGGATCGGCGCGCGGCGTCCGGTGCGTGCGATCGCCCGCCGACGTGCGCTCCATGCACGGGGCGAACGCGGCCGCGGTGGTGTTCCGGCTCAAGAAGCTCACTGTGCGAGCCGGCGAGCGTCGACCGGCTCAGCCACTCGAAGTGAAACGGGGAGGCCGTCGACCCTGCGTCCGGTGCTTGGCGTCCGGCGTTCCGCCACCCCGCGGCTGGGCGCCGAGGCGACAGGACTGAGCACTGCGACACCTCGTCGCCACGTGGCCCGTACCAGTGGCGACATCACGATGCGGGCTGCTGGCTACAGGCCGGCGATGCTGTCCTGCACCGCCGTGCCCCAAGCCACACCTTCGGCGTGCGTGTTGGCGAAGTCCGGGTCCACGTAGATGTGGATCCTCTTGATGAGTGCACCCTCGAAACCCTCGAACTCGAACACATTGCAGAACAGCCCGAAGGAGGAAACGCCGTCGGGGAAGTCCACGCCTGACGTCGTTGTTCCCTTTTCCGCGCCCTCGAAAATCACTTAGTTCCCGGACGACAACACGGTGAAGCCCTCGATCTCGTGCTCCAGCGACGCGATTCCCCGGCCGAGCCCCTGAGCGAACGCTCCGATCTGCGCCTTCCCGCGAGCGATGCCGAACTTCGGGTAGAACATATGAGCATCTTCAGTGAAGAGGTCGATGACCTCAGGGTTGCCGGCGCCCACCCTACGGAAGTAGTTGATGGCGGTCTCTTCGCGACGCTTCTGGATATCGCTGGTGGTGTTCACTTTTCCTCCTGGTACGTGGTGTGTGCGGTGCGCTCTCACGCTGGTTGAGCGGCGCGGTCAGACCTGCGCCTGGCCTCCGTCGACGAACCAGTCGACGCCGTTGACGAAGCTGGAAGCGTCCGAGGCCAGGAACGTCGCCACGGCGGCGATCTCATCCGGGCGGCCGATCCTGCCGAGCGGCACCTCCGAGGCGAGCTGGTGGTCCGGGCCCGCGGCGCCGATCAGGCCCGGGGTCTCGGTCGGGCCGGGGCTCAGCACGTTCACCCGGAACTTCCGTTCCTGCGCGCTGAGCGCCCAGCTGCGCACCGCCGCCTTCGATGCGCCGTAAATGGCTAGGTTGACCCCATGGCGCGACCTAGGAAGTTCGACGAGCAGCAGGTACTGGACACTGCCCGGGAGCGGTTCTGGTCGGGTGGGTACGCCGCCACGCGAATGGAAGACATCGCCGAGGCGACGAGGCTCGGCAAAGGCAGCCTGTACGGCGCGTTCGGCGGAAAGGGAACTGTTCCACCGTGTGTTCGACGATTACTGCGGCTCCGTCGTCGACGCTGTGAGACGGCAGTTGCGCGGCGACGACGCGGACGCCTACGCGCGACTGTCCGCCCACGTGTACGCGGTGGCGGCGGCGACCGCCGCGGACACCGCCCACCGCGGATGCCTGTTGGCCAAGGGCGCCGCCGAGCTGGCCGAACACGACAAGACGGTGGCCGAGCGGGCGCGCGCGACCATCGAGGCACTGCAAGCGCTGCTGGAGGGCGACATCGCGGCCTGTCAGCGCAATGGCGATATCGCCGCGGATGAGGATCCGAGAAAGCTGGCGGCGCTGATGCTCGCCGTGCTGCGCGGCATCGAAGCGCTGGGCAAGGCCGGAGCGAGCGAGGAGACGCTGACCGATATAGCCTGGACGGCCCTCGCTGTCCTGCCCCGCCCCGCTCACTGAACTTCTCCGGTCTGGCCGCCGATCGGGGGAGGGTCGAGGGTGTGTGACAGACGATGCCCCGGGTTGTTGGCGCAGACGTCTGACGTCCCAACCAATCAGCCAGCCCAGGTGCCTCGTTGATCACCTGTCCTGCCGCACTCGACGGGTCACATGCGCTTGTGGAGCTGGGCCACCGTGCCCATCGTCACCAGTGAGGGGGCCGACGCCGCAGGCTACGCCCGCCTCAACGCGCGATGGTGGCGCTCGGGTACGTGCGTGAGCACATCACGTTGGCCGATAGTCCGAGTGAACAGGACCCCCGCCGTCCGCATCGGGCCCACAGTCGCCGGACGCCACCAACTCGGCGATGTCAAAAAGAAGTTGCTCACGGGCCGAAGCGGCGTACTGAACCTGAAGGGAACGTCCCTACACCATTAATACGTACTCCGCTCCGCCCGCACCGGGACCACAGTGGACGCGACGGCACCGCCACTCGAAGAAATATCTCTTATCTCCCCACTTTCCGGACGCGCCGGAACGCTCACGGCCAGTGGGGGACAGTGCGGCACACCTGGTGGGGGCCGGTGCGTTCAAAGCGTTCACGCACTGGTCCGCGATGTGCCTTGTGCTGTGTGCCGAGCCGGTTGCCTGATGGAGACCACGGCCCTGTGCCTTCCCTGCCTCCTCGGAGTGCCAGATGACCGACGTCTCCTCAGCCTCCGGCTGTTCGTGCACCTGTGCCGCCCACGCGGCGTTCAACGCGCCCGTGGCGGACGCGGCGAACGGCACCTTCGACGCGCGGCGGGTCCGCGCGGACTTCCCCATCCTGCGGCGGACCGTCAACGGCGGCCGGCCGCTGGTGTATCTGGACAGCGCCGCCGCCTCGCAGAAGCCCCAGTCGGTGCTGGACGCGGAGGCGGACTCCTACGGTCTGCATAACGCCAACGTCCACCGCAGCTACCACGAACTCGCCCGCGAGGCGCGATGCCCGGCCCTACCGGCTCGCGAGGTTCGGCGGGCGCATCCCCGACGGACCGTCACCGCCTCCGCTGGGACATTCCTGTTCCGCCTGAGCGACCCGAACTCGCCGCCCGCCACTGCCTGGTGGGACGAGCCAAGGGCAACACCCCCACCGGCGGCGTCGGCGCCGCTACCACCGGCACCCTCACCGACGACAGATCGTCTCAAGAACCACATGACCCGGATGCGACACACGCTCAGAGCCTCACCGCACCGGCCACGGCAGCCCCAGTGCCGGTGCCGGCAGCTTCGAGACGGAGCGCGAGCGAGGGCTCCGGCCGTCCCGACGATCGCTTTCCGTGGCCCCGTGCCCTGACAAACCCCAGGCCCGCGTGGAATGCCCGGAGCCGGGCCTCGGGGGAGAGGACTTCGAGTCCTACAGCCGAGAACGGGTCCCGGCCCTTCCCAGCGCCACCCAACTGGAGTGCACAACGGCCACAGAACTACTGCTGGACACATCACTCCCTCCGCTCCCTCTCGGAGCACTCACACCCAGGTGAGGACCATGCCCCAGACCGCCGCGTACACCGTCGCCCGTGCCCCTGGTGCCCTGCCCCTCGTCGGCCACCTGGGACCACTGCTCCGCGATCCCTTCGCCTTCCTCGCCGCGCTGCCCCGGCAGGGCGACCTGGTCGAGATACGCCTCGGCAGCACCCGCGCGTACGTCCCCTGCCACCCCCGGCTACTGCGAGACGTTCTCCTCAACGACCGCGTCTACGACAAAGGAGGGCCCTTCTACGAGCGCGTCCGCGCCATGGCAGGCAACGGGCTGGCCAGCTGCCCGTACGAGGACCACCGGCGCCAGCGGCGGCTGATGCAACACGCCTTCCAAGGGACCCAGTTGCACAAGTACGCCCAGGTGATGGAGGAACAGATCGCCGACCTCACCCGTACATGGGGCCAGGACCAGGTCATTGACGTCTACCCCACCCTCTACCGCATGGCCCTGCGTACCGTGACCCGCACCCTCTTCGCGCAACCCGCGGCGGCTGCCCTGGCCGATGAGGTACGGCACTCCTTCGAGGCGGCCTTCAGCGGAACCTTCCGCCAGATGTTCATGCCGCCGTCCCTCATCCGTCTCCCCTTGCCTGGCAACATCCGCCACAGGCAGGCCGTAGCCCGGTTGCGGGGCACGGTGGAGCGCATCGTCGCCGGATACCGCAGTGACACCGACGCACCGGACGACCCCGCAGACCTCCTCGCCGTCATCCTCGCCGCCCGCGATGATGAAGCCCGGGCCATGACCGACGCCGAGGTACGGGACCAGGTCGTCAACTTCCTCGCGGGCGGTACCGAAACCGTCGCCGCCACCCTCACCTGGGCACTGCAACTGCTGGCGGACCACCCCGAGCAGCAGAAGGCCCTGCTGGCCGAGACGGATACCGTCCTCGGCGGCCGTGCCGCACGCTGGGACGATCTGCCTCACCTGGAATACGCCAATCGCATCATCCAGGAGACCGTACGACTGCACCCGCCCGCCTGGATGTTCACCCGCGGCACGACCCTCGACACCGACCTCGCCGGAATGCGCCTGCCCGCAGGCACCACCGTCGTCGTCTCCGCCGTCCCCATTCACCGCAACGCGGCGCTGTACCCCCGGCCCGATGCCTTCGACCCCGACCGCTGGTCCCCCGACCGCGCCGCCAAGCTGCCTCGCGGCGCGTACGTCGGCTTCGGCGCCGGTGCCCGCAAATGCATCGGTGACGCCTACGGCGTGACGGAGTCCGTTCTCGCCCTCACCACCATCGTCGGCCGCTGGGGCGTCAGCCCCGTCCCCGGCGCGGATATCCGCCCCTACCCGCTGGCAGCCTTCCACCGCCCCCGCCGGCTCTCACTGCGGCTGACCAGGCGGAACGCGGCGACAGACTCGACCAACCCCAGCACCAGCCCCGACCCCACCCAGGACCCGCTGCGTCCCGACCCAAGGCAACGGTGACTGCCACATCCCACAGAACCGAAGTCCAATCCCGCACCGGCCCACCGCCGTGAATGTGCGGCATACCCGCCGCACCGGTACGTCTCTCTCCCTCCACCGGGCGCATCGGGCAGAGGGCGCATCGGGCCGGTACGGAGACCCTGAAATGTCAGAGTCGGCTCAGAAACGCGTATCGGGTGATGCTGATGCACTATCGGGATCCAATCGACCTCGGAGCATTTCGCTTCCGTCCTCAGCAGGCCGCAGAAACAGAAGCCAGCGGCCGACGGGTACAAGGATGGGTTCGGGAACGGGAACTCACCGGTTCGGACGAGGCTTTCGCGTGGTTCTGCATGTGGGACACCGCCGGGCTCGTCGGCAACTGCTACCCGCATGCCCGCTCCGGCCCCGGAATGGATCTGGTCGGCAGGATGACGGCCGTCACGATCTTCCTGGACGATCAGATCGACGAGTCCACCTCTGTCGGCGCATGCGTCGATGCCATCACTCCCTTTCTGGAGATCGTGCGCGTCGGCGGCGAGGCGGTGCCGCGCACGAACAGGCCCTTGCACCGCGCTTTCGCCGAAGTCCTGCGCGATTCCCGCGCTTGCGCGTCAGACTCCTGGTGGCGGCGTGCAGCCCAGAACTGGGAAATGAGCTTGATTTCCGTAGCGCACGAGACACTCAACCGGCAGCAGCGCCGAGGACCTGCTGCTCGTGATGTCTTCCTGGCCACGCGCCGCGGAAGCGGATTCATGGGGCCGTTCCTGGACATTCTGGAGCCCGCCGCATCCCTTGAGCCCCCGGCCCTGGTCTATTGCTCCCCGCAGTTGGTGCTGATGCGGCACATCGTCGAGGACCTGGGCAGCTTCATCAACGACGTCTTCTCCGCGGAGAAGGAAATCGTTCGCGGGCAGGACGACAACCTTGTCCTCGTCTTGCGCCAGGAGGGGAAGCTCACTCTTGGGGAAGCCACCCAGCAGGCTCTGGACATGATTCGCGCACGGGTCAGTCGCTTCCTCGCGCTGCGCGACGAATTACCGAGCATCTGCACCTGTCTCGGGCTGACGTCGGCCGAGTCCGATCGCAGCCTGCATTACGCGGACGCTCTGGAAATGTGGGTGGCCGGGCTGGAACCATGGCATCGCACCAGCGCCCGGTACACCCAGGCCCTGGTTCGGAGGCCGAACACCGTGGCATGGGCGCATGAGGATTTGCTCGGCTGAGCCGGACCCCTGGAGCCTTATTCACGGGACCACCGGCCTTTCTTGTAGGAGGCGAGGGCCTTCCGCCGGTCGGCAGGTCGTCAGTCGATCCCCTACAAAAGTGCGGGAACTGGTCGAACAGGCCATCGGCACCCTCAAGTCCGGGAGGCTACTGCGCAAGTTCCGCTGCTCGACGAGTCGAATCACGAACCTCGTCCAGGCTGCCCTCACCCTCCATCTGGCCATCTCAGACTGAGGATGGAACGTCAAACGCCCCACGAACATCACCGAACGTAACGAGAGATATTAAGGAAAAAGCTGACGGCCGGACCCGCTCCTCCAAGACGTGGGCCGCTGCCGTGTTCAGGGGACGCGGCGGCGGCCCGCCCTACAGCGGTTCAGCGGCTCAGCGGCGTCAGCAGACAGCGGCCGACCAGACCCACGCTCGCGTCGATCCGCTCCGCCAGCTCCTCGGCGACATCGCCGAGCGCGCGTACCGCCCACAGCGCGCGGAAGGCCGACCACGCCCCCTCCCGCGCCGCCTGCAAGCTCCACGACCCCACCAGATGCGTCAGCGGATCGGCCACGTCCAGCAGATCGGGGCCGGGCATCAGCTCCTCGCGGATCGTCTCCTCCATCCCGACGAGCAGATCGCCGACCCGGTCGAAGTCGCCCTCCAGCGCGGCCGGCTCGACGTGCCGGGCCCGGCAGGTGTCGACGAGCGCGAGCGCCAGGTCGTGCCCGATATGCGCGTTGATACCGGCCAGCGCGAACTGGAGAGGCCGTACGGCCGGGTGGCGGCGCAGCTGGAACAGCGGCCGCCAGCAGGCGGGGGCCCGCCGCCCGGCCAGGGCCGCGTCCACCGCCGCCAGATACCGCCCGGCGAACCGGGCGTCCAGCTCCGCGGCCGAGGTCCGGTCCCGGAAGTGCCCGTCCGTGATCCGCCGGGCGATCTCCGCGGTGACCGACAGGTACACCCGGTTGAAGACGGCCACGCCGTCGCCCGGCGGCAGTGCGGCGTCCAGCGCCCGCATGCGCGCCAGCACGCCGTCGACATCGGTCAGGGCCCACTGCGACTGCGTCGTCGTCATGCGCTCAGCGTGGCACCCCCGTACCGGGCGCGGAGGGCGCCGGGCGGTGGATGACCGGAACGGATGAACCCCGCGGCCCGGCGGCGCGCCCGGCCCCGTCCGGCCCGGACGGCCACCGCTGCCCCCGGTGTCAGCGGTGGCCGGGGCGGTTGCGGCGGCGCCTCCGGCGGGGAGGCCGACGGAAGCGCCGGTACGGACCCGGCCGCCCACCGGGCCCGTACCGGCCGCGTGCCCATGCCGGCCGCACGCGGCCCCACCGGCCGCCCGCGCGGATGCGCTCCGGGCGGGGGCCGCCCCCTTCAGGTGCGTCTGCGCCGAAGGGGTATGACACAGCGTCGACCGCGTGTGACGCGAGCAACAGGGTGCGCGCGAGCAGAGAGCGGGCACATCGCGTGCGCGGGGCACGGACGCGACCACTCCGGATGATCCCCGGCCTCGCCGTCGGGCACGGGCTCGTCTCCTCCGAGCGGTCTCCGGCCTCGCCGTCGGGCACGGGCTCCTCTCCTCCGAGCGGTCTCCGGCCTCGCCGTCGGGTACGGGCGCCTCTCCTCCAGGTGGTTTGCGGTCTCGCCCGCCGGGCAGGGGGCGGCTCCAGCGGGAGACCGGCCGTGCCGGCGATTTCGTCACTGAGCGAATCCACTCGAATACCCCTTCCGGTTCGGTTTGTCCCCACCAGGGTGATCAGCTATTAATCACTTCGGCTCTGTGGCGTGCAGGGCGGCACAGATGTGGAGCGTGATCATGGCGGGCTTCGGGTGGAAGCTGCACGGCGACGGCAAACACCTGGGGCCGGACGAGGTGGTCAAACCAGGCGAGCGGCTGACGTGGGGCAGGACGGCCGGGCTCGGGGCCCAGCACGTGGTGTCGATGATCGGCGCGTGTTTCGTCGCCCCGGTGCTCATGGGGCTGGACCCCGGACTGGCGCTGATGGCCTCCGGCGTGGCGACGGTGCTGTTCCTCGTGATGACCCGCGGGCGCATCCCCAGCTACCTGGGGTCTTCGCTCTCGTTCGTCGGCGTGTCCGCGGTCATCGCGGGCCAGGGCGGGGACGCGGGCACCCTGACGGGCGCCATGCTCGTGGTCGGCGCCTGCCTGGCCGGGTGCGGCATCGCCGTGCACTTCCTGGGGGCGCGGGTCATCCACGCCGTGCTGCCGCCGGCGGTGACCGGCGCCGTGGTGATGCTGATCGGATTCGGCCTGGCCCCCGTCGTCGCGAGCACGTACTGGCCCCAGGACCAGTGGACCGCCCTCGCCACCATGCTCTTCACCGGACTCGCCCTGGTCGTGCTCCGCGGCTTCTGGGGCCGTATCGCGATCTTCCTCGGCCTGGTCTTCGGGTACGTGCTCTCTTGGCTCCTCGACGTCGTGCTGGGGCGGATCCACTCGGCGGACGGCTCCGGCAAGCTCGTCGACCACTGGCGCATCGACTTCTCCGGCGTCGCCAAGGCCGACTGGATCGGCGTCCCCACCTTCCACGCCCCCAACTTCCAGTGGTCGGCGATCCTGGTCGCGCTGCCCGTGCTGGTGGCGCTGATCGCGGAGAACGCCGGGCACGTCAAGGCCGTCGGCGAGATGACCGGCGACGCCCTGGACGACAAGATGGGAACGGCCATCATCGCGGACGGCACGGCGACCATGCTCTCCACCGCGGTGGGCGGCCCGGCCACCACCACGTACGCGGAGAACATCGGCGTCATGGCGGCCACCCGCGTCTACTCGACCGCCGCCTACTCCGCCGCCGCCTGCTTCGCCCTCCTCTTCGGCCTGTGCCCCAAGTTCGGCGCGGTCGTCGCGGCGATCCCCGGCGGCGTGCTCGGCGGCATCACCGTGATCCTGTACGGCATGATCGGCCTGCTCGGCGCGCAGATCTGGGTACGGAACAAGGTGGACTTCTCCCAGCCGCTCAACCTCGTGCCGGCGGCGGCCGGAATCATCATCGGCATCGGCGGCGTCAGCCTGAAGTTCACCGACAACTTCGAGCTGAGCGGCATCGCGCTGGGCACCTTGATCGTCCTCACCGGATACCACGCGCTGCGCTGGCTCTCCCGGGCCGCCGGCCGCCGGCAGCCTTCCCTGCTGGACGGCGGGACCACCGAGTACGACCACGTGGCCGACGGAGGGAACCGAGCGGACGGCGACGAGCGGACGGCCCTCTCCCACGAGGCCGGCGGCTGAGCTCTCGCACTGTGCCGGAGCGCGGCCGCCGCGCCCTGTCGAGCTGCTGCAACCGGCTCAATTCGGCACCCCATCGAATGTACTGACGCCGAGCCGGGAACCGTCCGGCGGCGCGGCACGGTAAGCGTTCGGTGTCACATTCTTCCTGCGCAACAGGAGACGCAAGATGCTGAAGTTCATCGGTCGCGCCGCGGCCGTCACGATTCTGGCCGGCGCTGTCGTAGTCCCCATGTCCGGCGTGGCCCAGGCCCACGACGGCTGGCGCCACGACGACTGCCGTTCCTACGGCAGCTACCACGACCTGCCTGCCCGCGGCTGGGGCAACAGCTGGAACAACGGCTGGGACAACGCCCTGTGGGGCCACAGCGGCCGCTGGGGTCACAGCAACCGCTGGGGCTGTGACGACCACCGCGACGGTTACCACCACAACCACCACAACCACCACCAGGGCTGGGGTTTCTGACGCCTGGCGGCTGACCGTCCGGCAAGACCGTGGGCCGTACCGCGCACTCCGTCAAGGGGAGCGGGGTACGGCCCACGGCGCGTGTCCGGTCCGGGGCCCGTACCGCCGCCAGGCTCTCGTACCGCCCGATTCCCCTGCGCCCCGGCCCGCTGCCCGTACGTCCCGGCGGGCCTCCGGGTCAGTGGTGCTCGACGGCCGTGGACGGCGCGCCGGCCGCGTCTCGGCCCGCGCCGCGCAGCACGCCCGCCCCCGCGACCAGCCCGAACGCGAGCACCGTGACCAGGCCGAAGGAGACCGTGAGCGACGTCGCGTTGGCGATCTGGCCGATGGCCGCCGGGGCGACGAGCCCCGAGGTGTAGGTGATCGTCGCGACGCCCGCGATGGCCTGGCTGGGCGCCGGACCGCTCCGCGCGGCGGCCGCGAAGGCCAGCGGCACGACGACCGCGATGCCGAGCCCGATCAGCCCGAACCCGGCGATGGCGGGCGCCGGGCCGTCGGCGAGGACCACCAGCAGGCCGCCCGCCGTCGCCAGCACCCCGCTCGCCCGTACGGTCCGTACGGGCCCGAAGCGGCGCACCACCGCGTCGCCCGCGAACCGGGACGCGGCCATCGTGCAGGAGAACGCCGTGGTGCAGGCGGCGGCGAGGCCCGCGTCGGAGTCCATCACCTCCCGCAGATAGACCGCCGACCAGTCCAGGCTCGCGCCCTCCGCGAAGACCGCGCAGAACCCGACGGCGCCGATGATCAGCGCGGAGCGCGGCGGCAGCGCGAACCGCGGCGGCGGATGCTCCTCGGCCGTGCGACGCAGATCGAGGACCCACCGGCAGGCGAGCGCGCCGAGCACGACGAGGACCCCCGCCGCGATGCCCAGATGCAGCCGGGCGTCCACGTCGGCCCGCGCGGCGAGCGTGCCCGCCGCCGAGCCGAGGAGCGCGCCCGCGCTCCACATGCCGTGCAGCCCGGACATGATCGAGCGGCCGAGCCGCTCCTCGGTCTCCACGCCCAGCGCGTTCATGGCGACATCCGCCGCACCGGCCGTGGCGCCGTAGACGAACAGGACCGCGCACAGCCCGACCAGGCCCGGGGCCGCCGCGGGCAGCGCGAGCGCGGCGCACCACAGGCCGAGCAGCCCGCGCAGCGCGGCCCGGGAGCCGAAGCGGTGGCTTATCCGGCCCGCGAGCGGCATCGCGCACGACGCGCCGATCGCGGGGAAGGCGAGCGCCAGCCCGAGCAGGCCCGAGCCGATCCCCAAGTGCTCCTGGATCCAGGGGACTCGGGTGGCGAAGTTGCCGGTGACCGCGCCGTGTACGGCGAAGACCACCGAGATGGCGACGCGCGCCCTGCGCAGTCGCGGATCCGTGCCCTTGGCCATGCCTCCGCATCCTCCCCGAAGGGCCCGCTCCGCCCTCCTTCCGCCCTGCCCTGTCCAGCTGAGGCGATAAACTATCAGGAACCCTGCCTGTTAAATAGCGTCCGCGAGGAGCCCGGCATGCGCACCGCGACCCCGAGCACGGCCCGCGCCATCAACGACCGCATCGCACTCGAACTCCTCCGCGACGAAGGCCCCTTGACCGCCGGCCAGCTCAGGGCCCGCACCGGGCTCGCCCGGCCCACCATCGCCGACCTCGTCGAACGGCTCCGCGAAGCGGGCCTGATCGCGGTCGTCGGCGAGGCGGGCGCCGAGCGCCGCGGCCCCAACGCCCGGCTGTACGGACTCGTCGCCGACCGCGCGCAACTGGCCGCCGTCGACGTCCGCACCCACAGCGTCACCGTCCGCGTCGTCGACCTGCTCGGCCGTCCGCTCGCCGAGGCGTCGCTGCCCGTCGACCCGGACGCGGATACGGGCCCGCCCTCCGCGGGCGTCCTGCGGAGCGCCGTCGAGCTGGTGGCCCGTACCGCCGAAGAGGCCGGCGCCACCCGTCTGCACAGCATCGGGGTCGGCGCCCCGGGCCTGATCGACCCGGCAACCGGGACGCTCTCGCCCACCGGCGGCCTGCCGCGCTGGCACGGTCAGCTGTCCGCCGCCCTGCACGACCGGCTGGCCGTCCCCGTCCTGCTGGAGAACGAGGTCAACCTCGCCGCCGTCGCCGAACAGCGCCTTGGCGCGGTCCGCGACCGCGACACCTTCGTGCTGCTCTGGCTCGGACTCGGCACCGGCGCGGCTGTCGTCCTGGGCGGCAGACTCCACCGCGGCGCGTCCGGCGGCACCGGCGAGATCGGCTTTCTGCCGGTCCCCGGCACCTCGGCCCTGCCGTCGGCCACCGCCTGCGACGGCGGCTTCCACTCCCTCGCGGGCAGCGCCGCCGTATGCGCCCTCGCCCGAGAGCACGGCGTCCCCGTGGCCGCCGGTGACACCACCGCCGCGGCGGAAGCCGCCGTACGGGCCGGGGCCGGGGCGGGGGAGCCGGGCGGCGGCTTCCTCGACGCGCTGGCGGACCGCGTCGTCCTCGGCGTCGCCGCCCTGTGCGCCGTACTGGACCCGGGCTGCGTCGTCCTCGGCGGCGAGACCGGCCGGGCGGGCGGCGCCGACCTCGCCGGCCGCGTCGAGCGGCGCCTCGCCCGGATGTCCCCGCTGCGCACCGAGGTGCGGGCCACGGCCGTGGGCGGCTCGGCCGTGCTGCGCGGCGCCGTCCTGACCGCGCTGGACGCCGCCCACAACGAGCTGTTCTCGCCGGACCGTTGACCCCGGTTCCGGCCCCGGTTCCGGCAGTGCGAGACGCGGGGCGTAGTGAACCGATGACCCGATGTATGCTCAGATGGCGTCGGGTCGGTCCTTGCCGTGCCCGACGGCCTGCGGACACGAATGCCGCTCTTCCTCCGGCCCCTGGCGGGCTCGGCTCCGATGCCGAGCCGGACGCTCACCGGAGTGCTTCGCGCCGTCGCAGGTAGCGGTCCTTTGCCGTCCCGGCTCCGGGCTCATCCGCAGATCTCCCCGCCCCGTGGGGTCCGCTCACCTTCCCAAGGCTCACCACCGCGATGCCGGAACGCCGCACGCCCGCCGGCCGAGCCGCGCTCGGCGCGCCGCAATCGCACTTCGAATGGGGACAGTTGTGAAGTTGAGCGAACTGCTGGACGGGCACGAACACCAGGTCCTCCAAGGCGACCCGAACACCGCGATCACCGGCGGCATCACCTTCGACGCGGACCGCTCGGCGCCCGGCTCGCTCTACATCGCGGTCCGCGGCCACGCGGAGGGCGGGCCCGAGGCCGTCGGCCGGGCCCTGGCGGGCGGCGCGGTGGCCGTGCTGACCGACGGCGAGGCCCTCGTGCTCCCGGGCGCGACGGACGGCGTATGCGTGGTGCGGGTGCCGGACGCCCGCGTCGCGGCCCCCGTCGTCGCCTCCCGCTACCACGGCGAACCCGGCCGGCGGATGGACCTGGTGGCGATCACCGGAACCAACGGCAAGACCTCGGTCTCGTACATGGTCGAAGCGATCCTCCAGCTCGCCGAGGGCGCGCGGGTGGGCGTCATCGGCACGTCGGGCAGCCGGGTCGGCGGCGAGCCGATCCCCATGCCGAGGTCGGTCCTGACCACGCCGGAATCCCCGGAACTCCAGTACCTGCTCGGCCGCATGCGTGATCGCGGGGCGTCCAGCGTGGTGCTGGAGGCCACCTCGATGGCCCTGCTGACCCACCGGGTGGACCGTACGTTCATCGATGTCGGGGTGTTCACCAACCTCACCCAGGACCACCTCGACGACCACGGCACCATGGACCGGTACAAGCGGGCCAAGCTCCGGCTCTTCCAGGGGCTCTGCCGGCGCGCGGTCATCAACGCCGACGACCCGGTCGGCGCCGAGATCCGGGCGCTGATGCCCGACGCGTCGGTCACCTACGGCATCGACACCGAGGCCGACTACCGGGCGAGTGACCTCTCCGTGGGCGCCTCCGGCAGCCGCTTCACCCTCCACCACGACGGCCAGAAGCACCCGGCCGCCATCCCCTTCCCCGGCCGCTTCTCGGTCTCCAACGCCCTGGCCGCCATCGCCGCCTGCCATCAGCTGGGCCACGACCTCGAAGCGCTGGTCGGCACGCTCGACCGGCTACCGCCCATACCGGGCCGGTTCGAGCGGTACGACACCCGGGACGGCACCTCGGTGATCGTGGACTACGCGCACTCCCCGGACTCGCTGGAGAAGGTCCTCACGACGCTCCGGGGCTTCGCGGCCGCCCGCATCCTGACCGTCTTCGGCTGCGGCGGCGACCGCGACACCACCAAGCGCGCCGCCATGGGCACGATCGCCGGGAACCTCTCCGATCTGTGCGTCCTCACCTCGGACAACCCGCGCACCGAGGACCCGGAGGCGATCCTCGACCACATAGAGACCGGCGTCACGGCGACCGGCACCCCCTTCGAGCGATTCGCCGACCGCCGCCGGGCGATCCGCTTCGCGCTGGCCATGGCCCAGCCCGGCGACATCGTCCTCGTCGCGGGAAAGGGCAGCGAGCCGTACCAGAGCGTCGGCGCGGAACTGATCCCCTTCAAGGACATGGACGTCGTCCGCGAGCTCGCCGAGCCCCCTCAGTCCCCGGGAGCCGGCGACCCGTCCTGCGACGTGTGACCCAGTGCACAACGGCTCGCCCGCATGCCCGGCGATCAGACGTGGCAGACTGGCTGCGTACTGATATACGCAAGCGCACTCCGGGGTCGGTGAAAGTCCGAACCGGCGGTTACAGTCCGCGACCCGGCCGCTTCCAGCGGCCGGTTGACCAGGTGAAACTCCTGGACCGACGGTTAAAGTCCGGATGGGAGGCAGTGCGCGGCGGGCTCGTTTCGGTATGCCGTCGCCGACGGCTCGTCCTCCCCTGGGCGGCCTGTATCCCGGCGCAGGCATCGCCGTTGCGTCGTTCCCGTTTTTGTCGTTCCGACAGCCCCGGAGTCCGTGCCTTATAAGGCAGGAGGACCCGGTGGCCACCTCAGCCGCAGCGCCCCTCGGGGAGCGCGACGCCATGCGCCGCGCCATCGCGCTCGCCGCTCGCGCCCTCGGCGCCACCAGCCCCAATCCCGTCGTCGGCTGTGTCGTCCTCGACGACCGGGGCCGCAGCGCGGGAGAGGGCTGGCACGCACACGCGGGCGGCCCGCACGCCGAGGTCGTCGCACTGCGCACGGCGGGGGAGCGGGCCCGCGGCGGTACCGCCGTCGTCACCCTCGAACCCTGCAACCACACCGGCCGCACCGGCCCCTGCGCCCAGGCCCTCCTCGACGCCGGGATCGCCCGTGTCGTCTACGCCGTCGCCGACCCCACC
This sequence comes from Streptomyces sp. NPDC044033, assembly GCF_056434425.1. Classification (NCBI taxonomy): domain Bacteria; kingdom Bacillati; phylum Actinomycetota; class Actinomycetes; order Kitasatosporales; family Streptomycetaceae; genus Streptomyces; species Streptomyces sp. NPDC044033. The sequence continues at coordinate 207,496 of NZ_JBWKFF010000011.1, read as the reverse complement.
CCCGCAGCGACCGGCGGCGCCCGCACCCTCGCGGACGCGGGGGTCGACGTCGAGGGTGGCCTGCTCGCCGACGAGGCCGCGGCCGGCAACGAGGCATGGCTGACCTCGGTCCTGCGCCACCGCCCCTTCGTGCTGTGGAAGTACGCGGCCACCCTGGACGGCCGCACCGCCGCCGCCGACGGCACCAGCCGCTGGATCACCTCGCCCGAGGCCCGCGCCGACGTGCACCGGCTGCGCGCCGAGGCCGACGCCGTGATCGTCGGGTCCGGCACGGCCCGTACGGACGACCCGCAGCTCACGGCGCGCATGCCGGCCACCGAGGTCAGCCAGCCGCTGCGGGTCGTCGTGGACACCGCCGCCACCGCCGTGCGGCCCGGCGCCCGCGTCCTGGACGGCACCGCGCCCACCCTCATCGCCGTCGCCGAGGACGCCGACGCCGCGCACCTCGACGGGCTCGCCCCCATCGTCCGCCTGCCGCGCGCCGCCGGCGGCCGCGGCCTGGACATCCACGCCCTGCTCACCGAGGTGTACGGCCGCGGCGTGCGCTCCGTCCTGCTGGAGGGGGGCGCCACCCTCGCCGGCGCCTTCCTCGCCGCCCACGCCGTCGACAAGGTCGTCGGCTATCTCGCCCCCGCGCTGCTCGGCGCCGGGCCCGCCGTGCTGACGGACGCCGGAATCGGCACGATGTCGCAGGCGTTGCGCCTCGATGTGAGCGAGGTCAGCCGCCTCGGCCCCGACCTGCGCGTCACCGCCGTCCCCCGCGTCCGGCACGCCGCCGAACCCGGCCCGGGCCCCGCCGCCACCGGCCCCGCCACCGTCCCGTACTCCGCCCGCTAGGAGAGTCACGTGTTCACCGGAATCGTCGAAGAACTGGGTGAGGTCACCGCCGTCGAGGACCTCGGCGACGCCTCCCGCTTCCGCCTGCGCGGCCCCGCCGTCACCGACGGCGCCCGCCACGGCGACTCGATCGCCGTCAACGGCGTCTGCCTCACCGTCGTCGAAGCGGGCGGCGGCGAGTTCACCGCCGATGTCATGGCCGAGACGCTCGACCGTTCCAGCCTCGCCGACCTCGCCGTGGGCTCCCGCGTCAACCTCGAACGCCCGATGGCGCTCGGCGGCCGGCTCGGCGGCCATCTCGTCCAGGGCCACGTCGACGGTACCGGCACCATCGCCGGCCGCGAACGCTCGGAACACTGGGACATCGTCAGGATCACCCTGCCCGACGGCCTCACCCGCTACATCGTGGAGAAGGGCTCCATCACCGTCGACGGCATCAGCCTCACCGTCGTCGACGCGGGCCCGGACTACTTCACCGTCAGCCTCATCCCCACCACCCTCGCCCTGACCACCCTCGGCCTCAAGCAGCCCGGGGACCGCGTCAACCTTGAGGTGGACGTGCTCGCCAAGTACGTGGAGCGGCTGCTGGGCGCCGACCGTACGGAGACCGCCAAGTGACTGCCATCGGCTGGCTGAACGACGAGGCGTTCGCCGTCCTCGGCCAGCACGTCATCTGGTCCGACATGATCGGCAACACCGTCGGTCTGATCGCTCTCGCCCTCGGCTGGCGGCGCTCCATCTGGACCTGGCCGGCCCAGTTCCTCTCCGGCGTCGTCCTCGTCTCCGCCTACGCCTACGCGCATCTGTCCGGCGGTGTGGGCAAACAACTCCTGGTCATCGGGGTCGCGCTGTGGGGCTGGCGGCTCTGGCAGCGCGGCCGGCGCGACGCGCAGGACGGCTCCATCGCGGTCCGCTTCGCCACCTGGCGCGAGCGCGGACTGCTGGCCGGGGGCACGGCCCTGGGCACCCTCGCCGTCGGCGCGATCTTCAGCGCCGTCCCCGGGCTGTCCTGGAACCCCTGGCCGGACGCGTACATCTTCGTCGGCACCCTCGCCGCGATGGTCGCCCAGGCCCGCGGGCTCGTCGAGTTCTGGTTCGCCTGGCTGCTGGTCGACCTGGTCGGCGTCCCGCTCGCCTTCACCAGCGGCCTGGCCTTCTCCGGCCTCGTCTACGTCGTCTACCTCGGCCTCGTCCTGTGGGGCCTGCGCGACTGGTGGCTGCGGTCCCGCACGAGTACCCAGCAGCCCATCCCGGAAGGAGCGGCGGCATGACCGCATTGCACAGTTGGTACGGGGCCGAAGACCTCACCCTCGACCCCGTAGGGCGGGCGATCAGCGACATCGCGGCCGGCCGCCCCGTCGTCGTGGTCGACGACGAGAGCCGCGAGAACGAGGGCGACCTCGTCGTCGCGGCGGAGAAGGCCACGCCCGAGATCGTCGCCTTCATGATGAGCGAGTGCCGCGGCCTGATCTGCGCGCCGATGGAGGAGAGCGCCCTCGACCGGCTCGACCTGCCGCAGATGGTCGCCCGGAACACCGAGTCGATGAGCACCGCCTTCACCGTCTCCGTCGACGCGAGCGCCGCGCACGCCGTCACCACCGGCATCTCCGCCGCCGACCGGGCCACCACCATCCGGCTGCTGGCCGACGCGGGCTCCGAGCCCGGCGACTTCGTCCGCCCCGGCCACGTCTTCCCGCTGCGCGCCCGCTCCGGCGGCGTCCTGGTCCGGGCCGGCCACACCGAGGCCGGCGTCGACCTCGCCCGCCTCGCCGGGCTGCGTCCGGCCGCCGCCATCGTGGAGATCGCGGGCGAGGACGGCGCGATGCTGCGCCTGCCCGAGCTGGTGCCCTTCGCCCGCAAGCACGGCCTCGCGATCATCTCCATCGAGGACCTCGTCGCCTATCGCCGCTCCGCCGAGCCCACCGTCCGCCGCGAGGCCGCCACCAGTCTGCCCACCGCGTTCGGCGACTTCCGCGCGTACGGCTATCGCTCCACCGTCGACGGCGTCGAACACATCGCGTTGGTCAGCGGCGACATCGGGGACGGCGAGGACCTCCTGGTCCGCGTCCACTCCGAGTGCCTGACCGGCGACATCTTCGGCTCGCAGCGCTGCGACTGCGGCCCGCAGCTGCACGCCTCCCTGGAGCGCGTCACCGCCGAGGGCCGCGGCGTGGTCCTCTACCTCCGCGGCCACGAGGGCCGCGGCATCGGCCTGCTGTCCAAGCTGCGCGCGTACGAGCTCCAGGAGCGCGGCCGCGACACGCTCGACGCCAACCTGGAGCTGGGGCTGCCCGCCGACGCCCGGGACTACGCCGCCGGTGCGCAGATCCTCGCCGACCTCGGCGTGCGCAGCCTGCGGCTGATGACCAACAACCCCGACAAGGTCGCGGCCCTCGTCCGGCACGGCCTGGTGGTCACGGGCCGGGAACCCATGCCCGTACAGGCCCAGGAGCACAACCTGCGCTACCTGCGCACCAAGCGGGACCGGATGGGGCACGACCTGCCGTGGCTGGACGCCGAGCGCGCGTCCGCCTGCGGCAACCAGTAGCCGGCAGTACTCACCAGCACCAGCATCAGCACCAGAACAGCATCAGCATCAGCACAGCACCAGCACCGAGGAGAGACGTGAGCGGCAAAGGCGCACCCGAACTGAGTGTGAAGAACTGTGGCGACCTGCGCGTGGCGGTCATCGCGGCGCAGTGGCACGAGAAGGTCATGGACGGCCTCGTCGACGGCGCGCTGCGCGCCCTCGGCGAGCTGGGCATCGACGAGCCCACCGTGCTGCGGGTGCCGGGCAGCTTCGAGCTGCCCGTCGTCGCGAAGGTCCTCGCCGGCCGCGGCTACGACGCGATCGTCGCCCTCGGCGTCGTCATCCGCGGCGGCACCCCGCACTTCGAATACGTCTGCCAAGGCGTGACCCAGGGGCTCGCCCAGGTCAGCGTCGACACCGGCGTGCCCATCGGCTTCGGCGTGCTGACCTGTGACACTGAGGAGCAGGCCCTGGACCGGGCCGGCATCGCGGGGTCCACCGAGGACAAGGGGCACGAGGCGGTCACCGCCGCCGTCGCCACCGCGACCACGCTGCGCTCCGTGTCGGAGCCCTGGCGCTGAACCCCGGCCCGCGACCCCGTAGGCTTGGCTCCACCATGGCCAACAAGACATTCGAGGAGCTCTTCGCCGAGCTCCAGCACAAGGCCGCCTCCGGCGACCCCAGCACTTCCCGCACCGCCGAACTGGTGGACAAGGGTGTGCATGCCATCGGCAAGAAGGTCGTCGAGGAGGCCGCCGAGGTGTGGATGGCAGCCGAGTACGAGGGCGCCGCCGCCACCGCCGAGGAGATCTCCCAGCTGCTGTACCACGTTCAGGTGATGATGGTCGCCCGGGGGATCTCCCTCGACGACGTATACGCTCACCTCTGACCCGGCCCCGGCCGGGCCCCGCACACACCCCGACGTCCAACACCCCGACGTACAAAGGAAACAGACCTCATGCTGCGCATCGCCGTCCCCAACAAGGGTTCTCTCTCCGAGCCTGCGTCGGCGATGCTCCATGAGGCCGGTTACCGGCAGCGCAAGGACCGCAGGGAACTCGTCCTCGTCGACGCCGCCAACGAGGTCGAGTTCTTCTTCCTGCGCCCCCGCGACATCGCCGTGTACGTGGGCAGCGGCAAGCTGGACATCGGCATCACCGGCCGCGACCTCCTGCTCGACTCCGGCGCGCGCGCCGAGGAGATCATGCAGCTCGGCTTCGCCGGCTCCACCTTCCGCTACGCCACCCGCCCCGGCACCGCCAAGGACGTCGGCGACTTCGGCGGCATGACCGTCGCCACCTCCTTCAACGGGCTGGTCAGCAAGCACCTCGCCGACCACGGCGTGGACGCTGCCGTCGTCCACCTCGACGGGGCCGTCGAGACCGCCATCCAGCTCGGCGTCGCCGAGATCATCGCCGATGTCGTCGAGACCGGCACCACGCTGCGCAACGCGGGCCTGGAGATCATCGGCGAGCCGATCCTGGAGTCCGAGGCCGTCGTCATCCGCCGCACCGGCGAGGGCGTCGACGACCCCAAGGTCCGGCAGTTCCTCCGCCGGATGCAGGGCGTCCTCGTCGCCCGGCGGTACGTGATGATGGACTACGACATCCGGGTCGAGCACGTCGAGCGCGCCGTCGCCCTCACCCCCGGCCTGGAGTCGCCCACCGTCTCCCCGCTGCACCACGAGGGCTGGGTCGCGGTCCGCTCGATGGTCCCGTCCAGCGACGCCCAGCGCGTCATGGACGAGCTGTACGAACTGGGCGCCCGCGCGATCCTCACCACGGGCATCCACGCCTGCCGCCTCTGAGCACCCGGAAAGCCCGCCTACCCACCACGAGAGACGATGGCCGTGTCCGCGCCCCAGCCCGACCTCCCCGCCCTGCCGGTCACCTTCCGGCCCACCCGTACCCGGGTCGTCCTGCTGACCGTGGGCATCGCCGTGCTCGTCGCGCTCACCGTGATGTCGCTGATGCTGGAGACCCTGAGCGCCGGCGACAAGACCACCTTCATCGGCACCGGCGTGGTGATCTTCGCGGTGCTGGCGCTGCTCAGCCGCCCCAAGATCGTCGCCGGTCCCGACGGCATCGTCGTCGTCAATCTCACGACGACCCGCCGACTGGACTGGGCGCAGATCGTCCGCGTCAACCTGCGCCCCGGCGACGCCTGGGTCCACCTCGACCTCGCCGACGGCACCAGCCTGCCCGCCATGGGCATCCAGCCCGGCGTCGCCAAGGAGCAGGCCATCGGCGACGCCCGCGCGCTGCGCGCCCTGGCCGAGACGCACGGCGCGGGCGCGGCTTCCGTCTGAGGCGGCTGCCCCGTGCGGGGCCTCCTTGATTACTCTGGTGCCACGGGCACACACCGTGCTCCGCCCCGCATCCAAGCGGCCGCGTCCCAACCGGCCGGCGGGGGACCTGCGAACCGAGGAGTGACTCCCTCCAGCGATGGACGGATCGTCCTGTAGTACCTGCGCCGCCCCCCACCATGAGGCGGCGGCATGAGCGTCACCATGTCTCTCCTGCTGCTCGCGGCAGCCCTCCTTCTCATCCTGGCCAACGGCTTCTTCGTCGCCGCCGAATTCGGGCTGGTGACCGTCGAGAAGCCGGAGGCGGAGCGGGCCGCCGCCGGCGGTGACCGCCGCGCCAAGACCGTCGTCGAGGCGCTCCGCGAACTCTCCTTCCAACTCTCGGGCACCCAGCTGGGCATCACCATCACCTCGCTGGTGGTGGGCATGCTCGCGGAGCCCGCGCTCGGACGGCTGCTGGCCGCCCCCTTCTCGGCCGTCGGCCTGCCCGGCGGCGCCGGAGCGGGCGCCGCGGTCGTCGTCGGCATGCTGGTGGCCTCCGCCGTACAGATGATCATCGGCGAGCTGGTGCCCAAGAACTGGGCGGTCTCCCGGCCGCTTCAGGTCGCGCGGTTCGTCGCCGGCCCGCAGCACGCCTTCACCCGCTTCTTCCGGCCCGTGATCACCGCCCTCAACAAGGTCGCCAACCGGCTCGTACGGGCCCTGGGCGTCGAACCCGCCGACGAGCTGGCCTCGGCCCGTACGCCCGGCGAGCTCGTCTCGCTCGCCCGGCACTCGGCGCTCGCCGGGGCCATCGAGCAGGACACCGCCGACCTGTTCGTGCGGACGCTCTCGCTCGGCGAGCTGACCGCGCAGCACGTGATGACGCCGCGCGTGAAGGTCAGCGCCCTCCAGTCGTCCGCGACCGCCGAGGACGTCCTGAACCTCACCCGTGCCACCGGCCTCTCCCGCTTCCCGGTCTACCGCGAGCGCCTGGACGAGGTCGTCGGCATGGTCCACCTCAAGGACGCGCTGGCGGTGCCCGCGCACGAGCGGCTGCGGACCCCCGTGGGCCGCGTCGCCGTGCCCCCGATGCTCGTCCCCGAGACGCTGCCCGTACGGCCGCTGCTGGAGCGGCTCCGCAGCGAGCAGCCGATAGCCGTGGTCGTCGACGAGTACGGCGGCACGGCCGGGGTCGTGACCCTGGAGGACATCGTGGAGGAACTGGTCGGCGAGGTCCGTGACGAACACGACGGCCACGACCTCCCCGAGCTTGCCGCCGCCCTCGCCGAGGACGGGCGGCCCGCCTGGGACGCCGACGGCGGCTGCCGGGTCGACACCCTGCGCCGCATCGGGCTGCGCGCCCCGGACGGCCCGTACGAGACCGTGGCCGGCCTCGTCGCCACGCTGCTCGGACGCATCCCGGCCCCCGGCGACAGCGCCGAACTGCCCGGCTGGCGGCTGTCGGTGCGCCAAGTCGGCCACCACCGCGCCGAACGGGTGCGGATCGCACGGACCGGCGGCACGCAGGGAGAGAACCGATGAGCCTGCTGCAACTCTTCTTCGCCCTCCTGCTGGTGCTCACCAACGGCTTCTTCGTGGGGGCCGAGTTCGCGCTCGTCTCCGTACGCCGGAGCCAGATCGAGCCGCGCGCCGCCGAGGGCTCGGCGCGCGCCCGCACCGTCCTGACCGGACTGGAGAACCTGCCGCAGATGATGGCGGCGGCCCAGTTCGGCATCACCGTCTGCTCGCTGACGCTCGGCGCGGTCGCCGAACCGACCGTGGCGCACCTGCTGGAGCCCGTCTTCCACGCGGCCCACCTGCCCGAGCAGCTGATCCACCCCTTCGGCTACGCCATCGCGCTCGCCGTGGTGGTCTTCCTGCACCTGGTCATCGGCGAGATGGTGCCCAGGAACCTGGCCATGTCCGCCCCCGACCGGGCGGCGCTGTGGCTGGGGCCCGGACTGGTCGCCTTCGCGCGGCTGTGCCGGCCGGTCACCGCGCTGCTCGGCGCGTGCGCCCGCGGCGTGCTGAAGCTCTTCGGCGTCGAGCCCAAGGACGAGATCGAGGCGGTCTTCACCAGCGAGCAGCTGACCCACCTCGTCGACGACTCCCGGCAGGCGGGGCTGCTCGACCCCGAGGCGCAGGAGCGGCTGGAGGACGCGCTGGAGCTGGGCAGCCGCCCGGTCACCGACGTCCTCCTGGACGCGGCCACCCTGGTCACCATCGACCCGTCGGCCACCCCCCGGCAGATCGAGGAGCTGACCGTACGGACCGGCTACTCGCGCTTCCCGGTCCGTGCCCCCGGCGGTGCCTTCATGGGATATCTGCACGTCAAGGACGTACTGGAGCTGGAGGACCGGGACCGGGCGGTGCCGCAGCACGTCTGGCGGCGCATCGACACGCTACGGGCCGAACTGCCCCTGGACGACGCGCTCACCGTGCTGCGCCGGGCCGCAGCGCACCTGGCGGCCGTCGCGGACTCCTCGGGCCGGGTGCTGGGCCTCGTCGCGCTGGAGGACGTACTGGAGAAGCTGGTCGGCGAGGTCCGCGACCCGGCACACCGGACCGTGCCGCAGGCCCGGACCGACTCGGTCCCGGGCGACCTGCCGCGGCGGCCCCTGGCGGTGGGCGGCACGCCGCTGGTGCCCGCCGAGCGGGACGCGATGGCGGGCTGAGAAGCGGTGCGCGGGCTGCCGGACGGCGGCCCGCGCAGGCGCCGGGGGAGCGCCGGCGGGCTGCTGAACGGCGGCCCGCCGGGCTACTGCGGCTCCCGCGGGTCGCGGTCCAGCGGGCCGCGGCCCGAGAGGACCTCGCCGTACGCCTGCATCAGATCCGGCAGCCGCAGCGTGGCGAGGTCGGCGCGGGTGGGGGTGGCCGGGAAGCCCGACAGCCGCAGATCGCGGTAGGCGCAGCTCTTCTCGTAAAGGGTGCGCAGAAAGCGGCCGTTGCCCAGCTCGTCGATCCAGCCCTGCTCGACGACGTGCCCGCTGATGCTGCGCAGCTCCTCCAGGGACTCGTCGTCCCAGCCGTCGCCGTTCTCGGCGGCCAGCACCTCGCCGATGCTGGTGAGTTCGAGCGGACGGTAGCTGGGGAAGTCGACCCGGGTGGTGAAACGGGAACCGAGACCGGGGTTGGCGGCGAGCAGCCGGTCCATGCCCTCCGGATAGCCGGCCAGAATCACCACCAGCCGGTCGCGGTTGTCCTCGGCGCGCTTGAGCAGCACCTGGAGCGCCTCGTCGCCGTAGGCGTCGCCCTTGCTGTAGCCGGAGTTGGAGAGGCTGTACGCCTCGTCGACGAAGAGCACCCCGCCCAGCGCCGAATCGATCAGCTCATTGGCCTTGACGGCGGTCTGGCCGAGGAACTCGCCGACCAGATCGGCCCGCTGCGCCTCCACCAGATGATCGCCGCCGAGCAGCCCGAGCGCGTAGAAGACCCGCCCGAGGATGCGGGCGACCGTGGTCTTGCCGGTGCCGGAGGGGCCGGAGAAGACGAAATGCCGTTTCGGCGGCTGCACGGGCAGGCCCTGCCCGGCCCGCAGCCGCGCCATGTGCAACTGCGCGGAGAGCGCCCGCACCTGCCGCTTCACGGGTTCCAGCCCCACCATCCGCTCCAGCTCGCCGAGCGCCCGCGCGAGCAGCACGGGGTCGGAGGGGCCGGCGGGGGGCCCGTCGCCGGGCTGGACGGGCAGCCGGGCCTTCGCCCGTATGCCGTCGGAGTCGAGGGGCGCGGCCCCGGGCGGCGCGGCGCCGGGGAGCTCGGGGTCCAGACCGGCGAGCAGATCGCGGCCGTCCGCCGCGCCGTCGGCGGGCGACGTCTCGGGGTCGGCCGCCGCGTCCTGGCCGATCCCCGCCAGCGATACGGCCGCGAGGTCCGACTCGACGGGCCCGTCGAAGCCGTCCCCGTCGGCGATGGCGGCGAGCCGGGCGGCGGTGTCCATGAACGCCGTGTCGACGCGGTGCACGGCGCGGTAGAGGGGGAGCGCGGCGGCGCTGCGGCCGGTGCCCTCGTGCGCGCGGGCGAGCCAGTAGCGCAGCTCCTTGCGCTGCGGCTGCTCGCTGCGGCAGCGCATCAGGGCGGCGGCCAGCAGCGGCTCGGCCTGTCCGTACATCTCCAGCCGGACCCGGGCCATGCCGCCGAACAGCCCGGCTTCGATGCCCAGGACCGGATCGTCGAGGAGCGGTTCGGTATGGCGTACGAGCTGGTCCCAGTCCTTGACGAGATAGGCGCGGCACGCGTGCAGGAACCGCACCTGCGCGTCGGCCTCGACGGGCGGGCAGCCGGCCAGCGCCCGGTCCAGATCGGGTACGTGGCGGCCGTCGAGCCAGTGGGAGGCGTGGGCGAGCAGCAGATCGCGGCCGCTCTCCAGCACCGGCTGCACCCACCAGCCGAGCCAGTACCAGGAATTGAGGGAGCGCCGGTGGCGGGCGCGCTGCTCGCCGAAGCGGTCGCGGTGGCGGTGCATGCGCAGCAGTGCGGTGGTGGTGTCGGCGCGCAGCGCGTGCAGGCCGAGCCAGGCGTCTGCCATCGCCGGATCGATGCGGACCGCGACCCGGAACTCCTCCTCGGCCTGCGCGTACGCGCCCATGGTGTAGGCGTCGACGGCGCGCAGCCAGGCGAGTTCGGCCGGGGCGGGTGAGCCCTGCGTGCCGAATTCCATCACGTCCCCCACAAACCGTGCCCCCGTAGCGTGCCGCCGGGCGAGTGCCTGGCCGCGCTTTCTGACCGTTGTGCCGTGGACGGGAGTTGACCATTGCGTCGGCGCCCTCGTGCGGCGGCCCGCCGAGTACGCCGTTTGGCATCGTACCTGCGGAGTTGCCGTCGACCGAAGGGTGCCGCACGGCTGTTCGCGGTGCGAAGGGGAATCCTGGCTGTGGTAACCGAGGGTAAGGGCTGATATGCGCAAAGGCCGCAAATAACCGCCCGGGGGCAGAACGAAGCCCCCGATCACGGGGGAACAACCGGGGGCTTCGTGTCTGCCGGCGGCCTTCGCAGGCCGCACATTGAGAACGTAAGTCCTGTACGCCCCCCAGGTCAAGCGGAGTTGAGGCACTCGGCGGGGATCGCTCGGCGGCGAAAAACGGACCGATCGCACCCGCTCACGGAGCGTAAGGGAAAGGGCGGTTCAGCGGGGCCCGGCGGGCCCCGGCAGTACCTCATACCCCTGATCCCGCGAGAACACCAGAAGTTCGGCGTACGGACGTGAGGGGTCCGCGGCGAAATGTGACCGCTCCGCGCGCATCCAGCCGTCCCAGAATCCGGACAGCTCGGGACCGTCACGGAGTTGACCCCGCTCCCAGGAGTCGCCGGGCGGCATCTCCATCCACAGCAGACACGTCAGAAACGGCCGCAGCGCCCGCCGCCCGGCCCCCACGCCCTCGACGAGGACGACCGGCGCGGGGCCGACCTCCTTCACCTCGGAGAACCGCCGCCGCACCCAGTCGTACGCGCCGTACCGCGCCGCCTCCCCGCGCCCCAGCGGGCCGATCACCTGCTCGCACAGCCGGCCCGTCCAGCCGAACAGCTCCTCGTGCGTCGCGAGGTCGTCCAGATGCAGCACCGGAGCGCCGCCGAGCGCCTCGGACAGCCGCCCCGCGAACGTGGTCTTGCCGGAACCCGCGTGCCCGTCCACGGCGACCAGCCGCACCGGCCCGAGGGACGGCGGCAGCGCCCCGAGCCGCCGGGCGAGCACGTCGAGCGGAGCGGGGGGACCGAAGGGATCTTTCACCCGGACACCTTACGGGCCGCCGCCGGGCGGCCCGTAAGGCGCCGGCGGCGGCCCTCGCCCATATTCGCGGCGCGCCGCAAGGGGAATCACTGGTCCAGGACGGCAGAAGCGGGCGATAGTTGTGCCGCGCTCATGCAGTTCCCGCCCCATCCGCAGACGACTGGGGGACACCCGCCATGACCAGCAACCCCACTCCACGCCGCACCGTGCTAGCCGTCGCCATCGGCGTCGTCGCCGCGACCGCCTCCTCCACGGCCCACGCCGCGCCGCGCCGCGGTCCCCAGCAGCCGGAGGGCCCGGCAGATCCCGTGCCCGGCGCCCCGGACGAGAGTGCGACGACGGTCGCGGCCATCGACTTCCACGGCTGGACCAGCTACGGGGACTGGCGGTGCGGCACCGCGGAGGGGACCCGGGTCGAGAGCGGCGCCCGGCCGGGCGTGGTCATCGACCACCCTGTCGGCACCGCGCTCTACCCCGACCCGCACACCGGAACCCAGGCCACCTGGGAGTACGCGACCTGGACCTCTCCGCCGCGCACCCTGCCCGCGCCCGCCGGCGAGGCCGTGGTCTCCTGGAACGCGCACACCCCGCACGGCACCTGGCTCCAGATCGAGCTCCACGGCACGTATACGGACGGCACCAGCACCCCCTGGTACGTGATGGGCCGCTGGACCTCCGGCGACGCCGCCGGGGACATCCGGCGCACCTCCCTCGACGACCAGCGCGACGGCAAGAGCAGCATTTCCACGGACACCTTCGCCATGGACACCGCCGCCGGCCAGCTCCGCCTGGCCTCGTACGAGCTGAAGGCCACCCTCTACCGCACGCCGGGCACCCGGCTCACGCCCACCGTGTGGCGGCTCGGCGTGATGGCCTCCGACCTGCCCGACCGCTTCACGGTGCCCGCCTCGACGCCGGGGCCGGGCAGCGCGCGCGAGCTGAAGGTGCCGCGCTACTCGCAGGAGACCCACAAGGGGCAGTACCCGGAGTACGACAACGGCGGCGAGGCGTGGTGCAGCCCCACCTCCTCGCAGATGATCATCGAGTACTGGGGCCGCCGCCCCACCGCGGCGGACCTGGCCTGGGTCAACCCCTCCTACGCGGACCCCCAGATCTGCCACGCCGCCCGCTATACGTACGACTACCAGTACCAGGGCTGCGGCAACTGGCCCTTCAACGCCGCCTACGCCGCGACCTACCGCGACATGCAGGGCGTCGTCACCCGGCTGGGCTCCCTGAACGACGCCGAGAAGCTCATCCGCGTCGGCATCCCCCTCATCACCTCCCAGTCCTTCCTGGCCACCGAGCTGGACGGCGCGGGCTACGGCACGGCGGGCCACCTGATGACGGTCGTCGGCTTCACCGCCGACGGCGACGTCATCGCCAACGACCCGGCGTCGCCCACCAACGCGGCGGTCCGGCACGTCTACAAGCGCCGCCAGTGGGAGAACATCTGGCTCAGAACGAAGCGCTACAACGCCTCCAACAAGGTGGTCGGCGGCACCGGCGGGATCTGCTACCTCTACTTTCCCACCGATGTGAGCGCGGAGCAGCGGCGCGTCCTGCGGTCCTTCGGTATCCGCTGACCGGCGGGGCGAGGCCCGCCGCCGTAAGGGGCGTCAGCCGTTCGGCGCGGCGAGAGTGTCGCGGTACCACTGGATGGTGGTGCGCAGGGCGTCCCGCATGGGGGTGGCGCGCAGCCCCAGCGCCTCGGTGATGGCCGTGTCGTCCATGACGAACGGCTCGGTGTGCCAGTAGAAGAGCTCGGCGTACTCGTCCATGAACTTCGCGTCGAACGGGCCCCAGGGCTTCGGTTCGGTCAGGACCTCGGCGCGGACCGGGCGGCCGATCTCCTGCGCGACGAGGTCGTGCACCTGGCGGGTGGTCAGCGCGGGGGCCACCGGCAGGTGCCACAGCCGGCCCCAGGCGTCCTCGCGTTCGGCGAGGGCGGCGAGGCCGGTGGCGATGTCCGGGACGTAGCTGTAACTGTGCGGCAGGTCGATGTCGCCCATGGCGCCCACCGGCTCGCCGCTCAGCGCCGGCGGGAAGACGCCCCCGCCGAGGGACGACGTCAGCGTGCGGGGGCCGAAGAAGTCCGCGGCCATCCCGAGCACCACGCGGGCGTCGCCCCGGCGGTGCGCCTCCAGGTAGCGCTCGGCGATCCGGGCCCGTACCCGGCCCTTGAGCGACGTGGCGGCGAACGGGCTGCGCTCCGTCATGGGGACGCCGCCCGTCGGCCCGTACAGGTTGAGCGTCTCGACGGTGACCAGGACGGCTCCGCTGCGCCCGACCACCTCCAGAAGCGCGTCCTGGATGCGGGGGAGCGTCTCGGGCTGCTGCGCGTACGGGACGTGCGTGCAGTTGTAGACGGCGGTGGCGTCCTCGGTGACCTCGCGCAGCCGCGCGGTGTCCGTGACGTCCGCGGTGACGAGGGTCGCGCCCGCCGGCAGCGCGGCGCGGCCCGAGCGGTTGACGCAGCGGACGCGGTGGCCGCGGGCGAGGAGTTCGTCGGCGAGCGCGAGGCCCGAGGGGCCCGTGCCCAGGACGACATGCGATTGACGAGCGCTCATGAACCGATCCCCTTGGTTAGCTCTTCATGTCTTAGTTAGAAGCTATAACTAAAGCTACGATCAATCGTATGGGTGATGTTGTCAAGGGGGTTCGCCGTGGTCGTCATGTCACCCGCGTCACGGCCACGGCCGCCTTGAGGTCCGCCCAGAACTCGGGTCGCGCCTCGACCCGCTGACCCAGCCGGTAGACGGTCGTCCTGAGCTTCCCGCGCACCCTCAGGTGCACTTCGGTCCGCCCCGGGTGCGCGAGCAGAATCTCCTTGAGCTGGACGACCGAGGTGGGCGTCACGCCCGACTCCGGCATCTCCAGGCGTACGGGCGCGTTCGGCCCCGCGTCGCTCAGGTCGGGCACCGCCATCTCCATGGCGACGAGGCGGGGTACGTCCTCGCGCTTGTCGAGGCGGCCCTTGACGAAGACGACGGTGTCCTCGACGAGCTGGGTGGAGACGAGCTGGTACGTCGCGGGGAAGAACATGCACTCGATGGAGCCGGCGAGGTCCTCGACGGTGGCGATCGCCCAGGCGTTGCCCTGCTTGGTCATCTTCCGCTGGAGACCGGAGACGATGCCGCCGATGGTGACGATCGCGCCGTCCGGACGGTCCCCGCCGGTCAGAGCGGCGATAGCCGCGTCCGCCCGCTCGCCCAGCAACGGCCCGAGGCCGTCGAGCGGATGAGAGGAGACGTAGAGGCCCAGCATGTCGCGCTCGTTGGCCAGCAGATACGCGCGGTCCCATTCCTGATCGCGGAACTCCACGTCCAGCCCGAACCCGGGCTGCCCGGTCGCCGATCCGGCCGCGCCTGTGCCGCCGGCCGCGCCCGCCGTGCCCGCCGTGCCCGCCGTGCCCGCCGCGCCGAAGAGGTCGAACTGCCCCTCGGCTTCCCTCCGTTTGACCGCTACGACATTGTCGATCATCGACTCGTAATGCTCCATGAGCCCCTTGCGGGTATGGCCCATGTCGTCGAAAGCGCCCGACTTGATCAGGGATTCGGTGGTGCGCTTGTTGCAGGCGGTCGCCTCGACCTTGTCGAGGTAGTCAGGAAAGGAGCGGAACTTCCCCTTCGAGCCACGCGAGCGGATCACCGAATCCACCACGCTCTGCCCGACGTTGCGGACGGCCGTCAGCCCGAACCGGATCTGATCGTCGCCTTGCGGCGTGAAATGCGCGTCCGACTCGTTCACGTCGGGCGGAAAGACCCGGATGCCCATCTTCCGGCACTCATTGAGATAGAGCGCCATCTTGTCCTTGTCGTCACGTACCGACGTCAGGACGCCCGACATGTACTCGGCCGGATAATTGGCCTTGAGATAAGCCGTCCAGTACGAGACCAGCGCGTACGCGGCGGCGTGCGCCTTGTTGAAGGCGTAGCCGGCGAAGGGGACCAGGACGTCCCACACCGCCTGGACGGCCTCATCGGAATAGCCGCGCTCGCGGCAGCCCGCCCGGAAGGGGACGAACTCCCTGTCGAGCACTTCCTTTTTCTTCTTGCCCATCGCGCGGCGCAGCAGATCGGCCTGGCCCAGCGAATACCCCGCGAGGATCTGCGCCGATTTCTGCACCTGCTCCTGATAGACAACCAGGCCGTAGGTGATGCCGAGCACTTCCCGCAGCGGCTCCGCCACCTCGGGGTGGATCGGGGTGATGTCCTGCTGCTTGTTCTTGCGGAGCGCGTAGTTCGTGTGCGAGTTCATGCCCATCGGGCCCGGCCGGTACAGCGCGGTGACAGCCGTGATGTCCTCGAAGCGGTCGGGCTTCATCAGACGGAAGAGGGAGCGCATGGCGTTTCCGTCGAACTGGAAGACGCCGAGGGTGTCGCCGCGCCCCAGAAGGCCGAAGGCCCTGGCGTCGTCGAGCGGCAGTTCCAGGAGTTCGAGATCGATGCCCCTGTTCCTGCGGATGAGTTTGCGGGCGTCGTCCATGATCGTGAGGTTGCGCAGGCCCAGGAAGTCCATCTTGAGCAGGCCGAGCGACTCGCAGGTGGGGTAGTCCCACTGCGTGATCGTCACGCCGTCGGTATGCCGCACCCAGACCGGCACATGGTCGGTGACCGGCTCGCTGGACATGATCACGCCGGCCGCGTGCACGCCCATCTGCCGGACCAGGCCCTCGACGCCCTTGGCGGTGTCGATGACCTTCCTTACGTCCGGTTCGCTCTCGTACATCCCCCGGATCTCGCCCGCCTCGCTGTAGCGGGGGTGTTCGGGGTCGGTGATGCCGCTGAGGTCGATGCCTTTCCCGCCGACGTCGGCGGGCATGGCCTTGGTGAGGCGGTCGCCCATCGCGTACGGATATCCGAGCACGCGCGCGGAGTCCTTGATGGCGTTCTTCGCCTTGATCTTGCCGTACGTGCCGATCATCGCGACTTTGTCGGCGCCGTATTTCTCGGTCACATACCGGATCACCTCTCCGCGCCTGCGCTCGTCGAAGTCGATGTCGACATCGGGCATGGAGACGCGCTCGGGGTTGAGGAACCGCTCGAAGATCAGCCCGTGCGTGATCGGGTCGAGGTCGGTGATGCCCATCGCGTACGAAACCAGTGAACCGGCCGCGGAGCCCCGGCCGGGTCCGACCGCGATGCCGTTGGTCTTGGCCCACATGATGAAGTCGGCGACCACGAGGAAATACCCCGGGAACCCCATCTGGATGACGATGTCCATCTCGTACTCCGCCTGCTTCTGATAGGCCGCGTCCCAGCCGCCGGGAAAGCGCCGCCGCATTCCCCTGGCCACTTCCTCCCGGAACCAGGTGACCTCGGTGTACCCCTCGGGCACGTCGAACTTCGGCATCAGATCGCGCTTCTCGAACATGCCGGCCGTGTCGATCTGTTCGGCGACCAGCGACGTATTGGCGCACCCCTGCTGCCAGGCGTCCGAGGAGTCGATGGCGTACATCTCGTCCGTGGTCTTCAGGTAGTAGCCGGTGCCGTCGAAGCGGAAGCGGTCCGGGTCGGAGAGGTTCTTGCCGGTCTGGATGCACAGCAGCGCGTCGTGCGCCGTCGACTCGTGCGCGTACGTGTAATGCGAGTCATTGGTCACCAGCGGCGGAATGCCGACCTCTTTGCCGATCTTGAGCAGATCCTCGCGGACCCGGCGCTCGATCTCGATGCCGTGGTCCATCAGCTCCAGGAAATACCGGTCCTTGCCGAAGATCTCCTGGTACTCCCCGGCCGCCCGGCGCGCCTCCTCGTACTGACCCAGCCGCAACCTCGTCTGAAGCTCACCGGAAGGACAGCCGGTGGAAGCGATCAGCCCCTGGGACCACTGCGCGATGGTCTCCTTGTCCATCCGCGGCCACTTCTGCAGCCACCCCTCCGCATACGCGTCCGAGGAGAGCTTGAACAGATTGTGCAGCCCCGTACTGTTCGCCGCCCAGATCGTCTTATGCGTATAACCACCCGAACCGGACACATCATCGCGCTTCTGATGCGGCTGACCCCACTGCGCCTTGCGCTTGTTGCGCCGGGACTCCGGCGCCACATACGCCTCGATCCCGATGATCGGCGTGACCCCCGCCTTCTGGGCGGAATGGAAGAAGTCGTACGCCCCGTGCAGGTTGCCGTGGTCGGACATGGCGATGTGCGTCATGCCCATCTCGTCGCACGCGTTGAACATGTCCCGCAGTCGCGCGGCGCCGTCCAGCAGCGAGTACTGGGTGTGGACATGCAGATGGGTGAAGGGCTGCGGCATGCGGCACACCGTACCCCAGTTTTGAACATACGTTCAGGACGTATGTTCAGAACGCGAAGGCGCCCGGACGGACATTCATGCCGGATGTTCGGCGCGCGCGCTCAGAGCCTGCGCCCGGAGCGCGCGCCGGGAGGAGGATGTGCTGTGCGGCACTCCCGCGCGGCGTGCGCCGCGGGGGCTTGAGACCGTACGATTGACGGGCTCACGCCGTGTCACATGCGCCCCTCCATGGCCGAATGCGGACCGTAGTTTTCCGCTTCGGGGTTCCATTCGAACGGACGATCAGTAGCCTCGGCTCAACACACCCGCGATGAGCTGGAGCGACTGACTGATGGAGCGTCCCACCTGGGCTCCCCAGGGAATCGACCTGTCTGTGCCGAGCGTGTCCCGGATCTACGACTACTACTTGGGTGGCTCGCACAACTTCGAGGCCGACCGCGAGGCCGGCCGCAGGGCGATCGAGGCATTTCCCGGGCTGCCGAAGGTCATGCAGGCCAACCGCGCCTTCATGCGCCGTGCCGTGCGCTACGCCATCGGCGAGGGTGTGAACCAGTTCCTGGACATCGGCTCCGGCATCCCCACCTTCGGCAACGTCCACGAAATAGCCCAAGCGGCGGACCCCGCCGCCCGGGTGGTCTATGTGGACCACGACCCGGTCGCCGTCGCCCACAGCCGAGCCGTGCTCGACGGCGAGGTACGGGCCGCCATCGTCGCCGGTGATCTCCGCGCCCCCCAGGAGATCCTGGGCAGCGCCGAGGCCGGCCGGCTGCTCGACCTCGATCGTCCGGTCGCGCTCCTGCTCGTGGCCGTGCTCCACTTCATGGAGGACCAGGACGACCCCTGGAAGGCGGTCGCCCGACTGCGCGACACGCTCGCCCCGGGCAGCCTGCTGGTCCTGACCCACGCCTCCGTCGAGGGCGGTCCGCGGAAGCCGGAAGAAGGTGAAGGAGTGCAAGGTGTGTACCGCAAGGCCGGCTCGCCGCTGCTGATGCGCGCACGGGAGGAAGTGGCCCGGTTCTTCGACGGGTTCGAGATCGTCGACCCCGGTCTCGTCTCGATGCCGCAATGGCGACCGGACGCCGCCGACACCCCCGAGGGCGCGGACGAGGACCCGGTGATCTTCAGCGGATTCGCGGGCGTAGGACGTAAGCAGTGAACGTCGCACGGAGCGGCAGACAGATGCCACGGAGCGCCGCCGACGAGGACCGGCTCCAGCGGTTCGCCGCGATCTGGAGCCGCGCCATCTACCCGGCCACCACCACCTCCATGACGCGCGCCGAGTTCGAGGGCTACCTCGTCCCCCTGGCGGGCCGGCTCGGCGACGCGCTGCGCGCCGAGCCCTTCGACGCCGGGCCCGCCACCGACATCGGGGCAGCGCTCGTCGACGCCCACTGCACCGACCCCGAGGCGCTGCCCCGGATCCTCGGCGTCATCGACGCCTATCTGGTGCTCTACTGCCCGTCGGGCGAGGCGCTGCCCGCCGAGGAGGGCCGCTCCCGCTGCGCCCGCCTCCAGCACGGTGTCGCCGCCGGTTTCGCCCGCGCCCTGCGCGAGCGCACGCGCAGCGAGCAGGAGGCCATCACCCGGGCGGCGCTGGGCGCGCGGGCCGAGGCCGAACAGGCGCTGCACGTGAGCGAGGCCCGGTTCCGCGCGGTGTTCGAGGGCGCGGCCGTCGGCATCGGGATCGCCGACGTCGACGGCGAGGTCCTGGAGGTCAACGACGCGCTGACCCGGATGTTCGGCGGCATGGAGCACCTCGCCAGCGGCAGCAGGGCCACCGACTGGGGGCACCCCGAGGACTCGCCCGAGGTCTGGGGCCTGTACCACGAGCTCGTCCGCGGCGACCGCGACCACTACCGCATCGAGAAGCCCTACGCCCGCGGCGACGGCAGCGTCCTGTGGACCACGCTCACGGTCTCCCTGCTGCGGGGCGCCGACGGCGAGCCCAAGTACCAGCTCGCGCTGATGGAGGACATCACCGAGCGGCGGCGGCTGCACGAACGGCTGCGCTACGAGGCCCGCCACGACGCGCTCACCGGCCTGCCCAACCGCACCATGTTCTTCGAACACCTCGACCGCGCCCTCGTCGGCGGCCCCGACGGCGCGGGCGGCGACCGGGTCGGCCTGTGCTACCTGGACATCGACGGCTTCAAGGCCGTCAACGACAGCCTCGGCCACGCCGTCGGCGACGAACTGCTGGTCGCCGTCGCGGAGCGGCTGCGCGCCTGCGCCACCGCCCCCGGCGAACTCGTGGCGCGCCTCGGCGGCGACGAGTTCGTCGGCCTGGTCACCGGCGAGTCCGCGGGCGCCGACGTCACCGCGCTCGCCCGCCGGATGCTGCTCGCCCTCGCCGAGCCCGTGCACCTCGAAGGGCGCGAGCTGTCCGTACGGGCCAGCATCGGCGTCGTCGACGGCAAGACCGGCACGCGGGGCGCCGCCGAGGTGCTGCGCAGCGCCGACATCACGATGTACCGCGCCAAGGCCGCCGGCGGCAACCGCTACGAGCTCGCCGACGCGGACTGCGACGCCCGCGCCATCGCCCGGCACTCCCTCACCAACTGCCTGCCCGCGGCCCTGGACAACGGCGAGTTCTTCATCGAGTACCAGCCGCTGGTACGGCTCGGCGACGGCGTCGTACGCGGCGCGGAGGCGCTCGTACGGTGGCTGCACCCGGTGCACGGAGTCCTCGGCCCCGACCAGTTCATCCCCCTCGCCGAGTCCACCGGGCTGATCGTGCCGCTCGGCCGCTGGGTCCTCCAGGAGGCGGCCCGGCAGGCCCGCGCCTGGCGGCACGCCGAGGGGGACGGGCCGGACGCCGGGCCGCTGCGGGTCAACGTCAACCTCTCGCCGGCCCAGCTCTGCTACCCGGGCCTGGTCGCCGAGACGATCGAGGTGCTCGCGGACGCGGGGCTCGACCCCGCCGCCCTGTGTCTGGAGGTCACCGAGAACGCCCTGATCGGCGCCGACGAGGACGCCTTGCGCCCGCTGCGGCAACTCGCCGATCTCGGCGTGGACATCGCCCTGGACGACTTCGGAACCGGTTACTCCAACCTCTCCTACCTGCGCAGACTGCCCGTCTCCACGCTCAAGCTCGACCGCTCCTTCACGCGCGGCATGCAGTGCTCGCCCGCCGACCCCGTCGATGTGAAGATCGTCGAGGGAATCGTCTCGCTCGCCCACACGCTCGACCTGTCGGTGACGGTCGAAGGGGTGGAGACGGGGAGTCAGGCGGAGTGCCTGCGCGTGCTGGGCTGCGACACCGCCCAGGGCTGGTACTACGCCCGCCCCGGGCCGCCCGAGCGCCTGCACACGCTCTCGCTCGTGGACGCGGCGTCGTAGGCGAGCGAGGTCGCGAACGCACGTTACGGGCCTACGGGCGCACGACGCCTACGGGCCCACCGGAGGGTGTCGCGGGTCGTCGAGCTGTTCGCGCTCCTCATCGGTGAGCAGCCGCGAGCGGATCAGGAAGCGCACCCCCTCGGGGGCTTCGAGCGAGAAGCCCCCGCCGCGCCCCGGCACCACGTCCACCGTGAGGTGGGTGTGGTGCCAGCGCTCGAACTGGTCGGCCGACATCCAGAAGCCGACCGGTTCGGCCACCCCGTCGACGGGCAGCGAGGCGAGCAGGACGTCGGAGGAGCCCGTACGGAACTCACCGGCGGGGAAGCACATGGGCGAGCTGCCGTCGCAGCAGCCGCCGGACTGATGGAACATCAGCGGACCGTGCGTGTCGCTCAGCCGCCGCAGCAACTGAGCGGCGGCCGGGGTCAGCGCGATGCGTGACGCGACTGTCATGGAGGTCTCCTCCGTGGTCTCCGCCGGGAACCGGTTCGGTATCAGAAGAGCAGGGCGCCCGTTGCAAGGACGTTGCGAGTCCGCTTCCGGGATGTCGCGCGGATTCAGTCGAAGCGGATGTGCCGGGCGCTCGTCGCGTACTGGCGCAGCCGCGTACGCAGCGGGCCGTCGTGGTTCGCCGCGATCGGCAGCCCGGCCGAGCGCGCGATGTGCTCGGCGACGCGCGCGACCGGGGCGCGGTCGGTGTGGAGGTGCTCGGCGAACTCCCTTTCCCGCAGCCGCTTCAGGCAGTCGTCGAGCCGGGCCACGGCGAAGCTCTCGGTCCGCAGGCCGAGCCCGAACCCCCGCTGGCGCAGCCGCCGCAGCACCGTGGCGCGCTCGGCGAGCAGCGAGAAGTGGTGCACCTCGTGACCGCCGTCGCGGAGCCTGCCGACGATCTCGGCGAAGTAGCCGGAATCGACGAGCGTCATCGGCACGATGACCGGACCGGCGTGCTCGCGCAAGGCCAGGTCGAGCATGTCGTACACGCTCCGCCGCCAGGCCGGCAGATCCTGGAAGTCGCCGCGCAGGGCGGGCGGCAGCATGCGGTGCAGCCCGAACCCGGCGTGCTCGGGGTCGCATACGACGCTGCCCGCGATCCGCCGGCGCAGCTCGTAGGCGGTCTGGGTTTTACCGCCCCCGAAGGGGCCGTTGATCCACAGCAGCATGCGGCCGACGATACCGCCGACCCGGGCGGGGCGCCCCTGCCCGGCGCTGGCCGCCGGGACAGGGGTGCGAGATCACTGACTCTGCTGCATGCGGTGCAGGGAGGCCACCAGTTCGTCCACCTCCTGCGGGGTGTTGTAGAGCGCGAACGAGGCGCGCGCCGCGCTCTCCAGCCCGTAGTGACGCAGGGCCGGCTGCGCGCAGTGGTGGCCGGCCCGTACGGCTATCCCGTCCCGGTCCAGGCAGTCGGCGATCGCCGCCGGGTCCTGGCCCGCGAGCGTGAACGTCAGCACGGCGACCCGGTCCGGCGCGGCACCCAGGATCTCCAGGCCGGGCACGGTGGCCAGGGCCTGCTGGGCGTACCCCGTCAGCGCCGTCTCGTACGCGGCGACGGCGTCCCGGTCGAAGGAGGTCAGCCACTCCAGGGCGGACAGCAGCCCGACGACCCCGCCGATGTTCCCGGTCCCCGCCTCCAGCCGGTGCGGTACCGCCGCGAACGTCGTCTCGCCGAAGTCGACCGACTCGATCATGTTGCCGCCGCCCTGCCACACCGGCATGGCCGCCAGGATCTCCGGCTTCGCGTACAGGGCGCCGATGCCCGTGGGGCCGAACAGTTTGTGCCCGGAGAACGCGTAGAAGTCGGCGTCCAGTGCCTGGACGTCCACGGGCAAGTGGGCGACCGCCTGCGCGCCGTCCACCAGCACCTTGGCCCCGTACCGGTGCGCCAGCGCCGTCATCTGCGCCACGGGCAGGACGGTTCCGAGCACGTTCGAGGCGTGGCTGAGCGCGACGAGCTGCGTCCGCGACGAGAGGAGATCGGCGTACGCGTCCTGGTCGATCTCCCCCTCCGGCGTGAGCGGCACCGGCACCACCCGGGCCCGCCGCTCCTTGGCGATCAGCTGCCAGGGAACGATGTTGGAGTGGTGCTCCAGGACGGGGACGAGGATGTCGTCCCCGGGGCCGAGGTTGGCCCGGCCCCAGCTCTGGGCGACGAGGTTGATCGACTCCGTGGTGCCGCGGGTGAAGACGATGTCCTCGGGCGCGGCGGCCCCCAGGAAGTCGGCGACCGCCGCGCGCCCCGCCTCGTACGCCTCCGTCGCCTCGCGGGCCATCGTGTGTGCGCCCCGGTGGATGTTGGAGTTGGCGGCGCCGTAGAAGGCGGCGAGCGCCTCGATCACCTGGCGGGGCTTCTGCGTGGTGGCGCCGTTGTCCAGCCAGACCAGGGGGTGCCCGTTCACGGTGCGGTGCAGGATCGGGACGTCCTGCCGCGCCGCCTCGGGGGAGAAGCCGCCGCGCCGCGCTCCGGCCGCGCCAGGCGTGCCGGCCGCGCTGGTGGTCGGATACCGGGGCATGTCGGTCTCCGCGCCGAGACCCTGTGCCATGCCGAGGAGCGCCCCTTCGGACGCGCCATCGGGGAGCGTGGTGGGGGGCGGGCTCCCGGTCATGGTGCCGGGCGCGGCTTCGGGCACGGCCGAGGGGGCGCTTCCGGTCGCGGCGGCGGGAACGCCCGCGGCCCCGGCCGTCGGTGCTCCGCCGGTTCCGGCCGGGGTCGCGGGCGCCCCGCCGGTCCCGGTCGGCGGTACGCCGGAGGCTCCGACCGACGGCGCACTCGCGAACAGGCGCCCCGCGTCGGACAGGGCCCCGCTCCCGGGTACGCCCCTCCTGACGTCAGGAGTAGTCATGGTAGTTCGACACCTCGACGTTCTGGAGCACGGCGCTGGCGTCCTCCACCAGGACCGCGGTGTTGAAGTACGCCGTCATCAGATGCGAGGTGATGCCCTTCTGGTCGGTGCCCATGTTGCGCATGGACAGGCCCGGTTCGACCTCGTCGGGGATGCTCGCCGGGCGCAGGCCCACCACGCCCTGCTCGGCCTCGCCCACCCGCATCAGCAGGATCTCGGTGGTGCCGGCGGACTCGGATCCCGCGAACCGCACCTTGTCGGAGGGCAGCAGCGGGACGCCTCGCCAGGTCAGCAGCGGACTGCCGAACCTGTTGTCGGTGACCGGGGGCACACCCCGGCGGGTACATTCCCGGCCGAACGCGGCGATCGCCTTGGGGTGGGCGACGAAGAAGCCCGGCTGCTTCCA
Source organism: Streptomyces sp. NPDC044033 (assembly GCF_056434425.1). Classification (NCBI taxonomy): domain Bacteria; kingdom Bacillati; phylum Actinomycetota; class Actinomycetes; order Kitasatosporales; family Streptomycetaceae; genus Streptomyces; species Streptomyces sp. NPDC044033. The sequence goes on along the minus strand of NZ_JBWKFF010000011.1, from coordinate 183,277 downwards.
GACCTTGGCGAGCAGGTCGTCGAGGTCGTCGGGGGTCGGCGAGCCCGTACGCGTCTGTACGCGCTGGCCCGGGGCGACATTGTTGAACAGCCCGAACTCGGGGTGGTTCAGGAGCAGCGACTCCTGGCGCTCGCGGAGCGCCTGGATGGTCAGGTTGGCCTGCGACCGGGTCTGGTCCATCGGCTCGTTGTAGAGGTCGGCGACCCGGCTGTGCACGCGCAGCACGGTCTGCGCGAGGCTCATGTGGTACTCGCGCGGCGAGTCCTCGTAGTCGACGTACGTACCCGGGAGCATCGGCTCCCCGACGTGCCCGGCGCTCAGGTCCACCGGCACCTCGGAGCCCGGCTCGGGCATCTCCCCGGCGACGTACGAGTCCATCGCGGTCCGTACGGCCTGGCAGCGCTCGGCCAGCGAGGTCAGCGCGCTGTGGTCGGCGCAGAGCGCCACCCCGGCGGTGAGAGCCCTGACCCGGTAGGGCATGGGACAGGCGCGGGCCCACGCGTCGATGTCGAAGAACTGGCCGTCGCAGACCACTTCGAGCAGTGCGTCCTGCCCGTAGCGCCCGGTCACCCGCTTCTCGGCGCGGCCCCGCACGAGCACCCACAGCCGGTCGGCGGAATCGCCCTCCTGCGCCAGTAACTGCCCGGCCTCGAAGTTGACTTCGGTGAAGGCCCCGGCCAGCTCGGTGAGCAGTTCCTGGTCGGCGTCCCGCAGGTACGGGATCTCCCGCAGGTCCTCCGCGACGATGTGGTGCGTGTCGTTCTCGGTGTAGCTGCTGATCCGGTCGTCGCCGACGACGAATGTCCGCCGCCGGTTGACGCGGTAGACGCCGGACTCGACGTCGACCCAGGGCAGCGCGCGCAGCAGATACCGCGGGCTGATCGCCCGCATCTGCGGAGTGGTCTTGGTGGCAGTGGCCAACTGCCGTGCGGCATCGGGACTGAGACTCAACCGGTCGTTCATGGCAACCCCCTCATGGGCCGGTGCGCGATCCGGCTGGCAGGCCAAAAACCGCGCACGGAATGATGCCCGATGGTCTGCTCGACACCTCGTGTCCACAAGACGGCATTTTTCTGCAACAGGCTTGAAATATGCGCGGCGGTGCTCTTGCAAATTCGTACAGAGGTAAACGATTCATGGGCAAAAGGTTTCATGACCACGTACGCGGCCTCGCGGCTCCGCGTCGCGCCCGGTCGGCGATGCGCAGACCGGGTGCGGCGGCCGAGCGCGTACCCGTCCAGAACCAGCCCGTGGCGAATTCGACTGGCGCGGGAAAGCGCCCGGTTCAGGGGCCGGTGGGGCTCCGGCCCGACGGGCGAGGCGGCGATCGGCCGAGTGGGCCGGCCGTTGACGGTCGAACGGGTCGGCCGTTGACGGCCGAGAAGGGGCTTCGGCTACAGTGACCTGCTGTTATTCAGATGCGCCCGGGCCCGTGCGGCCCGGGAGACGGGAAGGAACAACTATGAGCCGACGTATGTCCACGCTCGCCGCGTCCGCGGTACTGGCCGGCGGACTCCTGTTCGCGGCTGTCCCCGCGCAGGCCGCGACCGCCGCCGACACCGCCACGATGGCGGCCCGCGGCAAGGTCACGTGCAACGTGAAGAAGATGCGTTCGGAGATCAACAGCCTCAAGTCCAAGGCCGCCAAGTACGAGCAGCTCGGCGACAGGCAGCGGGCCACCGAGACGCGCGCCAAGGCGAAGGCCAAGCAGCGGCAGCTCCAGGCGTGCATCGACGCCGACAACAACAACTCCGGCCCGTTCGGCTGATCAGCCGTTTCCCGGTCCGTAGCCGATAACCGGCGGCGGACCGGAACGCGAGCCCCGAAAGCCCCCGTTCGGCGATGCCTTCGCCGGGCGGGGGCTTTTTGTACGAGCGGGGGCTTTCATACGGGCGGGGACTTTTCGTGCGGGCGGGGCCTTGGCACGGGCGAACAGGGCTGCCCACCAGCCGGAGCCGGAGCCGCCGCTGCGGCCGGGGTTCAGGCGCCGCGCGGCTCGACGCGGAAGTCGAACGCGGCGGTACCCGGGTCGGTGATCGTCACCCCGCCGTCGACGGTGAGGGCCGCTCCATTGACGTAGGACGCGGCGGGCGAGAGCAGCCAGGCGATGGCCTCGGCGACCTCCTGCGGCTCGCCCGGACGGCGCGCGGGCGTGAGCCGGGTCGCCGCGTCGTACCCCGCCTCGGCGCTGCCGTCCCCCAGCCCCGCCTCGTCGGCGAAGCGGGCCATCCGCCGGTCGGCCATATCGGTACGGATCCAGCTCGGGCACACCGTGTTGGCGCGCAGCCCCTGCGGCGCGTAGTCGACGGTGAGCGAGCGGCAGAGCTGGAGGAGGGCGGCCTTGGACGTGCTGTACGCGGCGCTGCCCACGCCACTGCGCAGCGCGGCCACCGAGGCGACCGCGACGACGGAGCCCCGCGCCTGGAGCAGGTGCGGGAGTGCGGCTCGGATCAGCAGGAAGGGGCCGGTGACGTTGGTGCGCATGACCGCCTCCCAGTTCTCGACGGAGACGTCGCCCACGGCTCCGGCGCGCGCGACACCCGCGTTGAGGACCAGGCCGTCGAGCCGCCCGTAGGTGTCCACGGCCGCGTCGACGAGGCCGCGGACGGCGTCGGGGTCGCCGGCGTCGGCGGGGTGGGCGAGGGCTCCGGTCTCCTCGGCGAGCGCGTGCAGCGGCTCGGGCCGGCGACCGGAGATCACTACCTGGTGCCCGGCGGCGCGGAGCAGCCGTACGGCGGCGGCGCCGATGCCCGTTCCTCCACCGGTGATGATGACAACTCGCAGGTCAGTCATGATCGTTCACTCTCCGAACGTGATCGCGTGCAGGCCGTGCGAGCCTACGCGCGGGCCCCGCCGCCGGGCGAGAGCGCCTGCCGCCGGGCGGTACGCCGAAGAGAGAAGTGCGCCGGACCCGTGCCGGGCGGAGGGGGGACATGTCAAGATCCCTCGCATGGCCACACTGAGCGAGCTCCTTCCCGTCGAGGCCGTCCGGCTGGACGCCCCGGCGTCGGACTGGCGGGAAGCGGTCCGGGCCGCGGGCGATCTGATGGTCGCCACGGGCGCCTGCACCGCCGACTACACGGCGGAAATGATCCGCAACGTGGCCGAGAACGGACCGTACATCGTGGTCGCGCCCGGCTTCGCGTTCGCTCACGCCCGGCCGTCGCCCGCCGTGCTGAGGACCAGTATGTCCTGGGTCCGCCTCCGGCAGCCCGTGGAGTTCGGACACGAGACGAACGATCCGGTGACCCTGGTGGCCGGGCTCGCGGCACGGGACGCGAGCGCCCATACGGCCGCGATGGCCGACCTGGCGCGGCTGCTGGCGGACCCCGGCACCGGGCGGGCGCTCCGCGAGGCCCGTACGCCGCGGGCGCTGCACGCTGTGCTCATGGGGCACGCGGAGCCGGAATCCGGGGCGGGGCCGGGGCCTGCGGCGGGGGCCGGACCGGCCGTGCACAAGATCCTGACCGTGTGCGGCAACGGCCTGGGTACGAGCCTGTTCCTGAAGAACACGCTGGAGCAGGTCCTCGACCGCTGGGGCTGGTCCCAGTACGTCACGGTCGAGGCCACCGACACCATTTCGGCCAAGGGGAAGGCGTCCGAGGCCGTCGCCATCCTCACCTCCCGGGAGATCGCGGGGACGCTCGGCGACGTGGGCGTGCCGGTGAAGGTGGTCGAGGACTTCACCAGCACGGCCGAGGCCGATGCCGTGCTCAGAGACACCTACGACGTCTGAGCACGGGACGGCGTCTGAGAACGAGACGGCATCCGAGAACGGGACGGCAGAACGGGACGGCGTCCGAGAACGGGACGGGGACGGAAGGCATCATGGACATGGACTGGCTCGTATCCCTCGCGAAGTTCCTCGTGGACGAGATCCTCAGCCAACCCGCCTACCTGATCGGCCTCATCACGGCCGCCGGTCTGATCGCGCTGCGGAAGCCGATCGGGCAGGTCATCGGCGGTGCGATCAAGGCGACGCTGGGCTTTCTGCTGATCGGCGCGGGCGCGAGTCTCGTGGTCAAGTCCCTCGGGCCGCTGGGGGTGATGATCCAGGGGACGGCCGGGGCGCACGGCGTGATCCCGACCAATGAGGCGATCGTCGGCATCGCCCAGGCCCAGTACGGCGCGCGCGTCGCGTGGCTGATGATCCTGGGTTTCGGGGTCAGCCTGCTGCTGGCCCGGTTCACACCGCTGCGCTATGTCTTCCTGACCGGCCACCACATGCTGTTCATGGCCACTCTGCTGACCATGGTGCTGGCCACGGCCGGACTGCCGTCGGCGGCTGTGGTGATCGTCGGCGGGGTGCTGCTGGGCATCATGCTCGTCTCCATGCCGGCCTTCGCGCACCCGTGGACGCGGCGCGTCACCGGCAACGACACCGTAGCCATCGGCCACTTCGGTACGGCGGGATACGTCGTCGCGGGCGCGGCAGGGCAGTTGGTGGGCAGGCGCAGCCGCAGCACCGAGGACATGAAGCTGCCGGAAGGGCTGCGCTTCCTGCGCGACTCGATGGTCGCCACCGCGCTGTCCATGGTGCTGATCTACGGTCTGATGGCCGTCGGCTACCTCGCCAAGGCGGGCCGGGAGACGGCGTTCAAGGCGTTCGCCGCCGAGGGCGGCACAGCGGCCGGCGGCGTCGGCGACTACCTGATGCGGGCCGTCATGCAGGGGCTGCAGTTCGGCATCGCCGTCGCCGTGATCCTCTTCGGCGTCCGCACGATCCTGGCCGAACTCGTCCCGGCCTTCCAGGGCATCGCCCGCAAGGTCGTCCCCGGCGCGGTGCCCTCGCTGGACGCGCCGATCGTGTTCCCGTACGCGCAGAACGCCGTGCTCGTCGGCTTCGTCTCCAGTTTCCTCGGCGGCCTGGTCGGCCTCGGTCTGCTGTCCGCGGTCTTCGGCCCGGCCTTCGGTCTCTCCCTCGTCCTGCCCGGCCTCGTACCGCACTTCTTCACCGGCGGCGCGGCGGGCGTCTACGGCAACGCCACGGGCGGCAGGCGCGGCGCGGCGGTCGGCGCGTTCCTCAACGGTCTGCTGATCACCTTCCTGCCCGCGCTGCTGCTCAAGGTGCTCGGCGCCTTCGGTCGGGAGAACACCACTTTCGGGGACGCCGACTTCGGCTGGTTCGGCTCCCTGATCGGCAATGCCGCCAAGGCGGGCGGGGCCGGGGGAGTCGTCCTCCTGCTGCTGATCGGCGCCGTCGTGCTGGGCGGCGCGGTACTGGTGCAGAAGCGGGTCGTGGAACGGGGCTGGGACCCGGGCGCCCGTCGCGACGTCTTCTTCCCGAAGAGCGGTCGTCCGCCGGGCGACACGGCACCGCCCGGTGAGGCTCCGCACGCCGAGGACACCCGGTCGTACGGGCGGATCGCGCCCCCGCCCGGCGCACCGGCACCGCCTCCGCCGCCGCCTCCGTCTCGGGAGCGGTGACCCGCGCGACGGAGGGCAGCGCCTGGGCGGAACGGTTTGCCGCACGCCCTGCCCGTACTGGATGTCCGTACGGGGTGTTCGTACGGGGTGTACGCATTGGATGTCCGTACGGGATGGCGGTACGGGATATCGGTGCGGGCGCGAAGCCACCGCTACCGGCCCGACCTGCCCCACATCCGGGACGCCTTGGCCCGCCCGGCCGCGATGGGGGAAGCGGTCGGCGGCGAGGAGGGGAGCGGCGGCGGCCGAAGCTGAAGCCGCCGCGAACAAGTGCTCTTCTGCACGGCCGAGAGCCCTACGACCACCGCGCCCAGCATCAGCCACCCCACCGGCCCGGCCGCCATCACCACCCCGGTCAGCAGCGGCGGCCCGGCGGACTTCTGGATGGACTGGGACATCCCGGCCACCCCCAGATACGCGGCGCGGGCGTCCGGCGGCGCGAGCAGCACCGCCAGCTCCCACGAACTTACCGAACGCATCAGCTCGGCCAGCGTGACGAGCAACGCCCCGACGAGCAGGGCGGCCCCGGCCACCCAGGCCCCGCCCTGTGTGGCCGCCGCCACGACCGCACAGCACGCGAACATCATGACCCCGTACAGCAGCACCGCTCGCGTGGCCCGCCGCGGCCCCTCGGCCCGCCGCGACACGCTCAGCTGCAACACCACGACCAGCACGGTATTGATGATCAGGAAGGCCGGGACGAGCGCGTGCGGCGCCGACGTCCGGTTGACCAGCCACAGCGGCAGCCCGACGCTGAGGATCGAGTCGTCGAGATTCATCGCGATGTCCAGCAGCGCGAACCGCAGATAACCGCGGTCCCGCCACGGGCTCCCCGGCCGGACGGCCGCCTCGCTCCCCGCCTCGCTCCCGGTCGCGGCCCCGGCCGCGCCTTCGGGCGCCGCGCCGTTGGACCGTGCGACCTCGACGCTGGCGCCCCTCGGCTCCCGGGCGCGCCACACCAGCGCCGCGGCGGCGACGAACGACAGCGCGTCGCCCAGGATCAGCACCCGGTAGGCGTCGCCCGTCCCCACGGCGAGGCCGATGGCGGCGAGCCCCGCGCCGAACCCGTAACCCGCGTTCGCCGCGCTGCGCGACAGCGCCTGATAGGCCACGCGCCGCTCGCCCGCCGTCCGGGTGGCGAACAGCATCTCCAGCATCTTCGCCGCCCGGTCGCCCAGGTAGGTGACGGCGACGACCGGGAGCAGCGCCTCGAACTCGGTGCACACCAGCAGCAGGCTGAGCGTCACCAAGCGGAGCAGATGACAGCCGACCAGCAGCGAGCGCACCGGGAAGCGGCCCGCCAGCCGCCCGGCCAACGGGGAGCCGACGATGCCCGCCACCCCGGCCGTGCCCAGCAGTACACCGATCTGCTGGGCGCTCAGATGGGTCACGAAGGTGAAGTACAGGACCGAGGACGAGGCCCACAGCCCTGATCCGGCCCGGTCCAGGGCCAGAGCGAGCAGCATGACCCGCGCATTGCGGCCGCCCGGCGGATTGCGCAGTTGGGCGATCAAGCCCCGTCCGTCCTTCGGGCCCCGCCCGCCCGGTATGCCGCCGCGCCGCATTGCCCGCCCCCTCGGATGTATCTCGACGTCAAGAGATCAAGAGATCGAGGGGTAGCCTGCCGGGCGATTATCTCGATGTCAAGATACTTGATGTCGATAGACCTGATGGGTCCTGCCTCGCCCCGGCTGATCGCGGGGCCGGCGCGACGAGGGCCCCGCGATCACGTCCGGAACGAGTGGCGGCGAGCGGGCTGCCGCTCACATCGGGAAGGAGTGGTGGCGAGCGGTCTGACGCGGGCTCAGCAGCTCAGGTTGCCGCCCGTGGAAGTGCCCAATATCTGGGTGAACCTTCGGAAGGTGTCGATCCTGTTCTGGACCTGGCCCGGGTTGCCCCCGTTGCACTCCACCTTTCCGTTGATGCTCCGGATCGTCTCGCCGAAGCCGCGGTCGTTGACGATCGCGTCATGCGGCGTCATCGTGCCCGGGCCGCGTTGGGTGTTCCAGTACCACAGCCCCGTCTTCCAGGCCACGGCCGCGTCGGTCTGTACGAGATTCGGGTTGTGCAGCAGGTCGATGCCGAGCGCGTCACCCGCGGTCTTGTAGTTGTAGTTCCAGCTCAGCTGGATCGGGCCACGTCCGTAGTAGGCCGCTTGGCCGGCCGGACAGCCGTACGGCTTGCTGGGGTCGCAGTAGTGCGGATAGTTGCTGGTGTTCTGCTCCACGACATACACGAGACCGCCGGTCTCGTGGCTGACATTGGCGAGGAAGGCGGCGGCCTCCCGCTTCTTGATGGTGTCGCTGCCCGTCTTCGCGAAGCCGGGGTAGGCGCCCAGGGCCGCGGTCAGCCCCTTGTACGTATAGAACGAGTTCCTGTTCGGGAACATCTGCTTGAACTGCGCCTCGCTCACCACGAAGTCCGTCGAGGGCGAGGTCGGGCCGCAGTTGTACGGCTCCCAGAACCAGGTGCTGATGACCGGGTCGTACCCTGGGTTGTCGTGCGTGGCCCGGTAGTAGTTGCCATTCGTGTACTTGACGATATTGCCGGTCACATATGACTTGCCGGCGGTCCACGTGGTGTAGTTGCAACTCGCGACAGCGGTGCGGCCTGTGGCAGGGGTTGGGGCCGCGGTCGCGGACGGCGCCGCGACGACGAGAGCGGCGGTGAACGCGGTGGCGGAGAGGATGGCTGCCATGCGTTGTCTCAGCAACACTTGATCACTCCTCAGTGCGGCCGGAGCCGCATGGGGTCGGCGCCGGACGGCCCGACGCACGAGCGTGCACCCAGCGGGCGCCGTCCGGACCGGAAGCAACCGCAGAGATGAGTTACTCAACCGTTGCGGTCTGGACCAGTCAAGACCGCAGATCGGCTACGTGCCTCCTGACCGGCGCGACCAGGGCGCCAACTCCCGCCGAGCACCTCGGGGGAGGGGAGTGCGTACCTCCCGGCATCGAAGCGGCGCTCACGGTCGACGCCGACCTCCACCGGCCTACTCCTCGTCCCAGGCGACGGGGAGCCGCTCCACCCCGTAGATGTTCATGCTGGTACGCAGCGGAACCTCCTCCGGCGGAACGGCGAGCCGCAGCGACGGAAAGCGGGCGAAGAGGGTCGGGAGGGCGACCCGCATCTCCACGCGTGCCAGTTGCTGGCCCAGGCACTGGTGGATGCCGTGACCGAAGCCCAGATGCCCGGTGGCCTTTCGCCGCAGGTCCAGGGAGTCGGGGTCGGGGAATCGCAGTGGATCCCGATTGGCGGCCTGGAACGAGAGCGTGACGCACTCACCGGCCTTGATCAACTGACCGTCCAGCTCGATGTCTTCAAGCGCCGCCCGCACCCCGGTGTCGGCGACGGTCAGATAGCGCATCAGCTCCTCGACGGCCTGGTCGGCGAGGTCCGGATCGGCACGCAGAGCGGCGATCTGGTCCGGGTTGCTGAGGAGGGCGAAGGTACCGTGGGCGATCATATTGGCGGTGGTGTCCAGACCCGCGACCAGCAACAGGCCGCCGATGCCGGCGATCTCCTCATCGGTGAGGTCGCTGGCGGTCAGGTCGCTGAGCAGATCGTCGGTGGGTCCGGCGCGCTTGGCCAGCACCAGCTTGTGCAGGTACTCCTGAAGCGCGGTCATGGCCGCGTCCCGCTCCTGCTCACCGGCGCTCTGGGTGAGCAGCGTCGATGCGTGGCGGTGGAAGAACTCCCGGTCGGCGTAGGGCACTCCCAGCAGTTCGCAGATCATCAGCGCGGGTACGGGCCGGGCGTACGCCTCCACCAGATCGACCGTCGGGCCTCGGCGCTCCATCGCGTCGAGGTGTTCGGCGGTGATCTGCTCGACCCGCTCGGTGAGTCCGCGCATCCGGCGTACCGTGAAACTCCCGATGAGCAGCCGCCGGTAACGGGTGTGCTCCGGCGCGTCGATGCCGGTGAGGTCGCCGACCGCCGCCGGGGGAAGCTCACCGAAGTCCACGATCGGGGAGTGCAGAAGCTCCTGGCGCGAGCTGAACCGCTGGTCCGCGAGTATCGCCCGGACCACGGAGTGTCCGGTGGCCAGCCAGCCCAAGTGCCCGCCGGGGTACCGCATCCGGACGAGCGGCCCTTCTTCGCGCAGCCGCGCCAACTCGGCGGGCGGGTCGAACGGACAGCCTTCAGGGCGGTCCACCGGCAGCGTGACCGGCTCGGAGTGCGTCGGTAGTGTGCGGTGCATGGGGGTCCTCCGGTTCAGAGTGCAGAGTGACGTGCCATGTGCGGTGCGATGGGCGGCGAGTGAAGTGATGCGGGGCGCATGACGCGAGGTGCGTGATACAGCGCGCGGCGCGCGGAGTGATGTGCTGCGCGAAGCTGCTTGTACTGGCCGCTCTGCGCAAGCCGGCTCACCGCCCGGCGCCGATACCGGCAACGGCCGAGGAGCGTTCGACAGGGTCGGCGGAGCCCCAAAGGGCTGCTGCGGGGGTTAATTGGGCGGCCAGGAGTGCCGGTGGGGCTGTTTGCCCGGCGCGGTGGCTCAGGCGCGATGGATCACGATGTCGCCGATTCCGGTACTGGCGCGCACCTCGACCGTCTCGTCGGAGGTGTCGGGGCCGTCCGCGGACTTCAGGGAGTTGCGCACGCCGCCGACACCGGTCTTCACATCGAGCCAGGCGGCGGTGGACTCGCCGATGCCGACCTCGACATCGCCGACGGCGGCCTGGAGCGCGATGTGGCCGCGCGTCACTTCGCCGACCCGGATGCCGCCGTTGGCGGACTTGGCGTCGACCCCGGCGTGCGCGACATCGATGGAGATGACGCCATTGGCGGCGTTCACCCGGAGGTCGCCGGTGGCCTCGCCGACCTTGGTCTCGCCGTTCCCGTTCTTGATCCTGGCCGCGGCCCCGAACGTGTCGACTTCGATCCGGCCGGCTCCGATGACCTCGGCATCCCCGGTCACGCGGGCCGCGTGGATGTCCCCGTGGCCCGTCTTGAGGAACGCGGCCGCCACCTCGTCGACCCGGATATCGCCGAGCGACGTCTTGAGCCGGCACTCGCCGAGGCGTCCGGTACAGGTGAAGTCCGCCATCGGGGTGGTGCCGTGGACGTCCGAGCCGGCCGGCAGCTCGACGCGCACGTCGACCGACCCGCTCTTGCCGAACAGGGAACGCTTCTTGGGCCCCTTGATCCGCAACTTGCCGTCCGCATAGGTGACTTTGGTCTGCTGGGCGTCGCGCACGTCGGCGGCTTCGGCCTCATTGCTCGGTAGTACCTCGACGACCGTGTCGATGCGCTCGGTCGCGGCGATCCGGGTGGAACCGACGTCGAATTCAAGGGTGACGGAGATCGGTCCCGGAGTGTCGAAGGTAGGCATGGCTGTCCCGTCCTCATGGCTCAGGTATGCGTTCCCGCTGGTGGGGCGGGTGAAGGAGAAGTGGTGCTCGAACGCCGTCCCGGCTGCGCCCGGTTAGCGGACCCAGCCCGTGAAGCCCTGTCGGCCCATATGGCGCCTATGCTCCGGCGTCCGGCCGCGCTCAGTGGGTTCCAGCGCGGCGCCGACAGCCCGTACGAGCCAGGCGTTGACCGAGAGCCCCTCCTGCCCGGCCGCCTCCTCGGCGCGGGCCTTGAGGTGGGCGGGAAGCCGCAAGTTGACGCGTGCCGTACCGCCGTCGTCGCCGTCCGGGGCCGAGTGAACGGGTGCCATGGGCGCCCGCGCACCGCTTGGCGGGCCCTCATGGCCCTCAGCTTCCCCGAACCCCTCCAGGGCCGGTGGTGGCGTCACGACGAACTCGGGATCGAGTCCGCGCAGCCGTACGTCGACCGAGCCCGGTGCCAGGTCACGGGTGACCTCGCCCATGGCGCTGGACAGCGCGTCCAGCAGCATGAGCCGGACGGCCGACTCCAAGGGGGTGGTGAGTCGCTCGGCCAGCTCGCGCGTCTCGTCCCCGCCCGTATCCGCGGCGACCGCGAGCTCGTGCCGGAGGTTGTCGACATACGGCGTGAGGTCCATGACGCCATAATGGCACCATCGTGACGCCATCGCAAGAGGGGTTGGCGCACACCTGGTGCCAGTGCCTGGCCGGCGCATCCGGGAGCACCGGCCGGTCTGCCTGCCGGCGCCTGTCGGTGCCTGCGAGGAAGGTGCGCCACCTCCGGCACCTGATGGTGTGCCACGCCCGACACCTGATGGCGCGCCACACCCGATCACCGATACCGCTCCACGCCCGACTGTCGACACCACGCCACCCCCGACCACTGACGGCAGCCCAGGGGAGGGGCGGCGGCGGTCAGCCGAGCGGGATGACCGTACGGTACTTCCCGCCGGGCGCCTGCCGGGGCGGCTCCTCGGCCCGTTCGACAGTGACGCCGTCCAGCTTGTTGTCGGCGAGCAGGCGGGTCAGCTCAAGGCGGGCGGCCTGCCATACGCGGTCCGGGTCGGCGCCAGCGGCCGTGAGCAGCCGCACCCGCAGTGTCGTACGGGTGGTCTGCTCGATCTGGAACAGCTCGATTCCGGGCGTGCGGTCGAAGAGCGTGCCGAAGGCCAGCGGAGCGAGGCTGATGTGCTCACCGCGGCCGGTGGGGAAGGTGAGAACGTCCCCGGCGCGCCCCTGGACGCGGATCGCCGGCAGGGGGCTGCCGCAGGGGCAGGGATCGGGCCTGACCAGAACGCTGTCGCCGAGGTCGTAGCGGAGGAACGGTTGCACCTGATTGGCGAGGTTGCTGACCAGGACGGTGTGCGAGAACTCCCCGGGCGGAGTGGGCCGGTGGTCCGCGTCGACCGGCTCGACCACGGCCCAGTCGCTGTTGATGTGATACCACCCCTCGGTGCAGCCGTAACTGAGGTACGCGCACTCGGTCGCGCCGTATACCGTGCGGACCTTCGTGCCGAAGGCGGCCGCGATGCGCTCCGTGTCACCGGTGGTCATGGTCTCGCCCGCGGGCTCGATCAGGAGCGGATCGATGCGCAGCCGGCCCGCCTCCTGCTCGGCGGCGAGCAGCATGATCGTGCTGGCGTATCCGATGACGACGGCCGGGCGGTACGCGTTGAGCCGGCCGACCAGCTCCCCCATCGGGGTGTGCACCGAGAACGCCCGGATCAGCTTGGCGCGCCATCCGCCTTCGCGGACCATGCGCGAGTACCCGGCGAACCCGGCGTAGTGCCCGCCGGTGGCGACCAGTTGGGCGAAGCGCCCGCCGCGGGCAGTGGCCCGCAGGATGTCGGCGGGGCCCAGCCAGGAGGTGAGCGCGTGGGAGGTCAGCGCCGAGGTCACGTCCATGTACCGGTCGTCGAGTATGAACAGGCCGCGCCGGCCGCTGGTGCCCGAGGTGGTGGCCACCATGTACTTCCCCAGGAACCGCTGTCCGATCAGCGCCGGATCGTCGCCGAAGGCGGACACCTTCTCGTACGTGATGTCGCGGTCGCTCACCCAGTCGTCGAAGCTCGCCATCAGCTTCTTCTTGTCGGTGACCGGCAGCAGCGACGGATCCGTCACGCGCTCGGGCAGACCGCGGTAGAGCTCGCGGTAGTAGGGCGACGTGGCGCGGGCGTGGGCGACGATATCGGCCAGCCGTTCCTCCTGGCGCCGCGTGATCGCGGGCAGGCCCTGCCTGCGGGCCCGGCGGATGTCCCGCCCCAGCCGCGACGTGCTTTCACTCATGTGCTTCGTGCTCCTTCCGGGACCCGGCCCGCTCGGTGTCCGGCCGGTGGCCGGCCTGCCGGAGTATGGCGAGGAGGTACGCCTTCACCTCGTCCGCGCCAGTGGTGTCGGGATAGGCGGCGAGGTGCTGCAGCGCCGCGCCGCTGAGCAGTTGTTGGAGGATTTCCGGATCGCTGTCCGCGGGGAGGCGGTCGGCCGCGCGGGCCCGTTCGAGGGTGGCGCGGACCGCCTGGCCGCGGAGTCGGCCATGGGCGCTGTCGTAGGCGCGCAGCAGTTCGGGGAGGTCGTCCACCGCGCCGTAGAGCCGGCGGATCAGCCGGCGCGCACGGGGCCGGCTGAGGTAACCGGCCCAGTCCGTGACCATCCCGTCGATGTCCGGCCAGCGCAATGACGCGGCGTCCACCTCCCGGTACTCCCACTCGATCGCCCGTACCAGCAGATCGGTGAGGTTCGGGAAGCGCCGGTAGACCGTGGCGCGAGTGACCCCGGCCCGGCGGGCGATCTGCTCGATGCTGGCCCAGCCGATGCCCCGCTCGATCAGCAGGTCGAGAGCGGCCGCGAGGATCGCCTCGTCCGCCTCGCGGCTGCGGGGGCGGCCGGGGGGTCGGGGGGACCGTGCGGATGGGTCGGCGGAGTGCGTGTCGTTGTCGCCAAGCTTCACGGAAGAAACAATACAGTACAGCTCTGTATTGAAACTAGAGAGGGGCGATGGGTACGCGCCCCACGCCCCGGAACCGGGCCGTGACCCCGCGCCCCGTGCCCGGGAAAGGGGGCGCCGCCCCGCGCCCCGTACGCGGGAAAAGGGCCGCCGGCCCCGGGGGGGGAGGGGGGGGTGGGGGGGGGGGGTGTGGGGGTGGTCATCGAAATCGACCCGATCAACGGGACCTATCTGGGTGTGCCCGAGAGCGCCCG